>NZ_RFAR01000021.1 GCF_003693445.1 Aquitalea palustris | reverse complement strand
CGGCAACCAACACCGGCGACTACTCGGCGGCAACCAACGCCGGCAACCGGTCGGCGGCCGAGGTAAGTGGCAAAGCCTCCGTTGCAGGTTCTTTCGGTATCGAAGGACGCGCCCGTGCCAGTGAGGGCGGCGCAATTGTTGTTTGCTACCGCGATGAGGACGACGGCTCTCTGGTCCACATTCGCGCCAGCAAGGTGGGTGAAAACGGCATCGAGCCCGACACCTGGTACGTACTGACCGCCACCGGCGAATTCAAGGAGGTCTAAGTCATGGCCCACGCACAACTTTCCCCCTCTAGCGCATCGCGCTGGCTGCACTGCGCAGGAAGTGTCGCGCTCCACGCTCAGTACCCCGACCAAGGTAGCGAGTTTGCCGACGAAGGCAGTGCAGCCCACGCGCTGGCTGAACTTTGCCTGACGTCGGATTGCGAGGCCGAGCGCTTCGTTGGTATGGACATCAGTTTTGGTGAAGACAAGACCCACCAGGTCGATGCCGAGATGGCTGGCTTCGTACAGCAGTACGTCGATTACGTTCGCGCCCTGGGCGGCGAGCTGATGGTCGAGCAGCGTCTCCCGATCGAATCTCTGACCGGAGAGCAGGGCGCTGCGGGCACCAGTGACGCGGTAGTGATCCTGGGTACTGAGCTGATCATCTGCGATTTGAAATACGGCCGTGGCGTGAAGGTCGACGCGGTAGGAAATGAGCAGCTCGGGATCTACGCCGCTGCGGCGTACGAAGAGCTCTCCCTTATCCACGACATTCAGTCGGTACGCATGGTCATCCACCAGCCGCGGCTGAACCACGTCAGCGAATGGGATTTGCCCGTTGATCGCGGCGGTGAAGGCCAGGATCTGACCAAGTTCATCCGTAGCGTCCGCTCTCGCAGTGCCATCGCCATTCAGTTTGTCGGCAAGACACCTGACGACGTGAGGGCTGAAGACCTGTTCCCGTCTGAAAAGGGCTGCCGCTGGTGCCGCGCCAAGGCGACTTGCCCAGCGCTGACCAAGCACGTTCTCGACACGGTGGCCGACGACTTTGTTGACGTCTCGCAACCCATCGCGCCGCAGCTGGCGGGCTCCGCCCAGCGTCAATACGACAACGCCACCCTGGGTAACCTGCTGAGCGCAGTGGATCTGATCGAGGACTTCTGCAAGGCCGTCCGCGCCAAGGCTGAAGCCGAGCTGTTCGCCGGTCACGCGGTGCCGGGCTTCAAGCTGGTGGAAGGGCGTCGTGGTTCCCGCAAGTGGGGTGACCCGGTCGAGGTGGAGACCACCCTCAAGGGCATGCGCCTGAAAACCGAGGAAATGTACGACTTCACCCTGATCAGCCCGACCACTGCCGAGAAGCTCCACAAGGCAGGGACGATTGGCCCGCGCCAGTGGCCCAAGCTGCAGGCCTTGATCACCCAAGCCGACGGCAAGCCCTCTGTGGCGCCTGAATCGGACAAGCGCCCCGCGCTGGTGATCACGCCGACAGTGGATGAATTCGAGGACGTTACGGAAGAAAGCCTCGTATGAACCATCTGCTGCTACCCCTTGAAGCGCAACTCGCTTTGATGCGAGCAGCGAAAACCGAGCCGTCTGCAAGCGATCCGGGTAAGCGGCAGAAGGCGATTGACACCACCACCACCCGGATTAAGCAGCAGTACCCGACCTTCTTCAAAACCGAGGATTACGAAAATGAAAATCAAGCTGAATGACGTACGCCTGGCCTTCCCGGCCCTGTTCGAAGCCAAGACCGTAAACGGTGAAGGTGAACCCGCATTCTCCGCCGTGTTCCTGATGACCCCGGACCATCCGGCCATTGCGGAACTGGAAGCGGCCTTCGAGACCATCGGCAAAGACAAGTGGGGTGCCAAATGGCCTGCCGTGAAGAAGGAAATCATGGCCAAGGACCGCACCGCCTTGCATGACGGCGATACCAAAGCCGACTACGCCGGTTTTCCGGGCAACCACTTCGTGTCGTCCCGCAACAAGACCCGCCCCCTGGTCATCGACAAGGACCGCTCGCCGCTGCTGCCGTCCGATGGCAAGCCTTATGCCGGCTGCTACGTGAATGCGTCCGTTGAGCTGTGGGCCCAGGACAACAACTACGGCAAGCGCATCAACGCCAGCCTGCGCGGTGTCCAGTTCCTGCGCGACGGCGATGCCTTCGCCGGTGGCGGTGCGGCTACCGAAGACGAGTTCGACGCGGTGGAAGAGGAGGCGTTGGTTTAACCATGGCGCTCATTCTCATCATGATCCGCGACGAGCCGGATGGCACCGTATCCGTGCTGCTGCAGGACGAACCGCGCTGCACCCCTGACCAGGTCGAATTCAGCCCGGCCCAGCACATTGGAGCCACGGCGCTGAATGCGATTCACGCCAGCCTGCAGGAGGTCGGCAAGACCACCATCGACCTGAGCGCCGCGCCGTCAGCCCAGCCCCCTTTCAAGCGCAAGCTGGAAATCGTGGGTACGGACGAAATGCCCATCTGATCCTGCTCTATGCCCTTGGCTCACGCCGAGGGCATTCGGAAGGAAAGACACCGAGAAAGAATAAGATGAAGCCCCCTCTATATCTGGACCTGGAAACATACTGCGAAGTGCCGATTACCCACGGCACCCACGCTTACGCTGAAAGCGCAGAAGTCATGTTGTTTGCCTACGCAATTGGCGACGGGCCGGTGAAAGTGTGGGACTGCACCCAGAATAAGCACGTCGTGCACGTTCCGATCGACCTGTACGAAGCGCTAGAAGATCCAGAGGTACTGATCTACGCCCATAACTCCCAGTTCGACCGCACTGTCCTGCGTCACGCGGCACCCTGCAAAGCGGCCAAGGCCGCTGCCGAGAATCGCGGCCGCTGGCGTGACACCATGGTCCAGGCGCTGGCCCACTCGTTGCCCGGCAGCTTGAGTGACTTGTGCGAGATATACCGTCTGCCCACTGACAAGGCTAAGGACAAGGCCGGCAAGGGCTTGATCCAGCTGTTCTGCAAACCCCGCCCGGCCAACAGCAAGATCAGCCGCGCCACCAGTGCCACCCATCCGGACGACTGGGCACGGTTCGTCAGCTACGCGGCCTCTGATATCGAAGCCATGCGTGTACTGGCGGCCAAACTGCCAAAGTGGAATTACCAAGGCGATGAACTGGCCTTGTGGCACCTTGATCAGCGGATCAATGATCGCGGTTTTCTTGTTGACCTCGACCTCGCCCAGGGCGCAATCCATGCGGTCAATGGCGCACAGAAGAAGCTTGCCGCCCGTACTAAGCAGCTGACTGGTGGTGCCGTAGAGTCGGCCACCAAGCGCGATGCCATGCTGCGGCACATGCTCGAAGCCTATGGTGTTGAGCTGCCAGACCTGCAGCAGAGCACCCTCGAGCGCCGCATTACCGACCCAGACCTACCGCCCGAGCTGCGCGAGCTGCTGGCCATCCGCATGCAAGCCAGCACCACCAGCACCAGCAAGTACAAGACCTTGCTCAAGGGCGTCAGCAAAGACGGACGTCTGCGCGGCACGCTGCAGTTCAATGGCGCCAGCCGTACCGGCCGCTGGGCTGGTCGTCTGTTTCAGCCTCAGAACTTGCCGCGCCCAGTGCTGGGCCAGGACGAGATCGATATGGGCATTGGCGCAATCAAGGCTGGCTGCGCCGACCTGGTCGCCCCGACCAACGTCATGGAGCTGACTAGCAGCGCCATCCGTGGCTGCATCATCGCACCCCCGGAAAAGAAGCTGGTGGTGGCCGACTTGTCCAACATTGAAGGCCGCATGCTCGCGTGGTTGGCGGGCGAACAGTGGAAGCTCAATGCCTTTGCGGATTACGACAAGGGTATCGGTCATGACCTGTACAAGCTGGCTTACGCCAAGGCGTTCGGTATCCGGCCGGAGGACGTCGACAAGGCCATGCGCCAGATCGGCAAGGTCATGGAATTGGCGCTGGGGTATGAAGGTGGTGTCGGCGCGTTCCTCACCTTCGCCGCAGCTTACAACATCGACCTCGAGGAGATGGCCGACCTTGCGATGCCTGCCATCCCACAGGCGATCATCAACGAATCCAACAGCGCGCTGGCGTGGACGAAGCTCAATCGTCGACCGACTTTCGGCCTGACTGACAAAGCCTGGGTTGTGTGCGATTCCCTCAAGCGTCTGTGGCGCTATGCACATCCTGAAACCACCGCCTTCTGGAAAGAGCTGGAAACGGCCGCCGTTATGGCCACGGCTACGCCCGGTCAGGTTTTCAAAGTGCGCCGCCTGAAGGTCCAGCGCGTTTCCATGTGGCTCCGCGTAGCGCTGCCATCCGGTCGCAACCTCTGCTACCCAGGCCCGCAGGTAGACGACGGCAAGCTTTCCTACCTTGGCATCAACCAGTACAGCCGCAAGTGGGGCCGGCTCAAGACCTACGGCGGCAAGCTGGTGGAGAACGTCACCCAAGCGGCAAGCCGGGACATTCTCGGGGCCAACATGCCGGCCATCGAGCAAGCGGGTTACGACATCGTGCTCTCGGTACACGACGAGAACATCACCGAAGCCCCTGACAACGAGTTTTACAACGCTGAGCACCTGGCCGATCTGATGGCCACGAACCCGGAATGGGCCACCGGCTTGCCATTGGCAGCGGCTGGCTTCGAAGACTACCGCTACAGAAAGGACTGACCATGCGCGAATCCGATATCGAAAACTACCTGGTAGACGAAGTGAAGCGCCTTGGCGGCGAGTGCCGGAAAGTGCGCTGGATCGGCCGCAACGGTGCGCCTGACCGTTACATCATGCTGCCCGGCCATTGCATCTGGGTAGAGCTGAAAGCCCCGGGCGTTGTCCCCAAGCCCCACCAGCTGCGCGAGCACAAGCGCATGCGCAACCTTGGCCAGCGTGTCGAGGTGGTGGACAGTTTTGAGCGCGTAGACGAGGTGCTGCGGTGAGCCAAGCCTTCACTCCGCGCCCATACCAGGACGTCATCATCGACTACATTCTGACCAACCAGCGCTGCGGCGTCTGGGCCGGGATGGGTCTCGGCAAGACAGTCAGCACCCTGACCGCCCTGGACATCCTTGATTTGGTAGAGGACGCCTTCCCGGCTTTGGTTGTCGCCCCGTTACGCGTGGCCAGATCCACCTGGCCTGATGAGGCCAGCAAGTGGGATCACCTGCAGCATCTGAAGGTGAAGGCCGTGACCGGTACCGCAATCGAGCGCAAGGCCGCCCTGAATACCAAGGCGCACATCTACACCATCAACTTCGAAAACCTGCCGTGGTTGGTGGAAGCACTGAAGGACGCGTGGCCCTTCAAGACTGTGGTGGTAGACGAGTCGACCAAACTCAAGGGCTTCCGGCTGCGGCAGGGCACGCTCAGGGCCAAAGCCCTGGCCACTGTGGCGCACGTGAAGGTCGATCGCTTTATCGAGCTGACCGGCACGCCCAGTCCAAACGGGCTGGTGGATCTGTGGGGGCAGGCCTGGTTCCTGGACAAGGGCGTCCGGCTTGGGCGCACCTTCAATGCCTTCACTGACCGCTGGTTCCAGCAGCTACGCGTTGGTAGCGATCCGCATGCCGTTCAGCTCCAGCCGATGCCGCATGCCCAGGGCGAGATTCAGGACAGGCTGCGCGACATCTGCCTGACCGTCGATGGTCGTGACTATTTTGATTTGCGCGAGCCGGTGGTCAACACCATCAGGGTGCAGTTACCTCCGGCCGCGCGTGAGCTGTACCGGGACATGGAGAAAACCATGTTCATGGAGATCGAGGGCGAAGAGATCGAAGCCTTCGGCGCAGCGGCCAAAACAATGAAGTGCCTGCAGATCGCGAATGGCGCGGCCTACGTGGGCGAAGACGCAGTTGAATGGAAAGTGATTCACGATGAAAAAATTGCAGCACTTGAAGAGATTGTGGAAGAAGCGGCCGGCATGCCAGTACTGGTGGCCTACCACTTCAAATCCGACCTCGCCCGGCTCCAAAGGGCTTTCCCTAAAGGTCGGCAACTGGATGCTGATCCTGGAACGATTCGAGACTGGAACGCGGGCCGTATTCCGCTTCTCTTTGCACATCCGGCATCCGCAGGCCACGGCCTGAACCTGCAGGACGGCGGCAACATCCTGGCGTTCTTCTCGGTCAACTGGAACCTGGAAGAGCACCAGCAAATTATCGAACGCGTTGGGCCGACCCGCCAGCTGCAGGCCGGCCACGACCGACCGGTATTTATCCATTACATCTTGGCCGACGACACCGTCGATGACCTGATCCTCGACCGCTTGCAGACCAAGCGCCAGGTGCAGGACATCCTGCTGGAAGCCATGAAAGCGAGGGGACTGAAATGAAAGATCAGGCGTTTGAGGCAGCGGTTCTGCAAGTGGCTAAAGAGCATGGATACGCCTACATGGACAAAGTATTAGCCAAGCGAGATGGTCACTATTTGACATTATGGGTGGACAGTATGCGAATCGGTTGGGACGCAGCTCAGGCTGCTTGCGACAAGACGATGGTAGTGGTGGCAGAAATCGACCAGCAAGGTCGCCTGAAGATCCTAAACCACAGTGCTCTTGACTACGGCACCAAGCTTTACGCTTGCTCGATTGCCGCCCTGCAACCTGATGGTGATGCCCATCTGTGCCCGACCTGCCAGCGATACAACAAGACCTGCCCGTTGGACGGCTTCGATACCGTCACTGCGTGCGTTGAGTATCGGCCCACAGTCCCGCAGCCTGATGGGGTGGGGGATGGCGGAGAAATGGATGACGCCAATTTTATTGCACTGGAAAATCTTGCCAATTGCCAAGCCTGTAACGCCCCGGCTGGGAGTGGGGAGGCTTGCAAGAAATGCGGGCAGATTGATATTGGCCAGTATGGTGAATATCCGTGCCCTAAGTGCGGGCTGCCGACGCTGCACGAGGCCCAGCAACCCGCCCCGGACGGCGAGGCGGTGGCGTGTAAATTCTTCGCATACGAACCTGACAACGGTTTTGAAACATACAACACCAAAGCGGAAGCCAAGCAAGCAGCACAAGACAGCATCGATAGCTACCGTGAGGATGCAGCTGATGGCTGGCCGGATGAAGTGGAAAACGTGTACTGGGGTGTAGTGCTTGGCACTACCAAACAAGTACCGGTGCCAGATGATGGCTATGACGGAAGCCACGGCATTGCAGATTCCGGCCCATTTGTTGACTACGTGCTGACCGAGCACGTCAGCCCCGCGCCGGTCAATCAGCTGGTGGATTTGTTGAGACAAGCCCGCGAGGATATGCGCTCTGCCAATTACAGCACCGCTGCAATTCGCTTGGAAGCCGCCCTCGCCGCAGCCGGGAAGGAGTGATGGATGGCTGACGTCAAATACAGATTGCGGTATTGCCCTCGCTGCGCCGGTAAAGCAAGAGTTGAGCGCAAGGATTTTCGCAAGGGGCAAGGAGCTGACAGTCCATACCGTGTCGGCTGCAAGGATTGTGAATACAGAACGCCGTGGGTGCAGATTTCGCAGCTACAGGAGGTCGTAGATCAATGGAACGATGAAGGTTACAGCGCCCTCATGCCGTACCAACCAATGGAGCACCAACCATGACTGAGCAACGGAAGCTTTTTTTACGCGGCGATGAAATTTGCTACATCAGCCGGGAGGATGACCAATCCTTTGGAATGCCGATTCCCGTAGCGCGTTTTTTCGGTGATGAATCTGACAAAGTCGAGCTTGAAGCCTGCCTCGCCGCCCAGCCATCCCCGCAGCGGGTGGCGGTGCCGGAGGGGTGGAAGCTGGTGCCGAAGGAGCCGACGCGCGGAATGCTGGACTCTGCCCATGTGAATTTCAGGAAGGATATTGAAATTGATCCTCTTCTGAAAACGTCATACCGCGCCATGCTCGCCGCCGCCCCGCAGCCTGATGGGGTGGGGGATGCCCTCGCCGGGGCTTGCCTGTCTCCCTGCATCAAGACGCCGTAGGAGCACACATGAGCACAACGGAACTGCTTACGGCCGATGAGCTGGTCGAGGTGACGGGATACAAGCACATCGCAAGTCAGCGCGAATGGCTTGATAAGAACGGGTGGGCCTACGTCGTGAATGCGGCGGGGCGACCCATTGTTGGCCGCTGGTATGCACGCATGCGCCTGGCTGGGGTGAAACCCACTGCTGGCAATGGTGGGGTGCAACAAAGCTGGCAGCCTGACTTTACTGCACTGGGGTAAGTCCTATGCGACCCAAGTCGACCCACCGTGATTTGCCGCCCAGGATGCTGCGCCGCGTGCGCACCATGAAGAGCGGCAAGGTGTGGGAGTCCTATTTTTACAATGGCCGCGACGCTTCCGGGCGTCGGATCGAGATTCCGCTTGGCCACGATCTGAACGAAGCAAAGCGCAAGTGGGCGGAGCTTGAGTGTCAAGACCGGCCGCCGGAGACCGGCCTGATGCGCTACATCTTCGACCGGTACGAGCGTGAGATTCTGCCAACAAAGGCCGTGTCCACTCAGCGGGAGAATTTGGGGTGCCTCGGCAAGTTGCGCAAAGTCTTTGACGGCGCTCCGATCGATGCCATCACGCCGCAGTTCATTGCCCAGTACCGCGACAAGCGCGGTGCTGTCGCTCCGGTGCGCGCCAATCGCGAAATTACGCTGTTCTCCCATGTATTCAACATGGCCAGGGAGTGGGGGTATACCGCTCGCGAAAACCCGGTGAAGGGCGTGCGCAAGAACAAGGAAACACCGAGGGATTTCTATGCAGATGCTGCCGTATGGGATGCGGTCTACGGTGCGGCCTGCGTGGAATTGCGGGATGCCATGGACTTGAACTACCTGACCGGCCAGCGCCCCGCAGACGTTTTGAAAATGCGCTATTCCGACATCCGGGACGGTGCACTGGAAGTAAAGCCAAATAAGACACAAAAATCGTCAGGTAAGAAGCTGCGCATCCTGCTGGACGATCCGGACACTGGTCGCACGATGTTGGGCCAGTTGATTGATCGTATCCGGGCGCGCGCTCGCGATACCAAGTTGACCAGTATGTGCATCGTGGCCACGCCGGCCGGGGCCGCGCTGAACCAATGGACGCTGCGTACTCGTTTTGATGATGCCAGAGACACCGCAGCAAAGGCAGCTGAGAAGGCGGGGGATATGGCACTGGCAAAGCGGATCAGGGAGTTCCAGTTCCGCGACATCAGGCCGAAGGCAGCGAGCGAGACCGACCTTGCCCACGCCAGCAAGTTGCTGGGCCACACCGATAAACAGATCACTAAAACGGTTTATCAGCGCGTCGGCGAGACTGTGCTGCCGACCAAGTGAGGGGCGGTAGCGGAAAAGAAAACGGCCCCGATTGGGGCCGTTTTCTATGTTGGCGGAAGTGGTGAGATTCGAACTCACGGACGGGTATTAGCCGTCGCTTGTTTTCAAGACAAGTGCCTTAAACCACTCGGCCACACTTCCTAAAACTTGGCGGGTTGCGGAAATGATTTCCGCAAGTTGCGGAAACGATTCTCTGAAACCCTTATTCTGCAAGGCTTTTGGAGCCGACTCAACAGTTTTCAAGACTGCTGGTTTAAACCACTCACCCAAACCTCCGCAGTGTCCATGTCATCGGCGCTTGGCGCCGTTGGCAAAGAGGACGCAATCATAACCGTACTCAGCCCATTTGGCTAGGGGGTTGCACGGTTCATTTCCAGCATTTCTGCGGCATGCTGGCGGGTGGTCTGGGTGAGTTCGGCGCCGCCCAGCATGCGGGCGATTTCCAGCACGCGCTGTTCGTGCTCCAGCGGGGTGATGCGGCTGACCACGCGCTTTTTCTCTTCGCGCTTGCTGACCTGCCAGTGCTGCTCGCCGCAGGAGGCCACCTGCGGCAGGTGGGTGATGCACAGTACCTGATAGCGCTGGCCCAGCTGCTTGAGCATGTGGCCGATGACTTCCGCCACGCGGCCGCCAATCCCCACGTCCACTTCGTCGAATATCAGCGTCGGCACGCTGGCTACTTGGCTGATCACCACTTGCATGGCCAGGCTGATGCGCGACAGTTCGCCGCCCGAGGCTACCTTGGCCAGCGGACGCAGGCTGGTGCCGGCATTGGCGGCCACCAGGTATTCGATGGATTCCAGGCCGTGGGCACCGGGTTCGGCCAGTGCGGCCAGTTCGATGGCGAAGCGGGCGCTGCTCATCGCCAGTTGCTGCATTTCCTTGCTGATGCGGGCGGACAGTTCGCTGGCGGCCTGGCGACGTTTGCCGGACAGGGCTTCGGCCAGGGTGCGGTAGCGCGACAGGCTAGCAGTTTCGGCCAGGGCCAGGGCTTCGCTGTCGGTGGAGGCTTCCAGTGCGGCCAGCTGGGCTTGCCAGTCTTCCAGCTTGAGCGGCAGTTCCTGCGGCTGTACGCGGTATTTGCGCGCCATGCTCATCAGGCTGTCGATGCGGCTTTCCACTTGTTGCAGCTGGCCGGGGTCTTCGTCGATATCGCTGGCGTAGTCGCGCAGGCTGTACACCACTTCGCGCAGTTCGGCGTCGACCGAATCCAGCAGCGACAGGGTGTCGGCCAGGCGCGGGTCGAGGTTGGCCAGCTTGCTCAGTCGGCTTTGTACCTGGGTGAGCACGGACAGGCAGTTGCCCTCCATCTCGGACAGGGTGTCCACGGCGTACTGGGCGCTTTGTACCAGCTCGGCGGCATTGGCCAGGCGCGAGTGGCTCTGGTTGAGGCCGGCCCATTCGTCCTGTTGCAGGCCGAGTTCGGTCAGTTCGTTGATCTGCCAGGTGAGCCGTTCGCGTTCCACTTCGGATTCACGTGACAGCTTGTCGGCATCGCTGCGTGCCTTGCGCGCGGCTTGCCATTCCTGCCAGGCCTGGTGCACTTCGCGCGCCAGCGAGCTGCTGCCGGCATAGGCGTCCAGTAGTTCGCGCTGGGCTTCGCTCTTTACCAGCGACTGGTGCGCATGCTGGCCGTGGATGTCGACCAGAAACTCGCCCAACTGTTTGAGCTGGGACAGCGTGGCCGGCTGGCCGTTGATAAAGCTGCGTGAGCGACCGGATTTATCCAGTACGCGGCGGATGAGCACGATGTCGTCGTCGCCGGACAGGGCGTTTTCTTGCAGCCAGACCTTGATCTCTGGCCGTTGCCGGCTGTCGAATTCGGCGCTGATTTCTGCCTTTTCGGCACCTTCGCGCACCAGTGAGCCTTCGGCGCGGTCGCCCAGCAGCAGGCCGAGGGCATCCAGCAGGATGGATTTGCCGGCACCGGTTTCCCCGGTGAGTACGGTGAAGCCGGGGGCAAAGTCCAGCGCGATGCTGTCAACGATGACGAAATCTTTGACCAGTAGGGATAGCAGCATGGTGTGTGCGTGTCAGAGCAGTCGCTCGCCCCAGTGAAGCTTGTGGCGCAGCATGTCGTAGTAGTTGTAACCCACCGGATGCAGGATGCGCAGCGGGTTGCGGTAGCGGCGGATCAGCACGCGGTCCATTTCCATCAGGTCGCAATGCGATTGGCCATCGAAGTGCACGCGGGCGTCCAGTCCGCGGGTCAGCATGAATTCCACTTCGCAGGAGTCGTTAACGGCGATGGGCCGGTTGTTCAGCGATTGCGGGCAGATGGGCACCAGGGCAATGGCCTGCAGCGTAGGGTGCAGGATGGGGCCGCCGGCAGCCAGTGAATAGGCAGTGGAGCCGGTTGGCGTGGAAACAATCAGCCCGTCCGAGCGTTGGCTGTAGACGAACTGGTTGTCGATGAAGACTTCGAATTCGATCATCGAGCCTACCGCGCCACGGCTGAACACGATGTCGTTGAAAGCCAGTGCATTGGCCACTTCGGCATCTTCGCGGATGAGCGAGGCCTGCAGCAGGATGCGGTTTTCCGGGACAAAGTGGCCGGCGAGGATGGCGTCGATGGCTTCCAGCATTTCATGGCGCGGGATGTCGGTCATGAAGCCAAGTCGGCCCTGGTTGATGCCCACCAGCGGTACGCGGTAGGGGGCCAGCACGCGGGCGATGGAGAGCATGGTGCCGTCGCCGCCCAGTACGATGACCAGATCAGCCAGCTTGCCCATGTCGCTGCGTTCGATCAGCAGGTGCGGGCCGGCTTCGGCCGGCGTGGCGCTTTCCTTGTCGACGAACACGGTGATGCCGGCTGCGGCCAGGTGGTCGGCCAGCGTGCGCAGCGACTCCACCACTTGAGGTTTGCTATGTCGTGCCACCAGGCAGACGTGTTTGAACAGTCGTTCCATGTGGGCGATTCTACTGCCTTGCGGTCGTTTCGTTCAAAAAAGACTCGTCGCTGCGTTTTTTGCCGGTGGCTTCGAGTGCCTTGAGGTAGAAGCGAATGAGGTCGGCCAGCGAATCCACCCCCAGCTTGCTGAACAGATTGGCGCGATGTACCTCGATGGTGCGCGGCGACAGGTCCAGCTGGCGGGCGATTTCCTTGCTGGACATGCCGTCGGCTACCAGTTCCAGCACTTCGCGCTCGCGGCCGCTGATGCGGTCCAGCAATTGCATGACTTCCTGGGTTTCTTCTTCCTGCTGCTGCTGGTGAATGCTCATGCGAATGCCCTTGCGCAGGCTGTCGATCAGGCGGTTCTGGTCGATGGGCTTGGTCAGGAAGTCGATGGCACCAGACTGGAATGCCCGGCGGCACTGTTCGATGTCGCCATGGCCGGTAATGAACACGATGGGAATGGTGACGCCGCGTTCCACCAGTTTTTCCTGCAGCGCCAGGCCGGTAATCTGCGGCATGCGGATGTCCAGCACCATGCAGCCGATTTCGCCTTCGGTATAGCTGTCGAGAAACTCCATGGCACTGGCGAAAGTCACCGTGCGCATGCCCTGGGCCATGATCAGCAAGGCCAGCGAGTCGCGCACGGCCGGATCGTCATCCACGATGAAAACGGTTGGCATCATGTACTTCATGAAACTTGTTCTCCTGCTACAGGCTGTGCTGTCAATGTGGTAAGTGCCGGGAGGTCGATCACGAATTGCGCGCCGCCCGATGGGCGGTTGCTGGCCAGGATCTGGCCTCCCATATTGTCGATGGCCGTCTGGCAGATGGCCAGTCCCAGCCCCATTCCGTTGGGTTTGGTGCTGAAGAAGGGGTCGAATATCTGGTCTTGCACTGCTGCGGCTATGCCGGGGCCGTTATCGGCGATCATGATACGCACTCGTGTCGCATCCTGCTCGGTGCTGATGATGAGTCGGCCCCAGGGATGGACGCTTTCCATGGCATCGATGGCGTTGCGCAATATGTTCAAAATCACCTGCTCCAGCTGAATGTTATCAGCATAAACGGCAGAGAGCTTGTCGGAAAAATACTGTTCCAGATGAATATCGTGGCTTTGCAGCTCGTATTCCAGCAAGGCGAGGGCATTGCTGACGGTCTGGTTCGGGTCCAGCAGGCTCTGGTGCTGATTGCGCTTGCTGACGAATTCGCGCAGGCGCTGGATAACCTGGCCGGCACGCTGTGCCTGGTGGGCGGCGTTCTGCATGGCGCGGCACACCAGCGGCAGGTCGGGGTCTTCTTCCTGCAGCAGGCTGAGGCTGGCCTGGCAGTAGCTGACAATGGCCGACAGCGGCTGATTGATTTCATGGGCGATGCCGGAGGCCATTTCACCCATGGTATTGATGCGCGCCACGCGCGCCAGCTCTTGTTCGTGCTGGCGCAGGCGGCGCTCGCTGGCTTCCAGTGCGGCCAGCATGTGCTGACGGCGCGGGGCCGTATCGCGCAGGGTGAGCACGGCACCCAGTAGCCGCGCTTGCTGGTCGAATACCGGTGACACGCTGCCTTCCACCAGTAATTTTTCGCCCGAGCTGCGGGTCAGATAGCTGCTGTCCGGCAGGTAGACGCTGTCACGAATCTGCATGGCCTGGGTGAAGGGGTCGCTGCTGCCGGGACGGGCAAATTCTTGTCCCAGACGCAGCAGCTGGCGCACATTCTTGCCGATGACGCTGTGATGGCCTGGTCCCAGCAGCATGCTTGCCGATGGATTGAGGTACTGGATGCGAAAGGCGGTATCGAAGGTGACTACCGCATCGGCAATGGCTTGCAGGGTAACGCTGGCATGTTCGCGTTCGCGGTGCAGGTGATCCATGGCGCGGCGACGGATATTGCGCTGGCGCTGCTGCTGGGCCGCCAGCAGCCATAACAGGTAGCACAGCAAGGTATTGGCGGTCAGGCCCACGGCCAGCAGGGGCAGGGATAGTTGCTGCCATGCCAGTGGCTGTGCCAGTTGCAGGCGGTAGCCGTCGACAGGCAGCGCGGCTGGCAGCCGGGCGCTTTGCAGTGGCAGCAGATGGTTGTCGTCAGCAGCCGGGCCGCTGGCCAGCAATGGGCTAGCGTTGCCATCGGGGCTGAGCAGGCTAAGTTGCAAGCCGTCGTATTTTGCGGTGGAAGCCGCCAGCAGGCCATCCAGTTGCAGGCTGATCAGCAATACGCCTTGCAACTGCTCGCTGCGCACCAGCGGGTTGGGCGAGGGCGGACGGGTACTGTAGCGGGCCTGCAGCAAGAGCAGGTGCCAGTGCTGGCCGATGCGGAAGGGCGGACTGAATTGCACCGAGCCCTGGCTGACAGCTTGCTGCAAAGTCGGACCAACTGCCGGATCGTGCAGCAGGTCCAGTCCTTGCATGGCACGCAGCGCTGCCGGCGGCGAAGGTTCTTGCATCAGCAGCGGCAGGTAGTCATGGCGCGGTGGTGCCGGCACGTAGTTGCCGCTGTCCTGGCCCGCGGTGTTGCGAGTGAGCCAGTAGTCGCGGATGGCAAAGACCTGCCCGCGCTGCTGGCTTTGCTGTTGTTCGAAGCGGGCACGCTGCTCGGCGCGGATGCGTGGCTGCCAGCCCAGATAGTCGATAAACGGCTGGCGGGCGGTGGCGAGGCCAGCGAAATCGCGCAGCTCAGGGGTGGGGTCGGCTGCTTGCTGTGGCTGCAGCGTGCTGGCGTGGTCCAGCGAGGCCAGCGCCAGTTGCATGTGCGCGTTGATATCGGCCTGTAATTGGCTGGTCAGGCTATCCAGTGCCTGTTGCTGACGCTGCATGGCTTCGTGCACCAGCAACAGGCCCAGTAGGGCGCAGAGCAGCAAATACAAGCCGGCCAGCAGCCATTTGTGGCGGCGGTCGGCTTCCCGCAGCAGCTTCAGGTGTTTGTGCAGCAGGCTGGATGGTTGTGAGGTGGAAGTGGGCTGGGCTGGCATGATGTTGTGGTGTATTGGCCAGTCATGGCAATGCAGCTGTCGACTGTAGCAGCAAGGGCCGCGTAACGCTAATTTGATAGCGGCCCGGCCTGCTGCGGCAGCCTGTGGCGGCCGGGCTGCCTGTGGCCGGTTTCACGCCGGCCATGGCTTGTTTCAGTTACTTTTCAGCCATTGGGCAAACTGCCGGCGCATTTTCATTTGCTTGGGCAGGATCACCGCCTGGCAATAGGCTTCGTGACCGTGCAGCTCGAAATAGCGCTGATGATAGTCTTCGGCCGGATAAAAGTGGCTGGCGGCTTCCAGGGTGGTGACGATGGGGGCGGGGAAGATCTGTTGCTGATCGAGGGCAGCCATGTAGTCGCTGGCAATACGCTGCTGTTCGGCGTCGTGAAAGAATATGGCCGAGCGGTACTGGCTGCCGACATCATGCCCCTGGCGATTGAGTGTGGTGGGGTCGTGGGTGGCGAAGAACACCTGCAGCAGCTGGCTGAAGCTGATGAGCTGCTCGTCAAAATCAATCTCCACCGCCTCGGCGTGGCCGGTCTGGCCGCTGCACACGCTGCGGTAGTCCGGATTGCTGGTATGGCCGCCGATATAGCCGGACTGCACCTGCCGTACGCCTTGCAAGGCCAGGAAAATGCTCTCGGTACACCAGAAACAGCCGGCGGCCAGTGTGGCTTTGCTCATGATTTGCTCCTGCGATCGTGGGTGGTCATGGTTGGTCGGTCTGGCTGGGCCGTGCTTACAGTGCGCCGGCTTGGCTGTGGTAGTGCCAGGCAAGGTGCACGGTATTGCGCTGAATGGCCACCGTGTCGGCAATATCGTTGGCGTAACCGCCGGCCATGGTAATGGCCAGTGCCGCGCCATGGCTGGCGACCTGTTGCAGCACCAGCCGGTCGCGCTGTTGCAGTCCGGTCATGCTGAGCGCCAGCTTGCCCAGCCGGTCGCCAGCATAGCTGTCAGCCCCGGCCAGATAAAACACCAGTTCCGGTTGATGTTGCTGTAGCAGTAGCGGCAGCTGCTGTTGCAGCAAGTTGAGATAGACATCATCGCCGGTGGCATCGGGCAGGTCGATGTCGAGTGAACTAGCCTCCTTGCGAAAGGGAAAGTTCTTTTCCCCGTGCATGGAAAAGGTGAATACCCGGGCATCATCGCGAAAGATGGCAGCCGTGCCATTGCCTTGATGGACGTCCAGATCGACCACCAGGATGCGCCGGACCAGCCCTTCTTGCAGCAGCAGGTTCGCGGCGACCGCCACGTCGTTGAATACGCAGAACCCACTGCCCTTGTCACGGTAGGCGTGGTGGGTGCCGCCAGCCAGGCTGATGCCGCAGCCATGCAGCAAGGCCGAGCGGGCGGCAGCAATGGTGGCACCTACCGAGCGACAGGAGCGCTCCACCAGCTGTGGCGACCACGGCAGGCCGATTTCACGCCAGGCGCGCGCCGGCAGGCTGCCATCCAGTACCTGGGCGATGTATTCCGGGCTGTGCGCTTGCTGCAGCTCCCAGGGTGTGGCTGCAGCTGCCGTGTCCAGGCAGTCGGCGGCGAAGCCGGCCACGGCCTCGGTCAGCATCCGGTACTTTTGCGCGGGAAAACGATGACCGGCAGGCAAGGGCAGGGGAAACTGGTCGGTACGGTAAATGTGCATGGGCCAGTAGTCTAGAACAGCTTGACCGGGGCGAAGCGTGGCCGGCTTTCGCCTTCGTGGATCACGGTTTCCAGAAACATGCCGGCCGGGCGTGTCCACAGTTGATACTCGCCATACAGGGCGCGGTAGGCCACCATCGGCTCATGCGTTTCCGAATGCAGACCCAGACCCAGTACCTCGTACAGATTGCCACGATAGTGGCGATAGATGCCGCGCGGGATGTCCATTGCGTGCTCCTTGCAGTCAAAACTGCTCGCCAGCATGGCCGGGTGCAGCCGCCCGGTCAACTCTCCTTGCCATCCCAGTAGTAAACCCGGAAGTCGGTGTCGAGTACGAAACCGTTGCGTTCATACAGTCGTTGCGCCTTGCTGTTGTCATGGGCAGTTTGCAGCATGATGTCGCCGCCACCCAGCGCCAGAACATGAGCCTGACACACTTGCAGCAATTGCTTGCTGACACCGCTGCCACGGTATTCCGGGGCAACATAGAGGTCGTGCAGCAGCCAGCTGGGCTTGAGCGTCAGGGAATTGAATCCCGGGTACATCAGGGCAAAACCCACCGCAACACCGGCATCCTCGGCCAGCCACAGCCGCGCTTCGTGATGACTCAGCCGGGCTTCGAGAAAGGCCAGGCAATCGGCAGCAGCCTGCTCTACATGATAAAAGGCCAGATAAGCCTGGAATAGCGGCAGGCAGCTGGCGGCTTGGTGCGGTGCCAGGGGGGAGATTTTCAAGGTCATGCATTCGCTCCGGTGCAGTGATTCCGTTACAATAGCGCCCTTTTTTCAGCAGGTTAAGCCATGAATCTGATGCTGGCGCCGATGGAGGGTCTGGTCGACCCGATCATGCGGGATGTACTGACCCGTCTGGGCGGTATCGACTTGTGCGTAACCGAGTTTGTCCGTGTCACCAATGTATTGCTGCCGACGCGTACTTTTCACCGGCTGGCGCCTGAATTGCTGCATGGTGGCAAGACGCGGGCCGGTACCACGGTGCGGGTGCAGTTATTGGGGTCTGACCCGGCATGCCTGGCAGAAAACGCCGCCAAAGTGGCTGGCCTTGGTGCACCTGGAGTCGACCTGAATTTCGGCTGTCCGGCACCGACGGTAAACCGCCATCGCGGCGGCGCGGTATTGCTGACCGAGCCGGAACTGCTCCACCGCATTGTCAGCCAGGTAAGGGCGGCTGTGCCGGGGGCGATTCCGGTAACTGCAAAGATGCGGCTGGGCTACGAAGACAAGAGTCTGGCGCTGGAGTGTGCCCAGGCGCTGGCCAGTGCAGGGGCAGCCGAGCTGGTGGTACATGCCAGGACCAAGCTGGAAGGCTACAAGCCGCCGGCGCACTGGGACTGGATTGCCCGTATCCGCGAACACGTCAGTGTGCCGGTGATCGCCAATGGCGAGGTATGGACCGTGGCGGATTACCACGCCATCCGGGCACAAAGCGGCTGTGACCGTGTCATGATCGGGCGCGGCCTGATTGCGGCGCCGGATCTGGCGCGCCGTATCGCTACCGACCAGTCGGCCACGCCCATGGCCTGGCCACTGCTGATGGAGTGCTTGCTCGACTTCTATCAGCAATGCGTGGCAGAGGCAGGCGAGTCGCGCTATCCGCCTGCCCGGCTCAAGCAGTGGCTGGGGCAGTTGAAGAAGACCTATCCCGAGGCCGCCAGTTTTTTTGAAGTGATCCGCCGCGAGACTTCTGCTGAGAATATTCTCAAGATAATGCGCGATATGTCTGCTAAGTAAATTCACCCATAGTCAATGCCATGGGCAAAGCGATAGGATGCGTCTGTGCTTGGTTCTTGGTATGGATCCAGGCGCTGTATGACCGGATGCCCTCAGCTTCCGGTACTTACACTTCCCCGATACCCTGTTAGACCCTCCCCTTGTGGGAGGGCTTTTTTATGGTTGTCCACATTTCATCTCCCTTGTCTTGCAGCCAAGGCCTGTCATGGTGTGCGGCTTGCCAATCTGCGCACCAGCCTTTATCTGGCTCTCATTTCAGCTACACCTTCTCGCCTGTTGTTCATGCCTCGCCTGGCCGGCTAGCTTATCGGCGAATGCAATATACGGAAGACTGCTGCTCAGCTGAGCCAAGCAATACGGCGTGGCCGGTGCATGGCGTGCTTGTCAGGGTACTTGTGTCTGGCGCGGTGGCGGGGATGGATTATTGACCGGCTGCAGCATGACCGTTGGGCTGCGCCGCAGTGGCGCGCAGATCTGGCCTTGCTGTCCTCGGCCTGATGGCAGGTGGGCTGCAGCTGGGTTTGTGTGTAGCAAGGCCGGCATGACGCCGGCCTGCTGGGTGAGTTGCGATGGCTGCGCGCTGTGGCTTCAGACAAATTGCACCGGGACAAAGTAGCTACGGCCTGTGCGGGACACCAGCACTTGTGGCTGACCGGCGCGCACTTCGCGAAAGGCACGCGGCAGGCGGCGCCAGTCCATGAACTTCATTTTGATCAGGCTTTCATCGATTTGCATTTGCATCTTGCTCTCCTTTACGAGACCGGATGGATGACATTGGTCACCACACCCCAGATAAACAGCGCCGCTTCTTCAGGCACCTCAATCGGCGCGTAGGCCGGGTTTTCCGGCATCAGAAACAGCCCGCTCGCCGTTTTCTCCAGCCGCTTTACAGTCAGTTCACCATTGATGACGGCCACCACCACCTTGCCGCTACGGGCTTGCAAGGAGCGGTCGACAATCAGCAGGTCGCCATCGTGGATGCCGGCATTGATCATGGAGTCACCCTTCACCGTCACCATGAAGGTGCTGGCCGGGTGGCTGACCAGATGGGCGTTCAGGTCGATGTCGGCTTCCTTCAGGTCATCTGCCGCCACTGGCGAACCGGCGGGTACCCGACTGGCGAACAGGGGCAGCGACAGCTGGCTGAGGGTATCGGACAGGGTACGGATATCCTGCGTGTCCGCCGTTTTTACCGAGCGTAGCTGGCGGTATTCAGCCAGCCAGCCTTCCAGCAGGGGGCGCAGTGGTTCCGGCACCCGCATGGCCACGGTCTTGTCGCCACCGAATGCGGATTTGCGCCCTGCGCCATCGCGTTTACCACCTTGAGCCATGCCGGCTTCCTTTGCTGTTGCTGTGACATTGATTGTGTACAAATTCAAATTGCTTGGCAACCTGCATTGGAAAAATGTCTTGTTTTGCTGTGGCTTACTGTGTCATTCCTGTCGCAGGTCACGCTGTTGCAATAGCAAAAATCATTGAATTTAAATGCTTTTAGCCCATGCCGGCTGGCAGGGCGGGCAAGGGGTGGTCATGCCGGCATTAATCGGAAGCAGCAGCGCTGGGGGCGGAAAACAGCAGAAACAGGCCAGCCTGATTGCTGACGCCCAGCTTGGCGTAAAGATTGCGCCGGTGCACTTTGGCGGTATCCAGCGAGATGCCCAGCTCGCGCGCAACGGCCTTGGTGGAGTGGCCGGCCAGCACCAGCAGGGCGACTTGCACTTCGCGCTCGGTGAGGTGCGGCTCGCCACGCTGGCGCAGCGCATCTTCCAGCCGCAGCTGGCGCTCGGCCGGGTTGTGGCGCAGCTGCTCGGCCAGATAGCCATCCAGCCGGATGGCCTTGCCCATCAGTGGCAACAGCCAGGGGCTGAACAGCTGGCAGGCACCGATTTCGACATCGCTAAAGCGCCGGCGGCTGCCCAGCGACAAGGACAATACACCCTGGCCGGATATGGGCAGCAGGAATTGCAGTTCATCGGCCCCGACATTGCGGCTGAAGTACTGGTGGAAATACGCGGTGTCACGGAATGAGTCGGGGGCTACATCATCCAGCCGGTACAGGCCGCCAGCTGGCTGTTGCTGGCTGAAGACGTAGAAAGGGTCGATGCGGTAGAGCTGGGCGCGGTAGTCGGCAAACAGGTCGGCAGCCGCCAGATTGGCAGCATGATCGGCCAGGATGTGCGGTGCCTGTTCCGGCTGAAACAGCAGTACCACCCAGGTATCGAAGGTGATGACATCGGCCAGCAAGCGTGCCAGTGCCGGCCAGAAACCAGGTTCGCCCAGCTTTTCCATCAATCGGCCCAGCCTTTGGTGAAAGGCCAGGTCTGCCACTGCAAGCTGCATGTTCATTCCTTTGTTGGGGCCGTCCATGGGCCCGGATTGCCCGCCATGATGCCGCAAGCAGGGCTGTGGCTCGCTACCCCGGCGGGGTTAGTTGGCTAACCCATCAAGGCTATGTTGCTGGTGCCGGCACCTGCCTAGACTGGCCGGCAATGAGTAGCAAGCCTGCCAACGGCCATCGGCCAGTTCCCGGCGCAGGACTTGCATCCCGACAGGAGAGTAGCACGATGCATGCACGAGATACCGCTTTCTGGACAGCCCGCGCTGCCGCATTGCGCCCCGCCGCCCAGGCTTATATCGATGGCCGGCTGCAGGATGCGCGGGACGGCCGCCAGTTTGCCAGCAGCTGCCCGCATACCGGCCAGACGCTGGCCATGGTGGCGCGCTGCGACCGGGCAGATGTCGATGCTGCGGTGACCGCAGCACGCCGCAGCTTCGATGCCGGTCACTGGTCGCGCTGCCATCCGCGTGAGCGCAAGGTGGTGCTGCAAAAGCTGGCGCAACTGTTGCGCGACAATGCCGACGAGCTGGCCTTGCTCGATTGCCTGGACATGGGCAAACCGATCTCGGATGCGCTGAATATTGATGTCCCGGCTACCGCGGCGCTGTTCGACTGGTATGCCGAAGCCTGCGACAAGCTGTACGACGAAGTAGCTCCCACCGGGCCGGATGCGCTGGCGCTGGTCACGCGTGAGCCGGTGGGCGTGGTGGCGGCGGTGATTCCCTGGAATTTCCCGCTGGACATGGCAGCGTGGAAGGTGGCCCCGGCGCTGGCGGCCGGCAATAGCGTGCTGCTGAAGCCGGCCGAACAGTCGCCCTTGTCGGCCATTCGGCTGGCACAACTGGCCAGCGAGGCCGGCCTGCCCGATGGCGTGCTGAATGTGCTGCCCGGCTATGGCGAAGAAGCCGGGCAGGCCATGGGCCTGCACCCGGATATCGATTGCCTGTCGTTTACCGGCAGTACCGAAATCGGCAAGCGCTTTCTGGCGTATTCCGCTGCTTCCAATATGAAGATGGTGTGGCTGGAGTGCGGTGGCAAAAGCCCGAATCTGGTGTTTGCCGACTGTGCTGATCTGGACGCGGCAGCGCGCAAGGCGGCCTTTGGCATCTATTTCAACCAGGGCCAGGTGTGTTCTGCCAGTTCGCGCTTGCTGGTCGAATCCAGCATTCACGACCGTTTTATCGAAAAACTGTTGGCTGAAATGGCCGCCTTCCAGCCGGGCAATCCACTGGACCCGGCCACCCGGCAGGGGACGCTGGTGGATGCCGGCCATACCGCGCGGGTACAGGGTTTTATTGCCAGCGGCCTGCAACAAGGTGCCAGCCTGTTGGCCGGCGGCGAGCGCCTGCGCATAGGCCATAGCGATTGCTATCTGCAACCCACGCTGTTTACAGGCGTCACCCCCGACATGCGCATTGCCCGTGAGGAAATCTTTGGCCCGGTGCTGTCAGTGCTGCGTTTCGACAGCGAAGCCGAGGCCATCGCCCTGGCCAATGACAGCATCTATGGCCTGGCAGCGGCGGTATGGACCGACCAGCTGCGCCGTGCCCACCGCGTGGCCCGCGTCCTGCGCGCCGGTACGGTTTCGGTGAATACCGTGGATGCGCTCGACCCCGGCGTGCCGTTTGGCGGCTGCAAGCAGTCCGGCTTTGGCCGCGACCTGTCGCTGCACGCGCTGGACAAGTTCAGCCAGCTCAAGACTACCTGGATCAGCCTGTAAGCCGGTGCGCCGGCATGGAGACCTCAATGAAAAATACCCAACCCGTTCGCAGTACCGCCGAATACCAGGCGATGGATGCCGCCCACCATATTCATGCCTTTCTCGATCAGAAAGCCTTGAACGAGGAGGGTGCGCGCGTCATCACCCGTGGGCAGGGCCTGTATTTATGGGATAGCGAGGGCAAGAAGTATCTGGATGGCATGTCTGGCCTGTGGTGCACCAATGTCGGTTATGGCCGGCCGGAGCTGATCGAAGCCGCCACCCGCCAGCTGCAGCAGCTGAGTTACTACAATATGTTTTTCCATACCACCCATCCGGCGGTGGTGGAATTGTCCGAGCGGCTGTTTTCCCTGCTACCCGGCAGCTATAGCCATGTGATTTATACCAATTCCGGCTCGGAGGCCAACGAGGTGCTGATCCGCACCGTGCGTCGCTTCTGGGATGTGATGGGCCAGCCGGACAAGAAAATCTTCATTGGTCGCCACAATGGCTATCACGGCTCCACCGTGGGCAGTGCTTCGCTGGGTGGTATGGCCTTCATGCACGAGATGGGCAATCTGCCCATTCCCGGTGTCGAGCACATTGCCGAGCCTTACTGGTATGCCCATGGCGGCAAGCTGAGCCCGGCCGAGTTTGGCCTGAAATGCGCGCAGGAACTGGAGGCGAAAATCCTGCAGCTGGGCGCGGACAAAGTGGCTGCCTTTGTCGCCGAACCCTTCCAGGGCGCGGGCGGGATGATTTTTCCACCGGAAAGCTACTGGCCGGAAATCCAGCGTATCTGCAAGAAATACGATGTGCTGCTGTGCGCCGACGAGGTGATTGGCGGCTTTGGCCGTACTGGCGAATGGTTTGCCCACCAGCATTTCGATTTCCAGCCTGACACGCTCAGCATCGCCAAGGGGCTGACCTCCGGCTACATCCCCATGGGTGGGCTGGTATTGTCGCGACGCATGGCCGAGGCGCTGGTCGCCAAGGGCGGGGTGTTTGCCCACGGTCTGACGTATTCCGGCCACCCGGTGGCCGCCGCCGTGGCGCTGGCCAATCTGGATGTATTGCAAGGTGAAGGCATGGTGGAGGCGGTGAAGCAGGATACCGGCCCCTATCTGCAAGCCTGCCTGCGTCAGATATTCGCCGAGCACCCGCTGGTGGGCGACATCCAGGGGACGGGCATGGTGGCGGCCCTGCAGCTGTGCGAAGACAAGGCCAGCCGCCAGCTGTTTGCCAACGAAGATGACATCGGCTGGCGCTGCCGTACTCATGGCTTTGACGAGGGGCTGATCATCCGCTCCACCCATGGCCGCATGATCATGGCGCCGGCGTTGGCCATTACCCGCAGTGAAATCGACGAGTTGCTGGACAAGACCCGCCGCGCGGTGGACCGCACCGCACAGGAGCTGGGCCTGCTGTAAACCCAGGGCGGCGGCTGCCGCCCTGCCAGACCCTGATGAACGGCCATTCAGAGCCGGCATGACTCATTCCCAGTTGCGCCATTTACCCCGCAGGCCAGCCATGCGCCGGCCTGCGGATTTCGTCACAGGAATATCGGGAGTCCCATCATGAGCCGTAAACCCACCATGCGCCTGCTATTGTCCGGCGCGGCACTCTGTCTCGGCCTGACCGCGCAGGCTGCCGAGCTGCACGTGTACAACTGGTCCGATTACATCGGTGAACAGACCATCAGCAGCTTCGAGAAACAGACCGGCATCAAGGTGAAATACGATGTCTACGACAGTGACGACACCTTGCAAGCCAAGCTGCTGACTGGCAAGGCAGGCTACGATATCGTCGTGCCCACCTCCAACTACATGGCCCGGCAGGCGGCAGCCGGCATCTATCTGCCACTGAACAAGGCCGAGCTGCCCAATCTGGCCAATCTTGACCCGCAGCTGCTGAAAATGGTGGCCAGTGCCGATCCGGGCAATAAATACGGCGTACCCTACGCCTGGTTTACCGACGGCCTGGGCCTGAACCTGAACAAGGTGAAGGCGGCGCTGGGCAATGAAGTGGCGCTGGACAGCTGGGATGTGCTGTTCGAGCCAGCCAAGCTGAGCAAGTTGAAGGGCTGTGGCGTATCCATGCTGGATCAGGCCAGCGACGTGTTTGCCATCACCCTGCATTACCTGCACAAAGACCCCAACAGCAAGAATCCGGCCGATTATCAGGCAGCATTCGAAGCCCTGAAGAAGATCCGCCCCTATATCACCCAGTTCAACTCTTCCGGCTATATCAATGATCTGGCCAATGGCGATATCTGCTTTGCCGTGGGCTGGTCCGGCGATATCGGTATTGCCCGCCGCCGTGCGGCTGATGCCGGCAAGCATTATCAGATCAGCTATGTCATTCCCAAAAGCGGGGCGCCGTTTTCCGTCGACATGATGGCCATTCCCAAAGATGCACCAAACCCGCAGGCGGCCCATCAGTGGATCAACCACATCCTGCAGCCGGATGTTGCTGCCGGCATTACCAACAAGGTGTTCTACCCCACGCCTAATCTGCCGGCACGCAAGCTGGTGCAAGCAGCCATTGCCAGCGATGGCGGTATTTATCCGTCGCCAGCAGTCATGCAAACACTGTTTCTGTTACAGCCCTTGCCCAGCGATATCCTGCGTTTGCAGAACCGGCTGTGGACGCAGCTGAAAACCGGGCGTTGAGGCTGCTGTTTGTGTGGCAGATGGCGGTGTTCGGCCGGGCTGGCGTTGAATCGGCAGCCGACTCAGGGTAGTCTCTGCCCCTTGCCGGCCAAGGTGGCCGCGCAGCCGGTACTGCCAGGGTGGCGGTGACGGGTTTATCCGGGGAAGACAATGCGAGTACAGGCGAATCCGGCCGATATCGGTCGTTGTGGTTGTGGGCGTCGTGATTATTGCGATGGCAGCCATGGTCTGAGTGAAGAGCAATGGCAGGCCAGGCTGGCCGAAGAGCAAAAGCAGGCCGAGCAGCTGGCAGCAGAAGCTGATTTCGGCGACGACTGAGCACTGGCGGCCCATATCGAAACAGCCCGCACATCCTGATGGATGGCGGGCTGTTTGTTTGACAGTGGCGGTGTTATTTCTTCTTGTCTGCCGTCTCCGGCTGATGCAGATAGGCAGCCATGCCTTGCAATGAGTTTTGCATGCTGCCCAGGTGCTCCAGCGCCAGGCCTTGCAACTCTTCCTGCGCTTTGGTCAGGATGCCGCAAAATTCGCCGGAACATTCCATGGCCTGGTTGGCATTTTCCTTGGCGATGGTGCTGATCTGATTGAGTGCTTCTTGCGGGCTGCCGGCCTGGCTAAGGGCTTGCAGCGATTTGGCATAGTTGTCCAGCTGGGTACGACTGGTGCTGATCTGGAAGTTCATCAGTTGCTCGACATTGTTCATCGAAACCTGCAAGAACTTCAGGGTGATGTCGAGGCTGGGCTGCTGAGGGAAGCGGGCATTTTTCGGGCTGGATGACATGGGCGTTCTCCTGGGCTGGCGCAGCGGCATGGAAAATCAGGAAGGTGATCTCCAAGGTCGGGCTGCAGCTGATTTGAACGTTGCCCAGAGCAAACGTTCAGTGTGCTGCAGGAGGACGGCGCTGCGGTGAGGCTGCGCCGCCCTTGCCCTAGTACTTGCAATAGGCCTGGGGCGGCTGGCCTGGGCTAATTCCTGCGTGGCTCTTGTGTAGAAAACTGGCCTTTGGAATGGTGCCTCAAGCCAGGGCACGGGCGATGAACTGGCGCGGCACGCGGGTTTTCGGTACCCGTCCGGCAAACCAGCTGCGGACGTCTTCCTCCAGCCCGATGCCATGCATGTAGTTGTACAGCGCCTTGTTGAGCGCCTTGCCCATGGCGTCGTGGTCGGTGCCGGTGGGGTCGATGAAGCCGACGTCGTTCTTGGCAAAGCTGACTGGCGGCAGGGGGCGCAGGCTGACGCCGTACTCTTCCGGATTCTGGCCCACCGGCGAATGCACGGTGCAGGCAAAGCGGTGGAAAAAGCCGGACTGGATGCAGCCGGTGTCAAACAGCTGGCGCACGTATTCCAGGGCGTCCACTGTGTCCTGCACGGTCTGGGTGGGAAAGCCGTACATCAGATAGGCATGTACCAGCACCCCGGCTTCGGTAAAACCCTGGGTGACCCGCGCCACTTGCTCTACCGACACACCTTTTTTCATCAGCTTGAGCAGGCGGTCCGAGGCCACTTCCAGCCCGCCGGAAATGGCGATACAGCCGCTTTCCGCCAGCAACTGGCATAGCTCCGGCGTGAAGGATTTTTCGAAGCGGATATTGCCCCACCAGGAAATGGCCACATTGCGCCGCAGCAGTTCTTCGGCCAGTGCGCGCAGCATCTTGGGCGGGGCGGCTTCATCGACGAAATGGAAGCCGGTCTGGCCGGTTTCGGCAATGATGGCTTCGATGCGGTCCACCAGCGTGCTGGCGGAGGCGGTTTCATAGCGCGAGATATAGTCCAGCGTCACGTCACAGAAACTGCATTTTTTCCAGTAGCAGCCATGTGCCACGGTCAGCTTGTTCCAGCGCCCGTCACTCCACAGCCGGTGCATGGGGTTGAGCATGTCCAGCAGCGACAGGTAGCGGTCGATGGGCAGGCCATCCCAGGTGGGGGTGCCCACCTCTTCAAACGGGATATCGGCTTCCATCATGTTGATGTAGCGCACCTGGCCATCCTCGCGCACGAAGGTGCGCACCAGTCGCGACACCGAGCGTTTGCCCGCCAGATGTTCCAGCAGGGCGAGCAGCGGTTTTTCGCCATCGTCCAGCGTGATGAAGTCGAAGTAATCAAAGACGCGGGGCTCGGTGAGTTCGCGCAGTTCGGTATTGACGAAGCCACCACCCAGTACGGTGCGGATGGTCGGCCAGCGCGCCTTGATGGTCTGGGCGATGCGGAAGGCGGCATACACCGAACCAGGGAAGGGCACTGACAGTAGCACGATGTCTGGCTGATGGCGGGCAATGGCTTCTTCCACCAGTTGCTGCAAGGTGTCGTCCACCAGCGTGGGCTTGCCGGCCAGGGCGCGGGCCAGCGGGTCGAAAGTGGGCTGGCTCATGGCCAGCGATTCGGCATAGCGTACGAATTCAAAGCGCTCGTCCACCGCTTCGCGCAGTACATCGGCAATATCGTTCAGATAAAGCGTGGCCAGATGGCGGGCGCGGTCCTGCTGACCCAGTGCGCCAAAAGCCCAGGCCAGTGGATCGCCACCATAGGGGTCGTCCGGATCGACATACACTTCCAGCGAGGCAAAGCGCTCACCCTCCGGCAGAAAATTACGGCCGCAAATGCGATGGGCTACGGTGGAGTCGCGGCCCTGTAAAAAGGCGATGACCGGGCCGATGGTGGCCAGGTAGCGTTCAAACTGGCCGACAAAGCCGTGCAGCTGGGCGCTGCGCTTTTTCGGTGGAATGGCGTCAATCTGCTGGCGCACCGCTTGCAGGCCGTTTACGGAAAACAACCGCAATACAAGCTCCAGCGCCAGGTCTTCCTGAAAGGCGCTGACATCGCGCGAGCGCAAAAAGCCGGTGATATAGGCGGTGGAGGGGTAGGGCGTATTCAGCTGTGTCATCGGCGGGATGAGCGACAGGATACGAGGAGAGCGCGGCGACTCGGCGTGGGTGAACTGCATGACATCCATTTCCTGCAGCGGCGGGCTGGCCGCTGCCTTGTACAGCCCGCCACGCAAGCGCGGCAGGGGCGAAATCATCAATATAGTGCTTTAGCTGTTTGCTGCGGCCTGGTCCAGCAACTGGCTAATGGCGGCGGTATTGTCGGGCCGTACCAGCCGGCCGACTTCCTGCCCGTCGTGCAGCAGGATGAGCGTTGGCCACAGTTTGACGGCAAAGGAGCGGCCCAGTCGGCGGCCTTTGCCGTCTTCAATCTTGAGGTGGGCGAGGTCCGGCCGGGCTTGCATGGCAGCGGCCAGCAGCGGCTGTGCCGCCTGGCAGTGGCCACACCAGGGCGCACCGAATTCCAGCAATAGCCAGCCACGCTGGCTGGCCAGCTGTTCGGCGCTGGCTTCCTGGTCTTGCGGAGTGAATGCGCTGTGATAGGCCATGGTGGCTTCCTGTCTGCTTGTGCAGCAGGAGGATAGCATTCCTTGGCGAAGTCGGCCCGGCTTCCTTGCGCCAAGCAGCCAGGCCGGGCCTGGGGGTGAGGTGATGGTGTGGACTCAGCCTGCGCTGAGTTGCGCCACTAGCCGGCCCAGGAAGGCATCGCAGGCGGCCAGTTGCTCCAGCGCCAACCATTCGTCCGGCTGATGCGCTTGGGCAATGTCGCCGGGGCCGCACACCACGGTGGGGATGCCGCAGCGTTCGCTGAACAAGCCGGCCTCGGTGCCAAAGGCTATCTTGCGTGGCGGATTGCTGTCTTGCA
Source organism: Aquitalea palustris (assembly GCF_003693445.1). Taxonomy (GTDB): domain Bacteria; phylum Pseudomonadota; class Gammaproteobacteria; order Burkholderiales; family Chromobacteriaceae; genus Aquitalea; species Aquitalea palustris. The sequence goes on along the minus strand of NZ_RFAR01000021.1, from coordinate 63,307 downwards.
GCAAGCCTTGCATAAAGCGCACCACTTCGGCGTCTGGCGGTGTGAGCAGGCCGGGGTAGCTGGTTTTTTCGCTGAAGCTGAAGCCACAGTCGGCATCCACGGCCTGCATTTCCGGCTGCAATACCTGGGTGGCGTGCTGGCGGATGGCATCCAGCAGCGGTTGCGGATCGTCGGCTGGCAGATGGCGGATTTCAAAGTCGAAATGGCAGCTGGCGGGGATGATGTTGAGCGCGGTGCCGCCCTGCATGGTGCCGACATGCAAGGTGCTGTAGGGCACTTCGTACAGGGGGTCGAACGGCCCGTGCTGGCGGCGCTGGCGTGCCAGGCTACGGATGAAACTGACCAGTTCGGCCGCGTACTCCACCGCATTGACACCGGCTTCTGGATTGCTGGAGTGACCCTCGTGGCCATGTGCGGTAACCCGCCAGGCCGTCTTGCCCTTGTGCTCGGCCACCAGCTGCATGCGGGTGGGTTCGCCGATAATGCCCATGGCCGGCAAGACCGGCAGGCCGCCCAGTACTTCCAGCAGGCGGCGCACACCGATGCAGCCGATTTCCTCGTCATAGGTAAAGGCCAGGTGCAGTGGTGTGTGCAGCTGGCTGCGTGCCAGCTGTGGCACCTGCGCCAGTACGCTGGCGATAAAGCCTTTCATGTCGGCGCTGCCGCGGCCATAGGCGCGGCCATCGCGCACATCGAGCTGGAAGGGATTGCTGTGCCAGTGCTGGCCATCTACTGGCACCACATCGGTATGACCGGCCAGCATCACGCCAGGGCGGTCGGTGGGGCCGATGGTGGCGTAGAGATTGGCCTTGCTGCCATCTTCGTTTTCCACGATCTGGCTGCTCACGCCAAAGCCGGCCAGATAGTTTTTGACGAAGCGGATCAGCTGCAGATTGCTCAGCCGGCTGGTGGTATCGAAACCGACCAGGGTGTTCAGCAGGGTGAGGGATTCCATTGAAGTTCTTTCCGTAGCGGCCAGGGAGATGCCGGAGACTGCCAGTGTCTTGTTGCCGGGTGCCAGTCTAGCATCTGGCTGTGGTGCCGGGGTTTGGCAGTCTGGTTGACAAGGCGAGTGTAGGTGCTCACAGTAAATACTGAAAATATGATTATTTTTCCAACTGGATCGATAAATATTATGCAATACACCCTGCGGCAATTGGCGTATCTGGTGGCGGTGGCCGACCACGGCAGCGTGACAGCAGCGGCCAATGCGCTGTACACCTCGCAGCCAGGCATTTCCAGCGCCATTGCCCAGCTGGAGGCGCAGTTTGGCCTGCAGTTTTTTATCCGGCACCATGCCAAGGGCGTTTCGCTGACACCGGCCGGGCAAAGCTTTGTCGCGGCGGCGCGCAATCTGCTGGCGCATGCCGAGGACCTGAGCCAGCACGCCAGTGCGCTCAGCCAGTCCTTGCAGGGCAATCTGGAGCTAGGGTGCTTTACCACCATTGCGCCGATCTTCCTGCCGCGCCTGTTGGCGGCCATGCGTGAAGATTATCCGGACATCTCGGTGCGGCTGCACGAAGGGGATACCGAGCAGTTACAGCAGGCCTTGCTGAGCGGCCAGACCGAGCTGGCCTTGCTGTACGACCTGGATCTGGCGCCCAGTCTGTATCGCCAGACATTGCAAACCGTCTTGCCTTATGTGCTGCTGCCGGCCGCCCACCCGCTGGCCGGGCAGGTAGCGGTGTCGCTGCAGGATCTCGCCCCCTTGCCCATGGTCTTGCTCGACCTGCCACATAGCCGCGAGTATTTCCTGTCGGTGTTCCGCCTGCAGGGGCTGGAGGCGCGGGTTCGCCACAAAACCGTCAATTTCGAACTGGTACGCGGGCTGGTGGCTGCCGGTAATGGTTATGCCTTGCTGAACCTGCGGCCGCAGACGCCACAGAGCTATGCCGGTGACCAGCTGGTGTGCCTGCCCATCGTGGAGGAGGTGCCAGCCTTGAATATCGTGCTGGCCTGGCCTCAGGAGTTGCGCCTGACCCGGCGCGCCGAGGCTTTTGTCACCCTGTGCGAACGCAGCATCAGCCGACTGGGCTGAGCCAGGCCACGCCGCTTTCTTGCATCGTAAAAAGCGATGCAGTTGACAGGGTAAAGCTATTTTACCTATTGCCGGACTTGTCCCTAGAGTAAGCCACACAGCCGCCCACCTGGCTGTGCAACTTCAAGGGGATAGTCATGCCTTCATCCATGCGTTTTCCAAGTGTTTTCCTGTATGCCGGATTGCTATTGGCCCCGGTGCTGTCGGCGGCCGAGCTGACCGTAGTGTCGTTTGGCGGGGCCAACAAGGATGCCCAGCAGAAAGCCTATTACCAGCCCTTTGCCGCTAGCAGCGGCATCAAGGTGGTAAGCGGAGACTACAACGGTGAAATGGCCCGGGTGCGGGCCATGGTCGACAGCAAGCGGGTGAGCTGGGACGTGCTGGATGTGGAGTCGCCCGACCTGATGCGCGGTTGCGATGAGGGCATGTTCGAGAAGCTGGACTATCGCCGCATCATCAAGCCGGCCGAGCTGCTGCCCGGTGCGGCCCAGAGCTGTGGCATGGCGGCCTATGCCTGGAGTACGGTGCTTGCCTACAACGCCGACAAGCTGAAGACCGCGCCGCGTTCCTGGGCTGATTTCTGGGATGTGAAGAAATATCCCGGCAAGCGTGCGCTGCGCAAAGGGGCCAAGTACACACTGGAAATCGCGCTGATGGCGGACGGCGTAGCACCACATGATGTGTACAAGCTGCTCAATACCCCGGCTGGTCTGAACCGCGCCTTTGCCAAGCTGGACCAGCTCAAGCCCTACATCCAGTGGTGGGAAGCCGGCGCCCAGCCGGCACAGTATCTGGCGGCAGGCGATGTGGTGATGAGCTCCGCCTATAACGGGCGCATCAGCGCGGCACAGAAAGAAGGCGGCAAACAGCTGCAAATGGTGTGGAACGGCAATATCTATGACTACGACTACTGGACCATCCCCAAGGGTAGCGCCAATCTGGATGCCGCCTACAAATTCCTGGCCTTTGTCAGCCAGCCAGGCGCACAGGCGGAATACGTTAAGGGGATCAGCTACGGGGTAAGCCACCGCAAGGCGGCAGCGCTGATCGACAAGGCTATCCTGGCCAACCTGCCCACCGCACCGCAAAACCTGAAGCAGGGCGTGGCCATTGACAGCAGTTTCTGGGTGGATCATGGCGAAAACCTGGAGCAGCGTTTCAACGCCTGGGCGGCGCGCTAAACCCTGTGGCCATGGCCGGGCAGCTGCATGGCCCGGTGCATGGCGAAAATCAGGCCAAGGGGCTTGCCAAATGGCATGGCTGCTTTACAATGCCATCCGTCATTAGGGAGTAGCCGCCCTCCGAGCGCGAGAGGGACGTGTGTCAACAGACTTGCCGGTTCCGGCATGGCACACGTGGTCCGAGACTTGGCGAGACTTTTGACCGTAATGCTCTGCATGGCCGGGACGCATTGCGGTCACTCGTTTTCGCGTCCCGGCCATGGAGAATTCTCGATGCAGTCCTTTCTGGTATCCACCGGCGTAGTGGCCCTGGCCGAAATCGGCGACAAAACCCAACTGCTTTCCCTGATTCTGGCTGCACGCTATCGCAAGCCGGTTCCCATCATTCTCGGTATCTTGCTGGCCACGCTGGTCAATCATGCCGGTGCCGGCGGTATTGGTGCCTGGCTGTCCACCGCGCTCAGTCCCAATATCCTCAACTGGGCCGTGGTGGCGTCGTTTGCGCTGATGGCCGGCTGGATCCTGATTCCCGACAAGCTGGATGAAGGTGAAATCGTCATGCCCAAGCGGCAGATGGGCGTGTTTGCCACCACGGTGTTCGCGTTTTTCCTGGCAGAGATGGGCGACAAGACCCAAGTGGTCACCATTGCGCTGGCGGCCCGCTTTCATGATTTCCTGCCGGTGGTGGCCGGCACCACGCTGGGCATGATGCTGGCCAACGTACCGGTCATCTACCTGGGTAGCCGCTTTGCCGACCGCCTGCCTGCCAAGGCGGTACACATCATGGCATCCATCATTTTCCTGGTACTGGGTGGCTTGGCGCTGGCCAATGCCATCAATGGAACTGCGCTGGATCTGGGTTAGCGCGGTTTGCTGTTTAACGGCACGCCGCTTGATAGCCCCCTGCTGGGCAGGCATGAGAAACGCCGCCACGGATTGTTCCGGGCGGCGTTTTTCAAGGTCTGCCGGATCAGGCGAGCAGGCCTGCCAGATTGCTAGTGGATTGCTGCATTTGCGCCAGCGTGGCATTCAACGAGGTGTACTGCTGCAAATATGAACTGCGTAGTGCGTCCAGATTGGTCTGGATTTCGGTCTGGTGATTGGTTTCGTCAGTCACACTCTGGTTCAGGTCGTTCTGTTTGGTGGAAACGATGCCGGTAGGCCCCAGCAGATTGTTGATGGTGGTATTAAAACGGTCGGCAAAGCCAGTGCTGCTGCTGTTGCCAAACAGATTGGCTACGGCGGACGGGTTGCTGGTCAGTGCCTTGTTGAAGGCGGTCTGGTCCAGGGCCAGGGTGCCATCCTTCTGCAGGGAAATGCCGACCTGCGACAGATAGGCATAGGATGAGGTTGCATTAACACCTGGCACCTGGGTTTGTAATACCGAGGTCAGCTGGTCCTGGATGGACAGCAGCGAATCGTCGCCCTTCATGTCGCCATTGAAGGCACTGTTGGTGGTGCTGTACACCTTGTTGTAGGCATCGACAAAGCCTTGCAGGGAGGAGGCAATGCCCGAAGTGTCCTGGCTCATGCCAATGGATACCTGACCGATTTTTTCCAAATTGACGGTGGCACCGCTGATCACCCCGGTCACGGTATTGCTACTGGATGAAACATTGACGCCATTGACGGTCATCAGGGCATCGCTGGCGGAAAACGATTCTGTAGCCGCTGTGCTGCTTTGCTGCAAACCTGCCAGCGTATTGCCACTGGTGCTACTACTGTCGGTGCCGCCTGCAGTCACGCTGAAAGCATTGGCCGAGCCGGAGTTGGCCGAGGCGATCACCAGCGAGTAATTGCCGTTGTATTGCACGATGGAGGCATTGACGCCGGCATTGGCACTGTTGATGGCATCGGAAATGTTTTGCAGGCTTTCCCCACTGCTGCCGCCATTGTTGAGGTTTACCGTGGTGCTGGTGCCGGCCACGCTAAAGGTGAGCGAAGAGGGGACGCCACTTAGCGCAGTGGTTGCGCTGCTGATGGCCTGGCCTGCGCTGTTCTGGTCGAACACCAGTTGGCGTGATTGGGCCAGTTTGCTGACATTCAGCTGATAAGTGCCAGCAATACCGCCAGTGTTGGTGGCGACACTGGCAATTGTACTGTCTGAGGTGGTGGCTTTGTAAGTCTGCAGGAAGGCGCCGGATGACAGGCTGCTGACCGATGTTTGCAAGGCGGACAGGGCCGAACTGATCTGGCCCATGTCGCTCAGATCGGTGTTGTAGGTGGAGACCTTGTTCTGGCTTTCGGTCAGCGGCTGCTGTTCCACGGTCATCAGCTGACTGACAATAGTCTGCACATCTAGCGGACCGGCGGTGGTGGTGATGGATGCTGCGCTCATGCTTTTCTCCCTGCGGCCTGCAGCTGGATCAGGCCGGTCTATATGCTCTCTTTGCATTATCGGCTGGAACAGCTTGCTGCTTGATGGCAAAACAGGGTTAAACAATGTTGCCGAATGTTAAGGCTGTCACAAAGCGTCACGATTGACGGGGTGGCCAGCCTGGTCTGCCAGGCGCTGCCAACAAAATCCCTGCGGCGGCGTTACGCCTTGCCTCGGGGCTATCCGTAGTTGTGCTAATTGCCGGATGACTTCAGTAGCCCGGACAAATTGCTGGTGGATTGCTGCATCTTGGACAGCGTGGTATTCAGCGTGGTGTATTGGTGCAGATAATTGGCTTGCTTGTCACTCATCTTGGTTTGCAATTGTGACTGGTGGTTGGTTTCATCCGTCACATTCTGGTTCAGGTCATTTTGTTTGGTCACGATGATTCCTGCCGGCCCCAGCAGATTGTTGATGGTGGTGTTGAAGCGGTCGGCAAAGCCGGTATTGCTGCTGTTGCCGAACAGATTGGCTACCGCAGCGGGCTGACTGCTCAGCGCCTTGTTGAAGGCGGTCTGGTCCAGTGACAGGGTGCCGTCTTTCTGGATGGCAATGCCCACCTGGGATAAATAGGCATAGGAAGTGAGCGGGTCGGCACCGCTGACCGGCGTTTGCAGTACGGCACTGAGCTGGTTGCGGATGGAGTTGAGTGCGGCATCGCCTTTCATGTTGCCGGCCGATGCGGTATTGATTGCACCTTGCACCTTGTTGTAGGCGTCGACAAAACCCTGCAGTTTGCTGGCAATGCTGCTGCTGTCTTGTGCCAGGCTGATCGTGGCTTCGCCCGTTTTTTGCAGGCTGATGCTGGCTCCGCTGATCACATCGCTGACGGTATTGCTGCTGGAGGAAACATACACGCCGTTGACAGTGAGTGCGGCGTCGCTGGCATCGTTGGATTCGCTGATGGCGTTATCGCTTTGTTGCAGGCCTGCCAGCGTATTGGTGCTGCTGCTCTCCAGGCTGCTGTCGCTGCCGCCTGCCGTTACGCTGAAGGCATTGTCCGAACCGGATTGTGCTGACGCAATCACCAGCGAATAGCTCCCCTTGTATTGCACGATGGAGGCGTTGACGCTGGCATTGGCACCATTGATCTTGTCGGCGATGTTCTGCAGGCTGACGCTGGCCGGCGTGGTCACGGCTGTTGCCGTACCGGTGGTGCCGGTGCTGTCCGACACTGCGGTACTGGCTGCATCGCGTAGCTGCACGGTTGTGCTGCTGCCGCCTACCTCGAAGGTGAGCGAGTCCGGCACGTCAGCCAGCGCACTGCTGGTGCTGGTGATGGCCTGCCCGTCTGCGGTGGTGTCGAATACCAGCTGGCGCGGCTTGGCCAGTTCTTGCACATCCAGCAGATAGTTGCCGGCAGCGCCACTGCCATTGCTCTCCACCGTGGCGACGGTGGCATCCGAGCTGCTGGTCTTGATGGTGTGCAGGAAGGCGCCAGAGGATAGGCCGCTCACGGCCGTTTGCAGGCCGGAAATGGCAGAGCTGACCTGGCCGATGTCGCTGAGCTTGCTGTTGAAACTGCTCAGTTTGCTCTGGCTGGTGGCAAGTGGCTGTTTTTCCACCGTCATCAACTGACTGACAATGTTCTGTACGTCGAGCGGACCTGCCGAGGTGGTGATCGATGCGCTGCTCATCTTGTCTATGCTTGCCTTGTGGGTGACGGTATGACGGACTCATGGCTGTGGTCACGATTATCCCCGACAGAACCTTGGGCAGGATGGGCAGGACAGGTCAAAAAATGTTGGTTTTTGCAAACAAGGTAAAGAGGCGTAAGGGTGGCGGCCGGATCGGCGCTGTTTGCTCAGTTAAAGAGGGGCGGGGGTGGCAAGATGAGAAAAGGGCCGGGGGTGAGGCCGGCCCTTGCTGTCAGGCGATGTGTGGTCGGCAGGTGGCTGACCGCATGGAAACTCAGATACCCAGTTTGTCGCGCAGCGAATAATACCAGGCACCCATGGCGGTGAAGGGCACGCGCATCAGTTCGCCACCCGGGAAGGGGTAGTGCGGCAAGGTGGCAAAGGCGTCGAAGCGCTCGGCCTGGCCGCGCAGTGCCTCGGCCATGATCTTGCCCGCCAGATGGGTGTAGGTGACGCCATGGCCGCTGCAGCCCTGCGAGTAATAGATGTTGTCGCCAATGCGACCCACCTGCGGCAAGCGCGACAGCGTCAGCAGGAAGTTGCCGGTCCAGGCGTAATCGATCTTTACCTTGGCCAGTTGCGGGAAGACCTTCAGCATTTTCGGGCGGATGATGGCCTCGATATTGGCTGGGTCACGTGCGCCGTACACCACGCCACCGCCGAAAATCAGCCGCTTGTCCTGGCTCAGGCGGTAGTAGTCGAGCAGGTAATTGCAGTCTTCCACGCAATAGTCTTGCGGTAGCAGGCTGGCAGCCAGTTCGTCGCCCAGCGGCTCGGTGGTGATCACCTGGGTGCCGCAAGGCATGGATTTGGCAGCCAGTTCCGGCAGCAGGTTGCCCAGGTAGGCATTGCCGGCCACTACCAGGAATTTCGCCTTGACCCGACCTTGCGGCGTGGTTACCACGGGTTGCTGGCCTCGTTCGATGCTCAGTGCCGGCGATTGCTCGTAAATCACGCCGCCCAGCGACTCCACCGCAGCGGCTTCGCCCAGTGCCAGGTTCAGCGGATGGATGTGACCGCCGCTCATGTCCAGCATGCCGCCCACATAGCTGTCGGTAGCCACGATGCCGCGCATGTCATCCTTGCCCAGCATTTGCAACTGGCGGTGGCCATAACGCTCCCACAAGGCTTTTTGTGATCGCAGATGGCCCATCTGCTTTTCGCTCAGCGCGGCAAACACGCCGCCGTCTTTCAGGGCACAGTCGATGCCGTAGCGGGCTACCCGCTCGCGGATGATGCGGCCACCTTCGAAGGCCATGTCACCCAGCAGTTTGGCTTGCTTGCTGCCCACGGTGCGTTCGATCACATCGATGTCGCGGCTGTAGCTGTTGACGATCTGGCCACCATTGCGACCGGATGCGCCAAAGCCAACCCTGGCGGCCTCCAGCACGGTGACCTTGAAGCCATTTTCCAGCAGGAAGAGTGCAGTGGACAGGCCGGTGTAGCCGGCACCGATAATGCAGACGTCGGTTTCGATTTCGCCTTGCAGGGCCGGGCGCGCAGGCACCGGATTGGCAGAGGCGGCGTAGTAGGATTCGGGGTAGCTGGTTTGTGGCATTTCGTTAAACTTTTCGTTTAATATTTTGCACATGCCAGCTGATTCTAGCGCAGGCAAGCCGCGCTTGCCAAATTATTTGATCAAATATGAGAGTGGGGACGTGAATGAGGGCGCTGGTGGTGACCGGCGGGGAAGAGTCAGCACCCGCCAGGCGGATGCTGACAGGGGCTTACTTGTTGTGTTCGTGTCCGCCTACGGTTTCCTTCACCTGGTGCTTGGCGCCCGATGCCGACTTTTTCTTGTGCTGCTGTTTTTTGTGCGCGTCTTGCTTTTTGATCTTGTCTTGATCTTCTTTCCAGGCTTTTACTTCACTGGCAGTCGGGGATTGCTGGTGCAGTTTGTTGGCAAGGGCGGGACCGGCCAGCAGTACTCCAGCTACAGTCCATGCAATCAGTTTCATGATGGTTTTCCTGAGTAAAAGACTTGGGTGGGTTGGTGGTGTCCACAAGAGGACACGAGCCAGTCTATGAACTCCCATCGCGGCAAATAAGGGATATCTTCCTATTAAAATTGCTCTTGTTTCTTCTTGTTTATCGAGAATTTTCTTGAGCACTGATGGGCCGTATCAGCCGCCTACTCAGTAGCTGAGTACGCTGGTATTTTTCTGCCCGCGCCAGGTCAGAATTGTCATCTGCCTCGGGTAAAATGGGCCCAAGCGGAGTGTTATCCTGCGCTAATTAAACGTGTTTGCTGATGCCGGCCAGTGCTGGGCTGGCAGTATTGCGGGAAGGTGTATTGCATGAGCGTATCGATTGCCGAGGGAATGTATGGTGCGGATCAGGTCGGACTGATCAGTGGCTTTCTCTTTCTGCCCGGGCAGGCGGGTCAGCCCATTGCATCGGAAGAGGCAGTACGCTTTTTGCAGCAGCCAACGCCAGATGATGGTTTTGTCTGGCTGCATTTCAATCTGGCGCATGCGGCTTGCGAGCGCTGGCTCCGGGCAAAGATGCCGCTGCCGGATGATTTCTTTGAACTGCTGCATGCGGGCAGCAGCTCCACCCGCATCGAACCCTCGGGTGGCATGTTGCTGGCGGTAATCAATGATGTGGCACTGGGTTTTGGTGTGGTGACCTCCGATGTCGCCACACTGTGGGTGGCTGCCGGTTCGCGCTTGCTGGTCACCGCGCGCGTGCGCCCCTTGCGTTCGGTGGACAGGCTGCGGGCGGCGGTGAAAAGCGGTGAAGTATTTCTCTCGGCCCGCTCCTTGCTGTTTCATCTGATGCAGGATCAGGCTGATGTGATGGCCGGCATCGTGCGCGAGTCTGCGCGCAAGGTGGACCACATCGAAGATCGTTTCCTGGCCGAGCATTTGCAGGATCACCGTGCCGAGCTGTCCGGCATGCGCCGCACCCTGGTGCGCATGCAGCGATTGCTGGCGCCAGAACCCGGCGCCTTGTTCCGTCTGCTGAACCGTCCGCCCGTCTGGCTGGCCGAGCACGACGTGCAGGCCCTGCGCGAATCGACCGAGGAGTTTTCGCTGGTACTGAACGACCTGGCCTCCCTGGTGGAACGCATCAAGCTGCTGCAGGAAGAGCTGGCCGCCAAGCTGAACGAGCAGACCAACCGCACCTTGTTCACCCTGACGATGGTGACGGTGCTGGCACTGCCCATCAATATCGTGGCCGGTTTTTTCGGCATGAATGTAGGCGGTGTGCCGCTGGCCAATCATCCGCATGGCTTCTGGGTGCTGGTGCTGCTGGTTGCCAGTTTTACCTTTCTGGCCGGTTGGTGGGCGTTCAGTCGGCAGAAGCCGCGCTAGGCCGGTAGTGGCCAGACCATGAGCGCAGTGGGTGATCTTGCCGGCGTGCTGGCGTACAATACCGCCTTTGCGCCATCGGCTGCGGTCGATGGATTTGATTCTTTTGTTAGCGAGCAAGGTATAGCATGAGCGGTTTGCCCAATTGTCCCCAGTGCGGTTCCCAATTCACCTACGAAGACGGTGCCATGCTGGTTTGCCCGGAATGTGCCCACGAGTGGTCGGCCCAGTCCGATGCCGCTGGTGAGGAGCAAGGGCGCGAAGTGCGTGATTCCAATGGCAACCTGCTGCAGGATGGCGACACGGTGACGGTGATCAAGGATCTCAAGGTCAAGGGCTCGTCGCTGGTGGTCAAGGTGGGGACCAAGGTTAAAAATATCCGGCTGGTGGACGGTGACCATGATATCGATTGCAAGATCGACGGCATCGGCGCCATGAGCCTGAAGTCGGAGTTCGTGAAAAAGGCCTGAGTCTGCCGCAGCACTCCGTTGATGAAAAAGCACCCCGCGCGGGTGCTTTTTCATTTCTACTCTGGCGCTGCCGCCCTCCGCGATGTGGGTGGCGCTCTGTTACCATGCTGTTTTCCCGCCTGTCCGCTTTTCTCATGTCTGATGCTGCTGCTCCCCTTGCTGCACCTTCTTGGCGGCAATTGATCGCCTTTGCCGTGCCGGTGATGCTGGCCGCACTGGCTACGCCCTTGATGGGACTGGTGGATACCGCCGTGCTGGCCCGGCTGGGTCATCCGGTGGCGCTGGCCGCGGTGGCGGTGGGTGGCAGTATTTTCAATGTGGTGTACTGGTGCTTCAGTTTCCTGCGCTTTACCACGACCGGGCTGGTGGCCCAGGCGGCAGGTGGGCAGGGGCGGGAGGCCGTGGTGCTGGCCGGCTTGCGTCCCATGCTGGCGGCCATGCTGGGTGGTGTGGGCTTGCTGTTGCTGCAGCAGCCGATTGCCTGGCTGGCCTTGCGCCTGCTGGCCCCACCGACCGAGGTGGCCGGGCTGGCCCGGCAGTATTTTGATGCCCGTATCTGGTCGGCCCCGTTTACCTTGCTGGCTTATGCCCAGTTTGCCTGGCTGCTGGGGCTGGGGCATTCCCGCCAGGTCATGCTGCTGCAAGTGCTGATGAATGTCCTGAATGCGGCGCTGGCCATCAGCTTTGTATCCGGGCTGGGCTGGGGCGTGTCCGGTGCCGGCTGGGCGACCGCCATCAGTGAAGCCGCCGCCAGCCTGCTGGCGGGGTGGGTGATGCTGAGGCAGGTGCCGTGGCCGCAGTGGCGTGCCGCCTGGCACCGCCTGGGGGGCATGGCGCCGTGGCGGCAGCTGTTTGCTGCCAACCTGGACATCATGGTGCGGACCTTGCTGCTGACGGTGTCATTTGCCCTGATGACGCGCAGCGGGGCGCAGCTGGGGACGCTGACGCTGGCGGCCAATCAGCTGTTGCTGCAGGCCTTCATGGTGTGCGTCAGCCTGCTGGATGGATTTGCCGTGGCGGCCGAGGTATATGGCGCACGGGCCATTGGAGCGGGCTCGCGTTCAGGGCTGGTGCTGGTGGTGCGGCGTTGTGGCTGGCTGTCGCTGGGCTGGAGCAGCATGCTGGCGCTGGCCATGGCGGTGCTTGGCTTGTTTTACCTGCCGCTGATGACGCCGGATGTGCAATTGCAGCATATGGCGGCGGCCTTCTGGCCCTGGCTGGTTGTGTTGCCGCCGGTGTGTATCTGGGCCTTTTTCTGGGATGGCGTGTTCATGGGGGCGATGCAGACGCGAGTATTGCGCAACGGCATGTTGCAGAGTTTTGCGGCCTATGTGCCGGCCTTGTGGCTGTTGCAGCGCGGCTTTGGCAATCATGGCATCTGGGCGGCCTTGCTGGTGTTGATGGCCATGCGCGGCCTGCTGCTGACCCTGGCCTGGCCGGCCCTGCGTGATGGTGTGGGCCAGCCGCGCTAAGCCTTGGGCTTATTCATTGCCACTATCGGGCTGGCGGCGTGGCCAGTACAGGCGATAGCCGGTGGGTGCGCTGGTGTGTGCTTGCCGGTTGGCCATGATCGCCTGCTGCGGATCTGTGCTGTAGCAGGGTGAGCGCATGGCCTGGCGCATCTGCCAATCCTGGCTGATATCCTCGACGGCCAGCCGGATGCTGCCTTTGCCCAGTCGGCGGTTGAGCTGGTCGATGGTGGACATCAGCCGGGCGCGGCGCGGGTCTGGCGCAGGGGCGAACATATCCTGTTGCTGGATGGCCTTGTCACCGATTTCCATCAACACCACCCCGGCCTTGTGATAACGCAGACCGGGCTGGAACAGCTGGCGCAGCCCGGCCTGGGCCGCCTGGTTCAGGCTGAGTGTGTCGTCGCTGGGCTGCAGCAGCGGAATGCAGGTATAGCCGTGATAGGGGGTGGCGCTGCCAAAAGCGTTGGTCTGGATGCTGACGCCTATCATCGCCGCGGTACTGCCCTGGGCGCGCAGCTTTTCTGCCGCACGTGCAATGTGATGGGCGATGCTGGCCGATAGCGGTGGCAGACTGCTGACCTGGCGGCTGAAGCTACGGCTGGAAATGATGTGCTGCTTGCTGCTGGCGACATCATCCAGCGCCAGGCAGGATACGCCGTTGAGCTCGGCCACCGTGCGTTCCAGCACCACGTTGAAATTGCGCTTGAGCTGGCGGGCGTCAGCTCTTTGCAGATCCAGCGCGCTGCGGATGCGCAGCTGGTGCAGTTTTTCTGCCAGTCGCCGCCCCACACCCCATACTTCGCGCACATCCATGCTGGCCAGCAGGCCTTCTGCCTCGGCCGGTGTCAGATCGGCCCAGTCGAACACGCCTTGCCAGTGTGCTTGTTGCTTGGCCACATGGTTGGCCAGCTTGGCCAGTGTCTTGCTGGGGCCAATGCCCACGCAGCTGGGCAGGCCCAGCTTGTCCAGCAGGGTCTGACGGATATGCCGGCCATGGGCCAGTGGAGTGGCCATGCCGCTCAGGTCCAGAAAGCATTCATCAATACTGTAAATGTCCTGCTGCGGTGCAAAGCGCGCCAGGATATTCATCATGCGGCGCGACATGTCGCCATACAGGGTGTAATTGCTGGAAAACACCGCCACCCGGTGCTTGCGGCACAAGCTCCGCACCTGGTAGTAGGGCAGAAAGGCCGGAATGCCGATGGCCTTGGCCTCGGCCGAGCGCGCCACCACGCAGCCATCGTTATTCGACAGCACGATGATGGGCTTGCCGATCAGGTCGGGCCGGAATACCCGCTCACAGCTGGTATAGAAGCTGTTGCCATCCACCAGGGCAAAGCGGCTCATCAGTAACGGCGCACGCAGCCGCAGACCACGCCCCAGATCAGCAATTCCTGCTCGCTCTGGGGCACCAGTACCGGGTAAGCCGGATTTTCCGGCAGCAAAGCCAGCCGGCCATGGCGGCGGTGCAGGCGCTTGACGGTGAAGTCGCCATCCACCACGGCCACCACGATATCGCCATGCAGTGCCGGGCGGCCCTTGTCGACAATCAGCAGGTCGCCCTCCATGATGCCGGCGCCGCTCATCGAATCGCCCTGTACCCGTACCACGAAGCAGGCGTCAGGGTCGCTCATCAGGTAGCCATTGAGGTCGATGCTGCTGTCGAGGTAGTCGTCGGCTGGCGAGGGGAAGCCGGCGCGGATGCCCATGCCGGCCAGCGGCAGGCTGCAGGGCGGGCTGGGCGCGATACGGCCGCACAGGGTGATATCAGACATGGCGGGTTATTTTGAAAATGTACATAATCAAAATATAGCAGATGAGCACACCATACGGGCTGGTTTTTTCATGCGTTCATGGCTGGGACAGACAAAAAAAGCCCGCCTAAGCGGGCTGGGTGTGGCGGGGATTCCGCAGGAATCTCAGGCCGTGGTGTTGATGGTATTGCCGATAGTGGCGGAAACCGGGCGGTTTTTGCTTTCTGCCACACCAGGCTTGCTGCCGTCATTGTCGCCATCGCTATCGCTGCCGCGCTGGGCCAGTGGCTGGCTGACGGGGCGCAAGGGCTGGGAAGGCGCGGTACTACCGATATTGCCGATACCCGATACCATGATTGATCTCCAGAAGGGGCTTATTCCCCGTGCGGATTATTATCGGGGCGGCTTAAGCCAGGCTTAAGCGTGTCATCAGGACTGATGGGTGGTGGTGAGGATGGCCAGCAGGGCGCCCGTGGTAGCGGCACTGAAAGGCTGCTGGGCCTGCGCGCCAACCAGTTCGCACAGCTGGTTGAAAACGCTGCGTGCCGGATGGCTCAGGGCTTGCAGGTCGTCCAGTTTCAGCTGGCTACCCAGGTGGCTGGAACCCAGCAGCAGCGCCAGTTCGGCCAGGATGGCCCGCTCGGCGGCAGAATCGATATCCCGTATCAGCCGGATAATGTCGGTTTCCGTCATGGCTTGTTGTATGTTGATTTGTCATTGGCATTATTTTAACCCTGCCGGTGTCAGGCAGAATGGCCTCCTTGCAGTCGGTATGATCATGATCAACTAATTGAAACATGCGTTGGTTTTGTCGCTGCGCACACGATGGACTGTCACGATCCGGCTGGCCCGCTAGCGGCTATAATCAGCCCTGGTCTCCGACTGGAATGACTGAAACGATAGGGAGGATGGCTATGCTGCACGCAGGCGAAGCCGCTGCCTTGCAGGCTTCGATAGAGCGGGTGGGTGCGCGGGTAACGGCAGCGCTGCAGGCCAATCCCGGCGTCGCGTATGCCGTCGCGTTTGTCGGCAATCTGCATCGTGGCATCGATCAAACCATGGCGCAGGCCGCATTGCGTGGCGAGCCGGTGGCCTGCCAGGCGCGCTGCACCAGTTGTTGCAGCCTGCGGGTGGAAGTGGTGCCGGCAGAAGCCTTGCTGATTGCCCAGCAGCTACGCAGCGGCCCGGCTGACCGTCTTGCGCAGTTGCGGCAGGCCCTGCAGCAGCAACAAGCCTTGCTGGCGCAAGGTGCTGCCCAGCGGCCAGCTTGTGCGTTTTTGCAGGATGCGCTGTGCAGCATCTATCCGTGGCGGCCGGCCAGCTGCCGCAAGGCGCATTCCTTTTCTGCCGAGGCCTGCCTGAGCGCGGCAGCACAACTGCCGCAGGATCTGTCCATCACCCTGGCGGCAGAAGCCTTGCAGCGCGGCACGGCATTGGGCTATCGCCAGCGCGGGCTGGATGGTGTGGTGCAAGAGTTGAGCGCCGCTGTATTGCAGGCGCTGGACGACGACACGGCGGCCAGCCGCTGGTACGCCGCGGCGGACAGCGGCGCGACCGCTCAGGGCTGACCCGGACGTTGCAACAGCAGCAGTCGGGCGGCCAGTCCGAGAAAGACCAGGGTCAGCGCCCGGCCTTGCCACAGTGCAAAGCGCGGCTGTGTCTGCAAATAGCGCCCCAATGCCCCGCTGAACTGTGCCAGTAGCGCATTGAAAGCCAGCCCGGTCACCGCCAGCACCAGCCCCAGCAGCAATACCTGCTGTGCTACGTGGCCGTGGGCGATATTGACGAACTGCGGCAGGAATACCATGAAAAACAGTAGCGCCTTGGGGTTGAGCAGGCTGTTCAACATCGCCATGCGTACCACCTGACGGTGACTGCGGCGCTCACCGCCCAGCAGGGCCAGCATGCCGCCGGCTCGCCAGGATTTCCACGCCAGCCATAGCAGATACGCAGCCCCGCCCAGCCGCAGCAGGTCGAACATCGGCGGCCAGCCTGCCAGCATGGCGGTAATGCCGCTGGCGGTGAGGATGGTGAACACCATGTCCGCCACGGCAATGCCCAGCGCCGCTGCCAGCCCGCCGGAGCGGCCCATGGTGGTGGAGTACGACAGCACAAACGCCATATTCGGCCCCGGCGACAAAAACAGTAGCAGCACGGTTGCCATGAACAGCAACAGGGTTGAGGCAGAAATCATGGTCTGTCCTTGATGTTTATCGCGGCGGGCAAATGGCCGTTGCCTGGCCTGCCATACGTGTTCAGCATTTACAGAATGCGGATGATGTTCTTGATCAGCCTGGTCTGCCCCGCGCTGGCCGGCTTGTTTTCCTGGCGGTGCCCGGCCAGCAAGGCCAGCGCCAGCAGCAGGGTAAACAGAAGTATCGTTTTGGATTGAGACATGGCGGCAGCCGAAGCAATAATGTTTGAGCGGCCATTTTAGGCCGGTCGGCGCTGGCCGGATAGCTTCGGTTTCAATGAAAGGGAGAAAATCATGATGGGAACGGCCAGCTGGTTGTTCTGGGCCTTGTTGTCGGCGGTATTCGCCGCACTGACCGCGATTTTTGCCAAGATAGGCATCCGCGGCGTGGATTCCGACCTGGCCACGCTGATTCGTACCGGCATCATCAGCGTGGTGCTGTCGCTATTTGTCTGGCTTGGCGGCAAGTGGAGCAACCCGCTGCAGCTATCAGGCAAGACCTGGCTGTTTCTCGGCCTGTCCGGCATTGCCACCGGCCTGTCCTGGGCCTGCTATTTCCGCGCCCTGCAAATGGGTGATGCCTCGAAAGTGGCCCCGGTCGACAAGCTGAGCCTGGTGCTGGTGGCGGTGTTTGCCGTGATCTTCCTCGGTGAGCGCCCGGCCCCGCGCGAATGGCTGGGTATCGCCATGGTGGCTGGCGGGGTAGTGGTGCTGGCCTTCAAGCGTTAAGCCCCCCGGCCATTGCCCGGCATGCTGCCGGCTGATTTTGCTGCGGCAGCCAGACTAGTCGCCACGGGTGTTTCACTGTATACTTGTCAGTCTTATCTGGGGGCGACTCTGGTTTCGACGGGGGTTGCGAAGCGGATGAGGGCATACCGGGATTTCAGTCACCCCGTAAAAAGCTGAATTTTTTTAGTCGCAAACGACGAAACTTACGCTCTAGCAGCCTAACGGCCGGCTAGACACTACAACGGTTCGCAGATGGGCCGGGGGCGTCAAAACCCTGTAGTGTCACTCTACATCTGCTAGTGCTGTGCCGGGTTACTTGGCACCGTGCGAAACTCAAGGTAACTCGCCAAAGCCCAGCCTGTCCGTCGGCGTGGTGGAGGTTAAATCCAAATGACACGACTAAGTATGTAGATCTCACCGTAGAGGACTTTCGGACGCGGGTTCGATTCCCGCCGCCTCCACCAAATTAGCATTTCACACCGTGTCATGGTGTGCCAAGAACCCCGAGAAATAAGCCTCTCGGGGTTTTTTTATGGCTTTTTACCGTGTCATGACGTGTCTTGACATGCCCCCACCTCAGGGGGCATAAAAGGGGGCATAAGCAACGGGGGCACAAGTCGATGCCCCCAAGCCCCTGAAAGATGCCCCCTATGCCCCTGACCGCCACCGCCTGCAAGAACGCCAAGCCACGCGAGGACGGCAAGCCCCTACGCCTCAGCGACGAAAAAGGCATGTACCTGGAGGTCATGCCGAATGTGTAACTTTGCGGCAGTTTTGGCACTCGTTTGCACTTTTATTGTCACCGCCAATTTGCAGGGTTTTTGGCACTATTTGCGCTTATTTTGTCACCGGCGCTCAAAAATATAACGCTTCCTTACTGCTTCCTTTTGCTGTGATGGAGCAGGGTGCCCAGCCTTACTTCTCTGTGTTCTACCACTACCTGAAAATGAAAACACCTTGCGTGAAGGTAAGGTGTCGAGTCTGTGTAACTTTGCGGCAGTTTTGGCACTCATTTGCACATTAATTGTCACCGCCGATTTTCAGGGTTTTTGTTACTATTTGCGCTTGTTTTGGCACCGGTGCGCAAAAATCTAACGCTTCCTTACTGCTACCTTTTCCTGTGATAGAGGAGGGTGGTCCAGTCCTAGTTCTCTGTGCTCTACCACTACCTAAAAATAAAAACACCCTGCGTGAAGGCAGGGTGTCGAGTCAGTAGTTCGGCCAAAGCAGACGTTCAACTAGCAAATGGACGGTGCCCGCTTACCGATTAGAAGCGGACACAGAAGTATCTAATAAACGTAGGGCGATTCATCTCAATTGAATACGCTATGATGAGTGGGTTGAAATTTCTCGATCTGGAAGAAATGGCAGGCTATGGCACGAACTGATGAAATCTCCTGTGCGCTACAAGTATGGACACCTGAATTGACTGAGAGTTTTCACTCGCTGGCATACCTTGGATCAGAGCCCTCTATCAAATGGCTCACCGAATCTGAGTGGTCATCGCAACTGGAGTCTCTGACTCATCAGGATGGTCACGTGATCGCAGCTGAGATGTGGCGCAAGGTGCTCAAGGAGTCCGCTCAACTCTCAGCGCCAGTACTACTCCTAATACTTGAACACATGCGCCGAAATCCTGCCAATACGGGAAGTTCATTGGCGGCAGTCGGACTTGAGTTCTCCAAAACGTTAGCAAATCTTGCGTTCCGAGCAGCAGATGCTTTGCACGAGGGGGCTAAACAGAGTTTTGCTGGTGATGAGATTGACGTGGCCATTGCTCGATTCCAAGCAGCACTCTCAGAATTCCGGTTCTCCATCGAAAGCCAACTACTTACGGGCCCCACTAGGCGACTAGCTACTGGTAAATACGCAACTGCAGTTGCAATGATTGGCCGTTGGGTCAACGTATCGCCTGAAGCCGTCTCAAGAGCTCTGTTATATTCCAAAGAATCAATGACGCTGGGAAACCTGAAACCCGAGACACTTATCTATCGACTTGAGCTTCTGGTTTTACAGTTCGATCAAACTGGTGATGCCCAGCTACTGCGGGAGGCACTAGAACTTCTGTCGGAGAATCAGAAAATTGCAGAGGGGTCTGAGCTCGCCGAGGCAGAGGCCCGATTTCGGCTTGCACAGATCTCAGAGTCCGGGCCCAGAGACTCCAGGCGCTACCTTAAAGCCGCTGAGAGAAGACTCGTACTGTTTCGTCCAAAGAGCGGTGTTGAAGAGTCCCGGCGCAGCGTATTGTCTACGCTAGTAGCGGAGGCCAAGCAGGGACGGCTCGTTATGTCTGCTCGTTCAATGGGTATCCCGAGAGGTTTGCTCGCTTCAATGGCGACGAAGCCATCTACTACCCTTTGGGTAACTATAAGACGAGTAATTGATGAACTCGAAAATTTGCGAATCAATCGTGGATCGGTACCTGCGGCAGTGTTGAGTGCTCGGTTCTTGCGGCAGATGATTGATGGGCCTCCGGAATTGCTTGATGCAAGCAATCTTTCTAACTACGTTGAGGCCACGAGTTGGCTCGCAACGAAATCCTCTTGGAACCGCCATGTTCAATGGGAGGCTGGAGCGGCTGCGTTATCAGTGGCGAAGCGAACTGGAAATCAAGAGTTGGCACAACAAGCTCAGTTGATATTTGATGAGCTGGCCACATTGCATTCGACTTGGCCGCTTCCACGAATCGGTCTTGCGCGAGTGCGCGACTACCTTGTTGGAAGCAACAATAATACTTCATCTACAGATGACAGTTGGCAAGATGCGGCATCACTTGCTTTAAAGTCAGCAGACTACGCACGATCAAATCTTGGCGGACGCAATGAGGTTTTTGCTGTTGCTGACGCCAGGGGTTTTTTATCAGAGACATTTGTGTTTAAGCGTACTACCAGAGGAAAGGCTGACCACGAAGCATCTATGCTCAGTGCACTGCGGGAGGAAATCACACGGCAGGGCAACGCACATCGGTTTGAAGTGCCACGCTCGCTTGCGATCGTAAAGGTTCCCGCTGACGATGAACGGCAATGGGTACATGTCTCTCAACGAGCTGCTGGACGTTTGGTAAGCGAACTCCGTGGGGAGGAGGTATCAGAAGTACTTGACTCAATTGTTGACCTTCTCGCCGTCTTTCATCGTGTTGCAGGTGAGCCTCCTGCCGGAAAATCAGCGTGGCGTTCGCTAAAGGACCACCTTAAGTTATGGTCGAAAGCCCTCTTCGAGCGTGAGCAGGCAGACCGCTTTGTCAAATCTTTACACGGTATCTTTCCCAGCAAGCTTCCGTTGGTAAGAAAGCGGGATGGTCATGCATCCAATTGGCTAGTGGACTCAGCAGGACGCATCATAGCCATTGATCTAGAGTCAGTCGATTTTATACCGATTGGCTATGACGTTGCGCAACTGATTGAAGATGACGCCCTGATTCAAGCGAATCCAGATGGGTGGCACAGACGCTTAGCAATAATTAAGCGCTATATAGAAAACATGGGTGAAGAAATTAGTAGCTCTGATGTGGCCGCTGCATATGGTTGGTTTGCCCTTACCCGAGCATTGCGGCTAGGTACTGAAAGGGAGGCCGGTAAGCAATTACGCCGCCATGCGCGCGAACTTTGCGGACTACTGGTTGAGTGCGGTGATGACTCAATCAAAGGCTTAGCTCGGGACCTAATGCATGCGCTTTCACGGATCGAACAGCTAGATACAAATGAATCAGCCCCAGGCCCTGACCATCGGAGACTAAGTAAAGCAATGGCATACCAACTCCGTCATCATGGACCTTCAAACGATATTCAGATCGATAAAGCTGGGTTCGCGTCGATGGATAAGCTAGCACTTGTACTCAATGTGGATTCAAGTCAGTTACTGGCCGTCGCAGAGTATCCAGGTGAGCCAAGATTCGAGATTCGAGATGGCCGCATCAGGGCGCTCTATGGTCACTCGTTAGATGTTGTCATTGATGCTGGCATCAAAGTTGGTACACCGACCTCACTGTTTCATGGTTCTAGCTGGTCTGCCCTAGATAGGATCGTCCATGACGGCTTGGTTCCGATGCAGCGGCGTATGGTCCATTTGACGAATATTGCAGAGGAGGCCATGGCCGTGGGGGCGAGGAAGGGGGTGCCTCTTGTTCTTGCGATCGATCAAAGCCATGATGAAGTACCCGTTGCCGAGGGTATTTGGGTTGCTGAGAGAGTTAGCCCTGATCGCATATCAATTATGAATCCATTCGTTGGGGAGGCCGGGGTAATTCGATGAGCAAAAATGGCTTCTCAAGCGAATACCCTCAAGTGTGGAGATGCCGGCCATTCGCCTAAGACCCTCGCAACGACTGCTCTGGCCGATTTTCTGCCGCACAAAGGGAGCATAAGCTCCCTTTGTTTTTGCCCTCAGAACAATCCCCCCATCACCTCCGGCTGCCAGTTGGTGATCACAAGTTCCTTGCTGCTATCCGCTGCCCCGTGGCTGTTGCCGGTGTTGTATTTTATTTCCAGCCCTTCCATCCAGAAGCCGTTAAACACGTCACGGATATCGGGATGGTCGTTGATGCTCACCATCACCTTGCCTTTACAGCGCTTCATCAGGTTGGCAAGGCGTTGGTATTGCTCCAGGCCGAAGGGGACGCCGTAGCCTTCGGTTTGCCAGTACGGCGGATCGGCATAGAAGAAGCTGTGGCTGCGGTCGTAGCGCTGTAGGCATTCGTCCCAGGGCAGGTTTTCGATATTGGTACCGGCCAGTCGCAGGTGGGCGGCGCTGAGGTTCTCCTCGATGCGGCACAGGTTAATCATCGGCGTGGTGGTGGCGGTGCCATAGTTTTGACCCTGTACCTTGCCGCCGAAGGCGTGCTGCTGCAGGTAATAAAAGCGGGCAGCGCGCTGGATGTCGGTCAGGGTTTCCGGGCGAGTCATTTGCTGCCATTTGAATACTTCACGGCTGCTGATAGCCCATTTGAACTGGCGTACAAACTCTTCCAGATGGTGTTGAACCACACGGTACAGGTTGACTAGTTCGCCGTTCACATCGTTGAGCACCTCGGTTTTTGCCGGATGATGGCGCAGGAAGTACAGGGCTGCGCCGCCACAGAACAGTTCGACATAGCAGTCATGTGGCGGAAACAGCGGCAGTAGTTTGTCGGCCAGACGGCGTTTACCGCCCAACCAGGGAATGATGGGTTGGCTGTGCATCAGTTGGTGTCCTGTCTGGCACGCCCTGGTGCGCTGGTGAATGGCTCGTGGCCTGGTAATGATTTAGCACCCGGCAGCGCGGGCATTTGATGCTGAGGACCAGCACGTGGCCCTCGGCGAGTTTGCGGCCGCAATGGCCGCAGCGGATTTCGGGTAGTGACATCGGCAAGGTGGTCCGGGACCGTTTAACCGTTAGACTGTCCGGGCTTTCTGCGCAGAAAGTGGCAGCCTTGGGGTGACTTGCAGGGTCGTTCTGCGGGTCAGCTGGCCGGCCTGATGTTGACGCATCATGGTCGGTCGCTGTCTCTCACTTATTCAGATTCGGGCAGGGTGGTTGTGGCTGCGTCCTCCTCTCCGCCTGGCGTTAGCGCTGGCCACGCAACATCAGGCCAGTCCGGCGCTTGGCTCAAATCCCGCAGCTGCTGGCGGTAGGCCTTCACTGCGTCCAGGTCGGCCGTGCTGATGGGGTAGTCCGGCATCAGCAGGTAATCGGTGGCCTGCAGGCGGCGGTCGCGTTCGGCGCGGGTCAGGCGCTCCTGTTCTTCCGCTGACAGCGGCGCGGGCCAGGCAATGGCATTGGCCGGGTCGAAGTCAGTGATGAAGGTGTCCAGCTCGGCGCATTGTTCGGCATTCAGCTGCCAGGTGTAGTCGGCGTCGTCCAGCTCCAGCACCGACTTGTCGGCCGGCTCCGCCAGCAGGTAGCGGATGCGAATAGGCACACCTTGCTGCGTGCTGTCCTCGCTGGCCGGGCGTGGGGTAAGGACTGGAATAAGCCGGGTGTGGAAGGTGCCGTGAGCGCGCTGCAGGCGGGTGATGCTGCCGTCAAAGATCAGGCTGTTCATGGTGCGTTTCCTCGGATGTCGCCGCGATTGATCCAGCCAAAGGCAGCGTTACTACAGATGATGGCGGAGCCGGCAGGGCCGCCAGCTACCGGGTAACGGGCACCTCCAGCCTGTTTGAACAAGCCGTCGCCGCCTTTCTCGCCCCAGTTGCCACCTGGAACATTGCCCCCCGGCCCTCCACCGCTGCGGCCTGGCGTGTCCAAGCTGGCGGCCGATCCCCACCATTTGCCATTACTGCCGCTATTGTTTGGCCCACCCGGACCGAAGGGGGCACCACCGCCACCGGTGGAGTTGTAGTTGCCACTGCCGCCGTCGTACCAGCCAGTGGCACCGCTGCCGCCGCCACCGCCGCCAATCACGCCATAGTTGGCCACCAGCAGTGGCACGCCATTGCTGACGATGCCATTGCCGCCAGGCAAACCTGCCTCCTGCCAACCCGAGCCAGTATTGCCGCCCTGGCCACCACGCCCCAGCAGGTAGCCGTGGTTTTCGATGATGATCTGGCAGCTTGCCAATGTGCCATTCCACCAGCTACCGTCCAGGCGGAAACATTCGCCGACATTGGCGGCCACCAGCTGGATGCCTGACTCAATGACCAAGCGGATGCTGGCTCCGGCGGGTGGCGCACCTGCAAATGCTGTTTGGATACGGTCGATCACCCATTGGCCCGTGATGCCATGGTCGTGGGCGCTGATGCGGATGACGGTTTCTTTCTGGAACACCAGGCGGCCATCAAGATAGGCACGGCTGACTTCGCGGCCATCCAGCCACCAGCGCTTGATTTCCCGGCCGTCGATAAAGGTCTTGGGCATGGCGCGGCCTCAGTACTGGAAAGTCATGCGTTGGTTTAAGCGGGTGTCCCACTGGCCGGGGAGTTCGACCAGCGCCGTGCTGGCATTCCAGCTGGACCAGGCATCGCGGTACTTGACCCGCCACCACAGCCGTTTGCCCTGGTAATCCTGGAATTGCTGGTAGCACATCAAGCCAGCACTGAAGACAAACAGCATGCCAGCATAGGGGGTCGGGTAATTGCTGCCACTCTCCGCCGCCGCATTATTGGACTGATGATAAAGGCCGGTTTCACTGATGCTGTTCAAGTCCACCTTGTCAGCTAGTCCCGGTTTGAGTGCTAGTGCGTCCCCAATCCCATACCCCGCCAGCGTGGTGGGGGTTTTGCTGATGTCTGTCCAGAGATGGCCATGCTTGAGTGGCGCGGCGGCATCGCTCACCAGCTTGGCGATGGCTTGCAGTAGCTGGTTGGTTTTGCCAGCATCCAGCTTGATGCCGGCCGCCTCGATCACGCTCACCAGCTCGCCCTGCATGGCATTCAGCCAGGCGGCGGTGACGATGGTGCCCAGCGCGCCGGTTGACGGGTCGCCATCGTGAAACAGGCTGTCCGGGGTGTTGATCTTGTGCATTCAGCCCTCCTGATAGGCGAAGTAGACAAAGGTGTGCGCCGGTTTCAGCTCGCGGAACACGGTTTCAAGCACCGGGTCGCCAAAGCTGGTGAGCGCCTCGCTGGCAGCGGACTGGCCAGCACGGAAACGCCAGGCCTGCACCTGGGCGGCATGCACCACCACCTGCCACACCCAGATAATGTCGGCCACCTGCAGCATGTCGCCGGCGCGGTTGATGCCGGCACGAAAAGGCTGCGGTTCGACAATGTCGATGCGGTAACCCAGGCTGCTGGCCAGTCGCTGAAAGTAAGGAATACTCAGCCCCCCGGTAGCCGCCAGCTTGGCCAGCACCGCCTGCAGCCGCTGCTGGTAGCCGGCACCGCTGGGCGGGGTGAGCGCACACACTCGCTCCCAGTCCGGCAGGGTGTATTCGGCAAAGAAGGGGGAGATGGCGGCAGCAGCCTGCAGGCCATCGCGCTCGGCCACATCGAGCGCCCGGCCCTCGGCCTGCAGCTCGATCTGCAAGGGCTGGGCATTGCGTGCATAGGATTGCGGTGGCAGCAGCAGTGCCAATAGTGTGGCGTGGCTCATGGCATGGCCTTGATGTCGAGTCGGCCCAGGCGCAGCCATTCCACCCGCTGTTCATTCACCAGCGGCTGCACATTGGCGGCCGGTAGCACGATGCGCCGGTCCACCACGCCGGGCAGGCTGGAAGCCAGCGTTTCCAGCTGGCTGCGGATCAGCAGCTGGCCGGGGGCCAACTGGTCGAAACGGGTGTGCAGCTGCGGTGTCAGCTGTAGTCGGGCTTGTTCCAGCGTCAGGCCGGACAGCGACAGCAACAGCTCCACATCCACCAGTCGCACCGCAGGTGCAGCGACCAGGCTGTGCCTGGCAGTGACCGGGCGCAGCGCGTCGATATGCGCCTGTGCGGCGGCCAGCGTCGCCACCGATGGCAGGCCACCGGCCGAGGTGATGATGATGTCCACCGTGCCCAGTCCGCGCCGTAGCGGGTAGACATAAGCTGCCGACACGCCCGGCACTTCCAATGCCCAGCGGCGGTAGTCATGCACATTGCCGCCAGCGGGTGGACGGCGGATCAGATCCAGCAGCCGCGCCAGCAGCTCGGCATCGCTTTCTTCCTCCACCCCACCGCGCATCTCCACCAGTTGACCTGCCGACTGCATGCCTGGCGGTGGGGCCAGCAGCTCCAGCCGGGCATCGTCCGGCGCATTGCCAGCAAATCCTGCCAGTGCTGCACTGGCGGCCACTGTCGCTGTGCCATCTGCACCGATCAGCCCGGCCTCGCGGCTGACATACAGCTGGTCGGTCCACTTGCCCTGTATTCCGGCAGCGATGGGGCTGCCAGGATTACCACGCAACAGCATGCGGCCGCTGGCGGCCACGGCCGGCTTGGGCTCCAGACCACGCAGTCGGGCATGCAACAGCAAATAATCATGATCGGCGGTGTCGGGGAAAATCTGCCGCACCATCCACGCCTGGTGCTGGTACAGGCCTTCTACCGCGCTGGCTACCGAGGTGGCGCGGATGAAGTAGTCCGAGTCCGGGCCTGTATCGGCTTCGGGCAGCAGGTTGCGGATGTCGCGCAGCATGTCGGCGCGAATCTGCGCCATGGTGAGCAAGGGATAAGCCATCAGCCGGCCACCCGCACTGGATAGCGGAAGGTCTGTAGTGTGCCGCTGGCCGCGGTGACGGTAATCAACAGCACCAGCCAGCCGGGCCGGGGCCGCTGGCTCTCTACCGAAATACGGCTGGCACGGCCATCCTGCAGCAAGGGAGCCAGAGCCTGCTCGGCATACTGCCGCGCCAGCGCGTCGATACGGCTGAGGTCTTTGGCGCGTTGCAGCTCATGCAGGCGTGAGCCAAGCGAGGGGTCTGCCCACCAACTGCCCAGCGGCGTGGCCAGGCGCAGATAAACGGCATTGGCCAGGGTGCTGGTGCGGCTGCCGGCATAGCTGGCGGTGTGAGGGTCGAGTAAAGCGTCCATGCCCCGATTGTCGGGGCATGGTGGGGGATGGGATTAGCTGAGGGGGTTCAGTGGGTAACCGTTTATTCGATTATTTACGCGCTGTTGGGTGTTTTCTAGCTTCAGCAATATCACGAATTTGCTCAAAGCTCATTGGATAAAGTGGCTCTCCCAACTCTTCCCATTTGGCTAATTGTCTTTGATAAATGCTCACCATGGGTGCATGCGAATTTAGTCCCATTTTTCCATCAAGAATGGTGAAAAATCTATTGTGCTTTGCAAGTGCGTCTACAAATCCAAGAAGCTCGGTCTCATGATTTCCGTCAAAACCATCAAATGAGATCCCTTTTGCATAGATTTCAGCCTGCTGTGCTTTATCAAGCTCATCGTAACTAGCTTTTAGTGTGGAGAACAGATCTAAGGTGTTTAATACAAAGCTTTCATCATCTTTGTCTAGGACGTTGGAAAGTACTGCATCAAAAAAACCATCATAGAAAAAGCTGTAGCCATCTCGAAGGTCATTCGATAGCTCTGAATATTCTTTCCCATCTCCATGCTTATTAAGCACTTCAAGTTCGGCAAGAATTTGGTACTGATTAGCTAGGATCAGTCGCTCGGCATCAGTAATTTTCAGGGAATTTTTCATTGACAAAACCTCTATTCACATAGTCACCCTATCATTGGGATGATTTTGTATCCTTCAAGCATAAACAATGATATTTTGACTACAATTTTGCATATTAAGAAATGCCTGAGCTACGTGGCACTATCACTACTGACTCGATAGGTATCGTTTTGCCTCCTTACGCAGCTCCTCCAAGTTTGCTTGTAGTCTGTCTATCACAGCATCAACTTGCAGGGCATTACTGATATAGCCGTCACCTCCGAGAATCTGTCTTTCTTGATAGTCATAGCCACATGATTGAAGGGCAATGCTTACGGTATTTGTCATGCTGTCTAGCGTATGGCTCTTGGCTGCGCGCATATCTTGGGCAGTGTGACGGACAAGAACGAATGTTTTGGTCATGTTGTACTCCTGGAGGAAAGAGGTTTCAGTCTGACCTGTCTTGTCTCACCGAAACAGGGGGGGGAAATGTACAACTAGCCTCCATCTACCGGCATGCCGTTGTTGGTATGCCTCCTCAAACTCACCCCTCTCGCCACCACATCGCCATCCGTCTGGTAGCAGCCTCCCTCCTGCCGCACATCCCCGCTGAACACCGCGCCATCGCCCCCCTGTATGGCCATGCCGCCTTGCCCGCTTAGCTGCTGGCGTACCAACACCTGGCCGGTAAATTCGGCCTGTGGGCTGTCAAAGCGCATGCCTTCCGTGGCGGTGAGGGTAAAGGTTTTGGTGCTGCCTTCGATCTTGCCGTCTTTAAACACAAAGGTATCGCCGAAAGCGTTAAACACGGCTGTTTCGCCGGGGGCCAGGCCCTGTACGCGGAACTGGCCGTTTTCGGTGGCGATGATGATGCCGTGGCTGGTTTTGCCACCCAGCGGCAGCACGATGACGGCGGTACCGGGCGGCGGGTTGCTGCTAAAGCCAAACTGCTGGAACAGCTCCAGGTCGGGCAAAGGCTCGTCGGCCAAGCCCTCCACCTGGGCCAGCTGGCTGCCGGCTCCGTTGCTGGTGAGGCCCAGCACACCCCGGAAGGCCTGGCGGATGCCGGCCAGGGCGCGGCTGATGCGGCGGTCGATGTCCGGAGTCATGGCTTGCCTTTGCTTGAATTGGGCGGGCCAACATCCACCGCCACCAGGGTTGTGCTGGCGCTGCTGTTCTTGCCCTTGCGATGGCTGCGCTGGTGAGGATGGGCATCCAGCACCCAGGCCCCGTCTTCTTTCAGGGTGAGCAGGGTGTGGCTGGGGCGGCCACGGCCGCCGCTGAAGCGCCGCGCCATCAGGAAGTAAATGCCGTTGATGTCGTGCGGCTCGCTCAATACATGCAGGCGCTGGCCCGGCGTCCACAACAGGCCGTCGCTGCTGCGGTGGCCTTTTACTGTGGCTTGTAGCGTCAGCCCCTGCAGGCGCGAGTCAGACAGCAGCTTGCGTGCCCGGGCACGGGCGGCGGCCAGGCTGTCGGCATCGTGGTCGATGACGATGCGTGGCCGGTAAACACTGACGCTGCTGTCACGCTCCACCACCTTGATGGCATGGCGACCGGCCTGCAGCGCACTGCCGTGTGACTGGCCCAGTACGGTGACGTCCGAATAACGCCCGGCCATGCTGCGCACCCGGTGCAGGCGCTCAACATTATTGCCCTGGCCATCGCGGCGCAGGATCAGGCTGGCCACTGGGGGCCGCTGGTAGTCCGGCCCTCCGATCACCAGCGTGCCATCCGGTTCAAACCACGGCCACAGGCCATTGGCTTCTGCCGCATTGCGTAGCGTGTCCCAGGCGCTGTCGCCGGGTTCAACACTGACTTTCTCGCGGGTGACGGTGCGGGCGGCGTCGATGCGGATCTTGTTCAAGCCCAGCGGCCGCACGACATCGGCGACGATTTCCGCCAGGGTGGCCTGGCGGCGGGTGAAGATGGGCGAGGAGCAATCCACCAGGATCGCCGCACCATCCCGGCCACGCAGGGTCAGCGTGTGCGCGCCGTGTTCTATCGGGTCCTCGATGTCGTCAATCTGCCCGGTCATCACCAGGTCGCGGCCGATGCGCAGTTGTACTGCCACACCTTCCTGCAGGGCTGGCGGCAGGCGGCCATCCGGCAGGCCCAGCTGCAGCTGCCAGGCATCGGCCGGGGTGAGCAGGTCGGAGTCGATCTCGTAGCTGCTCCAGCTTTGATGGACTTTGCCAGCCAGCAGCAGGCTGACGATGTGGTCGGCAGGCACGGCGTTAGCGGGCGTAGGCATGGAGCAGGTCTCCGGCTTGCAGGTGGTTGGGGTTGCGCAGTGTGGGGTTGAGTCGGGCCAGCTCGGCGGCGCGGCGGTAATCGCCATACCAGGCAAAGGCCTGCAGATGCAGATTGCCGTCCTGTTCCACCCGGCGCTGGATCAGCGGCGGGGCCAATGCAATGACGGCGCGGGCGGCTTCCTGTACGGCCTGCGCAGTGTCTTTTAACGCCGCTATCACCGGGCGGGCCAGCTCCAGCGGGTAGGTCGCCTGATGGCTGTCGATGCTGGTTTGCAGCAGTTGGCGCACATCGTTGGCGATGGTTTCCAGCTGCGGCGGGGTGAGCGTGGGCTGTTCGGCCTGGTCGGCCAGCAGTTCACTGGCGGTGCTGGCCAGCGTGCTGGCGGCCACGGCTTGAACCAGGGCGGTGAGCTGGGCCACATCCTGCGGGTGTGGCGGCAGGGTCGGGGCCGGGATGGGCTGACCCTCAGCAACAGACGGAAAGTCACTGAGCGGATCTGCCGGCCGCGATAGCTGCACCGGCAGCAGCACGATGCGGTCCAGCTGCCTGGCGAGGCTGTTCCAGTCGCTGGCGATGGTGTCGGTATCGAAGCCGCGCAGATCCACCAGCCCATCCAGTAGCCCCACCAGCTCCGCCGCAAAGGCGCGTGGACTGTCCAGCAGGCTGGCCCCGGCCACCAGGCCATGCAGCTGGCTGCGCACGGCCGCCAGCGTGCCGGTCATCACCGTACCCAGCGCCTGCAAGGGTGCCAGATTAGCCTGCCATTGCTTGAGACCGGACAGCGCCTGGTCGAACACCGCAATGCCGGCCTGCCGTACCGTATCCGCCTGCAAAGCCAGGCTCTGCGCCTGCTGTGCCGGCAGCTGCTGCACAAAAAAAGGCTGGCTCGGCGTGGCTTCCTTGAAGGTCAGTTCTACCGTGCAGTAATCCACGTCCTCGGCCGAGTGGCGCACGACATGGCGCAGCAGCTGCATGCGCGCCATGCTGCCGAACACCGGGTGAATCAGCTCGCCATGGCCGGGTTCATCCAGCATGGCCAGAAAAGCCTGCAGGCGGCTGTCGTAATCATCGCCAAAAAACACCGCCGTCAGCCGCAGCTGGCGCGCCTTGCGTCCCAGGTCCTCCACATCCTCGCCATCCATATAGGGATAGGCATGGCTGGCGGTATCGCGCTCGGCCTCGTCCTCGGTCTGCAGGCAGTCGAACACCATTCCACGAAAGCTGGCGTCCAGCAGATTATCTTTCCAGGACATCAGTTTCTCCTCCATTCCAGCTTATTGGCCTGGTTAAC
This sequence comes from Aquitalea palustris, assembly GCF_003693445.1. GTDB lineage: Bacteria > Pseudomonadota > Gammaproteobacteria > Burkholderiales > Chromobacteriaceae > Aquitalea > Aquitalea palustris. The sequence goes on along the minus strand of NZ_RFAR01000021.1, from coordinate 32,590 downwards.
AGCGGCCACGATATTGCCGTTCTGCACGTCCACCGTGACATGCAGCGGAATGGGCTGCTGGCTGGCCTGCTGTATCTTGTCGGCGGCCAGGTTAAAGCGGGTGGAGGAGTCCATGACAGATTGCAGCAGGGCCAGCGGTGGCGCTGGAGCCGGGGCGTTCACGCCGGCCTGTGGAATGGGTGCACCGGGGTCGGGCGCGTTGCGCTTGATGGGCTGAGCCGGAAACAGCTGTTCCCGCACGGCGGCAAACAGGGCTGGGGCTGGCAGATTAAAAGAGGCATTCCACCAGTCACCTTTTTTGACATCTTCGCGGCCCTGTTTTTCGTTGGTGTCTGGCACCATGGAAAACAGCGTTCCTCCCACCAGGCCGGCCAGACCCAGACGCCCCAGCCAGCCCTTACCGGCATTGCGAGCGATGGTGGCTCCACCACCGCCACCAGGCAGTCCAGGCATCCCGCCCTTGCCGATCAGCGCCAGCGGAATGGCGGCGGCTGCGGCGGCGGCCGCCAGGGCTGCAGTAGCCGTGCCGGCAGCAACCAGCGCAGCCGTCAGGCCGGGGTATTCCTGGGCGTACTCCACCAGCTTGCTGGCGGCGTCGCCCAGTGCACCGTTCAATCCTTCCATGGCTTTTTGCGTGGCAATGGCGCGCTCATTCGCCAGCTGCTCGGCCTTGAAAGCCGGGGTGTCGGCAATCAGCTGATAGTTGGCCTGACCCGTCCCTTTGGCATTAGGCAAGGCGGTTTCGATGTCCTGCATGTATTTGCGGTTGTTCATGATGGCCACCAGGGCCATCAGCGCCTGGCGGTCCTGGATCAGCTTGCCAATGGCCGAGCCCTGCAGGATGTCGCCCTGTGATTCCAGCAAGGCGCGGCGCTCGTCCTTGTTGTCGGTGCGCTTGAGTTTGTCCTGGATGGTCTGGTAGCGCTTGTCGCCGCCGATCACTTTTTCAGTCAGGCCAACAAAGCTGTCCAGCGAGTCCATGCCTTTTTCGCGGCCACGCGCCAGGGTGGCGGGCAGATCTATGCCTTGTTCACCTTTGCGCTTTTCGCGGAATGTCGTCGCGCTGATTTTGGCGGCATCGCGGGCGGTGTCCTGGCTGTTGATCTTGGTCAGCAGGTTCACCAGGTTGTTGCCGGCCTCATCCTTGCTGCCGGCGGTAATCACGGCAGCCTGGTTGGCCGCCAGTAGCTTGGCCATGCCCGGCATGCCGCTAATGCCGCTGAGCTTGGCGGCCGCCATTTGCTGCGGCAGCCATTTGGCCATGTCTTTCAGTTCAAAGCCGCCTTTCTGGCCGGCCATGATGGCTTGGTCTAGCAAGACAGGGACTTCTTGTGGCTTGATGCCCATGGTCTGCATGGCACGAATCGCGATATTGCCCAGCTCTTTGGGGTCGGCACCGGTGCCAGTGGCCATTTTTTGCAGGGTGGGCAACAAGCTGCTGGCCGTCTTGATATCCATGGCCCCGGAGGCAATCAGATTGTCCAGGGTGTCGGCGGCTTCTTCGCGGGTGCCACCTCCATGACGCACGGCGGTGTTGATGGTTTTATCCAGCTCGACCATGCCTTGCTTGCGGCCGGACAGATTGCGTTCGGCATAGGCGGTATTGGCCATCATCGCCAGGCGGCGCTCATAGCCCATGGTCTGTTTCACCGGGCCGGACAAGACCCGCGCACCGACGGCCACCCCTGCGGCTACCGCTGCCAAGCCCTTGGCCCCGCTAATCAGCTTGCTCTGCTGCCGTTCCACTCCGTGCATTTCCTGACGCAGCTTGCCCACCTTGTCGCGCATGGCGTCAAAAGCGCGGACCTGCTCACGGGCCGACAGCGTGCCACTGCGGCTCAGCCGCTGGTAGGCGGCTTCGGTCTGGGCGATTTCGCGCTGGATGGTGCGCTCGGCGCGGATGCCCAGGGTTTCGCGGGCACTGGCCATGCGCTGGCTTTCCCGCGACAGGCCCACCACCGCCCGTTCGGCGCGCTGGCTTTCCTGCCCGATGGTCTGCAAGGCGCGGCCCACGGTGCGCGACATGTCGTCGCGAGCCTTGAGCGTTAACGCCAGTTCCATGTTGCGGCTCATTTAACGGGTTTCCTGCGCAAGGAAGTAATGCGTTGCGTCTGCCCCCGGCTGCCGGGCTTGTGACCGTGCAGCCGGGCCAGTGCGGCCAGATAGCCGTCCAGCTGGGCTTGGCTCAGCTGGCGGATGGCAGATTCGCTGATGCCGTAGCGGCCGAGGGCAAGGACGGTGAGTCGGTAGCCGGCAAGCTGCTGCTCGGCCGCCTGCGCTTTTTTTTGAGCGCGTCACGGGCGGTGGCCAGGGTGTCGAAGTCGTCATCCACCAGCCGGCTGAGCAGCGCAAAATCCAGCTGCTCGGGCGGGATGTCGCCCAGGCTCACCAGGCAGCTGGCCATCATCGCGGTGTTGATGCGGATATTGGAAGCCACGCCGTGGTTCTCGATGGCGGCAATATTGTCACCGATGGTGGGCAGGCGCATGGCGAAGTCGTAATGCAGCTGACCAGAGCCTTCTGGCCACTCCACGCCGTACAGCAGTTGTCCGGGTTCAGTCATCATCATTCTTCTACCTTGCGTAGTGCCTGCAGCTTGATGTCGCGGCGGGCTTCGTTATCAACACTGTATTTTTCGCCCACTTCGGTACTGAAGCAGTCCAGGTAACTGGTGCGCTTGCCGCCCGGGCTGAGCGGGTAGATGGTGAGTTTTTCGCCCTCGATGCCGTCCCAGTCCAGATCCCCGGACAGCGGGATTGCCACGGTGGCAGCCAGGTCGAATTCGGCAATGCCCTTGGCAAAGCCCTTGGCGCGGCCGGTCTTGTTCATGGTTTTCACCAGCTTGCGGCCGGTCTTGCCGGTGACGGACAGGTCGATGACTTCCACTTCCTGGCCATTCACTTCCAGCACGATGGCCCCGGCGTATTCTTCGAGCATGGTGTGCTCCTGGTGGTGGCAGCGGCCTCAGGACTCGCTACCTTGGTTAAACAGGTAAAAACGTTGTCACCAGGCGCGCTGCCGCAGACAGTACAAGGAGTACGGCAAGGCAGCGCAACGCCGTGACAACGCTTTTACGGCGGCTACAGCAGCAAGTCGATGCGGCCGGCGATCACATGCAAACCATTCACCACATCGGCCGGAATCTTGACGCACAGCCAGCCCACGTTCTGCAGGTCGCGCTCCACCAGTACGCCGTCCTTGTTGGCATCGACAGCTTCCAGGATTTCCAGCTCCTCCAGCTTGTAGAGCACATCCAGGATTTCGCTGCGTACTTTGTCCGGGGTGCGGGCCGACAGCTTGTCGCGGGGAAAGCGCAAACTGACCCGCTCACGGCAGGCGCGGCGCACATAATCCAGCGTGCGCATGGTGGTGATGTCCAGCAGGGATTCGTCTTCCACGCCTTGCGGGTCGCGGGTGTAGCTGCTGACGGCGCGCACAATCTGCACCCGGCCACCGGGGCCGACTTCCAGCGGGGTCAGGCCGTTGTACAGGGCGTTCTCCTGCTCGGTGCGCATGGTCTGGTCGGCAATGGCCGGTACATCCAGCCCCTTGATTTCCAGGGTGTTGAGCGGGCGGGCCGGATCTTCCTCGCTGGCCAGTACGGCGGCGTAGCCGGCAGCAATCTCGCAAGGCAGCTTGTTCGACCCTCGGTGCCAGGCCATGCTGATGCGGCCGCTATTGCTCTGTGCCATCAGTGCGGTGCCGGTGGCAAGGCTGCCCGGCCAGCCGGCAGTGGCAATGGCACCGCGCTGTTCCATGGCCCCGGAGACAAACTCAAGATGCTGGCGCAGCTGTTGCAGCGGCTCGGCCTCGGGCGTGGGGCAGGCAATGATGTGATGGCCAGCGGCCACCACAGCGGCCGTTGCCGGACGCAGGTCCGGGTCGATGCTGCCGCCACTCAGGCTGGCATCGCTGACGACCGTCAGCCCCTTGGCAGTGCTGCTGGCGCGCAGCTTGATCCAGTTGCCCTGGCTCCCTTTGTTACGGGCGGTGAGGTTGAGGACGGGGGCCGCGAGGCTGGCCTGCAGCGGCAAATCGGCATGGCGTGTCAGCGCGGTGTGCAGCGCACTGGCCACGATGGCTGCCGTGTCACCAGCGGCAATGGCCACATCCACCCGCTGCGTGCCTACCCACAGGCTGAGCACACCATTACTGTCGGCCTTGCCGGCCAGGGTGAGCTTGCCAGTGGCGGCAAGGCCAGCGGCGGCATCGTCCACGCTGATGACGGTGAGTTGCAGATAGGGATTGGCCGTAATGGCTGCCCGGGCCATCAGGTGGACCTGGCTGCCACGGCCAAACAGCTGGGCGGCCTGCTCGTCGCTGAATACCTCCACCGCCTGCAAGGCAGCCTGGCTACCTGCAGCCAGGCGCTGGCCAATCACCAGCACCCGCTGCGGATTGCCCGGCAGGGTGCGTACCGCCAGCCGGGTGTTGAATTCAAAATACTTGCCCGGCTTGCGCGTACTGGCCGGGATGGTAGCGAAGCTGATATTGCGGCTGGCCATCATGCTGCTCCTTTCTTGCTGCTGGCGGTCTTTTTGACACCGACTGCTGCCTGCTCGGCACTGTCGTCGGGCAAGTCATCCGGCGCAGCGGGGCTGATGTCGTCGGCCAGGTCTGCAGCGACTTCCAGCAAGTCGCCATCGGCCAGCTGGCGCATGTAATAGGCGCTGGGCTCTACGGTCACGGCTTCGCTGTCGCTGATGTAGCTGCGCGGCTGGTCTTCCTTCGGCACTTGCAGGCCGGGGGCGGCAATCACTTTCATGGGGTACTCCTGAGGATGTCCTGGGCGTCGGCCTGGCCATCGTCCGGGGCCAGGTGGTAGTTGAGACCGATGCCCAGCAAGGGTGGGTCGGCCTCGCCGGTCTGGCCCCGCGCCAGACTGAACACGGCGTCGGGGTTGCTGGCATCGATGCTGCCGAGTGCATCCGGCGCGGGCGGCGTTGGCCATTGGCCCAGCGGCAAGGCTTGCTCCAGCCAGCTGCAGGCAAATTCGCAGGCAAACACGCTGAAGGCCTGGTCGGCCAGACGGGTGTTAAACAGGGTGCGTACCTTGCCCGGCGTTAACGGGCTGATGGCCAGGCCCAGATCCTGTTCGGTTAACAGACGGCGCACGGCGCGCACCAGGGCATAGCTGCCGACCTCACCAGGGCCGGGGCCGCCCTGACGGCCCGCCAGGTGACTGCGCAGCGAGCGTTCGCCCACCATCACCACATACTGGCCCTGCACCCGGTATTGCTGACGGCTGGTGCTGCGCGGCTTGCTGTCGACAATGCCGCCAAAGGTGACCCATGCCGCTGGAAAGCGGCGGATGGCCTCGGGAAGGTCGTCGTCCAGCTCGCCGCTATAGCTGCCCACCTCGCGTACCAGCTGACCCAGGCCCAGCTGCAGGCGCTGGATGATGGCGTTTTCGATCAAGGCAATCATCAGTAGCCTCCGGCATCACGGGCAAACACGCGGCTGCCCGGCTGGAACTGCACGGTGTTGTCGGTGGCCGCTACGCCACCATGCGGCATGCCACCCAGCGTGACCTTGCCGGCCGCCGCCAGGGTGAGAAAGCGGATGGCGTCCTGATAGCGTTCGCGGATCAGCTCGGTTTGCAAGGTTTCGCTGCCGCATAGCCGATAGCGGGCAATGTCGCAGCAATAGCCGCTGATGATGCGCGGCGGCCCGGCCAGCGGGACGGCATAGCGGGCGGCCAGATAGCCGTCGATCTCCGCCGAGGCGTCCACCAGCGCCGCCTGCAGCACGTCCGCGTCGATCACGCCATGCAGGCTGCGGTCGGTCAGTGCCACCACTTCGCGCATGCTAAACCGCGCCACCATGTCATCTTGCGTGGCGTACATCAGGCGGCCCCCTTGGTTTTGCTGCTGGTCTTGGCCGGTGGCTTGGCGGTGTCGGCAGGCGGGTCGGTTTCTTCCTTCACCTGCTCGTCCTCGCCGGTTGGCGCTGCTACCGGGTTGGGCAGCACTTCCACCAGCAGCAGCCGTTCGGCCTGCAGCTCCTGCAGCTGTTCCTGGGAGAAGGTGTCGTCCGGGTGTTCGGTGGGGGTGGCGCTGTGTGCCATGCCGGCACGGCGGAAACCGTCGGCCAATGCGGTGATGCGGATCATGTTGTGCTCCTCCTTATGCAGCAGTGCCATCAGAGCCATAGGCCAACTGCCAAAAGCCATAACCCCCGGCCGCACGTGCCTCCGCCCCGAACTTGTAACGCTTGCGCATGAACACGTCGTCGGCCTGCGGGTCGGTTTGCTGCACGAACTCCGGCTTCTTGCGCTCCTGGTAGACAAAGGGCTTCACCGGCTTGCTGGTATCCAGCAGGAACCAGGCGGTGTCGGAATTCAGCCACGGTGCGACCACGACTTTTGCCGTGCCCTTGTACGGGTTGGCCTTGCCATCCTCCAGCCGCTCCACCGTCATCAGCGCGTTGGCTTCGTCCTCCAGCGCCGGGCCCACCAGCAGCACATTGGGGGTGATGTTGAGGGGGCGGCCTTCCTCGTCACGGAATTTGCGCATGGCGGTGCGGGCGGCACCGTAGCTGTTACGGGCAGCCACCACACTGGCGGCTGACAGCCGGGCACTGCCACGGTTGGATACCGACTTGCCATTGACGGGGTGGTCACGGTCAAAGAAATACTGACCGTCGTAGCAGCGGCTGCTAAAGCCCAGGTTCGCCAGCTCGAACACGATTTCATCCGGCAGTTGCTTGGCGGAGAAACCGGCCATCTCGGCCTGCGGCTTGTAGATGCCCAGCTGGTCGTCCTCGATGTCGTTACGGTCCACCTCGACTGTGGCTTCCCAGTCGTCGTTGACGATGGTGTATTTGGACGCTTCCAGCGCCTTCACCGCCTTGTCACCGATCCACTTTTTCATGCGCGGAAAACGGCTGAGCCAGGCGTAATCGTTCTGGCGGGCGCTGGACGGCACCAGCATGGCCACCTCCTGCCACTGGCTGGGGGCAGCGTCAAAAGCGTTGTTGAAGATGGTCTTCAGGTTGAGAAAGATAGTCTTGAGGTTGTTGGCATTGATCAGCATGAAGTGCTCCTTACATCTGTACCCAGACGCCGTCCGGGTCGATCTGGATGATGGTGCCGGCCAGCGGCAACTGGCCGTTCAAACTCCCCAGGCGCACCGTCTGGTTGTCCTGCACATAGCAGGGGCGGCACAGGGCGGTGGCGGTGATGGGGTCGTTAGGGCTGTTGTCCCACTTGAAAGCCTTGCCACGGCGCACCAACACAAACTCGCTGCCGGCAGCGCCGCTGTTTTGCTTGCTTTCCTCCGCCCGGCCTACCGCCACCATGCTGGAGTTGGCCACGCCATAGGCCATGCCATCACCGTTGGAAACCATGACGATGGTGCCGGCCGGGATGGTGACGCCCGCTGCCATTGGCAGCCGTAGCAACTTGCCATCCATCATCGGGGTGTTGCGGTCCTTGCTGGTCTGGGCCATGGGCTTAGTCCTTCAGTGCGGCCGGATCAAGGCCGAACTGCTGGCAAATGGCCAGCGTGTCGGCATCCGGAGTGGTGGGCGTGGTGACAGCTGGCGGCTGGCCGCCGGTCTGGGTGCCGGACAGCGCGGCAATGCGTGGCGCGGTGGCCAGGTAGCTGGTGAGCGCAGCCAGATTGCTGCCAGCCAGCTCACGCGCCCAGGCTTCCTGCGCCGGCAACAGCCGGCCATCGGCCAGCGCAGCACTAATCAGCTGCTCTTGCGTGCCGCTTTGCAGCTGGGCGCTGAGCGTGGCCACCTGCTGTTGCAGGGCGCGCATGGTGTCAATCGGCACAAAGCGCGCCGGATCAGCCTGATTGGCGCTGAGCGCGGCAAGCTGCGTCTGCTGGCTGGCCAGCAACTGGCGCAGGTCCACGCTGGCGGCAGCCTGGCCTTTGCCGTCTGACAATTGGCCAATCAGCGCCGACAAGGCCGCCTGCGCCGCTGCCTGGTCGGCCTCGGCCGGCAGGCTTAGCAGCCAGCGCAGCTGCGCCAGCAGTTCGGTGATATCCATGGAGGTCTCCGTAGCGGGAGTGGGGAAAAGCGAGCCGGCCAGACGTGATAGGGCCGCCAGTTGCAGCTCCGGCAGTTCGTCCAGCGCGGGGTTGTTGGTGAGGGCGACATGAAGCAGGGCGATGACATTGCCCGCCTTGTCGTAAGCGAATACCGGCGACAGATAGCGGTATTCCAGCGTGTCTATCATGGCGGCGGCGCGGGCCGTCCATTGCACATCGGTGGCGTACAAGCCGTCCTCGCGCCATTCCAGCGTGCCGAACCAGCCGGCAGCCGGCGCAGGTTGGCCATTGGCCTGGCTGTAAAGCGTCTGGTGCTCGTAATCAATGACAAAGCGCGTCTGCCGCTGGGCCGCTGCAATCACCAGTGCCGCAGCCAGCGCGGCATCCATCCGCCAGTAAGGGCATTCGGTGGGGCGACCATCGCGGGCACGGAAGGTCCCCGCCGGCAGCAGCTTGAGGGCTGTCTGTCCGGGGGTAAGGTCAACCGTCAGTGCGGCGATGCGGGGTGCAAGATGTGCCATGCCCCGCAGTGTGCGGGGCAGGGTGGGGGTAGGACTGTGTGAAGGGGTTCAGTGGGTTGGTCTAGGTAGTTACAGACTCGATTGATTGAACTATATTCAAAATGGTTCTATTTACATAGTCTATATCTGTTGAAGAAATTGGCCACGGTTCTCTCGGGAAGTTAGGCTGTAAATCACCTTCGTGAGCGATTTTGTTTCTTCGAGAAACAATGATGGATAAACTTCTCTTTATCTCTTTTGCCTTTTCTGATTTGTTTGCTTGTGTAGCCCCGAGATGTATGGCTACTGAATTCCAAAGCTCAATGTTCGATATTAATCTGACGCCATCAGCAATTTTATCTGGATCTTGAAATGTAAGGGTGCTGAGTTTTTCTCGAATTTCCAGATCAAATGCGGTGCAGCATACTTGTGGTGAGGCGGCAGTTCGGATTTTACTTATCACATGATTTGGAAGCTGGAATTTGGAGTATGCTGCTGTTTCAGGCTTAATTCCTGAGAAAATATCTAGCATTCCTTGCGCAATTTTCTCGTGGATGTACAAATCTAAAGCACTGACTCTTGCTACCCACTCGGCGCGTAGAATTTCATCTGGATCTACTGCTGCTGTCAATTTTGATGAGACAAATTGATGCAGTACAGATAGTAGATCACACCGATTCCATACCATATTAAAATGATCGATGGGCTTCATGCGGTAAGACGGATGATTTTATCTGCGCATTCTGAGAATGCGTGGTTAAATCGAGCCATGTTCGCTTCTGATTGCTCTAGTACGGCACCTTGCTGTGCAAGCATTTCAGCTGTTAGTTCATAAACAGGTACTTGGTGCTCTTGAGACTTGGCAATGAGTCCATTGAAATCAGCAACTTCAAGAATTGGATTCCAAGCACTTGATCCAATTTTCGTTGTGAAGTCTGAAATATTAACCAAGCCTGAGTGAACTAAGCTGGGGATGAGTTCATGTTCTAGTCCATTGGTAAGTCGATCTATCCAATGTTGAAAAGCTGCACTAGCATTGCCATTTCTGGGTCTGTATTTTTGGATAATTGCCCCAATGAATTTTGTTTTTGGCTCCGGAAATGGATAATCCGCATTTTTTAATGCGTCAACTTGGCTGGCAGTTGATGCCCAAGCTGCCCATCTGGGCAGGGATTTGGAAAGTGAGCTAAGGGCCATCGAAGAGAAATAATCAGGATGCAACGGTACTAAAAAGTAGTCCGATGTCATTAATAAGTTCTGATTGATAGGACCAAGGCTAGGACTCATGTCCACCAGTACGTATTCGGCCTCATATTTTTCAGCAGTTTTGTCCAGTAGGTAGCGTAGGGAGCCGGGTAAGTTACGTAATGCTAATACTGAGCCACTTAATTCTTGAGCAATGCCTAGAGTTGTTTCGTATTCTGCAAGTCCAATATGACCGCGCAAAAGGAAAAGATTGTCATTGCCTTTCAATTGAACACACTCAGCCCCTTGAATCATTTGAGGTTTTGATTCAAATGCAGGTGCCAATGCATCTCTTATGTTATTGGGTGGATTGCATTCATATGTGCTCTCAAGATCATCTATACCTTCGTAGCCCATTGACATGCCTGTCAGGTTGCATTGCGGATCAAAGTCGGCTAAAAGAACTTTCTTGCCCATCCGTGCAAGCATCCAGCCTAAGTTGAATGCGGTTGTGGTCTTGCTGACACCACCTTTGTGATTGAAAAAACAAATTACATGTGCCATGTCAATATCTTTATTGAATATTTTGATAAAGTATTATGTCATAAATTGTATATGTTGCGCGGCAAATGTGAATTGCACTTTGGACGTTCCCTGTGACCTATGCACAGATTGAACTGCATAGTTCATCTTGCTAATGGTGTTTAGGTACCCGTTAGATTTATCAGAACTCGATCAGCCCTTATGGTGGTGGATTCTGAGAGTTGGAATCGCCTAGTAGCCTCTGCCTTGTCATCTTCAGTCCTCTACCTCCCCGCGCAGGTAGTCCTCCACCGCCCGTTCTATCTCCCCCTCATCCCAGGCCGTTAGCTGCAGGAAGGGCCGGGCCGGGATATTGCTGCCGGGGTGATTGACCTGTTTAACCGGGTGGCGGCCGGTGGCCCAGGCCAGGGCTTTCTTGTTACGCGGGCGGATGGTGTGGGGGCTGGTCTGGCCGCCGAATTGGTGGATGGCGGCATATTTCAGATTGCTGCCGACCTGGGCGCTGCTGGCGTCGCTGGCCTGGGTAATGCTGCTGGCCAGGCGGCCGCTGTCCTGCAGTATTTTCCCGCCGCGTACCTTGCGCTCAAACCGGGCGGCCGATACCTGGCCGCGCTTGGTCAGCGCCCCGGCGCGGGCCAGCCAGGATGAAGGCTTTAGCCCCAGCCAGGCCGGACGGCCTTCCTGGGCAAAGTTTTCTTCCACGGCATCGGCCATGATGGCGGCGATATTGCGCATCAAGGGGGTGGTGTTGACTGCCGCCTGCTGCAAGCTGTCCAGGGCGGCAGTAATCGCCTGATGGTCTACTTTGATGGTGATCATGGCTTATAATCCTGGCAAGCCCGGAAACACGGTGAATCTCCCGGCCGTAGGACGTTGCAAGACGGATCGCGTGAGGGGACAGGGAGTCCCTCCCGGGCTTACTTCTCCCATACCAGTTTGCTGCTGCGCCTGAGCCGGGCCACTTCCCGGTCGTTCATCGGGTGGAAGGTTTGCAGCCAGTTTTCCTTGCCGTCCCTTGTTACCTTGACCACCGCAGCCCACCAGCGGCCGTGTTGTCGTACAAACTTCAAATGCAGATCCTTTTCGGCTAGCACCAGCTCCGGCTGCTCCAGCACCTGTTGCACCCGCCAGTAATCTTCCAGTGCCACCGCTTGTCCCTGACGGTGGGCCAGCTGTTTGATCAGCGTGTCGTCGGATAGCCATACCGTCTGGCTGTCTGTGCCCAGCCTGGCCATGTCGGCCGGCTGCAGCACGCCCACCGGCCAGCGTTGGCCGCTGCCCATTGCCCGGCGTAATGCCGTGCTGTCCTGCCCATCGTTTAGCTGCTGACTGACGGCTTGTTCCAGCCGGGTATAGCTGCGGGCGAAGTCCGGCCCGCTGAGGCTGCCTTGCACATAGTGGCGGGCGATATCGGCAGGGTAATTGTCCAGCTCCGCTTGCCAGGCTGCGCGGCCGGGGTTCCAGCCAAAACCGGCATCGGCCATGAAGCGCTGGCCGGTGCACGGGTTGGTCCAGGCTGGGGCTGGGCGGGTGTTGCCCTGGCGGTCGATGGGCTGGTCTACGGTGTCGAGCTGGCCGCTGCTGTCATCGGCCTGCAGGCCCAGGCGGCTCAGGTCGGCACTGCTGCGGGTGCGGACCCGGCAGCGGCAACGCCAGCCATTGGGTGGGTAGAAGCTGCGCCAGAACGGGTCGTCAAAACGGAATACACGGCCATGCAGCTGGCGGTGCATGGGGCGGGTGCGGTTGTCCATTACCGCTACGTATTCCCACCATGGCCGCGCCTCGGCATTGTCCAGCTGTGCCTGGTAGCGCCCAGCCATATAGGCCGACTGCAGATTGGTGCGGAAGATGGTATCCAGCCGGCGCGGGTTCAGCCGCTTGCCGATGATCTCGCCGCTGTCCTGGTCGACGATGCGGCCCTTGCCCCACCAGCCTTTGGCCTCCAGCAAGGGCTGCAGGCGGTGCTGGAAGTCAGCCAGGGTTTCGCCCTTGCTTAACGCCTCGCCCAGTGCCTGCTTGATGTCGGCCAGGATGTCGAGCTTGGTAACACCGGCCACGGTAAAGGCGCGGGCGTGGGCTTCGCCCCACACCTCCTGCCAGTTAAAACCGATGGTGTAGCCCTTGGCTTCGAAATAGCGGATGGCCTGCTCGGGAGGCAGGTCGATGGCAAAGCCTAAGTCAGCTGTCGCCATGCAGGCGGCCCCACACATCGGCCACAAAGATGGCCTGGGCCAGCAGCTGTTGCAGCTGGCTGTCGTCCAGCTCCGGCCAGGCCGTGGCCAGGCTGGCCAGCACGCTGTCCGGGTGCTCACCGGACTGGATGCGGGAAATCAACGGGGCCAGCAGCTGCTGCACGGCGCTGTCCAGCTGCGGCAAGCTGATGTCGTCGATGGCCTGCTGGTCCGGGTAGACCAGTTCGCCCTCACTATTGCGCAGCACCGCACGGTAATGCAGCGCGGCCTTGTCGGCCTTGGGCTGTGGCCGCAGTGCCGGTGGCAAGGCCAGCTCTGGCCGTGGGGTGCTGAGCACTTCTTCATCCTCGGCAGGGGCCGGGATGGCCAGTTTGTCGCGCACCCAGCTGACCGGCACTTTCAGGCCCAGTCCCACCAGCTTGGGCAGGCTGTCGGCATAGCTGGCCATGTCTTCCACGGCGCGGGTGTCGAATACCAGGCGCGGCAGGCGGCGCGGGTCGATCTGGCCGGCGTTGAGTACGGCCAGCGGGTAGAGCAGATCGCGGGTGAGCGTGCCTTCCAGCTGGCGCGCATCGCTGACGGTGAGGTCGTGGCGCACTTCGTTGTGGATCTGGCCCAGCGCATTGGTGCTGGTTTTGCCATCGGCCTGGCTGGTGAGCGTGCCGCCCAGAATGGCTTTGCTCTGGGTACGCTCACACCAGTCCATCATCGCCTGGAAGGGGTCATGGCTGCCCTTGGCCGCTTCCTGGAACTCGATCAGCATGCCTTCCGGGATGATGCCGGCGGCGTTGTGGCCAATGCCGGCCACCGCCTGCAGCAGCGTGGCTTTTTCGGCATCGGTGGCCCCGCTGGGGTATTTGCCCACCCGCAGCGGCAGGCCATAGATTTCCAGAAACTCGGCCAGATCGCGCACCGCGTAGTTCTTGAACAGATAAGGCCAGCACAGGATGCGATGCAGTCCGGCGCGGGTGAGATAGCCAGACTTGGCGCGGTGCTGGTGCAGCACCCAGCCGAAGGGCCATAGTTCCGCACCTTCCATGGTGCCATCGCGCAGGCGCAGCGCATTGCCATCGGTCGGCAGGGTCTGGAACCAGCGCTGTGGCCGATGGCTCAGCCGCTCCGGCAGCCACTCCCGCCCCAATTGCTGCCACTGAATTTCCAGCGCGGCAAAGCCGTGGCCGATGCCGTCCAGACAGTCCAGCAGCACATCGTCCAGCTCTGGCATGTTTTCCAGCCACTCCTGCAGGCGGCCGGCCAGCGTCTTCTCGGCGGCACTGGCCTGTGGCGGCGCTTCGACAGACCAATCCAGCGTCAGCAGCACGCGCTTGCGCTTGCTCATCTCGGCAAAGATGTGGCCGTCTTTTTCTTCCATATCGGTAAACAGATCGGCCTGGGCGCTGAGCACGCCCTGTTCGGCTTCTTCCAGTACGCGATGCAGCCGCGCCGGGGTCAGGCCGCGTGAGGGGTGCTCGGCAAATGCCCGTGTCACCCAGCCGATGCGGGCGGTTTGTGCCTCGCCCAGTACCTTGCGTTGAATGGGCTGGCCGTATTGGTCTAGTAGTCTTGTCATGGCGGCTCCTACCAGGCACCACCGCCAAAGGCAGCGGCCTGGTCGCGGTGGACCGGGGTATAGGCGATGGCTCCGCAACCGCCAATCGCTGCAGCCCACAGCATCTGCAGCGCGTCCGGGCCGTCGTCGTGGTCGGCCTTGGGAAAGTGGCGCAGCTGTTCGATCAGGGTGTGCTGCGAAGGGTGCAGGCGGATCAGGCCATTGGCCATGTGTGGCTGCAGGGTTTCAATGCGCAGTAGCTTGTCGGCAATCGGCGTCACACCTCGTGCCGGCACCGGAATGCCACGGGCGGCAGCGCGCTTTACCAGCTCGGTGCGCATGAATTCCTGAAACTGCACCGACTCCACTAGCCACAGCAGGCAGCGGTATTGCTGCTGGAAGGCGATGACGTCTTCAATGATGCGGTCCGGCAGGCGCTTGCGGATGCTGGCTTCCACCACATCCAGCACGCCGCTGTGGCGGTTGTAGCCGCCCACCAGGATGGCAGACGGGTCACGGCTGGCACCGGCGCGGCCCAGCGAGGGGTCGCAGGCTCCGTAAAACAGCCAGTCGGCCAGCCGGTTGACCCAGAAATGAATGCACTCGGCAAACGGCGCATCGTCGCCGGATAGTGGGTCGTTTTGCTGTTCGCTGTCGAATGCCGCCTTGCCATCGCGGGCGCGCTTCACCATCAGCTGGTAAAAGCTGGTGCCGCCCGGCCAGCAGATCTGCACCCCGGCATCCATCTCCGGCTGGTGTGCCTGGTAGTAGGCGAGGGCGGCGTCCACGCCCTGGGATAGCAGCAGCTCGGTCCAGTGGTCCCACAAGTCCATGCGTTCCGGCCATTGCTCCACGGCGCGAAACTTGGCCCCATGCCACAGCGGGTTGGCCAGCAGCCGCGCCAACACCGAGTCGTAATGCAGGATGGTGCCGATGATGAACACGTCCAGGCTGTCGTCGGCATCACCCAGCGACAGCAGGCTCTTGTTGAGCCAGGCATGCAGCTTGTCGCGCTGCTCCGGGCTGCGCACATTGTCGTCGTTTTCCAGATCGTCACCGATCACCAGATCCGGCCGCCACGGCCCATGCCGCCGGCCACGAATGCGCTTGCCGGAGCCGAACACTTCGATCTTGGCGTCGTTGCGGGTAAGGATGGTACCCACCTGCCACACCCGGCCCTGGCCGCAGGCTTCGGGGAAATCGCGCAGCAGGCGCGGGTTGAATTCCAGCTCGGCCTTGATCGCTTCCAGCATGGGCAATGCCTGGTCCAGCGCGTCCATTACCAGGATGGGGTAGTGCTTGCGGCCGGTGATGACGCACCACAGCGTGCCGATCTGGGTAATCAGCGTGGACTTGGCATGGCCACGCGGTGCGGCCACTGCGTCGTGGTCGCCTGCCTGGTTGTCGATGATCTGCTGGAAGCGGGTAAACAGATAGTCATGCAGTCGCGCTGGCTCGCGCCGGGTGTAGTGCGGAAAGTAGGTGAGGGCAAAAAAGCGGAAGCTGGCCATGGCCTGCAGCCGGCGTGCCTGACTGGCGGCCGGGTCCGGGTCGAAGCCTTCACATTCGGACTCCAGCTGGCTGCGGTAGGCGGCGGCCAACTGGGCAAGGTCCTGCAGGAAGGATTTTTTGGTAAGCTTGCTCATGTCATTTCCGCGAGGTGCTAAATGAAACTTGATCGAGAAATACAACGCCAAGTATTAAATTCATTGCGTGAGATTTATCCCGAACTCACAACTATCCATTCAGATATTTTTACTGGCATTGAAATAGATGTATTACGTGCAAACGTTGCATATCTTCATGGACATCGTTTGATTGAAGCGTGGAATTCACATCTCGATGATCAGATTGGACTTCCCTCTACAACACCACCTCAATTTAAAATCTCTTCATCTGGATTAGACTTTCTTGAACAAGATGGTGGACTTTCCGCCATCCTCGGCACGGTTACCGTCAAGCTTCATGCCGATACCATCCGTGATCTTCTCGAAACCAGAATCATGGAATCCCAGCTCCCCGTAGCAGAGAAGAAACGCTTCGTGGATCAGTTAAAAGAGCTACCGGGAGAGGCGTTAAAAACACTCACCAACAAGCTGATTGAAAAAGCCTGTGATAACCCGGAAGCCGTGGTATCTGTGTTTAACAGCATTTTCTAGCCATACACCCGCGCCAACTCCTCCCCAAACGGCTCCAGCACCTCGACAAAGGCCTGAGCGTGTTTGGGGTAACGCTCCCGGATAAATCCGGCCAGTTTCTGCACCACCTCCATCGCGGTGGCCAGCTGGCTGGTTTCCGGCAGCACGCGCTTGCTGGCGGCCACGGTTTTATTAAATGAATCCGCCAGGCTGGCCAGAATCTGCACCTTCTTTTCCGGTGGAAAGTCCGGGTTGGCGTTCAGCGCGTCCATGGTGGCCTGGTACTGGGTCATGAAGCCGGCCAGCGCGGCGCGGGCTACCGCCTCGATGCCATCGCCGGCCAGCAGGTGGGCGGCGCGCAGCTTGTCCCAGTCGTCGCCCTTGTCCAGTGCCTCGCGCTTCCAGCGGCTGGCGGTGGACTGCGAGATGGCGCATTGCAGGGCGGCAATTTCCAGGCTGATGCGCTCCAGCACATAAAGGCGGCGCAGCTTGTCGCGGGTGTCCTGCCCGTGTGCCACTACAGGATTCCACGCTTGATCATTTCAGCCGCAATGGCGGTGCCGATGGCGGCAATGGCACCGCTGATGGCCCCGTTCTTGGAGGCGCGGATTTCCACATCACGCAGGCGGCCGTCCATTTTGTCGATACGGTCGTTGTGGATGTTCTGCCGTGCCAGCATCAGGTCCATCTTGCCTTCCATGCGCCCCAGCGCACGTTGCAGTTCTTCATGGTCTGGCATGGGCTTCTCCTTGTTGCAGACTGGACGGGCCAGGAAACAGCGCCCGCCAGCCATCCAGTTGCTGTTCCAGCTGCTGGCACCACTGGCCATAGTCGGCCGCGTGGTAAAGCAGGGCTATGGGTGGTAATCCGCCTGCGGAGGCGGTGGTTTGATCGGCTTGAACCGCAGCTCTGGCGTCGGCTGCGGGCAAATATTCATCGTCACTGGTGTAACCGAGCGCGGCGCGGTAGAGGCGCAAGCTGTCAGGGCCAAGGCCAGTAAAACGCTCGCCATCCTGCTGTACGACATGGGTAATCCTCCGGCTGAGTTGTGCCTGGCTGCGGGCCAGATCGGCACGGGCCTGCAACAGTGCCACGCCCACCTGGTAGGCCTGTTCCTGCAGTTGTTGCTGCTCACGCAGCGCGCTGGCCAGCGCCTCGGCCTGGGCTTCTGCCTGCAGGCGCTGTTGCTCGGCGTGGGTGGCTTGTTGTTGGGCGATGTCGACCAGATAACCACGCTCGGCCCAGCGGTAACCTGCAGTGAACAGCCCGGCAGCCAGGGTAGTAGCACCCAGCAGCCACACCCAGCGACGATTAGCAAAGGGCAGCGTCATGGCCGCTCCTCCTGCTGCAAGGCATCGCGGGCAATCGCCGCCCGCTTGGAGGCCTGGTTCTGCGCCACCCAGGCCGCCAGATAACCGACATACAGCCACTCATCCAGCTTGCCCTGCACGGTAATCCACAGCAGCACCAGCGAGCTGACCACGAAGGCCCCCACCAGCGTGCTATCGCTGGTGGACAGCCGGCCACTGACCGGGTTGCGGATCAGATCGAGCAAGCCCATTACTGCCACCCCCTGGCCAATTCAAAATGCGGAACTCGCGAAACTTCGCCCTGGGGTTGCCATACCAGTTCAGCCCCAGCGCCTCGCCAATGCGGCCCATCACCTGCCAGTGCGGGTGGCTGGCCGACCATTGCGGCTTGCCGCCCAGCATGGGCACAGCGTCAAAAGCGCGCGACGCGGCCTTGCCCTGGATGGTGTGGTTGTGGGCGGACTGCCCGGAGCGGGCATTGGTCACCTTGGGGCCCGGCTTGCTGCGGCCCTGGGCGTACAAGGCATCCTGCTCGGCCCCGGAACGCCAGGTGCAGTAAATCAACACCTCCACCCCGGCATCCGCGCACTGGCGCACGAAGGCATGCGCCAATGGCTGCAAGTCGGGGTGAAGGTCGGTAAGAAGGCGGCTGGCCATGGTGCTGGCGTCCATCAACAGTGAGTAATGGCCACCAGAATAGAAAAGCGCCCCGGGCGGGGCGCTGTGAAAGGGTTCAGTGGGGGCGAGTCAATACATGCTGACAAACTGACAGCAGGGCATCGTTGGTGCTTTCTCTTTGGGCTGAAGAACAGGCTAGGGTGGGGGAGCTGTTTCCTGCCAATCTGGTTGACCATGACGATGTGGTAATATGGCTGCAGTTAGCCAGTTCCTCTCGGTCGTTATTTCTGCAGACCAGCAATTTGAGGGGTTGCTTCGATCGGTTAACTACCGGATAGCCTACGCGTATAACTTGGCCACAGCTGTTAGCATTTATTCATGGTTCTAAGCGGTCATTCTTATTCTTTGATGACGAACAGCGACCTTTGCTTCGGAAGCACTCATTAAGGAAGGCCTTTTATAGAATATGTTCATCTAGAGTTGAGACACATTCTTGGGTAAATCCAAGCTAATTATCCTACAGTCCATAGTGATGCCCCTAGAACCGTGAGGCGATAGCCCTCTCAGGATGGCACCGCGGTGCTGATGCAGGAAGGAGCATCTATTACATCAATAAAATCATTCATGTCTATATTCTAAAGCTTTGGCATAATAATTTTGTATTACATCATATTTATATGCTAATGAATTTTTTGTACTTTTGTCGCAAGCTTGGCAGAGATAAAACTTTATCTGGTTAATCAATAGGCATGCGTCTGGGTGCCACCTCTTCGGGGGATTTTTGAAGTCATACTTTGTGCACATGCCACTAGAATCGTGTGGTTAAGTTGCATTGATATTAAATTTTGCAAAGGATACGTGCGTGAAGCTTAACTCATTGAGAGTAAGAAACTTCAGAGGTTTTTTGGATACGGGAATTGTCTCATTAAAACCAATCAATTTAATGATTGGAAAGAACAGTATTGGAAAGAGTTCCTTTTTAAGGATATGGCCACTCTTTTCGCAAGGCTCTTTGGTAAATAAAACATCGCCAATTCTTTGGAATGGAAATTTGGTTGATTTTGGCTCGTTTGGCGATGTTATTTCTAGGTATTCTGATAATAAAATCATTAGTTTTGAATTTGAAATGCTGCATGGTGGATTTGCACAAAATTACAAAAGATCAGTTGCTTCCAAGGCTTTTGTAAGAATGTTTGGGCCTTCGCGCGTGAAGGTTTCAATTGATGTTGGAACTAATGAGACAAGAACTATTTATAAGAATTTAATATTAGATGTTTATGGTTATAGGGTTGAGTATCATTTTTCTGATGATGGTGTTTTAAATAAAGTTTCTTGTGGTCCAGATAATTTACCATATCCAAAATATTATACAATCGTCCCGGTGCAAAGTTTTTTGATGCCTTTGTATGACTTTCTAATAGAAACTAAGGTTGATAATAGACTCATTCCTGCATATTCGCCTTTGTACATGAATTTATTTTGGTTTCTTAGAAACAGGTTGCATGGTCGACTTTCTGATGAGCGTGTGCATGAAATTGCTGCAAAATTAAGAGTGATGGGTAGTGAAGATGCGATAATTAAACTGGCGTCTAATCTTCCGTATGCATATGCGACGTGGAAGAAATTTATTAGCGAAGTGTTGGAAGATAAAATATTGGCATCCTCGTTTGCTAGGGCTGTTGTTATGGCTGCGAGTGAGTTACTGTTGGCTGATATGGATTCGGATATCAAGAAATATTTTGAAGCTGTTAATTACATTCGCCCAATCAGGGCGACCGCTGAGAGATATTATAGGAAACAAGAGTTATCTGTAGAGAATATTGATGCAACTGGGTCAAATGTTGCTTTTTTTATAAAATCCTTGGATAGAGGTAGTCTTAATAGATTAAATGATTGGCTAAATGATACGTTGGGTATTAAGGTTGCAACCCATGATGCGGAAGGTCATGTCTCAATCAAGATAGAAGATACATCAACTGGAAGAATAGACAATATTGCTGATATCGGGTTTGGTTTTTCCCAGGCCTTACCCCTAGCGGTACAGGCATGGTTGGCGTTTGATAATGGTAGATCAAGCACCAGTTCGAAAGGGGCAGTTGAAAAAATTTTGGTTTGGGAACAGCCAGAATTGCATCTGCATCCAGCGATGCAAAGAAAGTTGGCTAGATTGATTGCTACGGTAGTAGAAAAGGCGCGAAATGAAAGTATTAAATTCGTAATTGAAACTCATAGTCAATCAATGGTAAATGAGATTGGTGATTTGATCGAGCGGCAGACTTTGTCTCATGAGGATGTTCAGATTTTATTGTTTGAGCAAGAGTCTGGCGGTTCAACAGTTATTAGAACCACAGGTTACGATGAAGAGGGTCAGTTGATAAATTGGCCTTACGGGTTCTTGTCTGTTTAAGGTCTGCCATGCTCGTCTTTCTTGAAAACAGTTTGGCGTCTGAGATCTGCGTAGCAGATAATGATGCTTTGTCACTTTTTAATCAAATTATTCAGTTGCACGCAGCGCGTAGTCACTTTATTTTGATGGCTAGAAGTGCCATTAATGATGTGCTAGAAAGCGTTCCAGAAAAACTTTGGACTACAACCCCTGTTATTTTAGATCAAATAAAAACTCAAGCAAGTGATGGTTTTTCTATTAAGAGTCAATTAAAATATTTTGTGGAGATTTCTCATATAGATAAGCCAGAAAAAATAAAGCGGGTAACGGTTTCTGGTAAGCATGTTTGGAAAATGTCACTTAGTGCAGCACTTGATTGGCTTTCTTACCCTTCGAATTTGATAGGGGAACACATGAGAGATGCTAATATTTATGCCGAGGCGGCAAGGCACTATGCGATTTTAAAGGGGTTTGACCAGAATTCATTAAGGGTTTCGAAGGATATGACTGGCGGATGTGGAAATGGCCCAGGGGTTGCGCAAGAGAAAATAAGAGAAAAATCAAGACCGATATTGCTTATTTTGGATAGCGACAAATTAACGCCAGGTCATCAAGGATCTGACGCTGTAAAGGAATGTAATAAAATACAATCACAAAATGATGCAGTGTTCTTGTTTAAATCTACGGATGCAAGAGAGTTAGAAAATATTCTTCCTCTTGGTTTAATTGAAGGGGCGGTTCTTGAACGGCCAATTTCTCCCGATCGAGATAAGTGGCTTGAAAATATCAAAATATTAAGGAATATACTTTCCGCTCACCCCGTTGAATATAGTTATGTGGATATTAAGAATGGGACGTGCAAAAAATGGATCCAGTCAAAAGGTGGTGCCGTCTTGAAGTTTTTCGTAAAAATGCCTGTTGTATCTGAATGCAATTGCTCTGGGGGATGTGATGGGTATGTTAGTCCGCCCGTTGTGGAAGATATTCTCGATTGGGTCAAGGATTTTCTTTCGTTGAAACGAGCAGATTTGACGCTGAAAATGGTGGACTCTAACATTGATCAAGAATGGATGGAGGTTGGTGAGGTTGTTTACTCGTTTGGTTACGCGAATAAGCAGCGGGTAATTTGACTTCTTCGGTTTAGTATAAAAAATAGTGGTGGATTTATTAAAAAATAAATCCACCACTATTTTCTCTTTAAGGTTAAAAACTTTATCGATTGAATCGCCCTTTGTTTTCTAGATGCTTTTGTAGCTGCTTTAACATGTAAAGAACAGTGTCGGCCGAGAAGTTCTTGTTCAGTAAATACTCTGAGCTTCTGCTCTGCTCAGTAAGTAGCCTTGGCTACCCTCGGCGACTAAGGTCCGCAGAGGGACTTTAGCCGACTGTGCGAGTTCTGGCTGGCTCGTCATATTGGCCATACTCTAAATCTTCCCCACCTGATGTCATTCTTGGTCAGCATCAGCAAAAAGTGCCAGAACTAGCCAGACAGGCACCAGCCTTAAAACAAATCCCCTTGCCCAGTAGCTTGCGATTGCTCATCTTTTTTCAAAATACTCCACACGTGCCGTTCGGTAATCTGGTACTGCCGCGCCAGCTGGTGCACGGCGTGGCTGGCGGGGTGGTGGCGGGTGAGGGTGTCGAAGCTGTCGCGGATTTGCTGGTTGCGCATGGCGCGCAGGGCGGCGGCGCAGCGCGGGATGGCCAGTACCTCGCCACCAAAGTGGCGGGTAAGGATGTTGGCGGCGTCCACGCCCACCACCTCGGCCAGGGCTTCGTAGCGGATTTGTCCCTGGCGGCGCTGGTTTTTACTGACGGGAAAAGTGGTGCCGCCCCAGGCTTCGATCAGCTTGAGCGCCCTGGGCAGGCCGATCAGGCTGGCGATGAGTTGCGCCATTTCCGGTAGCAGGTGCTGTAGCTGTTCCAGCTGCTTGGCGTGTTCCGCTTTCATTCGGTTTTCCTCCCGGCGCGGCGTGCGTCGATCATCAGCGCGGCGACCAGCTTGTGCAGCTGCTGCGTGTCCAGCCAATCCACCTTGTCTATTGCATACATGCGCCTGGCCATGGCGTCGGCGTAGCGCCAGGGGCGGCGGGCTTCGGCCAGCAGCGCCGCTATCTTGCCCATCAGCGCCTGACGGCCTGCGCTGGGCTGTGGCCGTTTGCCATGGCGGGGGCCGGGTCTGGCGACAAAGCCCAGGCGCTGCATTTCTGCCAGCACCTGTACTAGCTGCGGCTGGTCCAGCTGGGTACTGCTGCTGCAGCCGGGGACGATGCGTGCCAGCAGGCTGCGGTAGTCGGCATCGTGCATGGCCAGTTGCTGGCGGGCGATGTGCAGTTTGGCGATCAGGGCCTGGCGCGTGTCTTTCATCTGCTTCCCCTTTGTTTCTTCTTGATGCGTTAAAACCTGTTACGGAGCCGGCCGGGTTAACGGTCGGCTCGATGTCGGGTTTTAGTTGAGGCTATCCTTCAAGGCCTTGCCCGGCAGGAACACCACCTTGCGCCTGGCCGGGATGGCCAGGCTTTCGCCGGTTTTGGGGTTGCGGCCGGTGCGGGCGGCGCTGGTGCGTACCTTGAAGCGGCCGATGCTGGCGAAGGCGACTTCATTGCCTTGCTGTGCTTGTTCGCGGATGGTCTGTTCCAGCGCATCGACCAGGCGCAGGGCGTCCACTTTGGCGAGGCCGGCCTTGTCGGCCAGGGTGCTGATGAGTTGTTGCTTGTTCATGGGGTGCTCCTTGGTGGTCGTGGGTTGCTGCAATGTGACGTGGCCGGTCTCCGGTCGCGTTCAAACACTGGCGATGTCCAGCGGCAGCGCCTGGTACTGGTCGCTGTCGCCAATGCGCTCATAAATGCGGATGTAGCTCTTGGAGCATTGCACCCGCACCGAGTCGGACAGCGCCTGCATGGCGCGCTGCCATTTCTCGTCCTGGATATCGAGCCGACGCAGGCCGAGAATTCGGCCGGTGCTGATGTTGCCGGCCTTGTCCACATTAAAGGCGTCGCCGACGATGGCGCGGATTTCGCTGCGGGCGCCTTCGGTCCACTCATGCAGGCATTCGTCGATCAGGCTTTTGGCGGCTTGCAGCCCTTCGTCGAATGCCAGCGTGTCCTGAATGGCGCGCAGCAGCTTGTAGCGGCCGTCAAAGCTCAGCAGCGAGACATTGCCCTTGCAACCGCCCAGCTTGGCGCCATAGCGTTCGCCGGACAGCTCGACAAAGGCATTGATGTCACCGAATACGGCGGTTTTGAATTCGGCCAGGCTGCGGTTGAGCAGACGGGCGCGGCTGACGATGTCGTTGACCAGTTCGTCGCGTGCCTGGTCGATGGGCTTGATGTGCTCCAGCGGCACCAGCCGGCCACGGGCGTCCTGTTTGTAACCTTGCGGGGTGCTCATGGCTGCGCCTCCTTGCTGTTGCCCAGTACCTGGGAGATGTGGCCGCTGAGGGTGAGCAGTTCGCTGGCTCCGTTGCCCAGTGCTGTCATGACCAGCCGGCAGCGCTGGGCGGTGGCTTCCAGCATGGCGCTGTCGATGTCGCCAGCCAGCAGGCTGCGTACCAGGTCGGCATTGGCCGGGGTGATCTTGCTGGTATCGATGCCCAACTGGTGGCGCAAGCGCACCAGCTCGGCCACCGGGGCGGGCACGCTGCGTTCGTTTTCGTAGCGGCTGCCGCCGGACTGGGTGACGAATACCCGGCTCCAGAACTGTTGCTGGTTCAGCCCTTTCTGGCGGCGCAGCTGGCGGTAGTCTTGCGGGATGTTGGTGTCGCTCATGGTGGTCTCCTGGTGGCTTAGTGGCCGAACTCGGTCCAGACAATGCGGCAGCCTTCCAGCTGGAACTGCCCCTGGCGGTAGTGGCCGAAATAGGTGTCGTGGCCAAAGCTGTAATAGACGGCGTCGCCGCTGGCGATCAGCCGTTGGCAGCGCGGGCTGGTGCGGATACGGATAGTGGGGCGTTCGGTGTGCTGCAGGTTGGCGCTCACCACCGACAAGCCGCGCTCGGTGAGCTGGCGCACTGCCTGGGCAATGCGCAGCGCGGCCAGCAGCATGCTGGCGTTGTCCTGGGCATGGGGAGGCAGGGTGGGGTCAGGCAGCATGGTTTGGATCATGGCTTTCTCCTTCGGGTCGGTGCGGGCAGTGCTGGCAGGCGCGCCAGTGGGCCAGCTTGCTGGGGTGATGGGTGGGGGCACGGGCCAGCGCCACGGCGCGGCAGTCTTCCTGGCGGATGTCCTGTTGCAGCCAGGGGCAGTGCAGGCTGTCCAGCAGCGCCAGCGCCTTGCGCGCCACATGGCGGGTGTTGCCGGGATATTTGCCGGCCAGCACCAGGCTGAGGGTGGTGCGGCTATAGCCCAGGCGTTTGGCCAGCTGGCCAATGCTGCTGGCTGCGGCGGCGCGGCGCAGCAGAGCCAGCCAGCGCGGCTCAGTCGTCGTCATGGCGGATGTCCTCTTGCCAGACCACCCTGGCCAGGTTGGGGTCGTATACGCATTTGCTGCGCTGGATCATCGGCGGGCGCGGGCCGCTGTATTTGCCGGGCAGCAGGCGGTAGCGGTTGAGGGTTTTGCCCTTGCCGATGCCCAGCGGGCGCGAGGCTTCCACCAGTTGCAAATAACCGGCGCGGTACAGGATGCGCAGATAGGTGTTGGCGCTGTCGTCGGCAATGTGGATGCCGGCGCTGGCGGCATGCTGGATCAGTTCGCGACTGTTGAACTGGCCGAGAATGCGCATGGTGCGCCACAGGGTTTCGTTGCCACTGCCCTGGCTGACCGGCTGGCCGCTTTTGTTCAGGCGCGGGGCTTCCACGCCGTTGTCACGCATCAGCCGATAGCGCTTGCCGTTGCCATTGCCGCTGGCCGGGCTGTGGGCGTGCAGGTAGCCGCCTTTTTCCAGTGCGCGCAGGTAGCTGACGATGGTGGCGCTGTCCACGCCGCTGGCGCGGGCAAGCTCGGCGGCGCTGAGGTCTTGTTGCCGGGCGCGGATGATTTCCCAGATGCGCTGGCGTTTGCTTTTGCCGCCGCGTTGTTCCAGCTGGGCGGGCAGGCGGTTAGGGAGCGGGGTTTTCATGGCGGGCTCCTTACGCGGCGCTGCCATGGCGGCGCGGGGCTTCGCCGGTGTACAGCGGCCGCTGGCCCCAGGCGGCCAGGTCCACACTGTCCAGCCCTTCCACCAGGGCGGTGTCGTAGACATTGACCAGATTCACCGACACACGGCGCACGCTGCCATGGCTGAGGGTGACCAGGTGCTGCAGCAGATCGTCGGCCAGCGGGATGTCCGGGCAGTAGATGGCGGCCAGCTGGCGGCTATCGGCCAGCGTGACCGCAGCGGCCGGCAGCCAGGACAGCACGCGGCCATGGAAGCGTTCGAAGCGCTTGAGCTTGTGCGGCAGCTGTTCTTCGCCCACCAGCAGCAGGCTGGACTGGCTGCCTTCGTAGATGTCGCGCACCAGTTCGATCATGCCGTGCTTGTCGGCGCAGTAATCAAACTCGTCCAGGATGAGCGGGCGGCGGCTGGCAGCCAGTTGTTCGCAGATCTGGTCGAGCAGGGCGGGCATGGTGCCGCCGGGCTTGATGCCCATTTCAAACAGGATTTTTTCCAGCAGGGTCTTGCGGCTCCAGGCGCTGCGCAGTTGCACGTAATAGGCGCGGCTACGGTTGGCCACCGCCACGGTGGCGGTGGTTTTGCCCCAGCCGGAGGGGCCGTAGTAGACGGCCAGGCCGGGCAGGCTGTCCTGGCGGTTGACCAGTTTTTCCATCACCACCGCGACCAGGTCGAGGTTGGCAATGGGGGCGATGCGGCCGGTGTGGGTAGGGTGCATGGTGCTGTCCTCAGGCGGTTTTCTGGTGCAAGACCTTGTATTCGTGGCTCTTGGCATAACTGACCAGCCAGCGTTGCTGCTGCGGGCTGAGCGGGGTGGCGCTGGCAGTCAGCTGGCGGTGCAGCTGTAGGCGTTGTTGTGGGTCGGCGGGCACGGCAAACTCGTCCGCCTTTGCGGTTGGCGTGCTGGCCGGGCTGCTGTGCAAGCGTTCGAACGCCCCGGCGATGTCCTGGCCGCGCAGGCCGGGCAGCACCTCGTCGGCCTGCAGGGTGAGGGCGGGCTGGCCGTACCGTTCGGCGCGCACTTCCTGCAGCTGGTTTTGCAGGCGGCGTTCGCGGCCCTGGGCGCGCTTGTCGCGGGCTTGTTGCAGCAGGCTGCGCGGCAAGTAGTCGCGCTGGTTGCCGTCCAGCTCGGCATGGCACAGAAAGTGGCCGGCGGCGTCGTACACCCACACGCGGCTGGGGTCGTGGATGTCGTAGCCGACATGCAGCTGCTCGCCGTGGTGTTCTTCCAGGGCGCGGGCAAAGTAACGCTGGCCTAACAGTTCGATTTCGCAGCGGCGCACGGTGCGCAACAATTGCGGGCGGAACAGCGGGCGCGCTTCATCGTCGCTTATGCTGTGCGGCACAAAGCCCTGGGCGACATGGATGGCCCATTGTTCATCCGGGCTCATGTGGCGACGGCGGCCCGTGGCCGGGTCGGTGATGCGTGGCAGGCTGCGATGCGGGCGGGCGTTGTAGTCGGCCACCTGTTGCTCGCAAAACTGCACAAAGTCGCCCCAGCCCAGCAGTGGCATGGCGGCGGCGCTGCCGCTGGTGCCAGACTGGCGGATGGCCTGGCGGGTGATCTTGAAGCTGCTTTGCCGGGCCTGCTTGTCCATGTCGCGGCCGACATAGCCGGGCAGGGTTTTGGCGGCCTTGACCCAGATGCTGTGGTGCAGCCGCTCGATCACCCCGCGTGCCTGCGAGTTGTAGGGCAGGCTGTTGATCATCTCGATGCCGAGGCGCGCCATGAAGCCAGTGGCGCTATCCAGCATCATCTGGTTTTTGTAGCCGCTACCGTTGTCGACATAAAACACCGCCGGAATGCCGTGCTTAAGGCAGGCATCGCGCAGCGCGTCCAGCACCACCAGCGCGCTTTCAGCCAGCCCCACCGACCAGCCAACAGCCTTGCGGGTGGCGATATCCACCAGCGTGGTGATTTCCGGTCGGAAGGGGCGGCCGTGCAGCGGGTGCTGCACTTCGGCGTCGAAGGTGTGGCCATCGGCGCTATAGATGTCGCCCGGCAATAGGTCGGCAAAGCTGCGGCGGATAAAGGGCTTGAGGGTTTTGAGTTCGCGTTCGCCCATGCGGCCGCTGTGGCGGCTGATTTCGCCCACCTTGCTGACAAAGCGCCGTACCTGCCACACGCTGGGCAAGTCAGCCTGGCCCTGTTCGGCTTGCCATTGCACAGCAAACTGGCGGTAGGCGTGTTCCAGCGTGGGTTTTTCCGGGCGCTGGTAATGGCGCATGAAGCTGGCTGCCCACGGCGGCACGGTCAGTTGCGGCTGGCGCTGCGCCGGAGCCAGCCGGCCTTGTTGCTGGTATTCAGCCAGCCGCAGCAGGCTGCGCACGCTGGGTAGCCCATCCGCGCTGGGCCGGCCCCGCTCGTTACGGGCCAGTTTCAGCATGGCTTGCAGCTGTTCGCTGGCCGTACCAAGCCGCGCCATGTCCAGCAGCAGGGCGGCGGCTTTTTTCATGGGGTAGCCGGTGCGCTGCATCAGCGATTGCAGCACCTGCAATACGCCAAGACGGGCATCGGCGCAGAGGGATTGCGCTGTAGTTTCTGCTTGGCTTGTTGCTGCTGGCGCGGGAGTGAGCGCTGGGGCAACTTGCTGTGTGAGCAGGCTGTTGACCTGGGCCTGCTGCATGGCCTCCACCACATAGGCGGGCGGGGTGTAAACCCGGCGCTTGCCACCCCGGCCGCTGACTTCCTGATAGGGCCAGAGTTCCTTGTCGGCACGGGCGAGCAGGGCAACCTTGCTGCCGGGCAATACCGCTAGTTTGAGAGCCAGCAGGTCGGTGGCGCTGTAGCGCGTGCTATTCATGCGTCACCACCGAACAGGGCTAGTTCCGGCACTCCGCTCTTACTGATGTTTTCGCGCTGATAAGCGAGTTTGGACAGTGTGCAGGTGAGGGCGGCCACCGTTTCGTCCAGCGATTCGCCATGCTGGTAGAAACGTACAAGTAATGACATGGCATCCGCAAAGCTGGCGTGGATATCGGCCAGGTCGGTGTGGTCAGCCTTTTTGCCACTAGCAATGCGGATGACTACCTTGTCGCCATGGGCCAAGCAGAGATAGTCGCTGATGAAGCTGGCGCCACTGAATGCTTCGAACTGGCGCAACCGGTTAAGTGGCATGGATGTTTCGGCCAGCCAGCGGTAGTAGGTTTTGAGTTCGACGCCCATCAGATCCGCCATCACCTTTGCCGGCCGGCGCAGCTTGTCAGCTGCGTGATCGGCGCATAGTTCGATGGCTTCTTCCAAATTGCTGGCGTAGCGGCTTTTCCAATTGGGTTTTCTCACCAGGTGTTCCTCCAGGTTGAGAATCGTGCTGCTGGCGCAATGCGTGGTGCTTGCATACGATTCATTCAGACAAAGGTGCTGGCGCTGTCAGCCAGTACCATGGCGGAAACCAGGGGAGGCAAAACCGGTTTAGAATGGCGCTTCTCGTAGCGGCTGGGCCAGATCACCTCCGGTGGCTGGCCGATGGTGGCAGCGATGATGCGCTCAGCCTTGGGCCAGGGACGATCCAGGGCATTGTTGAGTGCGCCCGAACTCAGGCCGATTTCCCGAGAAAGCTTGCGCAAGGACCAGCCCTGTTTGTGCAGGGCCGCTACGATGTCCGCACGGTGCCAGTCCGGTGCGGTTTTTTTGACGGCAGCAGATGTGTTCATGCCTTAATCCTTTGCGGTGATTAGGTGTGAACACGTTAAGTGTTAAGAAATTAACGGTCAATGTGTTAAGTGATTAACACTTACCGTTTCTGTACTTTATGCCTGCTGCGCCAATATTCAGCAAAACCGTTGCCTTTATTGGCAAATTGTTAGCTCTTTGACAGTTTAAGTGTCAGGCGAGGCTTAACGGTTAAGTGAGGTAAGTGTTAGGTGCAGGATTTGTTATCAGCCAGTGAAATTGCAGCACTGCGCCTTCCCGGCATGCCGACGTCGAAGCCGGCAATCATTGCCCGCGCCGAGCGTGAGCAGTGGTATCACGAAGTGGTGACCGGAAGGGGTGGGGAGCGCCGCGTGTATCGTCTGCCCGAGCAATATCTGGCAGAGCCGGCAGCCTGCCGCGTGCCTGCTGCTGCAGAGGGCATTCCCACGACGCTAGACCTGGGTAAGCTGCAGTTGGTGGAGTCGGTGCTGGACCGGATGCTGCAGGAGCGCGGCCTGGTGCTGCATTCAGACCGTCGCGGGATGGTGGTGGCGTTTCTGTATGACTATGTAGCCAGGGGTGGGAGTTACGACACCATGACCCAGGCGCTGGACGCGCTGGTGGCCTGACTCTACTTTTCGACAGTTTCCAAAAGGACAGGCTGGAACTAGTCTAAGGGCCTGTCCAATTGCTAGGCCCCACCCAACCATGCCGGAAATACGGATGTCGAGCGCCTCAAGCGGCTATTGAATGATGCACTCGACTTTTCTCATCAATCCGGCCCGCGCTATCTCCATCCTTCACCCGTCATGCATTCTGCCGCCAACGATGATGCCTATTCGATTGCGCATTCCGCAGCAGAAATTGATCAGTCTGGTGTCAAAAGCACTGCAAATGCAGTCAGTCTTCAATCATTCCTGCTCATTATTTTGCAAGACCTTCTGGATGGCCTCATCAAGCTGATAACCTCGTGCTTATTGGCTTTCGCCCCGATATCACCCATCAAATACCGGTGACAAAATAACTACTCCCCCACACTGTGCTGCACTTGCCGAGCTTCGAGTCAATCCTGCGCCTTCCCCCTGGTGATTACATTGTCGCCGGCCGGTGTATTGGGCCCTGTGGTGGCCCGATGTGGATTTTGCGGCAAGGCAATGAGACTTTCTTGCTGGATCAGGCATTTTATGACTGGATGCATGAGCAATAAGTGGCGCTGGCGTCTCGCTGACAGATAAGCGCATGGCACCGGAAACCCTACACCAGGTGCGAGGGCTGCATGATGATCCCGATATAGGGAGGGGCTGCCCGGTGTGGAAATGGAGCAGCATCATCAATGTGGCGGTATTTTTGACGCTGCCTTTAAAACTCAAGCCGTCGCATTCATTACCGGGAGTGGCTGCCAAGCCATGATTCGGCAGACTCCCCGCCAGAACCTCTAAATGCCAGCACTGAAGCGGAATTTCGCTGATCTGCTGGCTTTTTCTTAGCAGCCATCCGCAGGCCCGTCGCCAGCTGTACGCGCCAAGGCTTACGCAGCAGCCCAACGCTCTGCTGGCCGGCATTGCCTATGCTCGTAAATATCTGCTTACGCGAACGATAATTTGCATTGCCGCTTCCGTACGGCGGTGGGGAAGGGACCTTTGCATGGCCAAAAATCCGCCTCACTTCCAAAGGCCATCTGTTGGCATGCTCGATCTGGAATGGCTGACTACTTGCCAGGGTCGACCAAAGGTGATGGTAAGTGCGAATTACTTTCCAGCAGAGGAAAGTTGATTTTTCAGAATAATGGCAATAAAGATCGCTATCATTACTTGCAGGATGATAGCCCATCGGGTGAGTTCAGCATCTTTATACTTCAAGTAACCGAAAAAAAGGCAATATGCAGCTTTGAAGAAATGACTTTATTGGGGGTTGCGAATATATGGAACTCTTCACCAATCAAATAGCACAGCCTTTTGTGAAACATAAAATTGGCAGTGCTGAAAAATAAAAACAGTATCAATAGCATTTTCAGACCTGATTCAGACCAGACACTAGAAGCCTGCTCCCGAGGATGGTTTTTCCTGCCGCGTCTGCGCGAGGGGTGAGCAAAGAGGAATTGTCTGGCAATTAACTCGAAAGCTTATTATTTGCTATTGCATATCCATATATTTTTTAGGTATGCGAATAATTCCGTTTTGATGTTTTAAATTTTCGTCAAGTGAGCATACTTTCACAGACTTTGATTCTGGAATTGAAACGTACCATGCGTCACTATTTGCGTACCAATAGCACAATACCACAGTATTGTTTTCTTCGATTGCTGAGATATTTTTTAAGTAGTTTTTGTCTTTGAATAAAATTGGATCAATTTGAAATTTCTTGGCAATCCCACCGCCGTTGCCATTTGCGATGAGCGAAACCGCACCGAGCCGTTCACCTTGCAGTATAAGAGCAAGGCATACCACGCAAATAAACGTAAACAAAGAGATGCTCATCACCCCGTTCGTATTTCTCCTGGCATCGTAGAATACAATGACTGCCATTAGTGACATGGCAGCCTGGATGCAACAAATAAAAATTATCCAGTCAGTATCATTATTTATTTTTAAATCGTAAATACTTCTAATTGCGAGTGCGTTGGTTATTACAAAATAAAATGATGCAAAGTTTAATACCGTCGCCAAAAATAGGGCCGTGCTTGCGTTTTTATTTTTTTCATCCCCGCTGAGATAGAAATGAATAAGTGCAAGTGCTGTTGTTGCAGCAAAAACAGAGAGTTGGGTTATGAAGAAATTCTCTGCATTGCTGGCTAGGGCATGAATTGTGGCGCCAAGAATAATCGTGGAAGGTAGTATGTGATACCAAATAATAAATAATTTATTTTTTTCTTGGGAAATAAAAGATCTTACTTCTTTGTCTGATAGCATCTGATGTGGTACTAAGATGCCAGCACCTAGAAGTCCTGCGCCTAAAAGGGCGATTGTTCCTAATACTCCAGAAGATTCGCCGGTTATGTTGATTGGAATTCCTGTTGCCATTCCAAATTTCATCAGCAGCCAAGTGCCGATTGTGGTTAGTGTTATCCCTATAATTAATAGCGACTGAAATATTATTTGTATTTTTTTTGCCTTGATGTCAATTCTGTCTTTTAGTGGTAGTGAATTGAATTCCTCTATTTCGGTTATTTTGCTATCTTCCACGGGTTGCACGATATTTAGAGTCTTTCAAGTAAGAAGTTTCAGAGAGATATTTTTAAGCTGAGCTTTCTTAGAACCTTTGCGGACAATGACCGCTCCCGTCAGCGCGAGCCGATACAGTCGTGCCGCTCAGGGTGTTAAGCGGTCGGCTGTCCGAAGCGGCGCGACGCTAGCGCGCCGCAAGTTCCGACCGCGCCCAGAGTGGTACGGCTGGGGCGGGGTTTCGACGTGCTGCGGGTCGCCTTTTCTTTGGGTACTTTCTTTTGGC
>NZ_RFAR01000020.1 GCF_003693445.1 Aquitalea palustris | reverse complement strand
TTTGCCGTGGTGGCGGACGAGGTGCGCAAGCTGGCCGAGCGCACCAGCAAGGAGACGCTGGACATCGCGGCGCTGATTGAAGACATCCGTCACGAAACCCGCGATGTGGCGCAGCAGATGGCGACGGCGCGGCAGCGCATGCAGGGCGGCATGGCCGAAGTGGATCTGACGGTGGAAGACCTGGCGCTGATTCATGGCAAGGCCAGCGATACCGCCGACAAGAGTCGCAGCACCACGCTGGCGATGCAGGAGCAGACTGCCGCCAGCAATGATGTGGCCAGCAATGTCAGCAAGATTGCCGCACTGGCGGAAAACAATGCCCGCATCGTGCAGGAGGCCGCAGCGCTGTCCGGCCAGCTTAATCGCACCGCCGGCAAGATGGTCGAGCTGGTCGACCGTTTCCAGCACACCAGTCTCTGAGTTCCCTGCAGCAAGCTGCGGAGTGGCCCGTTTGCGGCCTGCTCCGCCCATCCCGCCTTCTCTCCCCCTGTTGCTGGCCTGCCTGTGTAGTGCCGTCTAATTCTTATGGCTTATCCGCCTCCTCACTCTGCTTCGGCTGCTTGCCACCTGTGGCGAATGGGCGCTGTTGTTGCCCGGACTTAATCTGTCCAGCGTAAGCAAAGGCTGCGCGGCGGGGCCGCGACACCGCATCTGGCGGTAAAAACTCGGAGGCAAGATGAGCCATTTTCTGGACAGACTGAATTTCCTCGGCAAGGTGAAATCCACCTTTGCCGATGGCCATGGCGCGGTGGTGAATGAAGACCGCCAGTGGGAAGACGCCTATCGCCAACGCTGGCAGCACGACAAGATCGTGCGTTCCACCCACGGGGTGAACTGCACCGGCTCCTGTAGCTGGAAAGTGTATGTAAAGAACGGCCTGATCACCTGGGAGACCCAGCAGACCGACTACCCGCGCACCCGGCCGGACCTGCCCAACCACGAACCGCGTGGCTGCCCGCGTGGCGCGTCTTACAGCTGGTATGTGTATTCGGCGCAGCGGGTGAAATACCCGATGATCCGTGGCCGCCTGGCCAAGCTGTGGCGTGAAGCACGCCAGAGCATGGGCCCGGTGGAAGCCTGGGAACACATCAGCCAGAACCCGGCACTGGCCAGGCAGTACAAGAGCAAGCGCGGCCAGGGCGGTTTTGTGCGTGCCAACTGGGATGAAGCCAACGAAATCATCGCGGCCTCCAATGCCTACACCATCAAGAATTATGGCCCGGACCGCGTGGTGGGCTTCTCGCCGATTCCGGCCATGTCCATGGTGTCCTATGCTGCGGGCAGCCGTTACCTCAGCCTGATCGGTGGCGTGCCACTGTCTTTCTACGACTGGTACTGCGACTTGCCGCCGGCCAGCCCGCAGGTGTGGGGCGAACAGACCGACGTGGCCGAATCGGCCGACTGGTACAACTCCACCTACCTGATGGTGTGGGGTTCCAATGTGCCGATGACCCGCACCCCGGACGCTCACTTCTATACCGAAGTGCGCTACAAGGGCACCAAGACCGTGGCGGTTTCCAGTGACTTTGGCGAAATGGCCAAGTTCGGTGACATCTGGCTGGCACCGAAGCAGGGCACCGATGCCGCACTGGCCATGGCCATGGGGCATGTCATCTTCAAGGAATTCCATCTGGACCAGCCGTCGGCCTACTTTACCGACTACATCCGCCGCTACACCGACATGCCGATGCTGGTGACGCTGCGCCAGGATGGCGAACGCTATGTGCCGGATTACTTCCTGCGCGCCAGCCATCTGGCAAATAACCTGAACGAAGACAACAACCCGGAATGGAAAACCCTGGTTTTTGATGAAACCAGTGGCGACATCGTGGCGCCCACCGGTTCCATCGGCTTTCGCTGGGGCCAGAGTGGCAAATGGAACTTGCAACAACATGACGGCAGCGCGGGCCGCGACGTATCGGCCCGCCTGTCCTTGATTGAAAACCGCGACGAAGTAGTGGGTGTCGGTTTCCCGTATTTCGGCGCCGAACACGACGATCTGCTCACCCGCAATGTGCCGGCCCGCCAGGTAGTGCTGGCCGATGGCAGCACCACGCTGGTGGCCACGGTATTCGACCTGATGGCAGCCAACTACGGTATCGACCGTGGCCTGGGCGGCGGCAACGTCACCAATGACTACATGGCCGATGTACCGTACACCCCGGCCTGGCAGCAAAAGCACACCGGCGTGAAGCCGGAAATGGTGATCCAGGTGGCGCGCGAATTCGCCCAGAATGCCGACCAGACCCATGGCAAATCCATGGTGATTGTCGGTGCCGCGCTCAACCACTGGTATCACATGGACATGAGCTACCGCGGCATCATCAACATGCTGATGTTGTGCGGCTGTATCGGCCAGAGCGGCGGCGGCTGGTGCCACTATGTGGGCCAGGAAAAGCTGCGTCCGCAAACCGGTTGGGCACCGCTGGCCTTTGCCGGCGACTGGGTGCGTCCGTCGCGCCAGATGAACGGCACCAGCTTCTTCTACGCCCATACCAGCCAGTGGCGGCATGAAAAGCTGGGCATTAATGAAATCCTGTGCCCGACGGCCGACGGCAAGATGGCCAATCTGAGCCTGATCGACTACAACGCCAAGGCCGAACGCATGGGCTGGCTGCCGTCCACCCCGCAGCTGACCACCAACCCGCTGGACATCACCCGTGCGGCCAGGGCGGCAGGCCAGGAAGCCATCCCATTTGCCGTGGATAGCCTGAAAAACGGCACGCTGGACATGTCCTGCAACGACCCGGACAACCCGAAGAACTTCCCGCGCAATATGTTTGTGTGGCGTTCCAATATCCTGGGCAGCTCCGGCAAGGGCCACGAATACTTCCTCAAATACCTGCTGGGCACCCAGAACGCGGTGATGGGTAGCGAGGAAGACTGCATCAAGCCGAGCGAAATCACCGTGCGCCCGGCGGTGGAAGGCAAGCTGGACCTGCTGGTGGTGCTGGACTTCCGCATGTCCACCACCTGCCTGTACGGCGACATCGTGCTGCCGACCGCTACCTGGTACGAGAAGGACGACCTGAATACGTCCGACATGCACCCCTTCATCCACCCGCTGTCCGAAGCCGTACAGCCGCTGTGGCAGGCCAAGTCGGACTGGGAAATCTACAAGGGCTTTGCCAAGAAGATTTCCGAAATCGGCAAGGACTACCTGGGCGTGCAGCAGGATCTGGTACTCACCCCGCTGATGCACGACACCCCGCAGGAGCTGGGCCAGCCGTTTGACCCGCGTGACTGGAAGAAGGGCGAGTGCGAGCCGGTGCCGGGCAAGACCATGCCGGCCATGACCGTGGTGGAGCGCGATTACGGCGCCATCTACGACAAGTTCACCTCCATCGGCCCGCTGCTGGAAAAAGTAGGCAATGGCGGCAAGGGCATCAGCTGGAAAACCAGCCATGAAGTGGACATCCTGCGTGGCCTGAACCATACCGTGGCGACAGGCGCCGGCAAGGGCCAGCCCAAGCTGAATACCGCCATCGACGCGGCCGAGATGATTCTCACCCTGGCACCGGAAACCAACGGCCATGTGGCGGTGAAAGCATGGGAGGCGCTGTCGAAGATTACCGGTATCGATCACACCCATCTGGCGCTGCCGCGCGAACACGACAGCATCCGCTTCCGCGATGTGCAGGCGCAGCCGCGCAAGATCATTTCCTCGCCCACCTGGTCTGGCCTGGAAAGCGAAGAAGTCAGCTACAACGCCGGCTACACCAATGTGCACGAGCTGATTCCATGGCGCACCATCACCGGCCGCCAGCAGTTCTATCAGGATCACCAGTGGATGCGCGCCTTTGGCGAGGGCCTGTGCGTGTTCAAGCCGCATGTGGACCTGAAAACCACCCAGGCCATCCTGGGCAAGAAGTCCAACGGCAATCACGAGCTGGTGCTCAACTTCATCACCCCGCACCAGAAATGGGGCATTCACAGTACCTATTCGGACAATCTGCGCATGCTGACGCTGTCGCGTGGCGGCCCGCACGTCTGGGTATCCGAAGTGGACGCCAGGAAGGCCGGCATTGTCGACAACGACTGGATCGAAGTATTCAACGTCAACGGCACGCTGACCGCCCGTGCCGTGGTATCGCAGCGCGTGCCGGAAGGCATGACGCTGATGTACCACGCCCAGGAGAAGATCGTGAACGTGCCTGGCGCGGAAACCAGCGGCAAGCGCGGCGGCATCCACAACTCGGTGACCCGTGCGGTGACCAAGCCGACCCACATGATTGGCGGCTACGCCCAACTGTCCTGGGGCTTCAACTACTACGGGACGGTGGGGGCCAACCGTGACGAATTCGTCATCGTGCGCAAGATGAAAAAAGTGGATTGGATGGATCTGCCTGCAGGAGAAGACAAATGAAAATCCGTGCACAAATCGGCATGGTGCTGAACCTGGACAAGTGCATCGGCTGCCATACCTGTTCGGTCACCTGCAAGAACGTCTGGACCAGCCGCGACGGGGTGGAATACGCTTGGTTCAACAATGTGGAAAGCAAGCCGGGCATTGGCTACCCCAAGGACTGGGAGAACCAGGAAAAATGGCAGGGCGGCTGGGAACGCAAGCCCAATGGCAAGCTGGTGCCCAAGCAGGGCGGCAAGATGCGCATTCTGGCCAATATCTTTGCCAACCCCAATCTGCCGGCCATTGACGACTACTACGAGCCCTTTACCTTCGACTACGAGCACCTGCAGAACGCACCGGAAATGCAGACTCCGCCGACGGCCCGCCCGGTGTCGGTGCTGACCGGCAAGAAGATGGACAAGATCGAATGGGGCCCCAACTGGGAAGACGACCTGGGTGGCGAGTTCTCCAAGCGCAGCAAGGATGCCTTGTTTGAAGGCATCCAGAAGGAAATGTACTCGGCCTTCGAGAACACTTTCCTGATGTATCTGCCGCGCCTGTGCGAACACTGCCTGAACCCGGCCTGTGTCGCCTCCTGCCCGTCCGGCTCCATCTACAAGCGCGAAGACGACGGCATCGTACTGATCGACCAGGACAAGTGCCGTGGCTGGCGCATGTGCGTGTCCGGCTGCCCGTACAAGAAGATTTACTACAACTGGACCAGCGGCAAGGCCGAGAAGTGCATCTTCTGCTACCCGCGTATCGAGGCCGGTCAGCCCACCGTGTGTTCGGAAACCTGCGTAGGCCGCATCCGCTACCTGGGCGTGCTGCTGTACGATGCCGACCGCATCGAAGCCGCCGCCAGCGTGGAAGACCCGAAGAGCCTGTACGAAGCGCAGCTGGGCGTGTTCCTGGACCCGAATTCGCCGGAAATCCAGGCCGAGGCCCGCAAGCAGGGCATTCCGGAAGCCTGGATCAGCGCCGCGCAGAATTCGCCGGTGTACAAGATGGCCATGGAATGGAAAGTAGCCTTCCCGCTGCATCCGGAATACCGCACCCTGCCCATGGTGTGGTACATCCCGCCGCTCTCTCCCATCCAGAGCGCGCTGGAAAACGGCCTGATCGGTGAAAACGGCATCATCCCGGACGTGAAAGACCTGCGTATTCCGATCCGCTATCTGGCCAACTTGCTGACCGCCGGCAAGGAAGAGCCGGTGGTGAGTGCGCTGGAAACCATGGTGGCCATGCGCCGCTACATGCGTAAAAAGAGCGTGGAAAAAATCAGCGATCCCGCCTCCCTGCGCGGCACGCATCTGAAGCCGGCCCAGGTGGAAGAAATGTACCAGGTGATGGCGATTGCCAATTACGAAGACCGCTTCGTGATTCCGTCCAGCCACAAGGAAATGGTGGAAAACACCTTCGAGGACAAGGCCAGCTGCGGCTTCACCTTTGGCAACGGCTGCTCCAGCGGCACTTCTGATGCCAGCCTGTTTGGCAAGAAGAAGGCCACCCCCATCGTGTTCCATGACATGCGGCGCGACCGCAAGGCCAACGCCGGGAGTTAAGCCATGAACCAGTCACTGTTCAAGATTGTCTCGGCGCTGCTGTGCTATCCGGAGCCCGAGTTGCTGGCGGCGCTGGATGACATCCGCAGCGCACTGCAGGCCACTCCGACGGCAGCCAGCATGCTGGAACCGCTGCTGGCACAGCTGGAGGGCGGCGAGCTGATCGCCCTGCAAGAGGGCTATGTGCAAACCTTCGACCGCAGTCCGGCGCACTCGCTGCACCTGTTCGAGCACATCCATGGCGAGGACCGCGCCCGTGGTCAGGCCATGGTGGATTTGCTGGAGGAGTACAAGGAGCACGGTTTCGAGCCGGTGTGTGCCGAACTGCCCGACTATGTGCCGCTGTTCCTGGAATTCCTGTCGCAATGCGAGCCGGACGAGGGCAGCCGCCTGTTGGGTGATGCGGTGCATGTGCTGGGCCATATCGCCGGCAAGCTGCGCGAGTCGTCCTCACCCTATGCCGGGGTGCTGGATGTGCTGGTGTGGCTGTCGCCGGTGGCACCGGAGCCGCTGAGCGTGCCGCCGATCCGCGACATGGACGAACTGCTGGAAACCTTTGGCCCCGGTGCGGATGGCAGCGAACCCTTGCTCAAGCCCGCCCTGCCGGCCATTGCTCCGGTCAACTTCTACCCGTCGCGACCCGGCGCCTGAATCTGCCTGTTTCCGGTCCGCGCCGTCATGAGCAGGCCGGAACAGCAAGGAGAGAGAGATGGATTATCTGCATCAATTTGTGTTCGGGATTTATCCCTATATCGCGCTCAGCATTTTTTTGCTGGGCAGCCTGATGCGCTTTGAGCGCGAACAATACAGCTGGAAGAGTGAATCCTCCCAGCTGGTGTATCGCGGCAATCTGCGGCTGGGCAGCATCCTGTTCCACGTCGGCGTGCTGGGGCTGTTCTTCGGCCATCTGGTGGGCCTGCTGACGCCCTTGAGCGTATGGGAAGCGCTGGGTGTCACCCATAGCTTCAAGCAGGTATTTGCCATGAGCGCCGGCGGCATCATGGGTTCGCTGGCCCTGGTTGGTCTACTGATCCTGCTGCATCGCCGCCTGAGCAACCAGCGTCTGGCTGCCAACACCACCTGGCGTGACAAGCTGGTGCTGCTGTGGCTGCTGGCCACGCTGCTGCTGGGCCTGTGCACCATCGCCGTGTCCGCCCAGCATCTGGACGGCCACGAAATGGTGCTGCTGATGACCTGGGCGCAGCATATCGTCACCTTGCGTGGTGATGCGGCGCAGTTCATCGTGGCCGCGTCTCCCATCTTCAAGCTGCACCTGTTCATGGGCATGAGCGTGTTCGTGATCTTCCCCTTCACCCGTCTGGTGCATGTGTGGAGCGGCTTTGGTGCGGTGACTTATCTGGGCCGCGCCTGGCAGCTGGTGCGCCCGCGTGGCTGATCAGCAATTGGCAGCTTAAACGACGAGGTGAAGTCCTGATGAGTATGCATTACATACTCTGGCGGATTAACTAAATATGTAATGACTAGCGAAATGGGGCGTGCTTGGCACGCCCCATTTTTAATGCAGGTGCAAAACTAACAAAGTAGTAGTGACGAG
Source organism: Aquitalea palustris (assembly GCF_003693445.1). Classification (GTDB taxonomy): domain Bacteria; phylum Pseudomonadota; class Gammaproteobacteria; order Burkholderiales; family Chromobacteriaceae; genus Aquitalea; species Aquitalea palustris. The sequence continues at coordinate 12,961 of NZ_RFAR01000020.1, read as the reverse complement.
TAGCTTGTCATCGCCGAGCTGTGTTTGCTAAATAGATGGTTGAGCAATGCATTGAATAAATTCCAGAAGGTTTTGGTGAGTTTTAATTTTCATCTAGTATGTTTATTTCACCGTTGCTTCTGATTTTGAACTTGAAATGTTTTCGAGGTATTTGTCTGTTGGGTAGGCACTCGGTATTGGCGTATAAGTTGTATATGGTATTGCTCTTTATTTTTATATCTAATAATTTTTCCAGTGGAATAAAAGTGTTTTCTTTAAATATGGGGCCGTTTACAGGGATTTCTGAATACATTGAAGTTGCCAGTATTTGATTGTTTTCATTTTCAATATAAAATGCATCGTAGCTGCAGGTTTTTAAGAAAATAATGGATATTTGCCCGTGATTAATAAATAATTTCGCTATGGCTTTGTCTGTTTGGCTGTAGAGAAGTGCGAGAATAAGAATTGCTGCTGTTGCTTTAATGGGGGATATTTTCATTCAATTTTTCTCTTGACTATTGTACTTTGCTTTGTCTTCATGTTTTAGTCTAAGTAAAATTAATGGTTGTAAATGGTGGTTCGGATTGTGTCTGGGTCTTGGGGTTGCTGGATATGGCTGCCATCATGCCCTGGCCTGTTTTTATGCTAATTTGCCTAGTCCATTGTTCAGCCTGGCTGGATTGCACTTGTTGTAAGTTGTAGTGGAGCTTGCATGAAAACTCAGGCGTACTGAGTTTTTGCATCTTTAATATTCTTATTTCTGTTTTTGCTGGCTGGGTTGTTTATTTTTATATGTAAATTGTTACCGCTGAGATGATGCTGCATTCCTGGCGTCGATGATCTAACCTGATGGCGGTCGTTGGTAGGTAATGTTTTCGCGCTATAAATTAAACCCGTGGATTATGTATTAAATTATTTTGGTATGTTCACAATTATTTCGTTGCTGTCTGGGTAGTAAAATGCAAAATTCATCTTTCCAACTTTGCAGTAAATTCTCTTAATCCCAGCTTCGATTCCGTTGAGGCCTATTCTGATGTGCTGTGTTCTTGTTAAATAGTAGGCGCTTGCTCTATCGTCAGGGTTTTCACTGGCCTCGCTAATTATTTCGCCAGTCTTTTCATTAATAAGTTCGCCAATTATTGGGTTGTATTTCTCGGAGTAGTATCTTGTTCCTGCAATGTCTGGTTCGTTCCCGCAGAATATTTTTGAATGATTGAAGTTTAGCCTGGATCTCAATGTGAAGTACAAGGCCCCTTCATTTTTGGATATGTTGCTGGCGCCAATGACTGAAAAATTTTTAATGAAAATGAAAAACAATAAGTAAGCTATTAAGCTGGTAATGAATGCTGCTTTGGGAGTAATTTTATTGAATTTTGCAAAAATTATCATGCTGTGTTCACTCTGCTTTAGTGATAAGGTGTGCTGCTGTGTATGCGTAGTAGAGCTAAATTTTCCATTTGCATACTGCTGAGGTGTTATCTGAATTTGACTGAAAATATATTTGAGGGAGGGGTGAGAAAATTATAATCGGCTTGTCTTATGCGGCAAGATAATGAATTAATATCATTTGGCAATTCATCTGCGATTATTTCAATTTTTTGCGATTTGTTGAAGCTGTAAGTCCATTCATTGCTGACTCCCTCTTGTACTGCATAGCCATTGGTATGCCAGTTGTGATCTGTGTCTTGTGTTATGGATTCTGATTTTACGGATTAGCAAAATAATTTTGCATTCTCTCTTTTGAATTTTAATTGCAATGTTGCTGATATGACTCCATTACGGAGTTTTACATTGCTGACGGAGATTACGGAAAAATTTCTAATCCATATCCAATACGTTGAATATGGAATGATTAATGTCAGCAATAAGCATATTATGTATTTATTTTTGCACATCATTTTAAGATTTTTCATGTTTAATCTTCGGTGTGCGGCTTTGTGGATATGGTTTTTAGTTGTTTATTTTGATAAATTAATTTGATTTTTTAAATTGGCTTAATTGTTGGGTTGTGCATTGCGTGGTTATTCATAAAATTGATCTGCTGGAATGCTCATTGGAGGTGTTGCGCCGTTCCAGTTGAAAAAACCTCTTCTGTAAATAACACAATCAATCACCTTGCTTTCTTTTAGCTCTCTCGGCAAATCAAGTTTTCCCGCAAAATATTCACCACTTTTGCTGTGGCTACGGACATCTATATTCGCTATGTGTCGGCACGTGCTGTATGATTTTTTTGCCAGAAATCGCCAATTCTTTTTCATGGAAAAATTTGGATATTTTTTTCTGATAGAGCACAACTTGTAAAGAAAGTCAGTTTATGCAGTCAAACTTCGACAATCAAGGATGTGCAGTCAATATGGGTATTCCTACTTATGTACTTAGCCAGCACTAGCCGGCATAGGCGCAACGTAAGTACCAGTAAATAGACGACGTGTCTGGCAGTCTGATGTCCCGCTGGAAGTGCCAAGCTAGTCATCATTCTCCTGGGCCGTGGAGAAGGGGCAGGATAGGGTAGTGCAGTGATAACAGTATGCGGGCAGGGTGTCCCAAGCTGTGCCGTCCCCAGTAGCTGCAGCAGTGTCAGAGGACGGCACGTTACTGCTTAGCCCGCTTGCCCGTCGGCGCGCGGTTTCAGGTACAGCCCGATCAGTTGCCGGCTCCAGCCCAGCAGTGCCAGCAAGCCGGACAGAGCCACGGTGGCATACAGGCAGGCTACCCATGCTTGTGGCACAAAGTCGGCTACTACCCGGCTCAGTGCGACCGCATGCACAGCCAGGTAAATGCGCCACAGCCAGCTGCTGGCCTGTAGCGGCAAGCCGGAATGTCCCAGGGTCACCCGCGAGACAAAGGCGATGACCATGGTCATGAAGAAGCCCACCGTGATGGCGTGCAGCGGTGCCAGCCCCAGCGCCAGCGCGGGCAGCAGGCCGGCCAGGGTATACAGGCCAAATGCCACGGCCAGCCAGGCAAAGGACAGGTGCAGCATCCACAGCAGCTTGACCTTGCGCGCAGGCAGCAGGCCCCAGCGCCAGCTGGTGTAGCCAAACAGCAGGGTGAGCGGCAGGTCGGCCAGCAGGCTGCTGTGCTGGCTCAGCAGCAGCAAGCCGTGCAGCCAGCTGCCAGCCACCATGGCGGCCAGCAGGGAGTAGGGGCGCCATGCCTGGATGGCTGGCAGTGCACTGCTGCTAAAGAAAGGCAGCATGCGGTGGCACACCGTCAGGAATACCGGCAGCAAAAATCCCCACAAGGCCAGATCGCGCATGATCAGCCAGTAAGCGCCATTGCCGCTGAACAGCCAGCAGCCTGCGGCCACGACACCGGCCAGTCCCAGCACGAAAGCCGCCAGCACCACCAGCGCATGGCGGCGATCCGGCTGCGGGCTGCGCCAGACGAGGCCAGCAAAACACAAGGTCAGGCTGGCAAAGCCCAGGCCGTACAACAGTAGGCCCGCCAGCAGCCAGCTCTTGCCCAGCGCGAGGCCAGCCAGCCAGCCGGCCACGCCGGCAGCCATCAGGCCGGGCGTCAGCAGATAGCGTGCCCGGCTGGGCGGGGCAACCCCCAGCCAGCGCGGGCCGGCGGTAAAGATGAAGCCGGTCATGAACAAGGGGAAAATGCCATACAGCATCAACAAGGCGTGGGCCATCACCGCAGGAATCTGCGGCGTGATGGCATGTGGGCCAAGCCGGGATGCCAGCTCGGCAAACCAGGCAGCAAACAGCAAGAGGGCGCTGAGCATGCCCAGCAGGAAGGCCAGACGGTGCGGTGCACGCAGCAAGGCGGAGGGGAGGGTATCAGACATGACGCTAAGGCTCGCTATGGGTGGTTGCCCAGTATCCGAGCCGCTAGTGCAAGGCGAAATGATTCTCGTCAAGAAAATCCGGCCGCGCGCGGCAGCTGCGGCAGCAAGGCTGTTGGCTAGTCAGTGCGTCGCAGCCGTTGACACGGCGCCTTGCACCGCGTGGTAGCGTCGGGCGATTTTTCCACCCAGCCACAAGGCATAAGACGCCAAGGCCAGCGTGGACAGGGCAAACAGGCCATGAAAGCGACCGGGCTGCCAGCACCACAGCGTGCCGGCCAACAGCCACAGCTGATGCAGAAGCCGCACCCGGCGCTGGGCGGACTCGGGCAGAAAGCCATGGGTGGAGGGCAGCAGGCCGCGTGGCGGGTTCAGCCGCTTCAAATGCAGCCAGGCCAGAAAAGGCAGGATCTTGCCCAGCATGGCCAGCGTGGCACCCAGGCCGGCACCACCCAGCCACCACAAGCCAGCCAGCAAGGGCAGGCTCGGCCATGCTGTCCACCTGCTGCACAGCCAGGCGCTCACGCCACCCAGCAGCAGGCAGGCGATCACCCCTTGCCATTGCCGCCATAGCGGATCAGCCGGCCGCCGGCTTTGCCGCAGTAGTCGCCACGACTGCACGGCATATAGCACGACCGGGATCAGCAGCAGGCTGGCAGGCAACCACAGCTGCGCTGGCCAGAAAAACAGGGCCAGGCTGCAGGCCAGCAGCAATAGCAGCACCGCCCTGCCGGTGCTCAGCATCCAGGCCGGGTAGGACGGGGTGATCAGAAACATCGGAATCACGGTCTGGCTGACTGCCAACAGCAGCAGGAACAGCCAGCCCATCGCCGCCCACAGCACATGGCTGTGTAGCAATGGCATGAGCGGCAGTGGCAGCTGGCCGCTCAGCGTCAGCACCAGTCCAAGCCCCAGCAGGGCGGTAACCAGCAGTGCCAGCAAGGCCAGCGCCATGCCGCGGCTGCTGGCATCCCGCGCCGGGCTGTGGGCCAGGCCATGCAGGCCGTGCCAAGCCAGGCGGATGATGGCCGCGCACAGCAAGACTGCCGCCGCCTGCAGGGCAAGTGGGGCGAAACCAAACCAGAAGCCACCCACCAGCAAGGCGGTTCCTGCCTGCCAGGGCAGGAAGATGCCCAGCAGCAGGTGGCTTGCGCGCCGTGCTGCCACGCCGCTGGCCACCGCCAGCATTTGCAGCAGGGCACCGCTCATGATGTTGCCCAATACGCCCAGTGCCAGCACATGGGTAAGCGCCAGCAGCTGCGGGTGGTAGCGGTTGGCCGTCAGCATGTCTGCGGGCAGGAGCAAGCCTCCCAGTAGCAGCAACCACAGCATGGCTGCGCCAAAAAAACTGGCAGGCAGCCAGAAGGGAGGTGCGTCGTCGTAGGAAAGCCAGGCCTGACTCATGCTTTGCTGATGTACAGAATCACCCCACCATCGCCGGACAGTTCAAAGCGGTAGGCAATGCCCTGGGCGGTAAGCATGGGCAGCAGCGGCGTGGGGTGGTGCGGCAGAATCCAGGCCAGGGTTTGCTGGTCTTGCAACTGATCGGCGGCATCCAGAATGATTTCCATCGGCTCGGGGGGGGCGAGGTGGCGCAGGTCGACCGGGCTCATGCGCTGGCTCCTGCCATCACCATCTGCTCAAAGCCGGCTATATGCTGGCTGCACATGGGATAGAGGATGTTTTCTTCTTTCATATTGTGCTGCTGGGTGAGGATGAGCAGGGTTTCGGCGTGGCCCAGCCAGGCGCTGGCATCCGTGGCGTGCACCGCGTCGTCCATGTCCTGCAGCAGCTGGCGGATTTGCTGGTGTTCCTGGCGCATGACTGCCGTGGGGCCGCTGTACATGCCGGTGGCGGCTTCGAAAGCCGGGAACAGCTGCAGTTCTTCCAGCTGGAAATGTTGCTCCAGATCGGTGGCCAGGCGCAGGCAGGTCTGGCCGGCGCTCGTCCAGTCACCGTGACGTACCGCCTGTTCGGCTTGGGCAAGAATGGCGTCGCAGTCACGATGCTGCTGGGTCAGGCAGGCTATGGCGTTCATGGATGGTGTCCTGTGTGGCTGGGCTAGCGGTAAAAGCGCAGTATGCGGTGCGGCGGCGGCCCGTTTGAATGACACGGATCAAGAACTTGCCGCTGCATGTTGCCCGGCCATGGCGGCCTGCAGCTTCTGATGCAGGGTGACAATCTGCCCGATGACCAGCAGTGCCGGGGCGCTGATGCCTTCCTGTTCGATCAGGGCAGCCAGGTTCTGCAAGCTGCCGCACAGGCAGCGCTGCCGCGCGGAGCAGGCATTTTCCACCACGGCGACTGGCGTATCGGCGGCCCGGCCGTGGGCCAGCAACTGGCTGGCGATGCTGGCGGCTTCGCCCAGCCCCATATAGACCACGATGGTCTGCTCGGGCGTGCAGTGACGGGGCCAGTCCAGCGTCTGTTGCCCTTGGCGGCGATGGCCGGTGACCAGGCTGCAGCCCTGGGCATAGTCACGATGGGTCAGCGGCAGGCCGGCACTGGCGGCGGCCCCCAGCGCGGCGCTGATGCCGGGGACCACTTCACAGGGAATGCCGGCGGCGGCCAGTGCTTCCATCTCTTCGCCGCCACGGCCGAACAGCAGCGGATCTCCCCCCTTCAGCCGTACCACCCGCCGCCCCTGGCGGGCAAGGCTCACCAGTAGCTGATTGATGTCCGCTTGCGGCAGGGTATGGCGGCTGGCGCGTTTGCCCACGCAGAGGCGTTCGGCCGTGGCGGGGGCCAGCGCCAGAATGCTGCTGTCCAGCAGGTGGTCGTACAACACGACATCTGCCTGCTGCAAGCGCTGCAATGCGCGCAGGGTGAGCAGGTCGGCTGCGCCCGGTCCGGCACCCACCAGGGCGACGCTGCCCGGCTGGAATTCTCCGCCGGAAATGACGGGTTTTTCTGGCGGCACCAGGGGCGTGGGCAGGGCTTGATACGGGCTGTTCATGCAGGCTCCTTTGGCTGGGCCTTGGCTGGAATGTTGCCAGTGTAGGTAGGGAGGGGGCCGGAAATCGTTGATTCGAATCAATGCTGTCGGGATGTCCGAAACCGTACATTTCGCCGCAAGTGCCGGGCTTGCCGGTACACGCAATTGAGGAGGACGTGATGAGCGCGAGCTTCACCAAATCGACGGCCCGCAACATCTTTTACGGTGGGTCGGTTTTCTTTTTCCTGATTTTCCTCGGGCTGACCGTGGATACCACCATGGCGGTGCCCAGCCATAACGCCAAGGCCCAGCTGACCGATGCCGCCGTGCGCGGCAAGAAAATCTGGGAGACACGCAACTGTGCCGGTTGCCACACGCTGATTGGCGAGGGGGCGTTCTTTGCGCCGGAGCTGGGCAATGTCTATGTGCGCCGTGGCCCGGAGTTCATCAAGGGCTGGATGAAGGCGATGCCCACCAACGTACCCGGTCGGCGCCAGATGCCGCAGTTCAACCTGAACGATGCACAGCTGGATGATCTGGTGGCATTCCTGAAATACAGCTCGCAGATCAATACCAATAACTGGCCGCCCAATATCGAAGGCTGATCCGCAGTGCGATCAATTGCTTCCGGAGAAAACACATGAGTAATGCAACCGTGGCAGCACTGCCCGCCAGCAAGGCGACAGTGAATGACCAGATAAAATACCGCTCGCAAGCGGTGGCCAAGCCCTATTTTGTGGCGGCCATCGGCCTGTTCATCGGCCAGATCCTGTTTGGCCTGATCATCGGCCTGCAGTATTTCAAGGGCGACTTCCTGTTTCCCGCCATTCCGTTTGGCACTGCACGCATGGTGCATACCAATTTGCTGATTGTCTGGCTGCTGTTCGGCTTCATGGGAGCGGGGTATTTCCTGATTCCGGAAGAGTGCGAGCGCGAGCTGTACAGCCCGAAACTGGCCATCATCACCTTCTGGGTATTCCTGGTGGCGGGTGCGCTGACCATCGTTGGCTATCTGGGCCTGCCCTATAACGTGCTGGCCCACCTCACCGGTAACGACCTGCTGCCCACCATGGGGCGCGGTTACCTGGAGCAGCCGCTGATTACCAAGGTGGGCATCGTGCTGGTAGCGCTGTCCTTCCTGTTCAACCTGTCGATGACCCTGCTGTCCGGTCGCAAGACCAGCATCAGCATCGTGATGATGCTGGGTTTGTGGGGCCTGGCGATTTTCTTCCTGTTCTCCTTTGTGAACCCGAACAACCTGGTGCTGGACAAGTACTTCTGGTGGTGGGTAGTGCACCTGTGGGTGGAAGGCGTATGGGAACTGATCATGGGCGCCATGCTGGCCTTCGTGCTGGTGAAGGTGACCGGCGTCGACCGTGAAATCATTGAAAAATGGCTGTACCTGATCATTGCCATGACCCTGATCACCGGCATCATCGGTACCGGTCACCATTACTTCTGGATTGGCACGCCGGGCTACTGGCAGCTGCTGGGGTCCGTCTTCTCGGCACTGGAACCGGTTCCCTTCTTCATGATGACGGTGTTCGCCTTCAATATGGTCAAGCGGCGCCGGCGTGAGCATCCGAACCAGGCCGCCACGCTGTGGGCGCTGGGTACCGGGGTGATGTCCTTCCTGGGTGCCGGGGTATGGGGCTTCCTGGGTACGCTGTCGGTGGTGAATTACTACACCCACGGCACCCAGCTGACTGCGGCACACGGCCATATGGCGTTCTACGGTGCTTACGCCATGGTGGTGCTGACCATGATTTCCTACACCATGCCGCTGCTGCGTGGCCGTGAAGCCAACAGCGCAGCGGCGCAAAAGCTGGAAAAGACCGCCTTCTGGGTGATGACGCTGGCCATCGTGGGGATCACCCTGTCGCTGACCGCCGCCGCGGTGACCCAGGTATCGCTGCAGCGCCTGTCAGCCTCGCCCTTGCCCTTCATGGAGACCCAGCAGCACATCATGCCGATGTATTGGGCGCGTTTCGGTTTTGGTCTGTGCTTCTTCACTGGCCTGATGATGTATGTCACCAGTTTTTTTGTTACCGGCAAACGCGAAAGCTGATTAGCGGCTGAACGTAACGGCAATGAGGCGGCTTGCGGGCCGCCTCTTTGATTTTGGAGGCAGGCATGCGTGAACAAAGTCTGGCGTTGACCGAGGCGCAGCCAGCGCGCCATGTGCCCGAGTGCCATGTGCCGGGTGATCTGGCCATGTGGTTTTTCATCCTGGCGGAGCTGGCGGTGTTCGGGGTGTTTTTCCTGGTGTACGGGGTATATCGCCGGCAGCAGCCGGCCTTGTTTGCCGAAGGGCAGTCACATCTGGATTTGCTGCTGCCCACCCTCAATACCCTGCTGCTGATTGCCGGCAGTGCCTGCATGGTGGCGGCGGTGAAGCGGTTTGCCCAGGACCGGCAACGCGCGGCACGGCAATCGCTGCTGCTGGCCATGGTGTTTGGCAGCGGTTTCCTGGTGTGCAAGCTGTATGAGCTGGTGGGCAAATTCATGGCCGGCATCAGCTTGTCCAGCAATGATTTCTGGATGTTCTACCTCTCGCTCACGGTGTTTCATTTCCTGCATGTGGTGCTGGGCATGGTGATCGTGGCGGCAGTGTGGTGGATGGCGCGCGATGGCCGTTATGGCCCAGGCCGGCTGGATGGGGTGGAAACCGCGGCGGCCTACTGGCATATGGTGGATCTGGTGTGGCTGGTGCTGTTTGCCCTGGTGTATGTGGCGCGCTAGCGCAGGGCCAAACCCTTATCCGGTATCAAGGATGCCGCGCGGCGCACTGCCTATGCTGTGCAGATGAATTATCCCGCATCTTCCCGTTTGTGGCTGTGGTGGCTCTGGCTGAGTGGCCTGACCCTGCTGGCCGCATTATTGGCCGAACAGGGCCTGTCGCTGGGGCAGGGTGCCCTGGCCCGGCTGGTATTGCTGCTGGCCTGGGTCAAGGGCTTTACCGTGATCGAGCACTATATGGGCCTGCGCCATGCCCCCCGCTGGCTGCGCCTTGTCGTGCATGGCTGGCTGCTGCTGGTGACGGGCTTGCTGATGATGAGTTTTTGCTGAGGCCGGACATGAACGCACCCTTACCCGCTGCTGTGGCAGCACCGTTTTATCAGGCCCAGGGCGATGAATGCCGCCTGTTCGAGGCCGCCTGGCAACAGCAGTTGCCGGTATTGATCAAAGGCCCCACCGGCTGTGGCAAGACCCGCTTTGTCGCCCATATGGCGGCCCGGCTGGGCCTGCCGCTGATCACCGTGTCCTGCCATGACGATTTGTCCGCCGCCGATCTGGTGGGCCGCCACCTGATCGGGGATGGCCAGACGGTGTGGTGCGACGGTCCGCTGACCCGCGCCGTGCGCCAGGGCGGTATTTGCTATCTGGACGAAGTGGTGGAGGCGCGCAAGGACACCACCGTGGTATTGCACCCGCTTACCGACGACCGGCGCATGCTGCCTATCGAACGCACGGGCGAACTGCTGGAAGCGCCGCCCAGCTTCATGCTGGTGGTGTCGTACAACCCGGGCTACCAGCATGTGCTGAAAACCCTCAAGCCCAGCACTCGCCAGCGTTTTGTCGCCATGAGCTTTGATTTTCCCGCCCCGGATGTGGAACTGGCGGTGCTGATGCAGGAAACCGGCATCGCCGAAAGCCAGGCGCGCCAGCTGGTGACGCTGGCAGGGCAGTTGCGCCGCCTCACCGGCTACGATCTGGATGAGTCGGTCAGCACCCGTCTGCTGGTCTATGCCGCCAAGCTGATGATGTCCGGCATGTCGACGCAGCTGGCCTGCCGCACCGCGCTGGCCGAGCCGCTGAGCGATGAGTCCGATACCATAGCCGCGCTGCTGGCCGTGATCGACACCCAGTTCCCCGCCAGGTAACGCGCTCATGGAAGACATCGTAGGGGGCTGGTGGGACAGGCTGGTGCGCCGCGCGGCATACCGTGGACATCCTGCGGCCGCCGTGGAGCTGGAACAGATTGCCGGACAGGCCCCGCTGTTTTTTCGTGCCATGGGCGGTGATCCGGCACTGGTATTGCGCTCTACCGTTGGCACCGAACATGGCGCACGGCGGCGGCTGATCGAGCGGCTGGCCGGCACCGGCACCAAGGTGGAACTGGCCTGGCGCGACAGCCAGGCTTTTTATCTGCCGGACAAGCTGGACCTGTACCCGGATGCGGCACTGAATCGCCAGCTGTATTTCTGGCTGATGGCGCTGGCCGCCACCCCGGTGCCACCAGGCGACTGGCTGAACCGCAACCGCGCCGCCACCGCCGCTTGCCTGGCCGCCATGCCCGGGCTGGCGCTGGTTTACCAGCGGCTGGTAACCGGCTTGCTGCCCATGCGCCCGGATCCGGCGCGGCTGCCGGCGGCCGAGGCCGCAGTCGAGCGTGCCATCCAGGCAGCCTTGCGCCAGCCGGAGATCGAACAGATTTTGCCGGCCATTGCCCAGCCGCCACTGCCGGTGCCGCTGTGGCTGCATCCGGCACCGCCGGTGGTGGATCAGGCGGGCGCAGCAGCGCAGCATGAAGCACAAAACCCGCAAGGCAAGCGGCCCGACCAGCGCTCACGCCGTCGTCGCTACCGCGCCCAGCGCGTGGCGCAGGACGAACGGAAAAACGGCATGCTGCTGGTGTTTCGCGCCGAAAGCCTGTTTACCTGGGACGAGTACGTCAAGGTCAACCGCCATACCGAAGAAGACGACGACAACAATGGCGAGGCGGCGGCAGAGGATATGAACCGCCTGTCGATTGCACAGGATGCCCATACCAAGTCCAGCAAGCTGAAGTTTGATCTGGACCTGCCAGCGGCGGCGTACGATGACAGCCCGCTGGGGCCGGGCCTGAAGTTGCCGGAGTGGAACTGGAAACAGCAAAGACTGGTGGAAGACCACTGCATCATCAAGCCCATGCTGCCGCGCGATGCCCATCCCGCCGCCTTGCCGGACCGTTTGCTGCCACTGGCCCGGCGTCTGCGCCGCCAGTTTCAGGCGCTGGCGCCGGAGCGGGTGCGGCGCAGCGGAGAAGCCAGCGGCCCGGATATTGATATTGATCGCGTCATCCGTTTCATGTCGGAGCGCATGAGCGGCGTGGCCATCGCCGAGCCCGCACTCTACCAGGCCTGGCCGCCCGGCGAGCGCAGCCTGGCCTGTCTCACGCTGGCTGACCTGTCGCTGTCTACCGAAAGCTGGGTAGGGGAGTCCGGGCGGGTGATTGATGTGATACGCGACAGCCTGCTGTTGTTTGCCGAAGCGCTATCGGCCAGTGGTGACGCCTTTGGCCTGTACGGCTTTTCCTCCATCCGTCGTCAGGAAGTGCGTTTGCAGGTGTTGAAGGACTTTGCCGAACGCTACGACGACAACACCCGTGGCCGCATCATCGCCATTCGCCCCGGCTATTACACCCGTATGGGCGCGGCCATTCGCCAGAGCAGCCGCATCCTGTTGCAACAGCCGGCAGCCCGCCGCCTGCTGCTGATCATTTCCGATGGCAAGCCCAACGACCTGGACCACTACGAAGGCCGCTACGGCATCGAGGATACTCGCCAGGCGATTCTGGAAGCACGCCGCGACGGCCTGTTGCCCTTTTGCGTGACGGTGGACCGCGAGGCCGGTGACTACCTGCCGCATTTGTTTGGCCATCGTGGCTATGTGGTGGTGCAGCAAGCGCAGACCCTGCCGCAGGTGCTCACCCGCCTGTACGCCGGCTTTACCCGCTGAGCTTGCTGCAGCTTTCTTGACCAGTACTCCAAGGTGTACGCACCTTTTTCTCCCGGCCCTGGTGGCCGGGATTTTTTTGACCTGCGGCAGGCCATTTCTTGATATGCATCCATGAGCGGCGTTGGCCGGGGCGGAATAATGGTACATGGCTAAAAAATTCCCGCTCAATCCACCGCACCCGGAGCGCATCTGCTGGGGCTGCGACAAATACTGCCCGGCTGATTCCCTGCAATGCGGCAATGGTTCGGGCCGTACCCAGCATCCGGCGGAGGTGCTGGGGGACGACTGGTATGAATACGGCGACTGGGGGCTGGAGGTGGAGCCGGAACAGAAGTCGCTGAGCTTGCCGGAAAAGAAATGAATCTCCCCCTGACCCGCGTCGCGGCCTGCGGGCGGCGCTGCTTTGTTTCCGCCCTTGCCATTTGTGCCTGGAGCGGCTGACAAAACATCGCAGAGTACCCGGGCCAAGGCGCGCCGACGCAGACAGTACACCTGGTACGGCAAGGAGGCGCAACGCAGGAGCGGGGGTTTTG
>NZ_RFAR01000019.1 GCF_003693445.1 Aquitalea palustris | reverse complement strand
ATTTACAGTCCGGACCCGTTGACCGCTGGGGTAACCCCTCCAAAAGAGAGCGGCATGATAGCGAAGCTGATTTTCTGCGTCAAGCCCCCGGCTGTTGTGGTCGCTTGTTTTCCTGCTCAGGCAAAATCGTAGGGGCCGCCCTGTTGCAGCGCGGCCTGGTAGGCCGGTCGGGCATGGATGGCGGACAGGAAGGCCTTGATGTGCTGGTGACGGGCGCTCAGGATGCCAGTGTGGCTGGCTGCTTCCAGCGGAAAACTCATCTGGATGTCGGCGGCAGTGAAATCCTTGCCGGCAAACCAGTCGTTTTGCGCCAGTTGCTGTTCGATATGGTCAAAGTGCAGTTGCAGCTGCGGGTTCAGGTAATTGCTGTGTACCCCCTTGGCAATCAGCCGCGCCAGTGGGCGCAGCAGGGCGGGCATGGGCGGCTGGGCCAGGCGGGAAAATACCAGGTTCATCAGCAGCGGCGGCATGGCCGAGCCTTCGGCATAGTGCAGCCAGTAGCGATAGTCCAGCAGTGCCTTGCTGTCGGCCGCCGGTTTCAGACGGCCGGCACCATATTTTTCCACCAGGTATTCAATGATGGCGCCAGATTCGGCCACCACGATGTCGTCGTCGCTGATCACCGGCGATTTGCCCAGCGGGTGCACGGCTTTCAGGGCGGCCGGCGCCAGCATGCTGCGGGCGTCACGCTGGTAGTGCTTGATCTGGTAGGGCAGCTGCAATTCTTCCAGCAGCCAGATGACGCGTTGCGAGCGGGAATTGTTCAGGTGGTGCAGGGTAATCATGATGGCGGCCATGCAGGAAAGATGGACGGATGATAGAGATCCGTCCGGCAAAACAAAAGCGGTTTTACGGCAAGTAACTCAGGTGTGTCGTGACATCAGCAGTGCGGTGACGATCAGCATCAGCGCAAACAGTTGTTTCAGCCGGCTTTCTGGTAGCCGGTGCGCCCACGCCACGCCTTGCGAAACAGTACAGACACCCCCCAGAGCCATCGGCAGCCCCAGCTGCCAGTCGATGTGGCCGGCGCGGCCGTAAGTCCACAGCGCCACCACCGCCCCAGGCACCACGAGCGCCAGCGCCAGCCCCTGGGCTACCGCCTGTTTTTTGCCAAAGCCTTTGACCAGAATCGGCGCGGCGACGATGCCGGCCCCCACGCTGAACAGGCCGGCAAACAGGCCGCCCACTACGCCGACCAGCGGTAGCAAGGTTTCTGGCCAGGCTGGCCGCCCGGCAGCCTGGCGCAGCCGGCTGTCCAGCAGGAAGTAGGCCGCCAGCAATAGCAGAAATGCCGCAAAGCACTGCTTGAGCAGGCCGGCGTCCATGTTGACGGCAAGCCGGGCGGCCGGGTAGGTGCTGATTACCGAACAGAGGCCGATCAGCAGCGCTGTTCGCAAGGGAAAGGGGTTGCGCTGGCGGTAGCGCCAGAAGCCGATCAGCACATTGGGCGTCATCATCACCAGTGCCGTGCCCTGTGCCAGCGCCTGGTTCATGCCGTACAGCATGACCAGAACCGGTATGGCGAGAATGCCGCCACCGATGCCCAGCAGGCCGCCAATGCCACCCAGCAGGCCGCCAAGGGCGAGTGCTTCCAGTATCTGCCCCAGCATTGCAAGCTCCATCATTGATTGTTGGTGTCACAGTTTACTAGGTGAATTGGCAGCTATAATTCAGTTTCAACTAAACCATTATTAAGATGAGCGTAATAATGAATGCGGTGTCTGATCTGGAGTTTTTCCTGCAGCTGAACCAGTGCGGCAGCATGGTGGCTACCGCCAGGCAGCTGGGTGTCACGCCACCAGTAATCAGCCGCCGCCTGCAGGAGCTGGAGGCGCGGCTTGGTATCGTCCTGCTGCGGCGGACTACCCGGTCATTGCACATGACCGATGCCGGGCAGTTGTATCTGGCCGAGGCGCGCCGCCTGCTGGCAGAAATCGCCGAGCTGGAAGGGCGGGTGCGCGGCGATCCGAATCAGCCGCACGGCCTGCTGCGTGTGAATGCCAGTTTCGGTTTTGGTCGCCGCCATATTGCGCCCTTGCTGGCGGACTTTGCCCGCCATTACCCGCGGCTGGAGGTCGAGCTGCAGTTGAGCGACCGTCCACCGCGCCGGCAAGAAGGCTTTGATGTGGCCATCCGCTTTGGGCAGCCGCCGGATGCGCGGCTGCATGCCAGCCTGTTGCTGCGCAACCGCCGAGTGCTGTGTGCAGCACCAGCCTATCTGGCCGGTCGTCCGCCGATCACGCAGCCGCGTGATTTGTTGCGGCATGATTGCATCGTGATTCGCGAAAATCACGACACCCACGGTAGCTGGGTGCTGCAGCAGGGCGAGCGGGAAGAAACGGTCAAGGTGCGCGGCCCCTTGTCCAGTAATGATGGCGAAACTGCGGTGCAGTGGGCCAGGCAGGGTCTGGGGCTGGTGCTGCGCTCGTGGTGGGATGTGGGTGAGCTATTGCGCAGTGGGCAGTTGCAGCGTGTGTTGCCAGACTGGCAGTCGGAGCCGGCCGACATCTATGCACTGTATCCGCCGGCTCAGCCGCAGCAGGCCAAGCTGCGGGTCTGGCTGGAATTCCTGCGAGCGGCATTGCAGTCGGAGCAAGCGCTGGCCGCCCGGTACTGATCTTCCTGCCTGGTGTTGCCCTTACAAATGCTGGCGACTCCTATCCGTCGATGCTGCTTTTATCTCAGGCATCAATAATTTCGTCATATATATGAATATGCCATGGTCTGCGCCGAAATTATTTTGCCGATTTGACAGATAATGTTTGACCGCATGGAACAAGGTGCGTATAACGGTCCTGCAAGATTTCAAGTTTTGTGCCTATTTCGTTACAGTGTGCGTCCCTCCAAAAGAGTTGCCTAATTGTTCAAATGTCGATTGCTTGAATTTCTTGTTTCCGGGCTTTTGCCCAGTTTAAATTTTATTTTGTTAGGGATGTATTATGGAAACCGGCACCGTTAAATTCTTCAATGACGCTAAAGGCTTTGGTTTCATCACTCCGGACGCCGGCGGTGATGACCTGTTCGCTCACTTCTCCGAAATCAAGGTAGACGGCTTCAAGTCGCTGCATGATGGCCAGAAAGTTAGCTACACCAAGGCCATGGGTCAAAAAGGCCCGGCTGCTACCAACATTCAGCCGCTGTAATTGCTGATTGTCATGTCTAGTAGCGGCGGCTTGTAAAAGCTGCTGACAGCTAGTCAGGCAGACAACAACCCACCCGACTCAGGTCCGGTGGGTTGTTTGCATTTTAGCGCCAGGCAAATACAGTGAGTGGGTGCTCTGCTATGCTGTTGTATTAATCATTTTGCCAATTAGCCATGTCTGCCTCCACCTTACCACCATTTCCCGCCAATACCGTATTGCTGCTGATCGACATGCAGCAGGCGGTGGATGATCCCAGCTGGGGTGAGCGCAATAATCCGCAAGCCGAAATTGTCGCCGCACAGTTGTTGGCGCGCTGGCGCAGCCAGCGACGCCCGCTATGCCACGTCCGGCACGATTCACCGCAAGCCGAATCGACTTACCGCCCTGGCCAGTCCGGCCATGCCTTCAAGCCGGAAGTTGCGCCCTTGCCGGGTGAGTGGGTACTGGCCAAGCAAACCAATTCGGCTTTTATCGGTACCGATCTGCAAGCACAGCTTGCCGCCATGGGCTGCTCAACTCTGGTGGTGCTGGGCGTGGCCACCAGCAATTCGGTGGAAGCGACCGTGCGCATGGCTGGCAATCTGGGTTACACCGTGTATCTGGTGGAGGATGCCTGCTTCACGTTTGGCCGTGCCGATTGGTCGGGCCGGTGGCGCACTGCTGGCGAGGTGCATGACATGAGCCTGGCCAATCTGCATGGCGAGTACTGTCAGGTGTGTCAGGCGGCAGTCATTCTCGCTGCCGCAGCAAACGTGGCAGCTGACTGCGACCGGCCTTGATTGGCTCTAATCATTTCTCGTTGCATCTGCCAGGGTCTCGGCCTCCTGCCATAGCCTTTGCCACTGTTGTTCGTAGCGCGCGGCCAGTTCCGGCGCATTCCACACGACCAGTACATTCTCCGCATTCTTGCTGGCGGCTGCCGCGGTGTAGTTGAAGCTGCCGGTTTGTACATGCATGGCGTCGATGATCATGAATTTATTGTGGAAGATGGCGTAGCGCGCATTCAGTCGTACGGGTATGTGCTGGTCGGCCAGAAAGCGGGTGGCGCTGTAACGGCCGCTGTTCTCCTTGCCATCGGCCACCACGGCAACTTCTATGCCGGCGCGCTGTGCTGTCAGCAAGGCCTGTGCCACCGGTTTGCTGGTGAATACATAGGCAGCGACATGAATCGACCAACGCGCGCTCTGTATCGCCTTCAATACCAGCCCCAGTGCTGCCGGGTCGGGTGCAAAGGCTGCTTCGGTCTGGCTGGAGGCGGGTGCGGCGGCTGCTGGTGCCGCCAAACATGAAAGCAGGACGGCGAGCAAGCTCGCCAGCAGGTAATTTCGCAGTGGTTTCATCTTGCTGTTCCTCGCGACTATCGGGGTATTGTCTGGCCCGGTATGGTATGGGTGCTGGCGCGATGGCGGTGCTGTGCTATCGGCTGGGCATGGCTGAATTAAGCTGAAATTTTTGATGAATAAATGGTTTGTTATCTCTGAATGATATTTTTGAACTGCCCGGTTACGCAGGCTAAAACTGTATATCCATGGGCGGCACACGGTGGAGTTAAGAATGCAAACAAGGAAAGTGGCTGTACTCGTAGCCTCGACTGTCGTCTTGGGCTGGGTGCTGGTTGTGCCCGGTCTGGTCGGGGTGCGTAGCGAAGAAAAGATCCGCCAGGATATCGACAAGCTGCAGCAAACTACGCTGCTGCCGCTGACGGTGAAGATGGATGCCTATGAGCGCGGCTGGTTCAGTTCCAGCGCACGGGTCAGTTACAGCCTGCCATTGGCCGGGCAGCTGCTGCGTTTTGCTGTGGACTATCAGGTTAATCAGTTCGCCATTCCCTTCCTGCGTTGGGCGCGTACTGATTACACCATCACGCCGCTGGATGCCAAAGGCGCAGCCAGTGGCGCAGCGCTGGCCTTGGAGGCATACAGCATCAAGACTTTTCTGGGACGGACGGATACCACGCTGAAAGCGGCCGATCTGCAATGGAAGGGCGCTGAGGGCAACGCAGTTGGCGTGCGCAACTTGCTGGCCAATATCAGTACGGAAGAAGGCACACCCTTGCAATACAAGCTGTCCTTGGCTGCTCTCAATATGAGTGGCCCGCTGCGCTCTGCTCCCGGCAGCGAACTACAGCTGCTGGCCAATAATCTGCAGATGGAAGGGCATGGAGCCAATGCGGTCAGCGCCAAGGACAGTTGGCAGATGGATAGTCAGCAAAAGCTGGAATCGCTGGAGGTCTTGCTCAACAAGACCTCGCTGGCCCGGCTGGATGGGCTTGCCCTTGAGGCTGCGATTCAGGATAAGGGCAGCACGATGGATATGAGCTATCACAGCCGGATAACGAAGGGACAGTTTGGCCTTGTCAACCATGCGCTGGCGCTGAAGGAAGTGCGCATGGATTTTTCCTATCTAAATATCAACAAGCAAGGCTATGCCGACTGGCAGCATCAGCTAGGCCAGTTTTACGCCCGTGCTGACAATACAAGCAATGCAGCACTCGAGCAGGCGGCTGGCGAGGCCATGCTCAAGAGTGCCAGCAGCTTGCTGGCCAGTTCGCCGGCCATACGTATCGACCAGCTGGGCTTCCAGACCGACAAGGGCGGGCTGCGCAGCAGCATGGAGCTGCGTTTCGACGGCAATGGCATGCCTGCCGGCGAATTGGCAGTGCAAAACATTCAGCTCTTGCTGCACGAGCGGCTAAGCGGCAAGGCCAAGCTGGAGCTGGATCGCGGTTTGCTGAGCGATTTGGTGGCGCAAATGTCTGGTACCGCGGCGAATGCGCAATCGGCCCAGATGCTGGAGGCCGGCATTCACAGCGCCGTGCAGCAAGGCTGGCTGAGTGACAACGGCCAGCGGCTGAATGCCGACTTCAGCTTCAATCGGGATGGTGCCAGCCTGAATGGCCACCCGCTGCCGGCCATGGCAGGCTTGCTGGGTGGCGAGTCGCCAGCAGAGGCTCCGGCCGCACCCGCAGCGACCGCCGCCGCACCCGTGCCGATGCCCGCCGAGTAGCCCGCCTCACCAGTCCGGACAGGCAGGCCGGCGCCGGGCTTGCTAGAATGCGCGCTACTTCTCTTGATGAGTGATGGCATGCGCATTCTTCACACTTCGGACTGGCATCTGGGCCAGCACTTCATGGGCCGTAGCCGGCAGGCGGAACATCAGGCCCTGATCGACTGGCTGCTATTGCAAGTGACACAGCAGTCTATCGATGCGGTGCTGCTGGCCGGTGACATCTTCGACACCGGTGCGCCGCCCAGTTACGCACGGGAACTGTACAACCAGTTGGTGGTGCGGCTGCATGAGGCCGCTTGCCAACTGGTATTGCTGGGTGGCAATCACGACTCGGTGGCCACGCTGGAAGAAAGCCGGCCGCTGCTGGCTTATCTGGGCTGCACTGTGGTGCCGGCGGTGGCGGAGGATTTGTCACAGCAGCTGCTGACACTGCGCGACAAGGCGGGCCAGCCCGCAGCCTTGTTGTGCGCCGTCCCCTTCATCCGCGCCCGCGATGTGATGCAAAGCCAGGCCGGCCAGAGCGCCGAAGAAAAACAGCAGGGCCTGCAGCAGGCCATCGCTGCGCATTATCAGGCCCTGTATCAGTTGGCCGTGCAAGAGCGCAGTCGCCTGGGTTTGCCACTGCCCATTCTGGCGAGCGGTCACCTCACTACCGTGGGTGCCAGCAGCAGCGAATCGGTGCGTGATATTTATGTCGGCGCGCTGGATGCCTTCCCCACCAATGCCTTTCCACCGTTCGATTACATCGCGCTAGGCCATATCCACCGTCCGCAACAGGCAGGCGCCCAGTCACATATCCGCTATAGCGGCTCACCGCTGGCGCTGAGTTTTGATGAACTGGGGCAAAGCAAGCAGATGTTGCTGCTGGAGCTGGATGGCGCCGCCATTACCCGCATCAGCCCGCTGGCCGTGCCATGCTTCCAGCCCTTGTGCAGCCTGCGTGGCACGCTGGCCCAGCTGCAGCGCAGCATCCCCGCCGCCATCACGGCCATCGAGCAGGGACAGGTGCTGTGGCTGGAAGTGGTGGTGGAGGGCGATGACTATCTGTCCGATCTGCAAACCCGCATCCAGAGCTTGCTGGACGGTCAGCCAGCCGAGCTGCTGCGCCTGCGCCGCGCCCGCAGCCAGCAATCCGCCACGCTGCAGGCAGAACGCAGTACGCTGGACGAGCTGAGCCCGCAAGAGGTGTTCGAGCGCCGGCTGGCGCTGGAAGAAATGGATGACGCACTCGCAGCCGACCTGCGCCAGCGCTATGGGCAGGTGTTGACTGCCTTGCAGGAGGAGCAGGCATGAAAATCCTCACCCTGCGCCTGAAGAACCTGAATTCGCTCAAGGGCGAGTGGAAGATCGACTTTACCCAGGCTCCGTTTCGCGACAACGGCCTGTTTGCCATTACCGGCCCCACCGGGGCCGGCAAATCCACACTGTTGGACGCCATCTGCCTGGCGCTCTATCACGAAACCCCACGGCTGAAGACTATTTCCGCCAGCAGCAACGACATCATGACCCGCCACACCGCCGATTGCCTGGCCGAGGTGGAGTTCGAGGTCAAGGGCAAGGTTTACCGCGCCTTCTGGAGTCAGCGGCGGGCGCGTGACAAGGCCGACGGCGCCTTGCAGCAGGCGCGGGTGGAGCTGGCCGATGGAGACGGCACCATTCTTACCACCCACAGCACGGACAAGCTCAAGCGTATTGCTGCCATTACCGGGCTGGATTTTGCCCGTTTCACCAAGTCCATGTTGCTGGCACAGGGTGGTTTTGCGGCTTTTCTCAATGCCAGCCCCAATGAGCGGGCCGAACTGTTGGAGGAGCTGACCGGCACCGAGCTATACGGCCAGATTTCCCAGCGCGTGTTCGAGCAGGCGCGAGACAGCCGTCAGGCGCTGCAGCAATTGCAGGCGCAGGCCGGTGGGGTAGAGCTGTTGGACGAAGCACAGCGCAACGCCATGCAACAGCAACTGACTGCGCTGCAGCAGCAACAGCACACGCTGGCCGGGCAGCAGCAACAGCTTGGCCTGGCCCTGCAATGGCGGCAGCAACAGGTGCAGGCACAGCAGCAACAGCAGGCTACCAGCCTGCAACTGGAGCAGGCGCAGGCCGCCATTACCCAGGCCGCGCCGCAATTGCAGCAACTGGCCGCCAGCGAGCCGGCGCAGCGCATTGCGCCGCTGTATCAGCACTGGCAAAGCCAGCAGCAGCGGCTGGCCAGCACAGAAGCGGCCCTGCAGACAGTGAATGCACGCTATCAGCACAGCTGGCAGCAATGGCAGCAGCTCAACTGGCAAGGGGTGGAGCTGTCCCGTCAGCAGCTAGCCCTCTTGGGCAGGCAGCAGGCACAGGCGCGGCAGCAATGGCAGCAGTGGCAAGCCCAGCAGCAGGCCCAGCCACAACTGGCGCGGCTGGGGGAGTATCTGCCGCTCTGGCGTAGCCAGTTTGCCCAGCATGCCCGTATGCGGCAGGACATGGCGCAGGCCGCGCAACAGCGTGAGCAGTTGGCCACGGCACTGGCAGAAGGGCAGCAGCGCTTGTCGGCGCAAGCCCTTGTCTGTCAGCAAGCTGAGAGCGATTTTCTGCAAGCACAGCAGGCCGAGCAGAGCGCTGGCGCAGCCAGTCGGCAACAGGATGTTGTCAGCCTGCGCCAGCAGTGGCAGGCCGCCCAGCAAACCAGCCAGCAGTGGCAGCAAGCCATTTTGTCAGCCGGGCAGTTGCAGCAAGGCTGGCAGGCCGGGCAACGCTTGCAGCAGACATTGGCACAGCAACAGGCGCTGCTGCCACAACGCACGGCGGCGCTGGCTACGCTGCGCAGCCAGTATCGCGAACTACAGGAGCAATTGGCGGACAAGCAGCGCCTGCTGGAGCTGGAGCTGCGCATCCAGGACCTGGAAGCCCAGCGCGCCCTACTGCAGCCGGGTCAGCCCTGTCCGCTATGTGGCTCTGCCAGCCATCCGCTGGTGCAGCACTATCAGGCCGTGGATGCCACGGCGGCGCGTCAGGCGGTGCAGGACAAACAGCAGGCGCTGGACAAGCTGCAGGCACAAGGCCAGCAAGCCAATGTGGAATTGGCTGCCCTGCAACAGCAGCTGGACAACCTGCAGCAGCAAGCGGAGGCGCAACAGGCCAGTCAGCAGCAGTATTGGCAGCAATGGCAGCCGCTGGCTGTTGCACTGGGGGTTGATGCGGAAGAGTGGCAGCAGCCGGAAGCGCTGGCCCAGGCCGCCCAGGCAGCCTTGCAGCAACAAGAGCAGCTGCAGCAGCAACTGCTGCAGGCCGAAGCTGCCGCGCGTCATTGGCAGCAGGCCTTGCAAGCCAGTCAGCAGGCGCAGCAGCAGTGGCAGGCGGCTCAGGCCGAGCAGGCCTTGTTGCAACAGGCCGCCGCCAGCTTGCAGCAGCAATGGGCGCAGGCCGATGCACAAGTGGCGGGACAGGGCGCAGATGCGCAGACGCAGTGGCAAGCCTTGCAGCAGTCGCTGGCTGTGGCCGGCCATGCCATGCCGGACGATCCCGCTCGTTGGCTGGCTGATTGCGAACAGCAATGGCAAGCCTGGCAGCAGCAACAGCAAGCCATGCAGCGGCTGGAACAGCAACTGGCACGGCTGGAGGTGCAGGCGGCACAGGCCGAGGCCCAGGGCCAGGAGTGGCAGCAATACTGGCAGCAATTGGCTTTGCCTGAGCCATCGCCATCCCTCAGCCCTCTTGCCGAGGACCTTGCTGCAACCGTGGTGCAGCTGGAAGCCTGCCAGCAGCAGCGGCAACAGCTGGCCGCCACGCTGGCGCAGTTACAAGGCCAGCAACAGCAAGTAGCCGACGATGCGCGCCAGCAAGGGCTGCAACTGGCGGAGGCCGCGCAGCAATGGCAACAGGCCTTGCAGCACAGCCCCTTTGCCGACGAGGCTGCCTTTGCTGCCGCCTGTCTGCCGGAGAGTGAGCGCACGGCCCTGCAAGCCATGCAGCAGGCCCTGGACCGGTCGCTGCAACAGGCCGAAGCCTTGTTGCAGGCGGCCAATACCCGCCAGGTCGAGCTGCAAGCTGCCGCAATCAGCCCGCTGACGCTGGACGAGTTGCAGGCACAGCAGGCCACGCTGGATGACGAACGCCAGCAATTGAGCGCCCAGAGCGGGGCGCTGCAGGCTCTGCTGGATAGCGATGCCCAGCGTCGTGAAGGTTTGCAGACCTTGCTGGGACAGATTGCCCGTCAGCAGGCCGACAGCGAGCTATGGCAACGGCTGGACGGGCTGATCGGCTCGGCCAAGGGCGACAAGTTCCGCCGTTTTGCCCAGGGGCTGACACTGGATCATCTGGTGTATCTGGCCAACCGTCAGCTGGCGCGCCTGCAGGGGCGCTACCAGCTACGGCGCAAGGCGGAGGGCGAGCTGGAACTGGAAATCGTCGACAGCTGGCAGGCCGATGTCTGCCGTGATACCCGCACCCTGTCGGGTGGCGAGAGTTTTCTGGTCAGCCTGGCGTTGGCTTTGGCGCTGTCCGATCTGGTCAGTCACAAGACATCCATCGATTCGCTGTTCCTGGACGAGGGTTTTGGCACGCTGGATGCCGAAACGCTGGAGATTGCGCTGGATGCGCTGGATAGCCTCAATGCCAGTGGCAAGATGATAGGTGTGATCAGCCATGTGGAAGGCATGAAGGAGCGTATTGCGGTGCAGATCAGGGTGGCGCGCGCCGGTGGTGTGGGCCTGTCGGCGCTGTCGGTGGTTGGCGGCTGAGCTTCAGTCGCCTGCGATGCGGCCCAGCCAGTCGATAATGCCGGGTATCGCGGCAGTCGGTGCCTGCAGATGGCTGCCCGGCGGAATCAGCAACTGGCTGGCCGGATTGGCCGGCAGGGCGTCGAACATGCGCTGGCGCACTCGCTGCAGGGCGGGGTAATCGCCTTCCGGCGAGATATACAGTACCGGCAGGCTGGCCGGCAGCTGCTGCACGGCCTTGTCCTGGTTCATCGCCCCATCCGGGTCGAACCAGTCCAGATAGATGCGCGGCGTGGTGGTGATCGGGTAGAGCCCCTTGCTGCCTTCAAAATCCGCCAGCCGGGTTTTTTCCTCGCCATGGCCAGCGGCCAGCAGGCTGCGGGCACTGGCCACGGAATCGGCCAGCCGCTCGTGCAGCATGCCGGCTGCCACATTGCCGCCCGGCGCAATGGCAATCACGCCATCCAACCGGAGCCGGCTGGCCAGATATAGCGCAAACAAGCCGCCCTGGCTGTGGCCGGCCACCACCAGCTTGCGCGCACCCTGGCTGCGCAGGCTTTCTAACGCGCCATTCACCTGATTCACCGCGCTGGCGACATCGGCATCGTATTCTCGCCGGCCCGACCACGGCATTTCCAGATTGGCCACCAGTACGCCTTGTTGCCGCAGCGCGCTGGCCAGCCCGGCGACATGCTTGTCCGGGCTGCCGCCCTTGCCGTGCATCAGTACCACGCCAAACACCGGTTTGGGGCTGTCGGCGAGGGCAGTGCTGGCGATCAGTCCCAGCAGGAACAGCAACAACAACCGCAGGCGTAGGAGTCGCAACATGGCAGTGGCTCGCGGGGGTGGCAGATGGCTCTGTTATAGCAAGGTCTGGTAGCCGTGCACGATGACGCCCAGTGCCAGGTAGGCAAACAGGGCGGCCGATGCAGCATTGCAGTACAGCAGCAGGCGGTGGCCCACCAGCTTCTGGCCATGGCTGGCCAGCCAAGCCAGAAAGGACGACCAGGCGAGGCCGCCAAGGAAAAATCCGCCCAGAAACACGCTGGCTGCCAGCGAGCTGCCATCGGTGGACTGGGCAATGATGCTGCCGCCTACTGCGGCAAACCACAGCAGCGAGGAAGGCGAGGCCAGCGCCATCAGCAGGCCGCGCCAGAACTCCGCCGCCGTGCTGCGCTGTTGGCCATCATCCGTACCGTTGCCGCTGTCCTTGGTGGTGGGGTGGTAAAACTCCTGCCAGGCCGAACGGGCCATTTTCCAGGTCAGCCACAGCAGTACGCTGCCGCCGCCCAGCCACATCACCCAGCGCACCGGGGTAAAGCCGAACAGCAGCGACATGCCCAGCAAGGACAGCAGGGCGTAGAACAGGTCACCAAAACAGGAACCCAGGCCCATCATCAGCGCCGGGCGCAAGCCCTTGCGCAGCCCGGTGTTGATCAGGGCGGCATTGACGATGCCGATATCCAGGCACAGCGATACCGACAGTAAAAAACCCTTGGTGGCAATGGCCAGCATGACAGCACATCCGCATTAATAATGATGGCGGATGATACCGGCATGGCGGCGAGCGCGTCTTGTCAAAAATTGATCTGGCGGTAGCGGCCCGGTGTCATGCCGCAAAAGCGGCTGAATGTCTTGCTGAAGTGCGCCTGATCGGCAAAGCCGGTGGCCAGCGCTACTTCGATGATGCTCTGGCCCGCACGCAATTGGCGGCGGGCTTCAGCCATGCGCTGCTGCATTTGCCAGGCTAGTGGTGGCAGGCCGCAAGCCTGATGGAAGCGGCGCACCAGATGGGCCGGGGTGATGCCGGCTTGCTGCGCCAGCACCTCCAGGGTTAGCGGCTGTGACAGATCATCCAGCAGTTGTTGCTGTACCCGCCGCACCAGCAGGCTGCCGTTGCTGCTGGCGTTGTCGGAGGGGCTTGATTGTTGCCGTGGCAGGCGGGCGAGCAGGGCGATGACGGCTTCTTCGCGCAGGCTGGTGTCCTGTGTGGCCAGCTGGCGCAGCGCCGCGGCGAGGTCGGGTCGCGGTAGCCGGCTGGGCAGATCCGGTGGCAGGCAGTCGAAATAGGCGGGGAAGGCCGCCGGTGCTACATAGAGCGACAGGCATTGCCAGTCTTCGCCGCTCAGGCTGCGGCTGGCCTGCACCGCAGCCGGTGGGTAGACGGTGAGCATGTCCGGTTGTACTTCAAAGCGCTTGCCATCCAGCCATACCTCTTCCAGCCCGCCCAGATTGACGCTGATGACGTATTCGTCGTGGGTGTGCTTGGGAAAGCCGGCAGCCGAGGCCTGGATGCCGGCCAGTTCCAGCAGGGGGGTGCGCAGGAAAATCATGCTGCGACTATAGCCATGTCGGACCGTGGCCGCCAGCCCAAGGGCAGCAGCCACGTAGAGCGCTTACTCGTGCAACTGGGCGGCCAGCTTGGCGATGTCGGCCACATTGGCATTCAGCGCCTTGCTGATGGCCTGGCCATAGCCGCTGTCTGCCTTGTAGAAGTAAGACAGCATGGTGTTGCGGGTGGCTGTATTGCTGACTTGTCCCAGGTCGGCCGCGAGGTTGGCGATGAGATTGGCCTGCTCCTGCTTGTTCAGGCTGCGGTAGAACTCGCCGGCCTGGCGGAAGTTCAGCGTTTTGGTGATGCTAGCCTGCTGGGTGCTGCCGGACAGCGGCAACTGGCTGTAGCGGGCGCTGGCATCCTGTTGCAGGCCGCCCTGGCGGCTAGGCTCGTAATTGACGCTTCCCTGGCGCTGGCCGCCATTCATTGCTCCATCCTGATTGTTGTTGTCTACGGCTGCTTGTGGGCGGTTGATCGGCAATTGCAGGCCGTTGGTCCCCACGCGGTGCAGCTGGGTGTCGGCGTAGGAGAAGATGCGACCTTGCAGCAGGCGATCTTCCGAAGGCTCGATGCCCGGCACCAGGTTGGACGGCGCAAAGGCGCTTTGCTCGGTTTCCTGGAAGATATTGGCCGGGTTGCGGTTGAGCGTCATGGTGCCGATCTTGCGCTCCGGCACATCGGTCCAGATCTTGGTCGCGTCCAGCGGGTTGTAGTCGAGCTTGGCCATGTCTTCCGGCTGCATCACCTGGATGTACAGGTCCCATTGTGGGTAGTGCTTGTGCTTGATGGCCTGCATCAACTCGCGGCTGGCGTGGCTGAAATCCTTGGCCTGGATGGCGGCAGCCTGCTGCATGGTCAGGTTGTGCTGGCCCTGGCGGCTGGCCCAGCGGAATTTCACATACACGTAACGCCCCTGGGCATTCACCAGCTTCCAGGCATGGACGCTATTGCCGTCCATGTACTGATAGCCCTTGGGGATGCCGTAGTCGGAGTACAGCCGGGTGAGCATGTGGGTGGCTTCCGGCTGGTGGGCAAAGAAGTCGAAGAAGCGGTTGGGGTCTTGCAGATTGCTATCCGGCGACGGTTTGAGCGAGTGCACCATGTCGGGGAACTTGATGGCGTCGCGGATGAAGAACACTGGCAGATTGTTGCCGACCAGATCCCAGTTGCCTTCACTGGTATAGAACTTGGTGGCAAATCCGCGCGGATCGCGCAGGGTTTCCGGCGAGTGCTGGCCGTGAATTACCGTGGAAAAGCGTACGAATACCGGGGTCTTGCTGCCCTTGGCAAAGACCTTGGCGCGGGATAGCGCCTGGATGTCAGCGGTGGCTTCAAACACACCATGCGCCGCTGCACCTCGCGAGTGTACCACCCGCTCGGGGATGCGTTCACGGTCGAAGTGTTGCAGTTTCTGGATCAGTTGTACGTCTTGCAGCATCACCGGGCCGTTGGGGCCGGCGGTTTGCGAATTCTGGTTGTCGCCGACGGCGGCGCCGTTGTCGCGGCTAAGGCTGGCGGCCTGTGCTGGTGTGAGCAATGCCAGGCTGAGCGCGATGATGCCCAGGGCGTGAAGAGGGCGGTGATTGGCCATTGTGCGGGTCCTGAAGGTGAAAGGGCCTTCAGTCTAGGGAGCGGCTTGCCGCAGATGAATTTTGATATTTTTATGGCAGCTATCAGTGATACCTATTTAATAGCCGGGTTTGTTTGATGGAAAAATCATGTGTTATTTCAGCTGCTTAGCGTGTCATGCGGCGTAGCGGCTTGATGGCTAGCACAGCGGGCAAGCTGGCAACAACCGGTACTAAGTATGGCTGGCAGCTGCGGCGGATGGCGGGTGGCGGCTGCGCAATCTGGGGTCGAGTGGTGCGGTAATGACGTCCACGATCTTGCAGAAAGAAGCGTCCGGGTGGCGCGGGTTAAGCAGGTAGTTACAGCCATCCACCACCAGCGCGCTGGGAACGCTCAGCACCGCGGAAGGGGCGCTGGCCAGCCAGTCGTCGCCCATGGCCTGGCTTAGCTCGGCGTGCTGCCGCCAGTCGGCCTCCAGCACGGCTTCGTCCAGCTGCATCACACAATGGTCGGGAATCTCGACTTTCAGTAACTGAAAGCCGGGCGGCAGGCTGGGCAGTTCGCTGTGTACCAGCATTTCCAGCATGGCGCTGGCAGCGTGGTCGGCCAGGTAGACCACCGGCTGGCCGGCACTATGCCAGCGGCCGCCCACCAGCAAGCCACCAAGGCCATGCAGGTCGGCGTAATTGCTGATGCGCCAGGCAATCACGCCACATAGCCTTCGTCGATCTGCAATAGCAAGGCTTCCACCAGCCGTGCGCCCTGTTCGGTGCGGGCGGTATCCAGCGGCGAGGCGCCATCGAAGCGCTGCAGCGGCTGGCGTAGCCAGGCGGTGGCAATCTCCTGTTCGCCCAGCACTTGTTCGGCCAGCAGCAGCAGGTTGGCCAGCCGCACGCCGCGTTCGGATTCGTCACGGCTGAGCTGCTCGCCCTTGCGGATGCGGTGACTGAGGGTGCGCTCGGGGATGACAAAGCTCAGTTCACTGCGATTGAGCCCGGCCTTGCCCAGATTGGTGATCAAGGTAGTGGAGAGCCCGTCGGCCACCGAGTTGGCCAGCTCCAGCTCGGTGTGCAGCGGCTGGCCCAGTAGTTTTGATAAGCCGTCCAGTTGCAGGCCACCCTTGCGCCGCAGCGGTAGCGGCAGCGTCTTGTTGCGTGGGGTAAAGCGGCTGGCTTCCATGGCAGACTCCATTTTCGGCAAATTGCCGTTTCAGTATCGGCATTTTGCTGAGTATGGGCAAGGTAAACCAGCAGCGTGCTGCCTCGGCGCGTTTTCATAACCCCGGCGATCCAGCAGACAGGCAAGGCCAGGGCGCGTGAAATCCTGCATGGACATGCCTTCACCAACATTTTCAGGGCATGGCAAGGCAGTATCGCCGCGTCGTGCGGATCCTAAACTGCATCCTGCGCGGCTAACACAATACCTGGTGTCGCCGGAGTCAGCGCCCTGACGTGCACTGTACGCGTTGAAGGGCAGGGAGGCGCAACGCGGCAAAGGCTTTTGTAAGCCGCGCCTAGTCAGGCTGGCGCAGGACGGCACTGTTGTCCGGTTTGTCGTGGGCTATCCCCAGCAGGCTGGCCATCAGCCCGCAGAGCTCGATCTGGCGAACCCGTGCCGTACTGGTATGGTTGAAACGACTGCCCAGCAGATACAGCGGCACCAGCCGCTCTTCCGGCAGGATGCCGCCGTGAGTGTGGTCGGCATTCATGCCGTGGTCGCTGGTGACCAGTACCTGATAGTCCTCGGCCAGCCATTGCGGCAGATACTGCGACAGCAGCTTGTCATGGTAGCGGGCGGCATTGCGGTATTCCATGCTGTCACCACCAAAGCGGTGGCCGGCATCGTCCACTCCCATGGGGTGAATCAGCAGAAAGTCCGGGTCGTGGCGGCGACGCAGCAGTTCGCCATCGATATACAGGTGGTCATCCGGGTAGTGGTCCAGATGGTAGAACAGGCCATGCTGGATGGGCAGGCTTGCATCATCGGTCAGGCGGTCGCGCACGGCATCATACGGGGCACGGTTGTAGAGCTCGCTGATCCAGTGATAGGCCGCTGCAGCAGTGCGCAGCCCGGCGGCGCGGGCCAGGCTGAAAATGCTCTGCTGGGTGGACAGCCGTACCACATCGTTATGGACCACGCCGCTGGCAATGGGGGGGACACCGGTGAGAATGCATTCGTACAGGGGGCGTGAGAGCGAGGGCAGTTCGCAGCGCAGCTGATGCAGGCTGGCCAGGCCAGCCTCGCACAGGCCTTGCAGATAGCCCATGCCGTCATGGCCGGCCTGCCAGCCCAATCCGTCCACCACCACCAGAATCACCTTGTTGCGCATCTTGCCTCCGCTTGCCGCCGGCGCAGGGCGGATTCCCGCCAGCTGCGCTACAAAATGAGCAATATTGCCATGTTTCGATGACAGGCTGGTGATAGTCAGTCGCTGTTGGCCGGGTGTGCTAGCTGCTGCATTCGGCGTAGCGGGACTGGATGACTTCGACCTCCGGCACGATGCGCAAAAAAGTGCTGACCAGGTGCGGATCGAAATGCAGGCCGCTTTGCTGCTGCAGATAATCCAGCGCGGCTTGTTGTGTCCATGCCGGCTTGTAGGGACGGGTGGAAACCAGGGCATCGTACACATCACAGATGGCGGCTATGCGTCCCTCCAGCGGGATTTCCTCGCCGCATAGCCCGGCAGGGTAGCCGCTGCCATCCCATTTTTCATGGTGGGTCAGGGCAATGCGCCGTGCCATACGGATGACCAGGGCCGGATGCTCGGGAATGATGGTGCCGCCGATACGCGGGTGCTCGCGCATGATCTGGCTTTCGCTGTCGTCCAGGCGGCCGGGCTTGAGCAGAATGCGGTCGGGTACGCCGATCTTGCCCACGTCATGCAGCGGACTGGCCATGCGCAGGGCATGCGCCCAGGTGGCGTCCTTGCCCAGTGCCAGCGCCATCTGCTCGCACATCTTGCTCATGCGGGTAATGTGCTTGCCGGTTTCGTTGTCACGGTATTCGCCGGCGCGGGCCAGGCTGAGGGTGACTTCCTGTGCCATGTCTTCCAGAGCATTGAGCAGGGTGTCGTAGTAGGCGTAGGTAGCCAGCCCCATGTCGAGAAACACTGCCCGGTTTACTGCGGTGAGATAACGGCTGCGGCGGGCTTCGTCATCCGGCACCAGCTGCCCCAGTAGCACCACCAGCTGATTGAGTACCACCACGTAGGCACCGGAATAAAAACGCAGGTCCACCCCCAGTTGCTGGTGGGTACGGCCGATGGCCAGCGTGGCTTCCAGGTAGTCCTGGTTGAAATTGCCGGCAAACACGTGGTCCTGCCAGTGGCGCAGCTGATGGGCGCGGGCGCGCTGCATGGCGGCCGGGTCGCTGAAGGTCGCGCTGGCCGCCGCATTGGCATGGATGTAGGCATACACCCCATCCATCAGTTGGTCCATGTGGGGGCGGATCAGTCCGCCAAACTCGCGCAGGGTGCTGATGCTGTCTGCATCCATGTCGAGAAAGTCACGCCATTGTTCAAAGCGAAGCCGCACGCAGGGATTCCTTGCAATCTTGGTTGGCCGGCATAGCCGAAAGTAACCATGATAGCAAAGTGGTAAAGTGCTATGTCAAAGGAATGTGATGACCGGCTGGTGCCGGCACGATTTCAGCGCTGGCGCTGGCGGCGTTGCAGGCGGCTGCTGTCGATGATGTCGGCGGCGCGGGCGCGCAGCTGACCGCAGCCACCATCCACATCCTGCCCGGCCGAATCGCGGATCTTGGTCAGTACGCCGTGTTGATGCAGATAATGCTTCATGTGCTGGATGTGGGCTGCGTCCGGGCGCTGGTAGTGGTCGCCTTCCATGCTGTTGTAGGGAATCAGGTTCAGCACGCCATATTTGCCTCTGAGCAGGGCGATGGCGGCATCCATTTCCTGCTGGCTATCGTTGACCCCGGCCAGCAGCGTCCACTGGTATTGAATGGGATAGCCTACCTGGCGGGCATAGCGTTCGCCCTGTGCCACCAGCTCGGCCGGGCTGATGCGTGGCGCACGCGGCAGCAAGCGGGCGCGCAGCTCGGCATCGGTGGTGTGCAAGGACAGGGCCAGTGCCGGCTTTACCCGCTGCTGCGGCAGGCGCTCGAACACGCGCGGGTCACCCACGGTGGAGAACACCAGATTCTTGTGGGCGATATTGCCTTCACTGCCGAGAAAATCTATCGCTTCCAGCACATTGTCCAGATTGTGTGCCGGCTCGCCCATGCCCATGAACACCACCTTTTTCACGGGTCGGATACGCCGTGCCAGCACCACCTGCGCCACGATCTCCGCACTGCCCAGCTGGCGCAGCAGGCCGGACTTGCCGGTCATGCAGAAGGTACAGCCCACTGCGCAGCCCAGCTGGCTGGAAACGCAGAGCCCGTCACGCGGCAGCAGCACGCTTTCCACCAGTTGGCCGTCGGCCAGTTCTACCAGCAGACGTTGTGAGGCATCGGCGGCCTCATGCCGGGTGTGGATGCGCGCCAGTGCTTCCAGCTGCTGGCTGAGGGCAGGCAAGCCCTGCCGTACTGCCAGCGGGAAATAGTGCTCGCTTTGCTGGTGGCGGGTGCCGTGATCAAGCGCCAGGCCTTGCAGCCAGGCACGGTTGATCCGGCCAATGTGGCAGGGGCGGGCGCCAAGGGTGGTAAGGGCTTGCTGAAAATCCTGAATGCGCATGAAACGGGGGCGTTGAAAGCGAATTGAACAAAGGCGGCTAGGGTAGCGCAATGGCAGGCTGAGGGACAGGGTTTTGTCGGCCTGCCATGCGGGGTCAGATCAGCTTGTGGTCGATGGCGTAGCGCACCATGTCGGCCACTGAGTGCGCCTGCAGTTTCTGCATCAGCCGCACCTTGTGGGTGCTCACCGTCTTCGAACTGATGTTCAGCTGCTGGGCGATTTCGTTGACATTGGTGCCGTGAACCAGTCGTTCGAACACCTGGTATTCGCGCTCGGACAGTTGGGCATGGGCGGGGCGGGAGTCGGTCAGTCCCACTTCGAATACCATGCGGTCGGCCAGTTGCGGGTCGATGTAGCGGCCACCGCCCGCTACCTTGCGGATGGCGGTGAGCAGCAGCGCCGGATCGCTGTCCTTGGTGCTGTAACCGGCGGCACCGGCCTTGAGCGCGCGGGCGGCAATCTGTACTTCGTCATGCATCGACAGCATGAGGATGGCCGGCGGATTGTCCAGCGCACGGATGCGCGGGATGGATTCCAGCCCGTTGGTGCCAGGCATGGAGATGTCCAGCAGCAGCACATCGCAGGGGATCTGGCGCAGTTGTTCCAGCAGGTGGGTGCCATTGGTGGCTTCGCCCACCACGCTGATGTCCTCGGCCAGCGATACCAGTTGCTTGATGCCTTCGCGGACGATTTTGTGGTCTTCGGCAATGATGACGCGGATCATGCGCTTTCCTTTCCTGCTTCGGCTGGCAGCCGGATGGTGAGAGTGCAGCCCTGGTCTGGCTGGCTGTCGATGTCGAGCACACCGCCCAGCAGCAGCACCCGCTCGCGAATGCCCACCAGGCCAAAAGAGCGCAGCTGACGGTGGGCTTGCGGGTTGAAGCCCTTGCCGTCGTCGGCAATGCTCAGGGTGATCATGCCCTGGTTGCAGGTGAGGCCGACGCTGACCGTGCTGGCTTCGGCATGGCGCAAGACATTGGTGAGGGCTTCCTGCAGGATGCGGAACACGCCGATGGCGCGGGCATCACTGAGCGGGATGGGTGTGTCCGGTACGGAAATCAGGCAGGGGATGCCGCTGCGCTTTTCAAAGCGGCGGGCCTGCCATTCGATGGCCGAGCCGATGCCGGCATCCAGCACCGGCGGGCGCAGTGCGGTGGCGACATCGCGCACGATCTGGAAGGTTTGCTCGATCAGCTTTTTCATCGCCTGCAGCCGTTCGGCCAGCTTGCTGTCGCTGTGGCCGAAGCTTAGTTCGCACATCGAGGTTTCCAGCCGCAGCACGGTGAGGATTTGCCCCAGTTCATCGTGAACTTCGCGGGCGATGCGGGCTTTTTCTTCTTCGCGCACCGACTCCAGATGGGCGGACAGGCTGCGCAGCAGGCCGCGCGATTCGGCCAGCTGCAATTCATTGTGTTTGTTCTCGGAGATATCCCAGACGATGCCGTCCCATACCACATGGCCGTCGTCAAAGCAGCGTACCGTGGCCTTGATGTCTACCCAGCGCAATTGCCCGTCCTGATGCAGCATGCGGCCCTGCCAGGCCAGATCGTGATTGTGCTGGTCGGCCTGCTGCCAGGCTTGCTGGTAGCTGGCACGGTCGGTGCTGGCCACTACATCCAGCCAGCCCTCGGGCAGGCTGATCATGTCCAGCGGGCTGTAGCCCAGCATGCTCTGGCTGGCATCGCTGACAAAGGCCAGCCGTACCGGCATTTGCGCTGCCGGGCGCTCCAGCCGGAACACCATGCCCGGCACATTGCTGGCCATACCCTTGAAGCGGGCTTCGCTTTCTTCCAGAGCGGCGCGGGCTTTTTGCCGTTCGGTAATGTCATTGAGGTACACCACCAGGTATTCGGTGCGGCCGAATTTGAGAAAGCTCAGGGTGACGCCCACCGGCAGCACATGGCCATCGGCCTTGAGACAATGGGTTTCAAAGCTGCTGACTGCCTTGCTGCTGCGCAGCTGGTTCCACAGCTCCAGCCAGCGGGCGTGGTCCAGCGAGGGCTGCAGCTCGGGCAACGACAAACGCAGCAGCTGTGTTGCCGGATAGCCCAGCATGGTTTCCGCCGCCCGGTTGGCGTACTGGATGCGGCTGTCCCAGTTGACCCACAGGATGCCCACCGTGCTGTTGTCGATGGAGAACTGGGTCAGCCGTAGCGACTCCTCGGCCACATCGCGGGCTTCCAGCTCCATGCGCGCTGCCAGCAGGCGTTTTTCAGCCCAGCGCCGTTGCCGCCGCTGATGATTCCACAGTACCGCCAGCAGCAAGGCGCCCAGCAGCAGCGCCAGGCTGAGCCGGTGCCAGAAGGTGAGCGAGTCGATCAGCCGCGGATAGCTGGGCAGCATCCAGCGGGCGTACAGCTGCTCCATGCTGCTGCCGGGGATGTCCTGTAGCTGGCGGTCGAGTACGGCGGGCAGTTCCGGCCAGTCACGCCGGACCCCGATGCGCAGCAAATGGGTGTAGCCCAGGTCGCCCACCACGGCTAGGCGGGAAAATTCCGGCTCCTTGAGCAGGGTGGCCAGCTGGGCCTCATCGACAATGGCGTATTCGGCGTATTGCTGCTGTACGGTTTGCAGGGCGGCACGGTCGTTGGCCACTTCCACGCGCGGCAGCTCGGGATAGTTGCGGCGGACAAAGCGCAGGGCGTCGCTATTGCCATCCAGCGCCAGCCTTTCGCTGAGCGATAGCCGGTCCAGGTCTACCGCATTGCCGCTGCCATCGGGGAAGCCGACAATTTTGTGCGGTACCCGCAAATAGGGCTGGGAAAACAGCCAGTGATGCAGGCTGGCTGGTGTTTGCAGCATGCCGGGCGATACGTCTACCGTACCGGCTTCTACGGCGCGGTCCAGCGCCTGCTGGCTGGCAAAGGTATGCCAGCTCAGCTGTACGCCCATTTTGTTGGCCAGCAGCAGCATGACCTCGACATCGGCGCCTTCCAGCAGATGGTTGCGCGGATTGATCTGGGCATACGGCGCTTGCAGTACCACGCCAACCCGCCAGTCACGATGGGCGGCCAGCCAGTTGCGACTATTGTTGGCTGTCGCGCCAGACAGGCTGCTGCACAGGCAGGCTAGTAACCCGAGCAGGGCGAACAACAGCGAACGATGGCGGACGGCCAGCAGCATGGTGAAGCCTGTGTAATGAAAAGGTGGTCGGGATGGGCCGCCGGCCAGCGGGCAGGGGCGACATGGAAGCGGCATACTTTACTCTGTCGGGCTGCTTTTGCCAAAGTCGACCCCTTGCGGCAACGCATGCTTCTTAAATGCATGCTTACATTTCCTGACATTTATTTACCTGTGGTTAACCGCAGCGGGCAGGTCATGCCGTGATACTGCCGCATCGAAGCAACCATTGTTCATTCCCAATCTACATGCCCCGCCTCAGTTCATTGCAGACGCGCAGCCTGATTGCTGCCGCCGTGCTGCTGCTCATTCTGGCCGTCTACCTGTTTTATCCGCGTCAGCCAGTCAATCACTACCTGACGGCCACCGTCACCCATCTTGATCTGGAAGACAGCGTGCTGGCCACCGGCACCATCAAGGCGCTGCGTGAAGTCAGCGTGGGGGCCCAGGTATCCGGCCAGATCAAATCGCTCAAGGTCAAGCTGGGCCAGAGTGTGCACCAGGGCGATTTGCTGGCCGAAATCGACCCGCGCACCCAGGAAAATGCACTGGAAGATGCCCAGGCTTCGGTCAGCAGCTATCAGTCGCAGCTGAAGTCCAAACTGGCAGCCTTGCTCAAGGCGCGACAGGACTTTGCCCGTCAGCAGCAGATGCTGGGGCAGCAGGCCACCTCGCGCGAAAGCTACGATAGTGCCAAGGCAGCAATGGATGGCGCCGATGCCGATGCCCAGCAGCTGCAGGCACAGCTGCAACAGGCACGCATCAGCCTGAAAACGGCCCAGCTCAATCTGGGCTATACCCGCATTGTTGCGCCCATCGATGGCGTGGTGGTGGCCTTGTCGGTGGAAGAGGGGCAGACGGTGAATGCCAGCCAGTCCACCCCCACCATCGTCAAGCTGGCACAGCTGGACACGGTGACGGTGAAGTCGGAAATCTCGGAAGGCGATGTGGTGAGGGTCAAGCCTGGCATGCCGGTGTACTTCACCATACTGGGTGAGCCAGACCGCCGTTATCAGGCCAGCTTGCGTTCGGTCGATCCGGCACCGCAGTCCTATAGCGACTCCAGTGACAGCAGCACCAGCTCTACGTCGACCAGCAGCAGTTCCAGCAGCTCTTCATCGTCCACTGCCATCTATTACTACGGTCTGTTTGATGTGCCCAATCCGCAGCACAAGCTGCGCATCAACATGACGGCGCAGGTTACCGTGGTGCTCAGCCAGGTCAAGGCTGCGCTGGCCGTACCAGCCAATGCGCTGGGTGCGGCCGGCAAGAATGGTCGCTATGCGGTGCGCGTGTTGCAGCCCGATGGCAGCGTGCAACAACGCCAGGTCAGCATAGGCCTGAACAACAATGTCCACGCCCAGGTACTGAGTGGCTTGCGTGAGGGCGAGCAGGTGGTGGTAGGCGAAGCCAGCGCGACGGCCGCTAGCGGCAGCAGCCACAACGGCCCACCGCCGATGGGGATGTAAGCCATGAGCACTCCCTTGCTGGAACTGTCAGGCGTGTGCCGTGACTTTGCCTCGGGTGAAGACACGGTCACCGTGCTGGACGACATCCATTTGCAGATTCAGGCTGGGGAAATGGTCGCCATCATCGGCGCATCCGGCTCCGGCAAATCCACCCTGATGAATATTCTGGGCTGTCTGGATGCCCCTTCGCGCGGCAGCTATCGGGTGGCCGGCCAGCCGGTGGCCGACATGAGCCCCGACCAGCTGGCGCAGCTGCGGCGCGAGCACTTCGGCTTCATCTTCCAGCGCTACCACTTGCTGGGCGAACTCAATGCCCTGCAAAACGTCGAGCTGCCCGCAGTTTATGCCGGCAGTCCGGCACCGGAACGCCGCAGCCGTGCGGCCAGCCTGCTGGCGCGACTGGGCCTGAGCGATCGGGCCGGCCACAAGCCGGGCCAGCTGTCCGGCGGCCAGCAGCAGCGGGTGAGTATTGCGCGGGCGCTGATGAACGGCGGCAAGGTGATTCTGGCCGATGAGCCCACCGGCGCGCTGGACAGTGCCAGCGGCCAGCAGGTGATGGCCATCCTGCGTGAGCTGCATGCCGAGGGCCATACCATCATTCTGGTCACCCACGACAGCAAGGTGGCCGAACACGCCGACCGCATCATTGAAATCGGCGATGGCCGGCTGGTGGCTGACCAGCGTCGCGGCGAAACTGCGGCCAATGCCACGCTGGCCAGCACGGCGCTGGTCGAGGAGCAGGGCGGCTGGCGGCTGCTGCGCGAGCATTTTGCCGAGGCCTTCGGCATGGCGTGGCGTGCGCTGATGGCGCACCGGCTGCGCTCGGCGCTGACCATGCTGGGCATCATCATCGGCATTGCCTCGGTGGTGTCGGTGGTGGCACTGGGCACCGGCTCCAGCCAGCGCATTCTCAGCGACATCAGCTCGCTGGGCACCAATACCATCAATATCTATCCCGGCAAGCATTTTGGCGACCGCAAGGCCGATGCCATCCACACCCTTACCCCGCGTGATGCGACAGTGCTGGCCGAGCAGGGTTTTGTCGACAGCGTGACACCGGAAGTCAGTGATAGCGTCACCCTGCGCTACCGCAATGTGGCGGTAACGGCGCAGGTCAAGGGCGTGGGCGAGCAGTATTTCCGTGTGCGCGGTGTGTCCATGGCACAGGGCAGGGCCTTCGATGCCACGGCTGTCAGTCAGCAGGCACAGCAGGTGGTGATCGACGAAAACAGCCGTAAGGCGCTGTTTGCCGACGGTGACGACCCCATCGGCAAGGTCATCCTGCTGGGCAAGCTGCCCTGCCGCGTGGTGGGCGTCACCCAAACCCAGAAAAGTGCCTTCGGCACCGATGACAACCTCAATCTGTGGCTGCCCTACAGCACAGTGATGTACCGCATGCTGGGCCAGGACTACCTGAAGGCCGTCACGGTGCGGGTCAGCGACAATGTTGCCACCGATGCCGCCGAGCAAAGCCTGGTGGCGCTGATGAAGCGCCGCCACGGCACGCAGGACTTCTTTGTGATGAACACCGACAGCATCCGCCAGACCATCGCCACCACCACCGCCACCATGACCTTGCTGGTGTCGATGATTGCCGTGATTTCGCTGGTGGTGGGCGGTATCGGCGTGATGAACATCATGCTGGTGTCGGTGAGCGAGCGCACCCGCGAAATTGGAGTGTGCATGGCGGTGGGCGCACGCCAACGCGACATCATGCAGCAGTTTCTGATCGAGGCCGTGCTGGTCTGCCTGCTGGGTGGCGCGCTGGGCGTGGCCTTGTCGCTGGGGCTGGGCGTGCTGGTGGCCAAACTGGCCAGCTTCACCATGGTGTATTCCGCCAGCTCGATTGTGGCGGCCTTTGCCTGCTCCACGCTGGTGGGGGTGTTGTTCGGTTATCTGCCGGCGCGCAATGCGGCGCGGCTGGACCCTGTCGTGGCCTTGTCACGAGAATGAGAATGCAATGAAAGTGCTTTACCCCATCGTGCTGGCCAGCCTGCTGCTGGCCGGCTGCGCCAGTCTGACCGCAACGCCCTATCAGGTGCCGGCCGTCACGCTGCCCGCCCAGTGGCAGGGCGCCACTGCTGCGGACAATAGCCCGATCAGTGGTGATAACTGGTGGCAGCAATTTGGTGATGCCGAACTGAACCGGCTGGTTGCGCTGGTGCTGTCCCGCAATAATGATCTGGCTGCGGCTGCCATCAAGGTGCGCCAGGCCATGCTCAAGGCCGATCTGGCCGCTACCGACCTGGCCCCCACGCCGTCTTTCAGCCTGTCCAGCTCCGCCAGCCAGCGCCTGGGTGGGGCTGGGGTCAACAGCCAGACGCATTCGGCCAGCCTCTCCGTCAGCTACGAGGCCGATCTGTGGGGCCAGCTGTCCCACCTGAGCGATGCCAAGGCCTGGGAGGCGCGCGCCACCGAGCAGGACCGCGCAGCCAGCCGGCTCAGCCTGATCGGCAGCACCATCAAGCTGTACTGGAAGCAGGCCTGGTTGCAGCAGCGACTGCAGCTGGGCGCAGCCAGCGTCGATTACCAGCAGCAAGCCTTGCGGCTGGTGCTGGCCAAGCAACAGGCCGGCGCGGCGGCACAGCTGGATGTGTTGACCGTACGGCAAAGCCTGGCCAGTCAGCAGGCCAGTCTTTACGACTACCAACAGCAACTGGCAGAAACCCGCAATGCGCTGGCCATCTTGCTGGATGGCCCGCCGCTGGGTGTGGTGACCACGCCTGGCAGCCTGCCGCAGCAGGATCTGCCGGATGTGCCGGCTGGTCTGCCGGTACAGCTGCTGGCGCGGCGGCCCGATCTGCGCGCCGCCGAACTGCGCCTGCGTGAAACGCTGGCCAATGGCGACGCCACCCGTGCATCCTACTATCCTGATTTTTCCCTGACCGGCAGTCTGGGGAGCAGCAGTAGCCGGCTGGCGCAGGTGGTCAGCAATCCGCTGGCCACGCTGGGCGCAGGGCTGACACTGCCGTTTCTGGAATGGCGGCAAATGCGGCTGAACACGCAGATCAGCGCGGCCGATTACCAGCTGGCAGTAGTGAATTTCCGCCAGACCCTATACGCGGCGCTGGCCGACGTGGAAAACGCCCTGTCTGCACGCAGCCACTATCAGCAGCAAGGGCAGCGGCTGACGCTGTCGGCACAACTGGCCGGCCAGGCCGAGCAGCTGTACCGGCTACGCTACCAGGCCGGTGCAGCACCACTGAAAGACTGGCTGGATGCGCAGGAAACCCGCCGCCAGGCCGAGGTGTCGCTACTGGAAAACCGCTACAACCGGCTGGTCAACCAGGTGACGCTGTATCAGGCGCTGGGCGGGGATGCACAGCTGCGCTAAGCGGGGGGAAGCGACAACCTGCACCCGTCACTAATTTGGGGTGTCCTGGTTTTCGTGGCTGGTGCAGCAATACCCGGACATGGGTATCGGCGGAAGGGTGCTACTGGGGTTGTTTGGCAGCTGCATTGCAAAGCCGCTCAAGTCGGGGGCAGTATCCTGCCCGGATCGATATTTCTCGCTAGCAGGCAATTCGGACATCGCATACGGCTGAATGACGGCCACCCCAGGAGTCTGGTGTTGGGGCAAGGCATTGCCCTGCTGGGTAATGTGCTGGGGGCTGCGTTGCGCAAGAGTCATTAAGAGCGGCTAACAAAACCCCCGCTGCGGCGTTGCGCTTTCTTGCCGTACTGCTTGTATTGTCGGCGTCGGCGCGCCTTGCCCCAGCGCCGCTTCGCTATTTTGTTAGCCGCTCTAAGCGGCTTGAACTCCGGTAGTGGTGGATGCCACCATCCCGGCGCTTTGCCTGCCATGACCCAAGCCTTGCTTAACACGCGGCAGCACTTTCTTGCCGCCGCGCTCATGGCTCAGCGCCGTGCGGAAACCGACAGTTTCTGCTCCAGCCGGTGCTGGAACAGCTCCAGCACGATGGACAGCAGCCAGTACAGAATGGCGGCGGTCAGCAGCATTTCCATATAGCGGTAAGCCGAGCGGCCATAGCTTTGCGCCAGGAACATCAGCTCCCACAAGCCCATCACCGATACCAGTGAGGAGTCCTTCAGCATGGAAATGAACATGGAGAAGGTGGGCGGCACGGCCACTTTCATCGCCTGCGGCAAAATGATGTGGCGCATGATGGCGTGGGGCTTCAGCCCCAGCGCCTTGCCGGCATCCCACTGGCCACGGTGAATCGACAGGATGGCCGAGCGGAACACTTCGCTCAGGTAGGCGCCATAGCACAGTGCCAGCGCGGCCACGCCGGATGGAATGGCGGTGGGTACCACGCCCAGCTGCGGCAGGCCCAGGTAGATCAGCAGAATCTGCACCAGCAGCGGCGTGCCCTTGAAAAAGGAGTTGTAAAAGGTGGCCAGGCCGTACAGCAGCGGGTTGCTGGATAGCCGCCCCAGCGCCGATAGCATGCCGATGGCTACCGCCAGCACGGTGGAGAGCAGACATAACAGCAGGGTGAGCGGAATGCCCTGGATAAAGCCTTCCGGGCTTAACTCCAGCCCGGCCAGCAAGGGCAGCTTGCTCAGGGCAAACTGGTAGTCCAGCCCAAAGGCCTGCACAAACCAGACAAAGCCACCCAACAGACACAACATGACCAGGCCGACCTGCAGCCTGAATCGGTTTTCCAGTTTCATGATACGGACAGACAAAAACAGAAAGCCCCGGGCGCGTGCATGCCGCCTCGGGGCAGATTCTTAGTTGGTGATATCGGCGCCAATCCACTTCTTGGAAATGGCGCTGAGCGTACCGTCTTTCTTCAGCTCGGTAATGACCTGTTTGACACGGGCATTCCACTGCGCATCGCCCTTGTCCACGGCGACCCAGTTGGGTTCCTGATACAGCGGGCTGCCCACGATGCGGAACTTGCCGGTCTTGCTGATGCGTTCACGGGCGGTCACCAGATTGGAAATCACCGCATCCACGCGCTTGCCCGCGCCCAGTGCCAAGTCCTGGTAGGCCAGCTCTTCGTTGTCGTAGGGCGCGATGATGACCTTGTTGAAACCGTAGGCGGGCTGCACCGCATTGGGTGCTTCAATCACCAGTTTCTTTTGCAGGTAGCTCTCGTAGGACGAGCCTTGTTGCACGGCAATTTTCTTGCCTTCCAGGTCCTTGATGCTGCTGGTTTTCTTGTCGGCGATGTTGGCAATCAGCACCGCTGGCGAGTTGTAGTAGAAGGCCGGGAAGTCCAGTACTTGCGCTCTTTCCTTGTTGGGCGTCATCGAGCAGATGCAGATATCCCAGCGCGCACCCCATTTGCCGGCGGCAATCACTTCCCAGGATGGGGTGTCCAGTCTCAGTTTGACGCCCAGCTTTTTCGCCACGGCCTTGGCTACATCCACATCAAAGCCATCCAGCTGGTTTTTGTTGTTGAGGAAGGAGTAGGGTGGGTAGCTTTCCAGCAGCACGCCGCGCAGTACGCCGCTTTTCTGTACGTGGTCCAGCGTGGCACCGGCATGGCTCTGGCTGGCAGCCAGCAGGGCCAGGGCAGCGAGGGTTTTGGTGATCTTGGTTTGTCGTTTGAACATTTTTTTGGTCTGAATGCTGTTTGGGTGTTAATCTATATATCAAACTATTATAATAAATACCAACTTGTTTCTTTATAAGAATATAACATTTTTTCATCATGCCGGGTTTTCCCGGTGTGGATGTCGAATGCATGGATAACATCATGAGCCAAACCCTTATTCTCGATGGCGGCATGGGCCGCGAACTCAAACGCATTGGTGCACCGTTCCAGCAGCCGGAATGGTCGGCGCTGGCACTGCTGGAAGGCCCGCACTTTGTCGAGCAGGCACACGATGCCTTTGTCAGTGCCGGTGCCCGGGTGATTACCACCAATAGCTATGCCGTGGTGCCTTTTCACATTGGCCAGCAGCGTTTCGAGCAGCATGGCGAGCGACTGGCCGCCCTGGCCGGTGAGCTGGCGCGCCGCAGCGCCGACAAGGCGGCCCAGCCGGTGACCGTAGCCGGCTCGCTGCCGCCAGCGCTGGGCTCTTACCGGCCCGACCTGTTCAACGAGGCGGATTCGCTGGCCATTCACCGAGTGCTGATTGCCGGCCTGGCGCCGTATGTGGATGTGTGGCTGGCCGAGACGCAAAGCTCGCTGGCCGAGGTGCGGGCGGTGCGTCAGGCGCTGGGCGAGCAGGACAAACCCTTGTGGCTGTCGTTTACCCTGCAGGATGAAGACACTGATGGCGTGGCCCGCCTGCGTTCTGGTGAAACGGTTGGCGAAGCCGTGGTCGAAGCCATCCGCCTGGGGGCGGCAGCCGTGCTGTTCAATTGCAGCCAGCCGGAAGTGATGGAAGCCGCGCTGGATGCGGCCAATGGCGTGCTGCAGCAGCAAGGCGCCCAGTTGCAACTGGGCGTGTACGCCAATGCTTTCCCGCCGACACCGAAAGATGCCAAGGCCAATGCCACGCTGGATGAAATTCGTGCCGACCTGACGCCGCAGAACTATCTGGGTTGGGCCGAACGCTGGGTAGGCAAGGGCGCTGGTATTGTCGGTGGTTGCTGCGGCATCACGCCTGAGCACATTGCCGAATTGTCCAAAAGCCTGGGCTGATACCCATCGTCGCAAATCGCCATCAAGTTGAAGTGAACGGAGGCACTTGCTTCCGTTCAGTTCTTTCGACAATGGG
Organism: Aquitalea palustris; assembly: GCF_003693445.1. Lineage (GTDB taxonomy): Bacteria > Pseudomonadota > Gammaproteobacteria > Burkholderiales > Chromobacteriaceae > Aquitalea > Aquitalea palustris. Next base: position 50,724 of record NZ_RFAR01000019.1, on the reverse strand, counting down.
CGGTGGTGCCGGTAGCTGCTTGCTACGTGGGCTGGCTCACTCTGGAATGCAGCTCACCCCCCTCAATCCCTCATGAAGCAAGCATCAGCATCGCCGCTTTGTGCGTAGCTTGCTTGTAAGTTTGAGAAGTCCATTTCGCCAAAGCTGTCAGTCAGAAAATCCAGCAAACTGCGCACCGAGGGTAACAAGCCCTGCCTGGATGGAAATAGCGCATAAACAACCGCCTCCGGTGGCTTCCAGTCCGGCAGTACCGGGACCAGCAGTGCCTGGTTGAGGTCTTTGAAACACACCAGCAGCGGCAATTGAGCAATCCCAGCATGATCAAGGGCCGCGCGGCGGATGGTGATGATATCGTCAGTAATCAGCCTTGGCGTGTGCGGGATTTGCAGCGACTGCTGAGCTGGCCCTTGCAGCTCCCATGCATAATCGCGGCGTTGCAGCCCCCAGTGCAGGCTTGGCAGCTTGCTGAGTTCCTGCGCTGACCCGGGATAGCCACGCTGCTGCAGAAACTGCGGGCTAGCCACCAGCTCTTGCGGGCTACGCGAAAGCCGCTTCATCACCAAGCCACTATCTTCAAATGGTGGCGTTTTGACATGCAAGGCCAAATCCAGCCCTTCCCTCAGGACATCCACTTCGCGATTGGTGCTTTCTATTTGCACCTTCACCAGCGGGAATCGCGCCATAAAGCGGGAAATCATCCCGGCGACGACAAAATTCAATAATGCAGTGGGGCAACTGATCCGCACCGTGCCTTGCGGCACGACCTGCTTTTTCTCGACCGAAGCCCGGGCAGCTTCGCTGGCAGTCAGCACCTGCTGACAGTGCACGTAAAATTCCTGCCCCAGATCAGTCACCGCAAAATGTCGGGTGGAACGGTTGATCAGGCGCGCGGCAAGATAGCTTTCCAACTCTTGAATGCTACGGCTGAGCCTGGATTTGGAAACGCCAGTGGCGCGACTGGCTGCACCAAACCCACCATGGTCAACAATCTGGGCAAAGTAATACAGAGCATTCAGGTCATACATTGCGCTTGCACACCCTGTGGATAGAGGGGCTCAACATACAGGAAACATCCTATTGATGTCTGCCGCAAGGGGTGTGTCACCGGTGAAACACTCTGTTGCATTTATTAAGCAATAAATACAACAGTAAAAACTGTATATTTAGCGCGAAACTGCCACCGCCAGCATTAACGGCATACTTGGCATGTTAGTTTCGCGTCTAACACAGGAGAGCCTCATGACCGATCAAACCAATGAGTTGAGCAGAAAACCCACACCAGATCATGCCGAAGACAATGCTTTTTTCCCTTCGCCATACTCCCTGAGCCAATACACATCGTCCAAAACAGATTTTGATGGTACTGACTACCCGCAGCCCTATCGCGGTGGCAAGTGGAAGGTGTTGATGGTGGCTACAGACGAGCGCTATGTGCTGATGCAAAACGGCACAATGTTCTCCACCGGTAATCACCCGGTTGAAACGCTGCTCCCCATGTATCACATCGACCGTGCCGGCTTCGAGATTGATGTAGCTACCCTGTCAGGCAATCCGGTCAAATTGGAGATGTGGGCGATGCCGGGCGAAGATGACACGGTAAAAGGGGTCTACGCGAAGTATCGCGACCAATTCAAATCGCCATTGAAGCTCTCTGAAGTCATGGCGCAAAGCGTGAATGACGACTCCCCCTATATCGCCGTCTTTGTTCCGGGTGGTCATGGTGCTTTGGTAGGTATTCCACATAGCCAGGAAGTAAAAGACTTGCTGAAGTGGGCCATGGACAAGGACAAATACGTCATTACCTTGTGCCACGGGCCTGCCTGCCTGCTGGCCCCGGCCATGGATGAAGAGCCGGAAGACTACATTTACAAGGGTTACCAAATCTGTGTTTTCCCGGATGCGTTGGATCAGGGGGCCAATATCCAGATCGGTTACATGCCCGGCCTGTTGCCTTGGCCTTTGGGTGAAAGCCTGGCGAAGCTAGGCGTAGAAATATTGAATACCGGGATTACCGGCCAGTGCCATCAGGATAGAAAACTGATCACCGGTGATAGCCCGCTGGCCGCCAACAATATCGGCAAGCTGGCCGCCAATGCCTTGTTGAAAGAAGCCAAGTCAATCTAGTTGGCCCTATGCTCAAGCCATAGGGCAGGAGTGGCTGCCGGAGATGAAGCCCACGGCTCCTGCCGCATCCCCCAGATACTTTCATGGCTGCTTTCCATACGGAAGCAGCCATTTTTTATCGCCTTGAGCTATCGGCCTTGAGGTGGGTGCAAGGTGTTGAATTGCTTGGATTTACTTGCCGCGCAACACGCTCCTGGCCTGCAGTCGCGGTGGCACCAGCAGAATGCAAAACCCCCGCAGGGCGGGGGGTTGGGGGGCTACTTTACCAATGACTCTGGGCGTATCTCAGAACGGGATGTCGTCGTCCATGTCATCCAGCTTGGGCGCGGCCTTGGCTTCCATGCGGCGCGGTGCTGCCGGTGGTGCGGCAGGGCGGGACTGGGCTGCCGGTTCGCCGTAAGCGTAGTTGTCGTCCATGGACGAGCCGCCTTCGCGCTTGCCGCCTTGCAGGCTCAGTTCATTCACCCGCACGTCGGGCGACAGCTGTTTCTGGCCTTCCTTGTTCTGCCATTCGCGCAGGGTGAGCTGACCGTATACCGTCACTTGCTGGCCCTTGCTGAGGAAGTTCTTCAGCGATTCGCCGCGCTTGCCCCATACCTGGCAGCTAAACCAGTTGGTGGTCTTGCGTTCGCCAAAGCCGATGTCGCTGGCCACGCGGAAGCTCAGCACCGGTTCGCCACTGGGGGTGTAGCGCAGTTCGGCGTCTGCCGCCAGGCGTCCGTCAAAAGTGATGCTGTTCATGTGGGGTCTCCGATTCGATTCAATGATGCTGCGCCGGACACGGCCGACGCGTGATTGTAGGGCCAGACACGCTGTGGCAATAGCCGCGCTGGCATTAATAAGTAGCCTGGATCAGCTGTTTGACTGCGGCTTCGTCCCAGGTTTGCTGCGATACCTTCAGGTAGGCGACACGGTCTTCCAGTACCACCACCGCTTCGCTGACACCGGCCAGGGCCGACAGCTGCTGGGATAGCTGCTGCGGGCTGCCACGCCAGTCTTCGCCGATGTGGAACATGACCGAGCGCACGGCCTGCGGGGCCTGCATGCTGAACGATGCCAGCAGCCAGCTGGCCATCAGTACGCTGGTAAAGCTGAATACGCCGGCTGCGCCGTAGTGGCCGTACAGCCAGCCACCTGCTGCGGCACCCATGAACAGACCAAAGGACTGCGCCGTATTATACACACCGATGGCGGTGCCCTTGGCATCCGCTGGTGCGATTTTCGAAATCAGCGAGGGCAGGGTGGCTTCCAGGATGTTGAAGGCGATGAAATACAGGCCCAGCCACACCACGATCTGCCAGAAACTGTCCAGCGCCAGGGCCATGCCCAGCTGAGCGATGGTCATGATGGCGATGGCGGCGATGAATACCTGCTTCAGTCTGGACTTTTTCTCGCCGTAGATAATGGCCGGCACCATCAGCAGAAAGCCGATGACCGTGACTGGCAGGTAGACCTCCCAGTGGTGGGCCTTGTCGAGGCCTGCGGTCTTGATCAGGGCAAAGGGTATGGTGACGAACATGGCCATCTGCGCCGCATGCAGGGCGAAGATGCCGTAATTGAGGCGCAGCAGCTGTGGGTTTTTCAGAACCGCCGGCAGACGCTTGGTATTGGCTTCGGTGTCGGAGTGGAAGCGCGAAATGGCCGGGTCGGGAATGATCAGCCATACGCCTACCAGCGCGGCCAGCGACAGGATGCCGGTGAGGGCGAAGATGCCATTGACGCCGATGTACTGCGCCAGCAGCGGGCCGGCAACCAGGCTGACGGCAAAGGTGGTGCCGATGCTCATGCCGATCATGGCCATGGCACGGGTTCGGTTTTCTTCGCGGGTGAGGTCGGCCAGCAGGGCGGTAATGGCGGCAGAGATGGCGCCGGAACCCTGAATGACGCGGCCGATGGTGAGAGTGACGATGTCGTGCGCGCCGGCAGCCACAAAGCTGCCGATGGCAAACAGCACCAGCCCGCCGTAAATCACCTTTTTGCGACCGATGCGGTCGGACAGCATGCCCAGCGGCAGTTGCAGCAGGGCCTGGGTGAGACCGTAGCTGCCCAGTGCCAGGCCGATCAGTGCGTGATTGTCAGCCCCGTGCAGGGTCTGCGCATAAATGGCAAATACCGGCAGGATCAGGAACATGCCCAGCATGCGCAGGGCGTAAATACCGGCCAGCCCCAGGCTGGCGCGCAATTCAAGCGAATTCATGTGTGTTGTCGTTATCGATTCAGGAGTAAGGCTTTTAACGCTGTCCATGGCTGGCGGTTTACCGCCGCACCGGCTTCCGGCAGGGCCGGTTTTTTGCTGCAGCGCATACTTAGATGGAGCGGCAGTCGCTAAGTCGGGTATATTATCAGGTTCCCCGACCGACTGAGTAACGCTCTCTCACATGGACACCATCCGCATTCGTGGCGCTCGGACGCACAATCTGAAAAACGTCAACCTGGATCTGCCGCGCAACCAGCTGATCGTCATCACCGGCTTGTCCGGCTCCGGCAAGTCTTCGCTCGCCTTTGACACCCTGTATGCGGAAGGGCAGCGCCGCTATGTGGAGAGCTTGTCCGCCTACGCCCGCCAGTTTCTACAGTTGATGGAAAAGCCTGATGTCGATCTGATCGAAGGGTTGTCGCCGGCCATTTCCATCGAACAGAAGGCCACCAGCCACAACCCGCGCTCCACCGTGGGCACGGTCACGGAAATCCACGATTATCTGCGTCTGCTGTTTGCCCGCGTGGGCGAGCCGCATTGCCCGGAACATGGCGTGCCGCTGTCCTCGCAAACCGTCAGTCAGATGGTGGACCACCTGCTGGCGCTGCCGGAAGAAACCAGGGTGATGATCCTGGCCCCGGTGATTGTCGGCCGTAAGGGCGAAAACCTTGATCTGTTTGATGATCTGCGTGCCCAGGGCTTCATCCGGGTGCGGGTGGATGGCGAAGTGTACGAAATCGACAGCCTGCCCAAGCTGGACAAGAACAAGAAGCATACCGTCGAGGTGGTGATCGACCGCCTGAAAGTGCGCGAAGACATGAAGCAGCGGCTGGCGGAAAGCTTTGAAACCGCCTTGCGCCATGCCGAAGGCCGCGCCATCGCGGTGGAAATGGATAGCGGCCAGGAACACTGGTTCTCCGCCAAATTCGCTTGCCCGGTGTGCAGCTACAGCCTGCCGGAGCTGGAGCCGCGGCTGTTCTCCTTTAACAACCCGATGGGTGCCTGCCCCAAGTGCGATGGCCTGGGTGAAATCACCTTTTTCGACCCCCGTCGCGTGGTGGCGCACCCGGAACTGACGCTGGCTGCCGGCGCCATCAAGGGCTGGGACAAGCGCAACCAGTTTTACTTCCAGATGCTGCTGGCACTGGGCGAGCATTATGATTTCTCGCCGACCGAGCTGGCCTTTGAAGACCTGCCGGAAAAAGTGCGCCATGTGGTATTGCATGGTTCGGGGCGCGACAGCATCGAGTTTGTCTATATGTCGGAGAAGGGCACCCGTTTTACCCGTGCCCATCCCTTCGAAGGCATCATTCCCAATCTGGAACGGCGCTACCGCGAAACCGACTCCAGTGCGGTGCGCGAGGAACTGGCCAAATACCAGAACAATCAGCCCTGCCCGCACTGCCAGGGTTCACGGCTGCGGCTGGAAGCCCGTCACGTATTCATCGGCGGGCGTACCCTGCACGAACTGAACCAGCTGCCGCTCAAGGAAGCGGCTGCTTTCTTCTCCCAGCTGAATATCAGCGGCCACAAGCATGCGGTGGCGGAAAAAATCGTCAAGGAAATCAGCGAACGGGTGTCCTTCCTCAATAATGTGGGGCTGGATTACCTCAACCTGTCACGTTCCGCCGATACCCTGTCGGGTGGTGAGGCGCAACGTATCCGCCTGGCCAGTCAGATCGGCTCAGGCCTGACCGGGGTGATGTATGTGCTGGACGAGCCATCCATCGGCCTGCATCAGCGCGATAACGACCGCCTGCTGGCCACGCTGATGCGCCTGCGCGATATCGGCAACAGCGTCATCGTGGTGGAGCACGACGAAGACGCCATCCGTGCCGCCGATTATCTGGTGGACATGGGGCCGGGGGCTGGCGAACACGGTGGTGAGGTACTGGTAGCCGGTACGCCGGCCGATGTTGAAGCCAGTGAAAACTCGGTGACCGGGGCTTTCCTGTCTGGCCGCCGCCGTATCAACTGGCCGGGCGAACGCCGCGCAGTCAACCCGGAACGGGTGCTGAAGCTGGAAGGCGCCACCGGCAACAACCTGAAAAACGTCAATCTGGAATTGCCGCTGGGCATGCTGGTGTGCATTACCGGGGTGTCCGGTTCCGGCAAATCCACGTTGATCAACGACACCCTGTACAAGATTGCCGCGCGCGATCTGAACGGTGCCAGCGAAGAGCCGGCGCACTACGAGCATATCGACGGACTGGGCCTGCTCGACAAGGTGATCAATGTCGATCAAAGCCCCATCGGCCGCACCCCGCGTTCCAATCCGGCGACTTATACCGGCTTGTTCACGCCGATCCGCGAACTGTTTGCCGGCGTGCCGCTGTCGCGTGAACGCGGCTATGGGCCGGGTCGTTTCAGCTTCAACGTCAAGGGCGGCCGTTGCGAAGCCTGCCAGGGCGATGGCGTGATCAAGGTGGAAATGCACTTTTTGCCGGATATCTACGTGCCCTGCGATGTGTGCCACGGCAAGCGCTACAACCGCGAAACGCTGGAAGTGCAGTACAAGGGCAAGAATGTCTACGAAGTGCTGGACATGACGGTGGAGCAGGCGCTGGAGTTTTTCAGCGTGGTGCCGGCGGTGGCGCGCAAGCTCAAGACCCTGATGGACGTGGGCCTGGGCTATATCCGGCTGGGGCAGAGTGCCACCACCCTGTCCGGTGGCGAAGCGCAGCGGGTGAAGCTGGGGCTGGAACTGTCCAAGCGTGACACCGGCCGTACTTTGTATATTCTGGACGAACCGACCACCGGCCTGCATTTCCACGATATCGACCTGTTGCTGCAGGTGCTGCATCGCCTGCGCGAAAACGGCAATACCGTGGTGGTGATCGAGCACAATCTGGACGTGATCAAGACCGCCGACTGGCTGATCGACCTTGGTCCGGAAGGCGGTGCGGGTGGTGGCCAGATCATTGCTACCGGCACGCCGGAACAGGTGGCGGACAACCCGGCCAGTCATACCGGCCGCTATCTCAAGCCGCTGCTGACACCGCGCAGTTAAGCGCAGCCAATACTGATGCAGTCATACTCCGCAGCCAGCGGCAAGCCGCAGCATTGTTGCCGGCTGTGGCAAACACCGTAGAATGAGCACGCGCCACCTGGTGGCCGCGTCACCCACACCCGATGAGGATGCAATGCTATCGCTTGGCAAGATTGACCATATCCATGTCCGTGTCACTGATCTGGCAAAGGCGCAGAACTGGTACCAGCGCGTATTGAACCTGGCGCCCGACACCCGCTACAAGCACATGCAAAGCGGCCCGCATGGTGTCGTGATGCTGATGAACAGCAATGGCTCGGTGCGACTGGCCATTTCGCAGGAAGACAAGCCGGTATGCGAGCCCGGCTCGGTGGCCTTTCTGGTCAATGGCCAGGACTTCCTGGAGTGGATAGACCAGCTGGCGGGTGAGCGGGTGATCGACCGTGCCGGCCAGACCGTGGCGCGTGATTCGGTGGTGGATCACCAGTTTTTCTGTTCCATCAGCTTTGTCGATCCCTTTGGCAACCCGTTTGAGATTGTCAGCTACGACCACACCTGGCTCGCCGGCAAGCTCAAGCTGGGCAACAAGCCGGCGTGACAAGCAGCTTGTGCAGAATTCCAACCCGCTACGGCGGGTTTTTTCATGCTGGCTGCGGCAGATTGTTTACTTAAAATCAATAGCTTGTGTATTGCGAGGCAAGGCTGTCGCCATCTGGCGACGGAAATAATGCCGCCATTTCAATGACTTGTGCCACGGTGTGCTGCTGGTGTCGCCCATTGCCGACAAAGAGCTTGGTCTTGTGTGCTGTTTATGCTGGCAAGCTATTGTTTTTTAAGATTAATGTGCGGCTGGCATGGCGCTTGCAACAGCAGACTGGTCTTCCAACCATATTGAAAGAAGCTGATGCAAAAGAAATTGCTTGTTGTTGCCATGCTCTCCCTGCCCCTGGCCAGCCTGGGTTTGATCAATCTGGTCTTTGCCGCCACGCCTGCGCCGCAGACACAGTCAGAACAACCGCAGGCTTCCGCAGCACAAGGCAATCCGCCGGATGCCGCGCCAGAGCAGGGCAGCAGCATGCCGCAGCCGGCGGAACAACAGCAATAAACGCTGTTTTCCGGGAATAAGCCGGTAATGCAACAAGGCCCGCCAATGGCGGGCCTTGTTCGTGGCCGTTGCAGTATCAGGGTTTACAGCTCATGTAGCAGTGCCATGTCATCCAGCAACTGGCGCTGCAACTGCAGCATGGCTGCGCAGGGTTGTTGCTGGCTGATGAAGTCCAGCAGCGGATCGACCACTTCGCTGTGCAGGCCGGACAGCGCCTCGATGGTGGCCAGGCCGCAGAACGGGACATAGGCTTCGGAGTAGCCACCTTCATGCGCCAGTACCAGCTTGCCGGCGCAGTGCTGCCCGGCGAAGCCACGCAGCAGGGTGGTCATCTCGCGGAAGGTATCGCTGTGCGCCTGCATGCGTGCCAGGGGGTCTACCGCATTGGCGTCATAGCCGCAGGCGACGATGATCAGCTGCGGCTGATAGCGGGCCAGCGCCGGCAGCACGATACGCTGCATGGCGTACAGATAGGCATCGTGGCCGCTGCCCGGCAGTAGCGGGATATTGATATTGGCGCCCAGTCCAGCCCCTGCGCCCCGGTCCTCGCTGCCGTTGTAGCCTGGTGGGAAGCAGCCATCCTGATGGATGGAAATGGTCAGTACGTCAGGACGCTGGTAGTAGATGGCCTGGGTGCCGTTGCCGTGGTGTACGTCCCAGTCCAGCACGGCGACGCGTTCGATGCCGTAGCGCGCCTTGGCCGCTTCGATGGCGACGGCGATATTGGACAGGAAGCAAAAGCCCATGGCGGCATCCGGCAGGCAGTGGTGTCCTGGCGGGCGCGTCATCACATAGGCGTTGTCCACCTCGCCGCGCCATACCGCATCGACAGCGGCGATAGCCATGCCGGCGGAGCGGCAGGCGATGTCGTAGCTGCCGGGGCCGATGGCAGCTTGCGGGCCGAGTTCGCCGCCACCGGCATCGCTGACCAGCTTGAAGTGATCCAGATAGGCTGCGCCATGTACCCGCAACAGGTCGTCGCGGCTGGCCGGCTCGGCAGTGCATTGCAGCAACTGGCGGCTGATGCCGGCCACATCCAGCAGGTTTTTCAGCCGGCGCTTGGTTTCCGGCGATTCGGCATGGCCGGCGGCGGCGGGTGGTTGTACCCAGCCTCCCACCGGCAGCGTCAGTGCATGCATGCCGGCGCTATGCCACATACAGAGCTCATCGAAATAAAAGGCGGTACGGGAAGTCATGGCTGCTCCTTGTGTTCAGGCGTGGGGAGGGGTGATGCGGCGCTGCTGCAGCGACAGCAATAAGGCCAGCGCAATGGCGGCCACCAGGGTGGCCAGCAGCAACAGCTGATGCAGGCTGCCGTGATTGGCGGCGATCAGCTGGCCGGCCAGTGCCGGGCCAATCGCCAGGCCACCGCCGATCACCAGATTGGTGGCATTCATCAGCTTGCCGCTGTGATCGATGTCGGCCAGCGTGGCCAGGATGAAAGGCAGGATGAAGGTCCAGCTGAATTTGAACAGCAATGCGGCAGTGGCAAAGCGCGCCAGGGCCGGGGCATTCAGCAATAGCAGCATGGCGGCCATCATCATGCCAAAGCCGGCCAGCAGCAGTTTGGCGCGCGGCAGGCGGCGGCCAATCAGCGAGGCGCTGCCAGCACCTGCCACGCCCAGCAGGGTGGCGATGGCGAAGATATTGCCGCTGTGCTGGGGATCGATGCCGGACTGTTGGGCGATCTGGCCGATAAAGGTCCACACCCCGCTCAGGCTGATGTAAAACGCCAGCGTGGCGAGAATGCCCATGGCGGCGCGGCCCCAGTGGCGGTCGCCGGCAGACTGTGCAGCTTTTGGCGTTGTTGCTTGCTGACCCATGGGAAAACAGCGCACCAGCGGCGTACACAGTGCCATCAGCAAGGCCAGGCCGATATAGCAGGCGGCAATGCCGAAGTGGCCGAACAGCGCGGGCATGACGACTAGCCCGGCCGCCCCCAGTGCCAGTTGGCCCATCACCCACAGGCCATAGACCCGGGCAGGATTGCGCATGGTGGCGGCGGCGGACAGGCACAGAATCATCAGCGAACCACCTGCCAGCGCACTGACAAAGCGCAGGGCTAGCAGCAGCGGATAGCTGACAGTGGTGGCGGACAGCAGATTGGCCGCGATGAATACTGCCACCGCCAGCCAGGCGGCGCTGCGCCAGTTGACGCGAGGCAGCCAGAAAAATGCCGGCAGGGTGGCCAGGCTCATGGCGCCCAGTTCGGCGGAGAACAGGTTGCCGATGTCGATCGGCCCCAGTTGCAGCTGGCCGGCCAACTGGCTGGCCACCGCCGGGGCCATCATCAGCACGGCGGGGACGATGGCGGCAAAGCCGACAATGGCAGCCATGGCCGAGCGCTCATTGTGCGGGACCTCGGCAGGCTTGGTCTGGGAGAGCGTGTTCATGGTTTTTCCTCTGTAGTGAGTGATCCGTCGGGCGGATTTTCTTGTCGGGCAAGCAGCCTAGAAAACATGTACCAGACGCAACATGGCCTGGCTGCTGTCAAAGCTGTTGGTGGTATGAACATTGCGCGCCAGCATCAGCATCAGCTGGTCTTGCTTGCCCACCCAGTGGCCAAGCTCCACGCCGAGCTGGGTACTGTTCTGGCGGGTGTCGGGCAGATCCTGTCCATTCAGGCGCAAGGCCCCGCCGCGGGTGTGATACAGCCGCAGTGCGCCATAGGTAGCCGGGGTGAAGTCATAAGAAGCAAAAGCCTGCAAGCGGTACAGCGGCTGCTGTTTCAGGCTGCTGCCGAGATAGTTGTCGTTGTTGCCATACAGCTGGGCTTCCAGCGAGGCTTCCAGCACCCAGTTCTTGCCTACGCCACGGGTGTAGTTGTAGATAAAGGTGGCACCCCAGCGGTTTGCCCCGGCGGAAACGTCCGGGTGCTGCGCGTCGTAACTGCCCACTGGCAGGGTGATCAGCGTCAGCAGGCCGCTGTATTCGCGTTTGTCCGGCTGGTTGATGAAGAACAGCGTGCCGCCGACTTGTGGGTCGCCGATGCCGCTATCGTGCTGGCTGGCCTGGCTGCCGGGCAGGGTGGCCTTGATCTGGGCGGCGGGGATGATGAACTGTGGCGTGCACAGGGTGCCGCAGACATCGGAAAACCACAGCTGGCGCCAGGCCAAGGCTTCTACATTCAGCCGGGCATGGTCGTCGTTGCCGCTGGCCGAGTGAAAGCTGTCGGCCCAGGTGACGGGCAGGTAGAGCACGCTGAGCGAGGTGCCGACCGGTGCGCTGAAAAAGTCACGGGCATTGGTGTCGGCGGCATGGCCGGGATGGCTGGCGAGCAGCAGGCTGGCCGCCAGGGCGGTCAGGACAGGGCGAAACGGGGTCATGGCATGCTCCTTCGGGTGGGTGGGCGAAACACGTGGACGCAGCTGTCCCTGCCAGCCCTGCCTGCGATGGCGGACCATGGCAGCTTTGGCAGCTTCAGGGACGTACGGGTGGGATTAGCAGGCTGGGGAGATCAGCCGAATGGCGCTTGCTGGTGCAAGAGATGTGCAATGCCCGCCTTGCCGTTGATGCCCAGCTTGGCGTAGATGGCGCGGATGTGGTGGCGCACGGTATGTGGCGACAGGCCCAGCTTGCGCGCGATGTCCTTGTAGGTGAGCCCTTCGCCAAACAGGCGGGCGACATCGGTTTCGCGGCTGGACAGCTGCTCCATGGCGCAGCGGTAGCGCGCAGTCAGCAGGTAGAGGTCGCTGCTGCGCCGTGCCTCGATATTGAGCCGGGGCCCATCATGGCCTTGTGGCGACAGGCCGGCGGGCAGGGCGGGGCCGGTCCATTCCGGCCATTCGGTGAGTAGCAGGTCAACAAAACCGGGTTCGGCGCAGTGCAGGGTGCCGTGCTGGTCGCAGACTGCCATCGCCAGCCGTGGCCCGCTGAGGGTTTCGCGCAGTGCCTGCAGGGTGCGGATCTGGTTGATGGCCACAGTGGAGGCCAGATGCGGCATCAGACAGGACAGCAACAGGCAGTCGGCAGCGCTGAAGGGCGCGGCACCGGGGCGGCGGTATAGCGCCAGATGGTCGCTCAGCTGGGTGACCGGGTCGATGTGGATCACGCACAACAGCTCGCCAATTTCATGACGTTGGCCCAGCCATTGCAGCTGCGGCGGTGCATCGTCCGCCTGCATGTCCACCACCACGGTCTGGCCGGGGTGGGCATGCACCCGTGCCACGGTGACATCGTGCTGGCGGATGGATTTCCAGTCATCGATGTAGTGATCCGGCAGGCCAAACAGAAATGAACTGTGCTCGTGCGGGCCATCCGCCGCCTGGGCGGCGCGGCCCCACCAGGCCTTGTCAAAGGCTAGCTGCGGGCGCAGGCATTCCAGCACGGTGTGATGAAAGCGCTCCAGTGATTCTTCGCGGGCCAGACGATAGATTTCCAGCAGGATGGCGCTGAATACGGCCAGATCCGGCTGCCGTTCTGATGGCTGCTGCATGATGTTCTCCTCTGTATGGCGTGCGGTGGCTACGTGGCCTGCCGTCTGTCCTGTTGTTGTGGAGACAGTGTCATGCAGCAATTAACAGCTGGCTATCCTGCAAATGAGGGATGGGGCCGCCATCGGCGAAGAATCTGGCTTGTTACCATGAAAAATCGGCTATTTTTGCCAATTTTGGATAGACAAAATGCAACACGTCGCCACTCCCCAGGCCAAGAGCGGCTAGCAAAGCGGCGTAGCGTCCTGGGCAAGGTGGGCTGATACAGGCTGGTCAAGCAGTACGCCGCCGCCGCAGGGATTTGGTGGGTGGTGCTAAACCGCAGGGATTTCATCCCACAAATGGGTGATGAAGCCGCTTACCAGTGGCGAGCTGTCACCCGCGCGCGTGGCAATGCCCATGGCCAGATAGGCACCATCGTCAGTCAACGGGATATAGCGCACCCCCGGCAGCTGCACGCACTCCAGCGGCGATGGCAGGATGGCGATGCCCAGTCCGGCGGCCACCAGCCCCACCTGGGTGGTGGCTTCGCCGGCTTCCTGGGTGATGCGCGGCTCGAAGCCGCAGGCCTCACACAGCTGGCGGATCACACTGTGCAGGCCAGTGCCGGCGCTGCGCGGGTAGCTGATCATGCCCTCGTTGCGTAGCTGGGTCAGCGACAGGCTGGGCGCGCCAGCCAGCGGGTGGCTACTGTTGATCACCACCAGCAGCGGATCGCGCCGTAATTCCTGTACCAATATCCTGTCAGCCGGTGACAGCCCGTTGAAGCGGACAAAGCCGACATCGATTTCCTGTTGCTGTAGCGCAGCAAACTGGTCGGTGGTGAACATTTCGCGCAGGGTCAGCCGCACCGCCGGAAAGTGCTGGCGATAAGCATGCAAAGCAGCCGGCAGAATGGGGGTGAGCGGCAGAGAGGATGTAAAGCCAATGCGCAGCTCGCCGATTTCCCCGCGTGCGGCGCGGCGGGCCTGTTCGGCAGCGTCCTCGGTATCCGCCAGAATGCGCCGGGCACGCAGCAGAAACTGCTTGCCGGCTGCCGTTAGCTCCACCTTGCGCTTTTCCCGCAGAAACAATGCGGTGCCCAGCTCGGCTTCCAGTGCCTGTATCTGCTGGGACAAGGGCGGCTGGGCCATGTGCAGGCGTTCGGCGGCGCGGGTGAAGTGCAGTTCTTCGGCCACGGTGACGAAATAACGTAGATGGCGTAGTTCCATATTGATATTTTAAAAGTATTGATTATTGAGTAAAGATATATTGGACTGAGGTTTAGTCAAGGGCTAAGCTCAAGTCCTGTATCACTGCTAGTGGTTTGATCATGCCTTCCGACTCTGCCTCCTGTGCTGCTACGCTGAATTCAGCTGCCGCTGCCACCCAGGAGAACACCATTTCCGCGACTCCCCGTCTGCATGCTGGTTCCACTGCATTTCGCGCCACGGCGCGTGCCATGTTTGTGGGTGGCTTTTGCACTTTTTCCATGCTGTACAGCATGCAGCCGCTGATGCCGATGTTTGCCCACGACTTTGCCCTGTCGCCGGCGGCGGCCAGTAGCGTGCTGTCGGTGCCCACCACCGGCCTGGCGCTGGCGCTGATTCCGGCCAGTTTTCTGGCTGACAAGGTGGGGCGCAAGCCGGTCATGAATATCGCGCTGAGCCTGGCGGCATTGCTGATGCTGCTGGCGGCCTTTGCGCCCAGCTTTCAGCAGTTTCTCTATCTGCGTGCCATTTTTGGTGTGGTGCTGGCCGGCTTGCCTGCGGTGGCCATGGCCTATCTGAGTGAAGAGGTGGAGCCGCTGTCGCTGGGGCATTCCATCGGCCTGTATATCGCCGGTAATGCGCTGGGTGGCATGAGCGGGCGCTTTCTGGCGGCGGTGATTGCCGACCATTTTGGCTGGCGCGCTGCCGTGCTGGCACTGGGTGTGCTGGGCGTGGCCGGTGCCATCGAGTTCTGGCGCAGCCTGCCGGATTCGCGCCACTTCAAGCCGCTGCCATTGAATCTGGCCGAGTTCCGCCGCGATGTGGCCAGCCATTTTGCCGATGGCGGCCTGCCCTGGTTGTTCTTGTCGGCCTTTCTGTTCATGGGCTGTTTTGTCAGCCTGTACAACTACCTGGGTTTTCGCCTGCTGGCCGCGCCCTTCAATCTAAGCCATAGCGTGCTGGGCTTTGTGTTCTCGCTGTATATGGTGGGCATCTGGGCCTCGGCCTGGGTGGGGCGCATGGCCGACCGCTTTGGCCGCCGCAATATGCTGTGGCTGATGGTGCTGCTGATGGCTGCCGGGCTGGTGTGCACGCTGGCCGACTCGCTGTGGCTGATGGTGCCGGGCATTGCGCTGTTTACCTTCGGCTTCTTCGGTGGCCACTCAGTGGCCAGCAGCTGGATAGGCCGCCGTGCACAACGCGGCAAGGCGCTGGCCTCTGCCTGTTACCTCACCGCCTATTACCTGGGCTCCAGCGTGGTAGGCTCCTTCTCCGGCCTGCTGTGGGGCATGGGCAAATGGAATGGCGTGGCAGCAATGATCGCGTTGGGCTTGCTGGCACTGCTGCTGATCGCCCTGCGCCTGCGCAAGCTGGAGCCGCTGGCGGTGTGAAGGGCTAGCCAAGCCGGCTGAGTGCTGGTGGTGGATAGGCAGTGGTGCAGGGGAATGCCTGCGCTCAGGCCGGTATCCCGCTGCATTGATATCTGACTTTCGAAGAAGTCGGACTCTCTGATTTCTCCTGTCCATTGCTCCGCGCTGCAATGGACAGGCATTTCAACATCATTGAGCGCAGGTGACGCAGCGCCTGAGGCTTGCGATATGTCATGTAACAGGCCGTGCAGCGTAGCAGCTGATTCTGCTTGAAGCCTGCTCTAGTCCGGTGCAGACCCGGTATCCTGTCCGGCAATGCGGGCTCGGCCACTTGCCGTCTGTCCTGCGCACTGGCCACTGCGCAAATGAGCAATACCAGGCTGCTCATCAGGCAATTGTTATTTTGCATGCATATTGCTCCCATTGCTTGGCCGGCCAGTGTAGCGTTGGCATCTGCGGGCGATCAAATATCTCACTTGATTGCCGGTTGCGGGTGGCGCTTAGCCTGGTATCCGGTTAATTTTCCCAATATGATGTTTGGATGATTAAAGCCATATCCTTTTCCTTGCTGCTGGTCAGCGCTACTGCAACCGCTCAGATTTACACCTGTACCGACCCGCAAACCGGCCGGCCCATCTATAGCAACTACCCCGGCTGTACGGTGATGAATGCCGGGCAAGCCGCGCCTGGCCAAGTGGTGCAGCCGACTCCGCCGGTACAGACTACGCCGCAGCCGGAACCCACTACGCCAGCCACGCCGCCCGTGCAAGTTATTACCCCGCAGCCAGCGCAGACGGCCAGTCAACATCTACCGCCTCTGCCGGTTGTTTCCCCCGCGCCATCCTTGATGGGGCCCATCATGGGTGCGCTCAAATGGCTGTTGTTCATCATGGCTATTGTGGGTGCGCTGGTCATGATGATGCCCAGGCAGCGACGTGGCGCACGCGGCCGTGGCAAGCAGCCTGATCGCAGACAGGATCCCCGCACGGAATCCGCGCCCGAGGCGCCACCTGAATTGGTGTTTCGCCCGGTGCTCAAGAAGCCGATGGATTACGGCAATGCTCGCTTCTGCCTGAAAAAGCCGGCCTTGCTGTCAGCGCGTGAGCAGGGCTGTTACTGGCGGCTGGTAGAGCATCTGTCGCCGGACTTTATCGTGCTGGCCCAGGTGGGTTTCAGCCAGTTGCTGAGCGTGAAGGGCGGGACGGGCAGGCAGAACTATGCGCTGTTCGGCACCATGCGCCAGAAGGTGGCGGACTTTGTGGTGTGCCGCAAGGACCTGAGCGTGGTGGCGGTCATCGAGCTGGACGACAGCAGCCACCGTGGCAAAGAGGAACAGGACAAAAAACGCGACGCCGCCGTGCGCCAGGCCGGCTTGCTGGCCTTCCGTCTACCCAATACCCCCGGTAACGAGCCGGTGAAGAATCTGGCCGATGTGCTGCGGTGGATGTACCTGGGCGCAGATTCTGTATCATCCACGACGGGGCAATCTCCCACCGCGAAGGAAGCACGATGAAGCGAAGTTTGGCAGCGGGTATCACCCTGCTGGCTGTGATAAACGCCGCGCAGGCCATGGATGTTGAAGTGCGTGGCCAGGCTGTGCTGATGTCTGGGCCGGTTACCGGCATCGAGCTACGGGTGCTGGAAAGTACGCTGGAGAGTCATCCAGACATCAACACCGTGGTACTGAAAAATTCGCATGGCGGCGATGCCCGTACCGGCTATGCGGTAGGGGAGTATATCCGCGCGCACAAGCTCAATACCGCCTTGTCCGGCTTTTGCATATCCTCCTGCTCACGCATGTTTCTGGGTGGGGTGCAGCGGCAATATTCCGACGAGCAGCCGCTGGACAAAACCTATGTCGGCCTGCATGGCAATTATGCTGCTGATGGCAGCCTGCAAGCGGGGCGAATGGGCTACCTGAAGGACTGGGTCATCAAATACAGCGATGGCAAGGCCAATCCGGTCCTGGTGGAGCAGTGGGTGCATATCCCCAATCATCACGGTTATATCGCTTTTTATCACCGTGATGCCAACATCCTGCCGGGTACGCAAAAGGTGATGCTGTGCCAGGGCACCGAGGATAAAGGCAAGAGACAGGAGCAATGCGCCAAGCCCGAGATGGGCGATGCGCTGGCTAATGGGATTGTCACCTCATGGGCGATATATCCCTTGCGTGACAACACGCAACAAGCTGACTGAGGTTGGTTAAATGCACAAGCTGATTGGCTGGTTGCTTCACGTTTTAAAGCTGGGTGCATTGCTTGTGCTTTTGCTGTGCTGGGGCGGTAATACGCCGCATTACCTAATTTCCAACTGGGTGGGTGCACATTTTCCCTGGTCCAGCAGTCACCAGCGTGTGGATGTTTGGGCTGGCTTGCTGGTTGAGGGCCTATTGATTCACCTCCTCATGGCCATCATTACCGTGCCAGTACTGCTGCTTATTTATCGCCGTCATGCCGCCAAGGTGGCACTAGCCCTTTCCCTTGTTTTTATCACGCGCGCCATGGCTGAAGTGCCGCTGTCAGCTCCATCGCATATCCTTTTCCTCTGCTATCTGTCCTCAGCCAACCTGATCATGATGGTTGGTTTGGCTTGTTTGATGATTAAATTTCTCAATGTGCGCGACTGCAGAGCAAAGTAAATATCTGCCCTTCACTTTTGGGGCCATTGTTTGCCCATGCAGCCTATCTTGATCATTCTTGCCTTGCTGTTTCCCAGTGCCGTGTTTGCCGGCTTCGACGAAGGACCGCAGGCGTACCGATATCCGACCAGACGCACAGCGCCAGTCCAGCGCCATCACTGAGCATGTATAGCTTCTCCGCAGGCTTTGCGTTGCGAATGCGGGTGTCTGTCAGGGGGGTGGAGGGCTTGGGCATGGTCGTACCATCACGTAGTGATCTCGACCCATCAAAATGAAATGATGGTCGATGCATGGCGGTGCGCCAGAATGAAGAAACCGCCACGTTCTGCAAGGGTTTCAGCCATTTTGGTGACAGAAGGTGACGGTGTCTGAATATGGGGTGGCGGAGGCTGTGGGATTCGAACCCACGGACGGTTTCCCGTCGGCAGTTTTCAAGTCCTGCCAGTAAATTAAATAAATCAGCAGCTTACAGATTAATCGTTTCCGCAATCGCCCCTGTTTGTCGCCTTTCAAAGCCTTGATTTTACTAGGCGCTAAAAGGTGGATGCGGAAACGATTTTACCGGCTACTGCTTGCCCACCGGCACCGAGTTGGCCAGCAGTACGTTCTTGTCTTCGCTACCCTTCGAGCTGCCAAAGTAGAACGCAATTACCTGCTCAGCCTTGGCCGACAGGTAGCCCACCAGCGTGCCTGCGAGGACGCTGTCCACATGGCTGTAGCCTAGCAGCGTGCTGCCCACCATGGCGATGAAACTGCCCACGATGGTGTAGGCGAGCACCGGCAGGGTATACGATTTGGTACCCACTTGCATGGTGCGAGCACTGGCACGGTCAGCAACCTCTTGCTGGTAAATCTGCGCCTGGTAGTCTAGCTGCAGCTTCAGCATGGTTTCCTTGTGCGTATCCTCGAACTGCTTGGCCTTGAGCTGCGTGTCAGCATTCGCCGTCAGAGCGGTGAGGATGTCTTGCGGGTCCGCCGAGGTGCTGCCGATGGCTTGAGCCAGGGCCGTACCGATGGCGGCGCCACCGGGAATCGGCAGCGCTGCACCCAGAAGCGGCAAACCGAGCTTGGCCACCGCACTGCCCAATTGTTTCCAGTCCATGTTCATGCCCCCAGTACTTGCTTGGCTGTTTCCCAGATCGCTTGCCGGTCAGCCAGGCCATTGGTGCCGCCGTTGATGCGGCGGGTTATCGTGACGAACTCGCCAGCGTCGGCCAGTTCGTTTAGACCATGATCCTGCCAGAACTGGCAGGCGGACAAAGCCGCATTGCTTGGTTCCTCCAGCAACTCGGGCCGATCAACCAGTGGCAGGTTCAGCTTGTCGGCCATGGCTTGATAGTTGGCCCGGCCGGTGATCTGGATCAGGCCGCGCCCACGGTATCTGAAACCGTCACCCGGCACTGTGTTGCCCAGGTCGTCCCGGCCTTCATAGCCTTGCTGCGCAGCAGTCGGCCCCCACAGCTCACGCACGTAGACTAAGCGGCCCGACTCGTGGCCGACCTGGGCGAGGAAAGCCGCCTGCCGGGCGGGCGTGCCGATGTCGTAGAGCTGCATGGCAGCAGACAGCGGGTCGGCCCATTTGGAGGCGCGTTCAGCCGGGCAGCCAATGGCTGCGGCGAGATCTTCAGGTGTCATTTGTCAGCCTTCTTTCCGATTTGCCGGTACACATCCTGGAGCTGGTTGTCGAGCTTGTTACCAAGCTGATCGAACCGCTGGTCAAACTTGTCAGCGATCTGATCGAACTTACTGAACAACTGGTCGCTGAGTTTCTCGAGGCTGGACTCCAGCTTCTCGAACTCCTCCCGGCGAACAAAGTCCGTTGCCACTTTCAGCGACAGGTCAGAGAAGTCGCGCTTCTGGGCGGCCAGCTCGATTTTCAAATCCTTGACTTCGTTGTGCGCGTTCTTGAGGAAGTACCCCAGCACGCCCAGCATGCCCACGCCAGCGAGCTGCAACATCGTGTTTTGGTCCACGGGTCACCCTTCTTGTTGGAGGACCGCCAGCGCTTTCTTCGCCCTGGCGATGTCGGCAGCGATGGCATCTTCGCAATGCGTAGTGCTACCCATGATGAAATTGACGATGCGAGAACCCAGCGGCTTGCCGTTACGCGCGGCCAGGCCGGCGCGGCTCGATATCGTCACCCCGATGGGGGCGTCCCAAATCAGGTCTTGCACGAACATGTCGAAGCCAACGACCATGGCGTGGAGCCATCCGGTCGTGACCGCACCGATCACCAGCAGCAGGATAAGCAAGACGACGATTTGCAGATCCATGGCTAGGCCCCCGGCGCGTGAGCAGTCCAGCCGTAGGTTGCTGGCTGGGGCAAGGAAAGAAGCAGGGTAGCGAGCGTGGGTATGACTGGGTTGGGCTGACTGCTCAGGGCAGCAGACTGGGCGTAGCAGGCCTGCCACACTGCGTCGCGCCATAGCGTCGCGGCCTTTGCGTCTGCAGCGTACTGGGCCACACTGCTGTTGTAGTAACTGCAGCAGGAGGCGATGCCGTCATATCCATTCGCTTGGGCGGTGGTGTCGAGCCAATGCTGTACGCCTTGTTGAAGCGATGCGAGTTGCTGAGCGGTGTTCGACGTGGCGGGCTGCACCGCGCACGGTGTCAGACCTTCCGTCCATTCCGGCATGTCCTCGCCGTCCGGTACGTCGACTTGGTAGTAACCGTCATTGGCGTCTTTGAAGGCGTGGATAGTCATCATGCGATCCTTGAAATGGTGAACTGCACTTGGGATGAGTTGCCGTTACCGTTTCCATCTGTTTTGGCGTTAATCACACTACCGGCTGCCAAATAGCCGGTCCATGCCGCGCATGCCGCATAACCGCTTGAAACACACGTGCAAGACGCCAGAACATTTGCCGCAGTTGTAGAACCGATCACCGTGGTAGGCTGGTTGTCATTCAGAGTGATGGCAATTGTCTGCGCCGATGTATTGCTATCTGAATAGCTGAGTGAATAGATACCGGCATTCACGATGGTAAAGCTTGCCCCCAGCGTGGCGCTGTCGGCGTAGCTAACATCACTACTGCCGGTATTGGTCACCACATTGGTGAATCGGCGGTATTTGGTATTTGTCGATCCACTACCATTTGGCGTATTGACGCGAATCACAGAATTAAGCGCAGGGTTCTGCCCCCACACCGGCGCTGCACCAGTCTGCGCAAGCAGAACCTGGCCGGTAGTGCCTGTTCTGTCCAGCTTGGCCAGCGTGGCAGACCCGGCACCAAGCTGCGTGGCACCAATACCACCGGTGCCGATATTCGACACGGCAGCCCCGGCAGCCAACATGGCCGCCGTCACCCCGCCGTTGCCAAGGTTGCTAGCTGCCGCCCCACTGGCTAGCTTGGCTGCGGTTACGCCACCGTCAGCAAGCTGGGTGGTGCCAACAGTACCCGCGCCAATCCCCGCCGGAGTGCAGTTCACTAGGGCAGTGCCTGCCGCGTTCCATCCCAGCAGCTGGCTGGCTTGTGGGGTAGGTAGCGTGGCAGAGAACCCGCCCTGTACCGTGACCGGGTATTGCAGTGCGTTGTTCAAGCCGAGCTGAAGCTGCTGGCAAATCACAGTCAGCCGGTCGAAAGCATCCGTTACGCTTTGTGGGTAGAAGTTGCCGGTGTTGGCAATGTTGGTCGGCTGAAGCACAGGGACCGAGCTGGAGATGGTCAGCGTGTAGCCTGCCGGTGGCGCGGCGTTCATCGTCACCGTGCCCCCTGGGCTGTTGTTCTGATCGCTGTTCAACACGACGCTGTACTGACTGGTTAGCGTCTCGGTCGTGCTGTTGCCTGACGTATCGGTCAGGATCACCAGGACGTCGGTCGCGGCAAATACCTTGAACGCAAACGGGAACGCCGTTTGGGATGCGTTCCCTGTAAATTGCACAACGCGATTGGTGCTGCTGATGGTCATGACGGACACTCCGGTGTGATGCCTGAAGTGTCCGTCACGGGCCGTCGCCCTTGTACACCGCTAGTGTTTCGTGTGTGTACCCACCGTCAGACCCTGGGCGTGCTCAAGTGCATCGGCGGGCTGGGGTTTGTTGCCGGTGGCGATGTCATACTCGTACTGCGCCATTTTGCCCAACTGGCCAAGGCCCGGGATGTGCAGACCCATACCCGCAGCGTCGGCGATATGCTGGATCGCACCCGTTACGTGGTGGCCGGTGGCCGCCTTAACCCCGTCGATTAGTGGCTGAGCCACGCTCTGCATCCAGGCTTCAGGGCCGATCACCCCCGCATGGTGGTAACCCATGGCAAAGGAGTAGAGGTCCCGAGCAAACGGGATAGTGCTCACCATCTCATCGCCAGTCGCCTTGGCCAGCCAGCTCTCCCAGTCGTCCGCCTTCGGCAGTCCGTCAGTGACTGCGCCAGCTACCAAGGCGGGGACCAATACCGCCATCATGCTGCGCGCCAACACTTCGGGCTTGCTGATGCCCTGCGTCTTAAGCATGCTGGTCGCGTTCAGCAACTGGCCCAGCGTGTTGTTCTGGAAGCCGTAGAGTGTCGTGAACATCTTTACGCCCTCATGTGGGGTGGACATGGTGTTACTGCGCGCAGACTCGATATTGCTGCCGTGGGCCTCCCGTACCATCTGGTTGGCGTAGGCGACGGCCTGGGCTTCGGTCATCGGCTTGCCGGTACCCCCCATGCGGGTCGGTATGCCTTCCGTAATGGCTCGGTCGTATGCAGCCCACGCGGTAGGCACTGCCGACATCATGTCAGCCCAGGCCACGGCAGAGTGCCCGAACCGTTCTGCCCATGCGCGAGGGCTTTCCGGCTGGTACAGGCTGCTGACCGTTTCTCGATAGTCACGGTCTTGCTGCAGCAGACGGGCGCGGATCTCGCTAAATTTCTCTTGGGCCGATGCAATCTGGTTGCTGTAATCGGTCACCAGCAAACGCATGCGACCCAACAAGTACTTTTCACCCCCGCCGACAAAGTAGCCGGCGCTTTTGAACAGGGCAGAGCCGCCGTGCTTGAGCACAGTGGTGGCGCGCAGTGCGATGGCGTTCATGACCATGCCAGTGCGGGTGTAGCGGAACCATTTCCCCCAGCCCTCTGCTTGCCGGTCTACGGTCTCGCTGTTGGCGATACGGCCAAGCCAAGTGTGCAGCGCATCGTAATTTTCGCGCCCGAAGGTTTTCAGGAACTGGCCACGGAAGTCGCTGTCCGTGATGATCTTATTCACGTTCACCAAGGTTTCTCGGTAGGCCAGGTCGTGAATGGTCTCGGCGAGGGCGCGCTCGAATCGCTCGTGGCTCAGGTCCAGCGCATCAGCGTAACCGTCATTCCGGGCGTTCATACTGCCGTTGGTTGTGGTGTCGCGCCCAAAGAAGTCGTAGCCAAACCGGCCAGCCTCGACATCAATCGCCCGTTCGGCCTGCTGCTTGGCCCCCAGCCGGCTGCGCAGGGGGTCATAGCGAATCGGCATGTAACCGCCGGGCATGTCTTCCACGGTGCCATCGGCAAGGCGCAGACGGTACGGGCGCGCCTCCACCTTGGGTGGCACCACTTGACCCATCCGTTCATACATGGCCTTGGTATCTTCCCAATGGTGGTTTGCCATCTCCCACTGCGTCTTGACCGCGGTGGCGTCCTCTTTGGTCAGCTTGCCATCCAGGAAGCCCCATACCGTAGCCGGGTCCCAGTTGTACCCCTTGGCCAGCTTGTCGAAGTTGGACTCGCTACCAGCATGGGCGGCCATCTGGATGAGGTTGTCTCGGCTGATGCGCATGTATACCGGGCGGCCAGACTCTTCCGTCAACTTCGGGTCCAGCAGAGTGGAGTTGTCGACAAAGTTGTGCAGGGACTGCTGCCAGTCCTTACCCAGCTTGTCGGCAACTGAGCGAGCGATATCGGCCTGCTGGCGCGTCAGATCAATCTTGCGATAGTTGGCGTCGAAGACACTATTGAACAGCTCGTGGAAGGGGCCGAGCAGCTCATGGGCGTCGAAGTGGTTGGCCTTGTACTGCTGCGGTTTCAGCGAAGCCTCCGTCGCGCGCAGCGCCGCCCCCATTTTGGCAAAAGCCAAAGGGATTTGACCGATTCCCCGTTTGTCCGGGGCATTGTAAAGTTGGTCGGGGGTGAACTTCTGGGCATGCTCTTGCATCTTGCCGACAAACTCGCCAACCACGTCCGCCAGGGCCATGCGTTGACCGCGCCAAGTGGCGGTCACCTTGTCCCGACCGATTTTCTCGATCGAGCCGATCATGTCACGCAATCCACGTAACTCTTCCACGGTCATACTGCGATACTGGGTGCGCGGCGCAATTTGCAACGCAGCTTGATCGATGATCGGCGTGTAACCAGCCTGCTGCTGGGATTCGGCCCACTGTTGCAGATTTTTCTGCGCGCGGGACGGTTCGTCGGAAGGGTTAATCCTGAAATCGTATTTCCCCAACTCGGTCAGGATCTGCTCCCGTTCCTCTGGGGCGATCTTCTTAAGCGTACTCTCGCGCTGGAAGCGCTTGAAGTAGGTGAGGGCGCTGCGTACGTCTGCCAGCGCTTCGGTCGATGACTTGAACAGACGGTTATTCAGCAGGGCCGCCCGTTGCGCCTGCGCCGCCCCCATGGGGTCTTTGGGGGCCAGCTTGAGCAGTGCCTTGTTGGCTTTGGTCTCTGCGGCACTGTATTGAGCAGGGCGCAGGTCGCCAACCTTCTTTTGCGCGATAGCGACATCGGCGGCGGCCTTGGCCGCTTTCTCGATATCACGCACCGGCATGGGTGACTTGGTCAGTACCTTCAGGCCAGTGGCCATCATCTTGGCCCGCGCATCGTTGTGGATGGCAACTTCGGCGGCGCGCTCAATGCTAACCGGGTCAACCAGGTCGCCGTGGCGCTCCAGCATGCGTTGGTCGGTCATGCCTTCGATTTCGTCTTTGGCCCTAGGGGCGTTCAACAAATCGTGCACCAGCTCGCGCCCGCTGTTATAGCCGAACATATCGGCCACCAGGTCTGGGTGCAGACCATCTTTAGCGTGCATGCCGCGCAGCCCATCCAGGGTGGTGCCGCCGAGTTCGCCCTTGGGGAAAAGCTCGGACAGGGCGTCGGTGTTCAGCTTGTAGCCCTTTTCGGCCTTGATGGCATCGCCATTCGGGTCTACGGTTTCACCCTTGGTCAGCCAGGTGCGGGCCTTGTTGACCGGCTGTTCCATTACCTCTTTGGTGACTTCGGCTGCAATCTTGGCGCGCTCGTCCCGCGCTGTGCGCTGCAGATCCCGCATGGCCTTGGACTTGGCGTTGCTGATCCACTTCATGTCGCGGATGCTGCGGGTCTGCATCTCGCTGATGGCCTGGTCGGTGGCCTGCTGACCTAGTGACTGATACTGCTGCGTCTCAGGCGTCACTTCCCCAAGCAGGTCCGGTGTCAGGTAGCCGCGTACCCGCTCGGCTTCGCGGATGGCGTCCTCGCTCGCTACCATGCGGTCGAACACCCCGCGCACCTCTGGGCTCAACTCTTGGCCAACACCGGTCAAGCTGCGGTACACGTTCATCAGCCAACTACGGAAGCGGCTGAACAAGGTCTGCAGCTCTGGGGTAGGGGCCTTGCCCTCGAGCAGATAGCGTTCAAACCCTTCGGCAAACTGCTCATGGCCAGCGCGGCGGGCGGCCATGTCGCTGGCGCTCCAGTTGGCCAGGCGGTCGGCGGCGGTATCGCCTTGGGTGCCAAAACTACGCAGCAGGGTGTCGAAGTCGCCGCGCAGCCCTTCACTGGCCTCCGGGCGCTGAACAAACTCGTGCATGGCCTCCAGCCAGTAGTGGCCGGTCTCATGCAGGAAGGTGGACAGGTCGGCGTCTTTCAACAGACCGATGGTCTTGCTGGCAGGGTCGAAGTAGCCACGGTCCCCCTGGGCTGTTATAGTTTGTTTCAGAGGCTCATCGCCTGATTCAACACTACCGCCTTTGTGAGGCGGATTAGTGAGGGGGTCAGGTGACTGGGCCTCTTTTGCATTGGTCAGCAGCCCCATGCCTTGGCGCAGCGTGTTCTTGACGCGTTGGAGAATCCCGTCGTTTGAGGGGGCTTGATCTGCTACACGACTCTGATAGAACTTTTGGATGTCCTGATCTACAATGCTGTCTGAGGCGTCGGAGCGGCGAGCTGTGTCATCCGCTTCACCAATGCTGGCAGTGTCCGTCCTCGTGTCGGCAACGCCTCTTTCCTTTTTCTTGAATGCAGTCAGCAACCAGTTTTTGGCTTGGTCGTCCCATGTCAGGCGAACGCTGGCCTTGTGATCTGCAGATTCCATGCGCACACGGTTTGTCCCGCGCTGAACCACTTTCATTTCCGAAAGCACGTCCTGCAGCTTGTCTAGGACCTCTGGATGGTACTTGGCCAGCTTGGCTACGCCATAACCGTCGCTTTCTCCCGTACCCTCCTTGCCGTAAACCAGATCGATGTCGCCAATTTCAGGGTGGTGCAATGCGCCAACAGCTTCACCGCTCTTGTTCTTGAGCAGGTGGGCAATCGCCCCCGGCGCATCGTGGTGGAAGTCCTGACTGATGGGGCCAAACGGACCGTCCTGACTACCTTGAGCAAGGTCACCGGTACCGTCGCCCTGGACGTGCAGGGGCAGCATCTGGTGCACTTGATCAATAGGCATGCCCTCGCGGTCTGCCAGCGTGGCAACCAGTTGCTGGTGCAGGCTGGCGTACTGTTTGTTCACATCGTCGGTAAAGCGGCCTGCGCTATTCAGCTGAGCCAGGCGGTCGTCGTAGACAGCCTGCAATGCTTGGTCGCGTGCGTCCTGCGCTTGCTGTTTATCCGCCAGATCCTGCGCCTGCTTGACCAGCTCGCCTTGCACATTCGTGCGGTAGTCCTGCGCCTGCTGGTAGGTCATGCCGTCAGGGTCGGTCTTCAGGTGCGGCATCAGCGCGTCGTCAAGCTTCCCGCCCGCGATGTGGGTGGCGTAATCGGCAACAGGGATGCGCACATCCCCCATAGTCTGCAGCGCTGTCGGTAGCTGCTTGGCGACATCGGGCATCAGGGCTTGCAGCTGGTTACGGTCTACGCCGGACTGGTTCAACACGTCGTCGAATAGCTTGCCGTCGACATAGACATCGGACAGGTGGCCGTCCTCCGTCACGTTCTGGATGAACTGCTTGAACGCATCCGGGTCCCGCTGGCGCAGCTTGCTGCCGGTGGCCAGCTCGCTCAACGTGGCCAGGCCTTGCATACCCTGCTCGGCCTGGGCCGCCTTGACCTCCTGCCCATAGTTCTCGCGCACCGCGCTTTCGAGTGCACCGCCCCGGCCTCCCATGGCGCCGGAGAGAATAGCGCCGGTAATGCCGTTGACGATGACGTCGCTAATGTCGCGCGGCTGCTGCATGCTGTCGGGCATGGCGGCATTGGTGACTTGCCGGTTGGCTTCTCCCGTAGCGATACCGACCGGTACGCCGGTGACCAGCCGCTTGAGCAAACCACCCTCCATGCCGATCGGTAGCACCCCCATGGCAGTGTTGGTGCCATATGCTGCGGTTGCGGCCTTCACTGCTGCAGCGGCACTCCCAGTCTGCTGGTATACGTCATTGCCGGTGTTCACTGCCGCCGTCAGCGCAGGAAACGCCATCGACTTGGTTGCATGCTCTACTGCGGAGGAGACAGCCGTCCGTGCTCCAAGCACGCTGGCGGGGGCGGCAACTCCACCCATGCCACCGGTGGCGGCAACCTGGGTGAACATCCCTGCGCCAGCGCCAACAGCGTGTACTACCTTTTGCAGCACCCCGGCGTTGGGCGACAGGTTGAAGTAGCTGGCGTTATCATCGAGTGGTTTGACGAAGCGGTCGAAATACGCATCCTGCGCCGCCGTACTGTCCTTGCCGGTCACCAAACTAGCGGCCTTGTCGTAAAGGGTCGGGAACGCACCTCCTACGATATTCAGCCCCCTGGCCGCACTGTTGAAAGAGCCAGCAAAGCCTTGCAAGCCAGCATAAGCCGTATCACCGATTTGGCTAAGCCACCCTTGCGGCTGGGCGGCAGGCGATGGTGGGGGGAGCGACTTTACGGCCTGTTCAGTTGCTGCAAGGTTTGGCAGATCGTCGTGCGCAATCGCCGCGAAGTTGGGGCTTTCCAAGTTGGCTGCAAGGTGGGGGTACTGGGTCTGCAGTTTGCCCACGTCCATGTGCAGCATGGTTGCCGTGCGTTGTGCCGCATCTGGGTCAAACGCAACGGACTGTTGCGGTAACCCGGTCGTCTTGGCCAGTTGCTGGATCTGAGCGGCCTTGTCGGCAGACTGCCCGACGTTGGAGTAAATGTTATTGCGGATGGCGGCGCCCTGGCCGGTCATCATCTCATCCACGAGGCTGTCGTAGGGGTTGGAATCGGCCATCCGTTAAATCCCTTTTTTCCGCCAGTAGAGGCGCATGATCATGTCGTTGGAGGGGTTGTAGTTGCCGCGCTTGGCGAGCGAGTCGGTAATCTGCTGCTTGTCGCTATCGGGAATGTCGCTTGGCTTCATGCCCAGATAGGGCATGTTTCCGGCGGATGTCGGAATCCCCAGAACCGTGTTGTGAAACTGGTAGTTCTGCACAAACTCATGGTCCAGGTACTGACCCAGCTGGGCTTCTGTCATTTTCTGACCGGTCTGCTGCTGACGAGCCAGAATACCGTCATGGAGGTACTTGTTGATTGTGCCGACCTGATCGCGATCCGCTGGTTTGCCATTAGCGTCAAGAAGGCCGATGGATTGGAGCCTGTTGTTCAGCAGCCGATTGAATACCGGGTCGTTGACCGTCTGTGGACTGGTATCGATCTTCCCGCTCATGAAGTCGGAACGCTGCTTGGTTAGCTGCTTCTGCGTGGCGTCCGTAAAATTGTTCTGCACGAGGGCGTTCCACTCTGAATCGGGAATGCTGAATGCTTTTGCCGGGTTCTCCTGGATGGTGTGCCAGGCGGCCATGTTGTCCTTTTGCACCGGGTTGGAGATGTTGCCGGCGTACCGCTGCAGTTCGGGCACTTTGTCAGGCGCATCGCGAAATACGGCGGCCCGGTCGCTGGGTGTTAAAGCACTCCAGTCGCCGCCGTTTGCAACAAGCTTCTGCATCGTTTGCTGGACTGTTTGCTCAGCCTGTTGTTTTTGGCTTTCCTGCTGGACGGTGAATTGCTGCTTGAGCGCGGTTGTCGCTGCTTTGACCGTGTCGGGGTCTGGATTCGGGCCGAGCTTCGCCAGTACTTCAGACTGGAGCTGCTCAATCGTCGGCTTAGCGGGGGCGCCAAGACCGGCCTGAAACTGGCTTGTACCCTTTTGCACGTAGTTGACCGTTTGCTGATGGTTCGCGGGTGATTGGTGATTAGCCAGCGCGGCCATCCAGTCGCCGCCCGGACCCGCCTCGGCAATCGCTTTGTCTACGTTTCCGAAGCCTGCGTTGTAGGCCGCAAGCACCTTGGCCGGGTCACCGCCGTAGCGCTGGGCGAGGGCCGCCACGTAGTCGCGCCCAACACGTGCGCGCTCTTCCGGGCTGTCATCCTGGGCGGCCTTTACCCCCAGTCCGGGGTTTTTGGCGGTAGCGTCCATAACCTGCATGCTGCCTTTGGCAGTGCCTTGGCCCGGTACGTAAGGGCCGACAGCATTGGGGTTTCCGCCGCTTTCGATGCCCTGCACAATGTTCGTTAGCCTTCCCAGATCAGTAGGCTGGAACGCAGACTGATGGTTGCCGAGCACAGTCTGCACTGCACCCATCGCCGCATGCGATACCTGATCCTGGTGGATCAGCCCTTGCAGCTTGAGCGCGCTATCCGGGTCTATCTCCGGATGGTCTTTGAGAATCTGCTGGGCTACGTCACTGCGGCCGTTGTCGATCGCAGCGCCAGCTGCATGCACAAACATCAGGTTAGATGCCGATGCCACCATGCGGTTGGCGGTAACCGGGTCGGCTCCCTGCAATTGGGAGAGCATGTAGGCATGCTGTTTTGCGTTCTGCAGCGCAGTGTCAAAAACGCCGCCCTGAGTGCCGTAATCCTGCCAGTTGGTTTTGGCAGCATCCAGCGAGTTCTGCACCAAGGACTGCTGAGTTCCGATGTTCAGCTGCATGTTTTCCCTGGCGACGTGCTGCTGCACTTCGCCCTGGAACTGGGCCTGCACTCGACCAATCTGGTTCAGGAACACTTGCCGCTGCAGGTCGTTGCCCAGCCCGGCAGCCTGCTGGTCGATCACGCTCTGCAGCTTCTGGGAATAGTTCTCCGCCAGGCCCTGACCGGTGGCGTCCGGCTGAACGGCCGACATGCCTTTTTGCGCGGTGTAACCGCCGTTGGGGTCCTGTTGTGTGCCGTAGGTCAGATCGTTCTTGGCCTGCAGTACCGCATTGGTGGCAAGGTCGACCCGGCTCTGGTTTGCTAGCATCTGCTGCTTGGCGGCGAAGTCGGCATCCTGTACGCCCATTGTTTCAAGAGATTGTCCGGCGCGCTGGGTCTGTTCCCCGGATATTTCTCCCTGTAGTAGCTGGCGGGGGCCGAGACCTTGAATGGATGCGTTGGGCAGCCCTTGGGGGGCAACCTGCGGAGTATCGTAAGTCGGAGCTGTGGGCATTAGCTGAACCACCCTTTGACTGTGCCCCAAAAGTTGGGGTTACCGTTGGCCGAGGAGTAGGTTTGCCAGGCGGAATTGGCTTGTGTTGCGCTACCCAGCAGAGAAGTACCGACAGCCGCAGTAGAGCTGATGCTGCTTGCGATTTCCTTCTCGGCGGTGGCGTTGCTGGCGTAGTCGGCGGCTTGCGTTTTGTAGCCCCACGCCTGTCGCATCGCGTTGTCCATGATGGTGGCGCTGTCGCGCTGCCCCATGAACTGGGTGGTGGCCAGCGTGTTGAGCGCGCTGCCTTGTGACATGTCCACGCCGTTGGCACCGAACGCCGCTCGTTGAGCACCGAATGTCTGAGCGGTTTGCAGGTCGTGATTCATCGCGGCCACTTGGCCGTTGTTCTCGGCGACTGTCGCCTGATCCTGCGCGATGATGGCGTTGTTGGCCATCACCTGGGATTGGTAGTTGGCGGACGCTTGCTGCGCAGCTGCCTGTTGGCTGGCACCATAGGCTTTTGTCGCTGCGCCAGCCACCATCATGGCCCCTGATGAACCCATGGGAAAACCCTCCGTACGTTACCGGAAGGCTATGTCCGATTCACTTGGCCTTGTACACCATCAGCTGACGGAGATATCCAAGGCCACGGAGGTCAGCGTCATGGGGAGCGGATCCGTCTGCTGAATGCAGATTGCCCCGTCGAATTGCCATGCGGGGGTGATTACCACCGGCAATACCCCACTGAACAATGCCGGCTGGTTGCCGGGCAAGTCCTGGAAGCTCCGCTGTGTGGCGAGCGTCAGGGTGTTGAAGTCCGGACCGACGTACACGCCGCTGGTGCGATACAAGCGTAACCACGCCTGGGTGACGTTCTTCTCAAGCGTCTGCCCCATGGCGGTGTCAACCTGCAAGGAGATCGGCAGCGTCTGCACCTGGGTGGTAATCGGCAGGCCGACAACAACCTTGGTGCCAGGGTAATCCAGCGTAACCACACCGCCGCTGCTTACCTGACGTGCGGGGATCGGTGCGCCATCCACCAGCACGTTGACCGTCAGGCCCGCCAGCCAGGTCAGGCCGGAAACCTGGGAAACGTACTGCGCCGGTGTTTGCGAAACGGTGCCACTACCCTGGCCAACGGTGGTTGAAGTCAGGACCAGATTGTTGGTATCCGTCACGCTGGTAACGGTGTAGGTACCCGAGAGCGCAGTGTTGCTGAAAGTGAAGTATGCGCTGTTGCCTGTGCTGAGACCGTGGGATGGGATATTGCAGCTAATCGCCGTCCCGGACCAACTGAAGGTGCCGGGCAGGAAGTTGGTGGCGCCGCTATCCACGAAGAAGGCATCGGAAGGCGTGTTGAAATATCGCGTGTGCATGCGCTCAATAAAGCGGCGCGTCACACCGTTGATTACCCGGTTCACGATCAGGTAGAGCATGTCCTCGCTGGCCAGTGTGCCTGCGGGCTGCTCAGTGATGCAGCAAACTGCCTCGACGTTGCCGCCGAAGTCATGGCGGTGCCAGGCCGCAACCTGTTGCTCGGGCACGTAGGTCATGCCCAATAGGTTCCCGTTGGTCGATACCGCCCACAGGATAGGGTAGGGTGCCCGGCTGAAGCACATGTCCAGCACTTGGTTGTAATCAAAAAGATGAGGGGCCAGCACGCTGATGTCGTTGGTCAAGTACGCCTGGGCCTGCCAGTTGTAGGCCATTTCCCGAATACGGCCGCCGCGCGCCTGGCTGAACAAGACGGTGTTACCCACGACGATGGGGGTGACGTTGTTGGCACCGATGTAACTTTGCGGCTGGACCGACAAGTTTGACGCCCAAAGCGCGCTGCCATCTGTTGAGGAGACCCGCCATTCGCAGCTTGCCGTCAGCATGATGAGGTTGGCCACCGGCACCAGATGGCGAATGGCTGAGGCTTCGCGGGCTGCGATGCGGAAAGCCACCCGGTTGCTGGCCGTTACCGGCAGCGTGTAGGTCAGGTTGCTCTCGGTGCCGGACATGGTCATCCAGACGTTCTGGGGTGCGTTGTTCGTGCCACCAAAGCACCGCCGTTGCTGGTAGTAGGATACCGCCGCCGGATAGTTGCCCACCGCGTCGTTGAAACCGCTGTCCATGATAGGCGGTGTCTGGCTGGCGTTGGGCGTGATGTTATTGTCGATGAAGCTAGTGGCTGTGGCCGCTGCTTGCCCGATATAGCCCCACAGGCCGTTCACCAGCTTGTAGACATTGAACCGAATCGGCGTCACCCCGGTTGGTAGCGTCCAGGTGATGGTGTTGTAGTTGCCCAGCAGCGTCAGGTCGTTACTGATCGCCGTGGTGACGTTCGACGCAATCGATTCCTGCAGGTCGCCCGTCTGCACAGTGGTGACACAGTACTGGTAGTTCACCGGGTTCCAGCTGGAGGTATGCGGAGATGTTACCGTTGCGGTTGCCCCTGTTGGGCAATAGGTTGGGATGGCGAAGCTTGGGTTGGTCAGCGTCCAGTTGGTTGCCCCTAGCCGGCGCAGTTCTGCGATAGGGTAGTTGGGGTGGACCAGGGTCAGCACGTCAGCGGACTGCACGTAGTGGATGTTGGCGATGTCGGCCTGAGCGTAGCTGTTTGCCACCTCGTACGGTACGCCGCCGTTCATCAGCGTGCCGGCCTGGGAGTGGAACCGGAAGTATCCGGCCCCAACCTCGATGGCCATGGTCTGGGTGATCGAGTAGGTGAAGGGAATCAGCCGGGCCGGATTGGCGCTGCTCTTGATCTCGCTGACGAACTCGGTGCCCGGCCGGTTGGCGACCGGCCCGTGTGGAAGCACGATAGCGTTGCGGCACGTGGCCAAGCCGGTCTGTTCTTTGGTCAGATCCAGCCGACCGTACATCTCCGGGGTGATCTCGCCGGCGGCAAAGCTGCGGTCGAATGCCTTGGTGCCCATAATGCTTACCTGTTGACGATCCAGCCGGTCGTGATCGGCGGTTTGATGTTGCGCTGGTTGCTGTCCGACTCAATCGCCGCACCGAAAGCACGCTGGAACTGCTGGAGGCAGGATTGCGTTGCGTTGCGGCCTTCGCTGCCCTTGATGAGCGGCCCGGCCATCTTGGAAGCCAACAGCCAGGTCAGTGCCTCGATAAACAGGGGGCTGAAGGTGGTGGTGTCGGTGACCTCCGCTGTGTATCGCAACTCCGCGTACTGCATATTGGTCAGAATGATCTGGTTGCCGTTTGCGTCGATCTCGTTCGAAAAAGGCACGGTGTTCGGAATCCCTACCTCACCACTGTAGCGGGACGGGTAGCTGCCGTAGAGCACCAAAGCCCCGGCATAATCGTCAGTCGCGTTGGGGTCGAGGATGGCCAGTAGGTTAAGGGCATCGGGCGGGCACTGGTACGTGTACGACCACTGGTTTGGTTGGTTCGACTCCGACAGTAGCGGCAGGCTGACGCGCTTGGTGGCGAACGACCAGGTGTGCATTTCAAGCAAGGCGTTGCGCGCCATAGGGTAGAAACGTGCGCACATTGCAGCCTGCGCGCTGCCGCTGGGTGGCACCAGGGCGGTTACCGTCGCCGGGTCTCCAAGGTAGGCCAGGGACGTGTTGCAGATATCGACCTCAGATGGCACGGCGTGGCCCTTTCAAAAAATCGGGGGCCTAAGCCCCCGTGCAATCCACTTCTAGGAGACAGCGATGAAACCAGTTACACCAGGTCGCTTTCCGATTCGCCGCTCTGCTTGTCAAAGTCAGCAACCTTCTGTTCGGCTTCGCGAGCGGCTGCTTCTGCGTCAAGCACCTGGGGAATCAGATCGGCGCGAGTAGGATCGCTTTCCAGTTGCGCTTTCAGCTCTTCGTAAGCAAGGCGCAACTTGCGCGCTTCGGCGTCGATGGTGTCGCGGATAGCCTGCTGGGCTTTCTTGAAGGCCGCAGTGGTCTTTTTGTTGACCAGCTCAATACCTTCTTCAGCTACGCCTTTCAGCTGTTTTGCCAGTTCATCCGGGTAATCGAAGATTTCGCCGATGCTGTACAGCTTGCCGTTGTGGTGGACGGTGGTGAGGGCACGGACGTCTGCCATGTTTCGTTCTCCTTGCACGACCGGGCCGGGGCCCGGTCAGCGCGATTAGGCTACGGTGAAGCCGGAGTTGAACAGGGTGTTGTTGCCCTTGTCCTGGAAGTTCTTCACAGTGGCGGCGAAGAACTGGCCGGTGGCGTTGGTCAGCGCGGCCGTGCCGATGACATAGCGCAGCGCGATATAGCGACGCGCTTGGTACGGGGCGGCCCGATCCCAGTGCAGCGGGACCAGGGTGCCGGCTGTCAGCGCGGTGTATGCGTAAGCGTCAGTCTGCACAATCACGTTCACGTTAGTGGAGATTGCGCTGTCATCCGCCTCGACCAGCTGGAACTGAACAGTGGCTGCGCCGCTGGAGGTCAGGGTCTGCATGATCTCGATGGCGATTTCCAGCGCTTCGCCCTGGCCGATGTCGCGCGCGGTGTTACCGGTGCCGACGCCTGCGAGGTCAATCACGTTGGTGGAAAGGGTGTTGCCGGTGGCAGTGACGAGCTGACCCGAGACCGTATTGCCGGTGATCGAGCCGCTCAGCTGCAACAGAGAGTCGACGTACATTTTCGTATCCTTTACTGGATGTTCTGGCCACCGGCCGGAATCTGGGTCAGGTAGTAGGCCCAAGGCTTGGCGCTATTGACGCCGCTCCAAGGCTCGGACTGCACCACGAAGTTCTTTACGTAGTACATGATGCGATCCTCCGTCCTATTAGCTGATCTGGGTTTCGGTGGTCAGAAGCTGGTCCACGCGGCGCAGCGGTACGCCCTCGAAGGACAGCCACTGGTACGGGGTGCCGAACTGGTTCAGGCCTTTCTCGATAGCCAAAGCGTAGTTCGACTTGTTCAAGGCCTGAACGCGCAGGAAGCTGTACACGGTGCGGTTCATGTAGAAGCAGGCGCGGCCCTTGGCCAAGTTCGGGATACGGTCCAGCGCGCGGGACAGCAGGCTGATCAGGTCGGCCGGCGAGCTGTTGGCAGTCAGTGCAGACACCGAGATGTTTGCAATGCGCACCACATAGCGCCAGTCTTTCACCACCAGGCCGTTCTTCCACTGGTAGTGGGTCTGGTAGGCTTGGTAGCGGTTGCCGTTCGCATCCAGCACCGGGGCGTCGGTAGTGACATCCTCGTGCAGCAGGCCGGCTTGAGAGCCTTTCGGGAACGGGCAGAAAACCGTGTTTTCACCCCATACCACCAGCCACACCGAGGTGTTGGTCGCGCCAGCGGTACCGACAGCGTTCAGAATGTTCTGGCCGTTGTTGGCACCGGAAATCGCGCCGTAGCGTGCTGCCAGACCGAGGTACTGGCGCGGGTCATTGGCCGGGTTGCCGTAGAACATGGCGTTGGCCTGTGCCTGGCTCATGGCTTCCAGGAACGGCTGGTCTTCCGACAGGCGGAAGTCCGAGGTATTGCCGTTCAGGCTGGCCAGATCCTTATCGACCACGCTGTAGGCTTCCAGCATGCCGCAGCTTTCATCCACCTGCGCGGTGGTCGATTTGCTGGACGGCACGCCTTGGTTCAGGGATCGCCAGTAAACAGCAGGCAAGCCGGTGCGGATGGTGACGCGATGACCAGTCGGCAAGTTGCCTTCCATGAATACTGCGTCTTCCAGGATCTCGTTCGACTGGGTCAGCAGTTCGGCAACAACCGGCACTTTGCCATCGGGGTCAACGCGCTTGGCCCAGTCGGCCAGGGTGAGCGCGCCAGTAGAGAGTACAGCCATGTCTTGCTCCTTTCAGCGCCTCGCGGCGTTAGAACGGTTTGTTCGGGAGGCACAGCGCTTCGCAGCGTTAATGCCGAAAAACTGATTACTTGCTGGGGTAAAGCTTGTTGCTTGCGCTTTGCTCAGTACCAGCAGGCTTGCCGGCCGGAACGAAGGGCGCAGAGCTGATTTTTTGCCCGGCACGGTAAAAGGCCCGGATTACTTCCGGGTGGTTACCAAGGCCGGTTTTGTTCAGTACTTCGGTAAGCTCCGGAGTGCCAAAGGCCTCCAGTGCTTTCTTGGCGATGGCAAGGTTTTCCTGCAGCTTGTCGCCGCCGAACTCCTTGTCGGTTTTAGCTTTGTCCGCCCAGTCGTTAACCATTTGCTGGTGTGCGGCTTGCTGAGCGGCCTCGATCTGCGGGGCTACGCTGTCCAGCATTTTCTGCGCACCCTCTTGGCTCAGATCCAGCTCGCGGGCGATCTTTTCAAATTCGGCAAGGACAACAGGGGAGAGCTCTTTGCCCTCCTGGGCTTTGAATTCGTACTTTTCCGGGGCCTTGAGCGCAGGCTTGTCATCCGCCTTGGTGGTTGCCTCGCTGGTGCTCTCTGCCGGAGTTTCTGCGGTTTGGCTGGTCTGGGCGTCCGTGCCGGTTAGCACGGTGCCTTCAGCCGGTGCGGTGGTTGCTTCAGTCGTGGTCGACGCGCCGGTGTCTTGTGTGGTCCCGGTATCGGTCGCTGCGGTTTCAGTGGTCACTGGTTCGCTTCCTTGAGCATTTCCGCGTAACGCTCGGGGCAGTGTTCGGTGAGCATCGCCAAGAAGCGCAATCCGCTGTTGCGGTTGCCTTCGTTGAATGACATCTGCAGGGCGTTAGTGCTAAACGACAAGCGGAAAACACCGGCTTGCTGCAGAAGGCGGTTTGCAATGCGCCGACCCCGTTTGTTCGCCATCAACCACTTGACGTCGTCGATCTCGGTACGTGCTGCAAGGGCGGCCGCGTCTGCGCGTCGCGCTGCTTCATTTTCGATCTCAACAGTATCAAGTGGGTCCATGGGAAGATTGTGGACGGACGCAAAAACGGCTTGTACACCGTCAGTCGCCATACAGCATGGATGCGCTGTTGCTGGAGGACTGTCCGCCCTCTGGCGTGATCTCCAGAGACGTGATCTGCAAGGCTAGGGTGACGTCAATTCCGTCGCTATCGCCGTCCACGTCGGCGTCCTGCGTGACAGTTACCACGGTTGCTAAAGCGCGAAGCCCGACGGTGGCGCCGGCGCTGGGGGGATTGTGTTGCAGTCCCAGCGCCTCTACCTGGTCCTCGCTGAGGCAGATACGCAAGCCATAGCCGTAGGGGTTGGTCGGCATGGCGTGATCGCCGTCACCTTGTTTCATGTCTACGAGTGCCATGCCGTTTTTCCTTATGCAGTCAGATGGAAATCAATATTGGCGTTGGCTGTCAACGCTGCGCCAAGGTTGATGGTGATGGTACCGGCACCCGGCACCACGTTCTTGATCCAGCCGGTGGAATCATTGCTGGACAGGTTAGCGAAAGCCTTGGTCAAAGCGGTCACCTGGCTGTTGCTGATCACCAACTGGGTTGCGCCGGCGAGTGCAGTGAAGCGGCCGGAGGAGTAGTTGATGGTGGGGGCGTTGGTAGCGGTGCCACCATTGGCGACGCTGATATCCTGTACAGAAGCATCCGTACCGGGGAAGGGTACGGTGACGCCACTCTTGGTCATCCGCAAGCCCACAACGTTACCCACGCCACCCGGCACGTCCATAACGTGGACCGGGACGTAATCTTCGGCACCGTATGCATCAACGACGCCTTTCAAGCGCCCTTGACCGGCAGCGGTATTGGTATCGAACAGATGGTTGGATGGTTCGGTGGTGTAGCCGGACATGGGTGTCTCCTCAGTAGCAAGCAACGATGTTGCCGGCAGCAATCGTGGTGCCGGTTGCCCAGATGCGCTGGGCGCGGATATAGGTCACCCCGAACCAGCTGGATGAGATGGTCAGCGTGACGGTGGTGCCCAACGGAGTGGTGAGCTTCACGGTCCCACTGCCGGTGAAAATGAGTGCGCGGCAGGGACCGTTCGGCAGGTCAGCCCCATCGTTGGGCGTAACAACCTGCATGTCGTTGATCGGGGTGAGGTCGTTCGAGGTATCCAAGAACGGATATTTGCTACTGAACATGGCTTAGCCTCCAGGGGTCGAGCTGAGGCCCTGGCTGTATAAGCCGAGGACATCGCTGGCAGCATTGCCGCCGGTTGTCGGGGTCTGGCCAAGGTTTTTGGCCACTTGGGATTGCACCAGTTGCTGTTGAGCCTTGGCAGCTTGGGCTTGCTGCTGGGCGCGTTGCTGGCGGATCTGCTGTACTTGGTCTTCCGACACGATCAGATCCGGATTGACGCCGAGGGCGTCGCTGTACTCATCGGCCCACTTGTCGGCGTCGAACTTGTCGAGCACTTCGGGCTTGAACTGTGCAACCTGGCCGAGTGCAGCGCTGAAGCGGTCGATGCCGTTGGTTACGACAGCGCGCTGGGCCTGCGCCAGCATGGAGACCAGTTCGACGGATAGCTGCACGCCCTGCATCTCAGGCGGGGGCGGGGGCAAGATGCGACGGTCCACCATCTCGTGGAAGGTCGACTTGATCAGCGGAGTCAGCAGCTCGTCCTGCAAGCGCTCGAGCACTGGGCCGAGCATCAACATTTTCTCTTCGTGGCGTTCGGCCACCTCTGTCGCGGTCATGCGCGTGGTGGCCGCGTTGTCCTGGCTGATCATCATGAACAGGTCCAGGAAGAAGGACTGGTTGATGCGCTGGCGCACGTCTTGAATGTCGGTCAGCAGGTACTGCAGATTGAGATTCACCTCAAAGGCTGACTGCACGGCCTTGCCGCCACCCGCTGCGTCGACGAAGGTGATGCCGCCCGGCAGGCGCTCAATGTCGCGGTTCTTCATGGACGTTGGGACTTGCAGCGGCGGGTTGACCTGATAGTCGATCGCTTGGGCTTTGCGCAGTTGCTGGTGCTGGAGCTGCTTCACGTCACCCAAAGCTTCCATGCCGGGGCTGTTCCCATAAATGTCACCGCCGGCGACATCCCAGCGGGGGCACACCGCCGGGAAACGCTCGAAGCCGGACTCCCGCAGGAACTTGCCTTCTGCATTGCCTTGCTCAAGGTAGATGTCGCGCCAGGCCATGTTCATTGCGTCCAGTTTGGACGGGTCGCGGTCAGAGCGCGGCTCGATGGCGTGCAGGACGGTCACCCATGAATCAAGCGTGCCGCGCTCATACATGTTGCGCGTACCAGGGGACACGTTATCGATGCCGAATTCCTTCACCAGCTGGCCGACAGTCAGCTGGAATTCGCGGTAAAGCGTATCGACGCGCCCTTGGAAGTTGGTCGCGATGGCGTATTCGCCGATAGTGATCGGGTGGCAATGGATGACGTTGGTAGCATCCGGGGCGATGATGAACGCGCCGGTGCCGAACGCGCCCAGCTCGCGGTAAACCGAGTGCAGGGCACGGTAGGTGTTGGACTTCTGGAAGACGGTCAGCATCAGCTGCGTGCAGTCGTTCAGCCACTGCTTGACCGCGGGCTGCTTGTTCATGTCGCGGTCGGTCGTGGCCAAGGCGAACCAGGGGCGGGCAGGGCTGGTCAGGCCTCCCATCAGGCCGGCTGCCAGTACGCTCAATGCACGCAGGCCGGTGTTGTCGTAGATATTGCCGTGGCGCTTGCCGCCGCGGTCGCGGTCGGTGATGAAATAGCGCCCTTGGCGCGGGGACAGGTACGCAGTGATCTCGGCCCAATGCGCCCACCATGTGGCCCTCTCGCTCTTAAGCACACCCCACCGACTGGTTATTTGCTGGCGTGGTGTCAGCTCAGCCATTGGCGCTCACCTTGTCCTTCCTGAACGCACGCAAGCCGTTTTCCAGTCTCGGCAGCCAGCGGCAGTTAAGCGGCTCATAGTTTCCGGACGGGTCGATGCGGTCGATTTCGCAGCCTTCCGGGCGAGGGCCCATGTCGCGATAGAACGCCTCGAAGCTATCCTGCCACGGTTGGCATACACGGATGCCCTTGCCCCCGTACCACTGCCACGCTTTGGTGTTGCTGTTGCTACAACGCTCTCGCATCTTTTCCCATGATTTGTACTCGCGGGAATGAGCCATGCCGTGAGTACGATTGCGGCGCGATAGCTTCTGCACCTCGCCTGACTGCATACGCTCTCTGCGGATGCAGCCGCACGACACGGTAGATCCCGTGACCAGATGCGCGCGTTGGACGATCTTCTCGCTGCCGCAGGTGCACCGGCATTGCCAATACGTCCGCCCATTGGTCGTGTGGTCGTGAGCCAATACAGTCAAGCGACCAAATGTTTTCCCGGTAATGGAATCAGCCATGGTTTAGCCCCCGAGAGTGGATGAGGATGTGTTCGTTGAAATGCCCCCGGCCTGCGCCAGCAGCGAGTTGGCTACGCTCAGGCTGCCACCGCCTCCCGTACCTGCCGCTTGCGCACTGATACCGTTGTTGGCGCTGCTGGACGACTGAGACAGCGAGGTGCTGCCCAATGCCAGCGAGTTGCTGGCGGGTTGCGCGGAAGCTAGGCCAATAATCTCGGATCCGTTGCCGCCCTGAGCCTGTACTGAGTGCACGTCAGAAAAATCAGTACTCTGCTGGTAGCTGGTTTCTCCCAACTCGTTCGCCACCCAACCGCTGTTTGTTGTTGGGTCCTGACTGGCGCTGTAGCCGGCTGTTGCAGCCAGGCCGCCGAACAGTGAACCAATCGGGCCGCCAAGTAGGCCGCCAAAGAACGAGCCGATCTTGCCCGAAGCCATTGAACCTGGGTCGACGCTGGCCGCAATCGAACTGAAAACGTTCTTGATCCTGTCAGCCAAGGACTGCGGAGTGTTGTCCGCATTGAGACCCATGGCGTAGTTGGCTGCCGCAGTGGCTGCGTTGCTACCGGTATTCGCGCCGCCCCAGCCGCCACCAATGCCTTCACCATCGGCATCGCCCATGCCTGATGCGGCCGCTTTCCCAAGGCCACGGCCGCTGTCGTTGCCCGAGTCGTTGCCGTTGTCACCACCTTCACCGTCTGCCATGTCAGCTCCCCAGCAGAGTGTTCTTTTGCAAGTTCAGTGAATTGGGATCGACGCCACCGGCACCGGTCAGCATCGTGCTGGCTGCGCTGGGCGCACTGCCTGCACCACCATTCGCGCTGGTGTTGATGCCGGACTGCACTGACTCTGCGGTCGGTGTGCTAGCCGCCTGAGAGGCCGGTACGGCTTCCGCCGCTGACGGCGCGGTGATCGTCGGCGCCTTGGATTGCGACGCGCTGTACACGGTGGCAGCAACCATGGCTGCGGCGGACCAACCCATTTACAGCTCCTCGCTGAACAGGATGTCTTGCACCCTGCAGCCAAGGCGCGGCAGCAATGCCGCCAGCGCAGTGTTCTCTTTGGCGTGCCAGGTCATGAACTGGACGCCGCGCTCTTTGCACGCGGCCCGGGTGGCATCGATCAACTGCAGACCGACCTTGCCGTTTCGGTAAGGCTTGGCCAGGAAGATCATGTCGTTATGGCCGCACAGCAGATCGCGGTAGTGCAGGTGATTGGTCACGATATTCACGCTGTAACCAATCAGCGCATCACCGTCGTAAGCACCCAGGCAAACCAACAGGCCTTGCTCTTCCAGCGCTTGGTAACGTTCCAGGTCAGGGGCGAACACCATCACGCTCTTGTTGAGCGCGATCTCGTCGTAATGCTGCTGGCCCAGCGCCATGTTGGCGGCGATGTGGCCGGCGAGATTGGTCAGTGGGCGGATGGTGATGGCCATGGTGTGGTCCTTACATGTTTGCGTAGGGATCGTAGGTCGACAGGCTTCCGCCTTGTACACCGCCGTACCCAATGGCGCGTGCAACCTGCATCTTGGGCGTGTCGATCAGGGCGAGGATGAACGCGCTGGCCCAGTCAGGGGATCGGCCAATCCGCTTGACGATGGCGTCGCGGGACTCGACCTGGATGGTGCTGCCGCGCAGCTCCCACTTGGGCGCGGTCAGGTCAGCCAGCAGCTGCGGATCTGGCGGCAAGGCGATGCCCGTGTTGTTGGCCGGGTCCAGGGCTTCGCGGAATTGCCACCAGTACTGACTG
Organism: Aquitalea palustris; assembly: GCF_003693445.1. GTDB lineage: Bacteria > Pseudomonadota > Gammaproteobacteria > Burkholderiales > Chromobacteriaceae > Aquitalea > Aquitalea palustris. The sequence continues at coordinate 8,289 of NZ_RFAR01000019.1, read as the reverse complement.
CGCTGATTGGCAAATTGCAGCCGGCCGCTGCGGTCTGTGCTGGTTGCCTTCTCCGCAACGTTGACGCCGATGACGTGTTGCCGCGCCGTGTTCAGGTAATCGTATGGGCTGGCGCCCACGCCGATGATGTCGATGTGGATGGGCGCACCGTTACGGGCTGCAGCGATGGCCAGGCCGGCCACTGTCGGGCCGTCTGGGGTCTGCGCGCCGGGGTATGCCAAGGCCCGGTCAAACCACATGCCATGGCGACGGGCAATGACAGTGTTGTCCTTGCCGCCACGGGCAACGTCCACGCCAGTGCTGTCCATCTCCGGTTTCGGGTACAGGTCTTGCCAGCGTGCCTGCGCGGCCTCGACCCACGCGGTCGGGATCACCTGCCAAGGGTCATCCTCAATACCTGCGGAGAAGTCACCATTGAGCATTTGCGAGCGCAGGGGCTCGGGCAGCGATTGCAGGGTGGCGATGTAGCCAGTGCCGGCCAGGTAGGGGTTGTCGGTGACACGCGAGGGGATGAACGTCCGCGACTTCGGTACCACGATGTCGGTTGAGTTGAAAGCCGCGGGGTTGAAGTCATAGACGCGTTCGCCGTCAACAAACACGAACTGTCTGCCGTCCGGCACCTCGATATCGTCACCGGTTGCCGGGTCAACAGCAAACCAACGCAACTCGCCGGGCTTGGCCGGGTTGGGGTGCTTCTTGTCGAGCCAAGGGCCAAAGTACTTGGTGATCCAACGCCCTTCGGCAGTGGTCGGCGGGTTGAAGCACATCAGGACGCGGCAGCGCTGGTTCGGGTTCTGCGCATTCCGGTTCCAGCCCATCAGGAAGCGCACGGCGCTTTCCCGCATGTTGGCGGCCTCGTCGTAGATGATCAGGTCGTGAGGTCGCCCCTGGTACTTGGTTTCGTCGTTCGGGTTGGGGAATGAGCCTAGCTCTACCTGACGCCGCTTGCCGTCTGGCGTGGTGAAGCGGGCAACGTTCAGACGGTCGAAGGTAATGCCCGGCACCAGCGTGCGCAGACGGTCAGTCACGCCGGTCAGCTCGGTGCCGTTCTCACGGAAGATGGCCGTGACCTCGTGCTCTGTAAGCGCAAGGCCGCAAGCCAGGTCAGTCTTGCCGCCACCAGCAGCACCACCAAAGCCAGTGATATCTGCCTGGGTGAAGTAGGCAAGGGTTTGTGGGCCGGGCAGGGGCGACCATATCGTTGTGTCAGTAGCGAGCAGGCCCTCGACCTCCGCCCGTTCTTCTGGCGTCAGGAAGCGCAGCAGCTCCTCGATTTCAGATGAGGTCGGAGACGTCATCGTCATCACCGTTGGCTTGGGCTTGCTTGCGGGCGGCTGCCCGTGCGATCAATGCAGCAAGGCGGGCAGCCGCCGCGCCGTCATCAAGCTGCACAGGGCCACCGCCCTTGCCAGTCAGCTCGATGCTGGTGTTATCGCGGTACTTCTCAGGGGCGTGGGCCTTGAGGGTGAAAATCAGCAGCGTGTCGCTGTATTTCTTCACCGTGGCCACCATCGGATTGCCATTGGCGTCGAGGCGCTGCTGGTAGCGCGGCGAGCCTTTCTCGTCCAGGGCGTGGCTGCCGTCAGGATCCAGCACGGGGTCGAAGAGGGGGGTGAACTGGCCTTGGTGCACCAGCGGATCGTCTACGCCTTCCACGGCGCGGCGAATCGCTTCGTCTTCCAGGACGCTCACGCCGACCTTCAGCGCATGGTCCCAGGCGTCGCGAAACTCAGGCAGCTCTTTGCGCCAGGCGTAGGCGGTAACTCGTGAAATGCCCACAGCTGCGCAGGCTTTGGATACCTGAGCAGTCTCGGCAAGGGCTGCGCAAAATGCGGTCAGCTTTTCAGGGGTTAGTTTCATGCTGAACAGTCTGGAACGACTGATTCAGCGCTTGTACACCCTCAGCGGGTGCGGTACTTGCAAATCCTCACCACGTAGTCGCGGCTGACGTCGAACATGGTAGCCAATCGCCGATAGCCAATGCCGTCACGCTCGTGCAGCAAGCGCATCAGCTCGACCTCGTGGTCGGTCAACTTCGCCTTCCAGTGGTCTTGCCCAAAATTCCTGAAGCTCATGGTGCACTCCTCGAACACGTAAAATTTTGCTAATATGGTTTATGAAAGGTGGGTAATCGGCATGCGTAAAATAGCTAACTTCTTAAGTTCTGCAATGATTATTCTGTCCATCGGGGTACTGATCAATTCCGTCGATGGTGAGGTCCATTATTTCGAGGCTGCCAGGTTTGCGGGAGAGTTGCTCGGATCTGCTTTAATCGCATTGCCTGCTTTTCTTTATTTTTTCGCTCAAGAAAAAGAGAATATACAGATCGGCCATTGGGCCAGTGCGGTGAATATGCTTGCATGGGTTGTATGCGCCGTGTCCGCAATATTTATAGTCACCAATCAAGCAATGCCAGCAGTACCGTTGGTTATCCTTGCTGGGTTTAGCTGCTGGCTCAATCAGCGTGCCTTGAAAAGTAAATACGGAGACGTCCACCTTGTGAGGCTGATAAAAGATTTTTGTTTGCCGAACTCTCCAGAGCGAAAAATACTATTGATAATTACTGTCCCGCTTTTTGCTATAGGTGCTATTAAACACCACGTCGAATACGATTTGGGTTTGGCGTCATTGGTTTTTATGGTCGCGGCAGCAACAACTTTGTTTTTTGCGCTAACTCCCGTAATTGATTGGGTTAAGAAGCCTAACAAGTAAAAATTTCACGTTGGGCGGGTTGGGCGGGTTGGGCGGGTTGCGCCCTTTTTTCCTAAACTCTCTACACATGTATATAGGGTTTTATTAAAAACTCACTCAACCCGCCCAACCCGCCCAAACAACTACACCAAGTCATCAAAATCAGCCCGAATACGCAAACCTGCGCGCATTCGCTTACCCCCAGGAAGCTTGAGCGCAGGAAAACGCGCATCCAACCTGCGGCCAAGTGATACGCTGTTTTTCACATACATCAGCAATCCGCGACTTTTTGCGTATTGCTCCCACGAGCGCCACAGTGCCGACGACTCTTCGCGAAAAAGGGGGTCAACCTCGCAACACTCTTCCAGCCATTCGGACAGGATATCCATCTGACTACGGTAGGATTCACCGGCCTCGCGAACAGCCCCCACTGTGGCCAAACCATCGCGCTGGAATGCCAACGCACCCTGCACGACCCACGCCAGAATGCCTTCACGCTCCGCTGTAAGTTTCGCTTCGCGCTCTGGGTCCTTCTTGATGGTGGGGTCTGACTCGAAATTACGGGTGAACGGAAGCAGCATCAGGCGACGCCATATGCCGTTGTCGGAGCCCTTCACAATGGGCTTGTGGTTGGTCGGCATGAACACTACCCAGCTGGGCATGATCTCCACCGTATCCCGACTGTAGAGGCCGCGCGCCGTGATGGCATCGCCGCCGGTCATGGCCTTGACCGACCCCTCGCGCAGCTCGCTGTTCTCGTCCGGCTCATTCACGTAGACGAACCGCGCACCCTTCAGGCGCAGCAGATCCTCACGGGCACCACCGGCATTGCCGCCGCGACCATCGCTGACGAAAGTGTTGGCGTCCGCTGACCGGGCGTAGTCGCCAAAAGCCATACGGATGGCCCCCAGCACGGTGGACTTGCCGTTACTGCCATTACCGTGAGGGATGACCATCACGTCCTGGGTTGGCTGGCCCATGGCGGCGTAGCCAACCAACCGCTGGAAAAACGACACCATGTCCAAGTCATCGTTAAACACCTCCGCCACCGTACGCTGGAACAGCGGGCAAGTAGCAGCGGGGTCGAAGTTGCACCCGGCTACCTTGGTGATGCGCAGATCAGGATCAGGCTCAAGCAATTCTCCGGTGCGCAGGTCTACTACGCCATTGGCCACGCCCAGCAGGTGAGCATGCTTGTCCAGCTCGCGGGCCGGCACGTTTACGCGCGGGTCGGACTGGGCCAGTGTCACCATATTGCGCACCATCTTGGCCTGCTGGCTGACGGCACAAAACTTGAAGAACTCGGCAGGCTCCGGATGGTCTTCAATTTCCTGCACCAGCGCTTTCACCGTCTCTTTGGCCATGTGCTCGACCTCGACGTCCAGCGCCCGGCGCCAATACACGCCGGTCCAGCAGTGCCAGGCAGCCAGCTCAGGCACGTACATCAGCCCTTGGCCATACTTGTCGAGCATGCGCTCAGCGTTGCCGAACTCGGTCAGCGGCCGGCGCGCCTTCACAGTCGGTGGGGTAGGTTCGCGCAGGGCGCGGGTCAGATCGGCCGCAGGGAGCGCCACGCCAGTGACCTGGCGGTACCGGCTGCGCATGGCGGCCACAACCTCTGGCCGCAGCTCCGGTGTTTCGCTTATTACCTGGCGTGCGATGGCCGCAACTTCGTCCAGCAGCACCATGCCGTCGTCGCAACGATCGATCAGCAGCTTGAGCTCGTCCATACCCTGGCGCTTTTCCGTCCGCAGCACCACGCGCAGGGCCTGCTTGCCGGCCTTGAGGATCCAGCGCACCGTCGCCGGCGAACGACCAGACTGGCCAAAGGAGGCCCAGCGCTTCTCAAGGTCCTCACGCCCCTGGTAATTCGGTGCGGTTGCGCTCCATTCGTCCCAAGCATCCAGTGCTGCGATGTCGGCACCGTACTCGTGGTGCAGGGCCATGCCGGCGCGCAACCAGGTGTCGTAATCGTGGCAGTTGATATAGCTCAGCGCCTTCTTCACCTCGGACAGGGCGATGCCCACGGCCGGTTCAAACGACATCAGCGGGTCATCGTCAGCCGTTGTCGACTGGAACGTAGACGCGCCGCCCTTCACCTGGTGCATGCCGGCTTCTGCCGCCATCTGCTCGAACACGGCCAATGCCTGGGTGATCTGCGCTTGCGTCACGATGGGCAGGGAGTCTGCCCGCATGTACTCGAGGCCACCGAACAGATCGACCCACTCGTAGGGCTGCTGGGTGTCGGGGTGAATGTGATAGACCACGAACTGTTGGCCCCGGCCCAGGATCTCGACCCGGTGGCGATCCTCGAACTCATCTTCGAACCAAGCACTGGCTGCCTTGCTCCAACCGTCATCCGCTGCCCGGTAGGCCAGCAGAATCTTGGGCGCGTTGCCGATGCGCTCGCAGGTAGGGCCAATGTTGTCCTGGCACCAGGTAGTGAAGCGCTGGGCCAGCTCAGGGTCGGTCGTGTCGATGTCGATGGCGCAGATAGGGTTGGCGCCCTGGCCGCAAAGGATACCGACGCCATGGTCGGGGTAGTTGCTGAGGTCAGTAGCCCCCAGGCGGGAATGCTGCCAGTTGGGAAGCGCAGGGCGCTTATGGCCCGGCGTGATGGGGACGATAAGGTAGCCGTTGGCCAGCAGTGCACGGCCTTGCTGTTGAAAGAATCGCGTCATAGGTCGGCCCCTTTGAGGTCGACCAGGTCAAGGATGCGGGGGTTGATGAGTCGGCGACGAGGGATGCCGTAGAGGGCTTCAATCTCGATCGCGCGTTTAAGGGGGACGTAGCCCAGTTGAAGCCAGCGGGAAACTCTTTGCTGGGATACGCCGAGGGCCGTACCTAAAGCGCTTTGGGAGCCCGCTGCGTCGATTGCAAGGCGGACCCCCGTGCTCGTTGGCGTCATGTTGCGCCTCCTTTGTGGTCAGGAATCACAACATGCTACAACATAACAACAAAATACAACAACAATTTGGTGGTTATGTCGGTGTAGTGTGCAATGCGCATTTACGCAAGTAAGACTAAGCTGTACAACAATAATGTTGTATAGTTTGTTCAGAATTAACGTTAGCAATTGAGAATCGCATGACCGCAACCGTACGTAGCATGCTGGATGATGACCTGCGCGCTCTCGGGATGACCCAAAAAGATTTTGGTGAAAAGCTGGGCATTAGCCAGCAGGCAATTAGTCAGTGGTGTAGTAGGAACACAATCCCGAAACGAAGTCGAGAGCTAGTTATTCAAGTCTTAGGACCAGATGCTCGACTTAGCGCTGCACTTCGAGATGGTGCTCTTGATGGGACAGCCTTTCAAAGGGATTTGGACGTCCTACCATCGCGTCCCTCCGTGTACCCACCAACGGGGCAGACTCATGCGTTCGACAGCACGTTAGTTCAAACCGGTAGCCGCAGCACAAATAGCTATGCCCTTCGAGCACTAGAGACGCAAGCCATCTTCAGGAAACTCAGAGATAGTTCGTCAATAGACCCGGATTCGTTGCAAAAGACTATGAAAATAGGACCTATCACCTTCCGGGCGGGATTGGTCTCTAACAACCTCGTGGTGGATTATTTCAGCTATACGAGTGTCGATATGTTGGCTCTCATAGGGACTAAGAGGTTGCTCAATATCCTTACGATAAAGAGGGCGGACGAGATCCGAGAGCACCGCCGAGCGTACATGCTGATCGCGCTAGCCTCATCTGTAGTAGCCCCCACCCACGTTGATGCGACGAAGTTCGATAGAGTTTTTGGCGAGCTAGAGTTGCAGTGCCAACTCTTTGGGGTCTCTTTACTTAAGGCTGGTTCCGTCGACGAGCTCGTCTCCTGCATCCTTGCCGCCCAGGATGATTTCTACCCCGAGATGAGCGAGGCCGATAAGGCGCTTTTCTCCGAGTACTTAGATGATCTGGACGGCATGCCGTAATAACAGCCACTGCCGATTACAAAACGCGCCCTCAGGCGCGTTTTTTGTTGTGCCACGAAACAACAAATACAACTTTGTTGTTGACTACAATGTTGTTGTGGCTTAGTCTTACCACATCAACAACAAAGTTGTGGTGACAAGCATGACAGCTACCCCCCTTCGCCCCGGTCGCCTGTACCGGGTAACAGGCAACGGCCTGGACATCATCGTACGTGCAGCCCACGGCTGCGACGCCATCCTCCTTGTCGCTGACAGGGTCTGGACCCTCCACAACCGCAAGTAAGGCGACCTCGCCCAGGGCTTCGATTTTCAACGTGAACATCGTGGCTGTTGGAAGCAAGAGAGCGGAGCCCTGGGCCAGATCGCTTTACAAGGAGATCTTCAGATGTACCTCAAGAACCTGAACAACACCGAGCTTTTGCGCACTGCCGACCAGCTGCGCGACCCGCTTACCAGCACCGACATGGAGCTGGAGCTGATCGAACGCTTTGCCCCGCTGCTGGATAAGGCCGAGCAGCTCAGCGCCATCGAGGAAAAGCTGCTGGACCTCGGTATCGAGGACACCAACTGGCTGACCGAACTGCTGTCTGTCCTCGCCAGCAACGACATCACCGATTGCGAAAAACTGATCTACAAGCTCCGCACACACAGCGCTCTTTACGACCTGGTGCGCGAGGACGAGGAGCTGCCCGCACAGCTGGAAGAGCTTGCCAAGGCACCGGAGATTCAGCTCACCACCGTTTACAACCTGCAAGACCACGCCGCCAGTCTCACGAAGCTGGCAGAACTCACGACCACGCTTTTGTAAGGAGCGAACCATGTCACTTGAAGCTGTTATCGAGGCCAACACCTCTGCCATCCGTGAACTGATCGAAGCGATTAAGACCGGCGTCCCGACCACCGCCGCCCAGGTAGCCGCTGTTGCTACCGAAGCCACACCGGCCAAGAGCGAGAGCAAGTCGGCCAAGGCGGAAAAGGTTGATGCTGCCAATGTCGCCGAGCCGAAGACCGAAGCGGTAAAGGTCGAGGAAAAGGCCGCTGCCGCCACCGAGCAGCCTGCGCCGCCGTCGTACAAGGATGCCAGCGAAGCGATCGTTGCGCTGTCCAAGGGCAAGGGCCGCGATGCAGCTGTGGCAATCCTGAATAAATTCGGCGTAAGCAAGTTGCCGGATCTGGACCCGTCGCGCTTCGCCGACATCATCGACGCAGCTAAAGCCGCCCTGGAGGCCTAAGCGATGGCGACCACCAAGAAACGCACCAGCAAGGCTGCCGCCCCGGCGCCTACCGAAGTGCTGACCGCATTCAAAGGTTTTAACAAAGACCTGCGCTGCCGGGATTTTCAGTATGCGGTTGGCGAAACCTACACGCACGAAGGCAAGGTCAAGGCCTGCGAATCGGGATTTCACGCCTGCGAGGCGCCCCTTGATGTTTTCAGCTATTACCCGCCTGCAGATAGCCGTTTCGCCCTGGTGAAGGCCACCGGTGCGATCAGTCGTGAATCGAATAGCAGCGACACCAAAATCGCTAGCGCAGTGCTGACTGTCGAGGCTGAAATCGGCTTGCCGGGCCTGCTGTCTCGCGCAGTTGAGTGGGTGATGGCCAAGATTGACCACTCTATTGAACAGACTTTGGTCACCGGCAACCGGTCGGCGGCAACCAACACCGGCAACC
>NZ_RFAR01000001.1 GCF_003693445.1 Aquitalea palustris | reverse complement strand
GTACCAGCAGGCGGTTGGCGCAGACGCAGGTCTGGCCGGCATTGCGGTACTTGGAAATCATGGCACCTTCAACGGCAGCGTCCAGATCGGCATCGTCAAACACGATGAACGGTGCGTTGCCGCCCAGTTCCATCGATACTTTCTTGACGGTATCGGCACACTGGGCGATCAGCTTGCGACCCACTTCGGTGGAGCCGGTAAAGGAGAATTTCTTCACCGTATCGCTGCCGGTCAGCACGGCGCCGATTTCGCTGGAACCACCGGTCAGTACCGAGAACACGCCTGCCGGGATGCCGGCACGTTCGGCCAGCACGGCAATGGCCAGGGCCGACAGCGGGGTCTGGCTGGCCGGGCGTACCACCATCGGGCAACCAGCCGCCAGTGCCGGAGCAGCCTTGCGGGTGATCATGGCATTGGGGAAGTTCCACGGGGTGATGGCGGCGGTCACGCCGATCGGCTCTTTGGTTACCAGAATGCGGCGGTCCGCAGCCGGTGCCGGGATGGTGTCGCCGTACAGGCGCTTGGCTTCTTCGGCATACCATTCGATATAGGAAGCGCCATAGGCGATTTCGCCCTTGGCTTCGGCCAGCGGCTTGCCTTGTTCGCAGGTCAGGATCACAGCCAGGTCGTCCTGGTTGGCCATCATCAGGTCAAACCAGCGGCGCAGAATGGTGGCACGTTCCTTGGCGGATTTCTTTTTCCAGCTCTTGAAGGCTTCGGCAGCACCAGCTACAGCGCGTTCGGCTTCGGCCTTGCCCATTTTCGGTACGCTGGCAATCACTTCACCAGTGGCCGGGTTGGTGACCGGGATGGTTTCGCCATTGTCGGCATCCAGCCATTGGCCGTTGATATAGCACTGCTGCTTGAGCAGGGAAGGATCTTTCAGGTTCAGCATGTCTCTCTCCAGAAGGTGGGCGGAGGATATTGTTTGTGCAGACGGCCAACCCCGCTGCCGGGATTGGCCGTTGCCATCAGCCGTTAAGCGATCAGGCCTTCAGGGCGGCTTCCAGCTTGGTCAGCGCTTCAGCGAAGATTTCATCTTCGATGGTCAGCGGGAACAGGAAGCGCACCACGTTGTAGTACACGCCGCAAGTCAGCAGGATCAGGCCGGATTCCAGTGCCTTGGTCTGTACCTTCTTGGTGAATTCGGCATCCGGCTCGTGGGTGCCCGGTTTGTTGAATTCGACGGCCACCATCGCGCCCAGACCACGTACGTCGGTGATCTGCGGGATGTCTTTCTTCAGGCTGTGCAGCTTTTCTTTCAGCAGGTCGCCCAGCTTGTTGGAGCGTTCCAGCAGCTTTTCTTCCTGAATCACGTCGATGACGGCGCTGGCAGCGGCCAGACCCAGCGGGCTACCAGCGTAAGTGCCACCCAGGCCGCCCGGTGCCGGTGCGTCCATCAGTTCGGCCTTGCCGACCAGGGCTGCCAGCGGGAAACCGCCAGCCAGCGACTTGGCCATGGTGGTCAGGTCCGGGGTCACATCGTAGTGTTCCATGGCAAACAGCTTGCCGGTACGGGCAAAGCCGGCTTGCACTTCGTCGGCAATCATCACGATACCGTTGTCGTCACACAGCTTGCGGATGGCACGTACCCATTCGGCCGGAGCGGAGTAGAAACCACCTTCGCCTTGTACCGGTTCGAAGATGATGGCGGCAACGCGCTTGGCTTCGATATCGAACTTGAACAGTTTTTCGATGCTGGCCAGCGAATCTTCCACCGATACGCCGTGCAGGGCATTCGGGTAGGCCGCGTGGTAGATCTCACCAACAAACGGACCAAAGCCGATTTTGTACGGGGCTACCTTGCCGGTCAGCGCCATGCCCAGCATGGTGCGGCCGTGGAAGGCACCACCAAATGCGATCACACCCGGGCGGCCGGTGGCAGCGCGGGCTACCTTGATGGCGTTCTCGACGGCTTCGGCACCGGTGCTGAAAAAGGCGGTTTTCTTGGCAAAGTTGCCCGGGGTCAGCTTGTTCAGCTTTTCGGCCACGTCAACATAGGATTCGTAGGGAACAACCTGGTAGCAGGTGTGGCTGAACTTGTTCAGTTGCTCGGCCACGGCAGCCTGTACCTTGGGGTGAAGGTGGCCGGTGTTCAGTACGCCGATACCGCCAGCAAAGTCGATGTAACGGTTGCCTTCGACATCCCATACTTCGGCGTTCTTGGCCTTGTCGGCAAAGAAAGTACACATAACACCCACGCCGCGCGGGGTAGCCTCGGCCTTGCGTTGCATCAGATCCTTGTTGCTCATTCCATCTCTCCTAAGATTGGGGTGCCTGGCGGCGATGTCCTGGACGGAAGGGCTGGTTGCAGCGGCGGCACTTTGATGCTTTTTTGCCGGGTCAACCAGCTGCCGGGGCGATGATTCGGCGGCTTCCAGAGTCGTTTGATTCTAATCAGGTGTTTAGCAAAAAGCTACACTTGCTACAAAAAGTTAAACACTTGTTGCAAGACCAGCACACCATGAAAAATGGGGCTGCTGTGCGAACACTAGCCCCATTTGATCAAAAGTAACAAATTTTCTTAATGTCGCACTGCCGCATTCACCTCTTGCAACTGCTCCTGATCCAGCGTACCGGCCACCTGTCCCAGTTGCAGGCGTGCCGTCAGGTAATCGTATTTGGCAGTAGCCAGGCTGGTGAGTGCATCGTAGTAAGCCTGCTCTGCCTGCAGCACGTCCAGATTGGTCCGAATGCCCACTTCCTTGCCCAGTTTGGTGGAATCGACCTTGCTTTTGGCCGAGACCAGCAGCTGTTGCTGCGCCCGCACCAGCGCCGCGCCATTGGTTACACCCAGCCAGCTTTTGCGGACATCTTCTTTCAACTGGCGGCGGGCGGATTCGAGCTTGTCGCGGGCGGATTCTTCACGGGCCAGTGCCTCGCGGATTTGCGAGTTGATGCCGCCACCTGCAAACAGCGGCAGGCTGACGGACACGCCGATGCTGCTGCCACGGGTGGTGGGGGGCGTACCGGCCTGGTTGGTGCGATTGTCGTTATAGCCGGCATTAAGGGCGACGACGGGTAGCTGGCTGCCACGTTTTTCCGCCACGGTCTGGCTGGCGTAGGCCAGTGCCTGCTCGGCTGCCTGCAAGCTGCGGCTATTGCTCACTGCCTGCTCCAGCCAGCCTTGCAAGGTGCCGGCGGGCGGTGGCGGCAGCTGTTCCTGCAAGGGCTGGATGGCGCTGGCATCCAGGCCGGTCAGCCGGCGCAGATTGTTCTGGCTGATTTCCTGCTGGTTCAGTGCAACGATTTCCTTGGCGCTGGCGGCATCGAATCCGGCCTGGGCTTCGTGGGTATCGATGATGGTGGCCGTACCCAGCTCAAAGGCGGTCTTCGCCTGTTCCAGCTGCGTGTGATAGGCCTTTTTGCTGGCGCGGGTGGCGGCCAGGGTGTCTTCGGCCAACAGCACGTCAAAATAGGCGCGGGCGATGTCGACGATCAGTTGCTGCTCCGCCGCGCTGAAGGCGGTTTCTGCCTGCTGGCTGGCAATCTTGCCCTTCTGATAGGCGCTGTACTTGCTGGTGTCGAACAGCGGCTGGCTCAATTGCACGCCATAGCCGGAGCTGTCATAAGTGGACTGCCCGGCCGGCTGGGTAGGGTTGGTGTGGCTGTAGCTGCCGGTCAGCGCCACTTGGGGCAGCAACTGGGCACGGCCTTGTACTGCCTGTTCGCGGCCGGCACCCAAATCAGCGCGGGAGGCGGCGTAGTCGCTATTGTAGTCGCGGGCAGCCAGCCAGGCCTGGTTCAGGTCGAAGGCCGGCGTGGCCGTGCTGACCAGCAGCAGGGCCAGTCCACTCAGCAGCGGTGCGCAGTGGGCGTATGTCTTCATGATGTTCTCTTCGGTTTGCTTTCCACCCTGAACCACTGGGCGTACAGGGCAGGCAAAAACAGCAGGGTCAGCACGGTAGCTACCAGCAGGCCGCCCATGATGGCCACGGCCATCGGCCCCCAGAAGGTGCTGCGGGTGAGCGGAATCATGGCCAGGATGGCGGCCAGTGCCGTCAGCATGATGGGGCGGAAGCGCCGTACCGTCGAGCCGATGATGGCTTCGTGCCGGTCTATGCCTTCGCGGATGTCCTGTTCGATCTGGTCAACCAGAATCACCGAATTGCGCATGATCATGCCGGACAGGGCAATCACCCCCAGCATGGCGACAAAGCCAAAGGGCGAATGGAAGATGAGCAGCGTCAGGGTGACCCCTATCATGCCCAGCGGTGCGGTCAGCAAGACCATCAGGGTGCGCTGGAAGCTTTGCAGCTGCAGCATCAGCAGGGTCAGCACCACCACGATCATGAAGGGCGCGACGGCGGCGATGGCGGTCTGCGAATTGCCACTGGACTCCATCGAACCACCCAGCTCGATGTGATAACCCAGCGGCAGGGTAGCCTCCAGCTGCTGCATCTGCGGCCACAGCGCCGCGGACACATCGTCCCCTTGTACGCCGTCGGCCACATCGGCATTGACGGTGATGGCGGGCAGGCGGTTGCGCCGCCAGATGATGGATTCTTCCGGTTGATATTCGATCTTGCCCAACTGGGAGACTGGCACAAAGCGGCCACTGGCGGTTTGTACCTGCACATCACCCAGCGCGGCCACGTCGCTGTGCTCCTGCTTGTTCAGGCGGGCGACGATGCCGACGGTACGGTTACCGTCCCGATAGTCGGTAACCGTGGCACCGGAAATCAGCATCTGCAGCTGCTGCGACAAGGACTGGCTGTTGATGCCCAGCAGGCGGATCTTGTCCTGGTCCAGGGTGATGCGCAGCGCTTTCTGTTGTTCGCCCCAGTTGATGTTGACGTGGCGGCTGGCCGGATGGGCGCGCACTTTTTGCTCTACCTGGGCGGCAATGGCGCGGATCTTGTCGTGATCCGGTCCCATCACGCGGAACTGTACCGGGTAGCCTACCGGCGGGCCATTTTCCAGCCGGGTTACCCGGCCGCGCACCAGCGGGAAATCGTGGTCGAAGATGGACTCCAGTCGCGCCTTGACCTGTTCGCGCACATGCTCGTCGCCGGTCATCACCATCAGCTGGGCGTAGTTCAGATGCTGTTGCTGCTGATCGAGCGGCAGATAGAAGCGCGGGCTGCCGCTACCGACATAGCTGGTGACACTGAGCACGTTCTTGTCCTGCTTGATCAGCGTTTCCAGCTTTTTCACCTCGCCTTCGGTGGCGGCAAAACTGGCACCGCGTGGCAGCCACATGTCCACCATCAGTTCCGGCCGGTTGGACGAGGGGAAGAACTGCTGGGCCACCAGCAGGCGGAAGGCTAGCAAGGACAGCACGAAAATGCCCAGCGTGGTGGCGATGACCGTCTTGCGGTAGTGCAAGCACCATTCCAGCAGCGCCCGAAAGCGGATGTAGAAGGGCTTCTGGTAAACATCATGCGTCTGATGATGCATGGCCTGTTCCGGTAGCAGCTTGTAGCCCAGAAACGGCGTAAATACCACGGCAACAATCCACGACAGGATCAGTGCCAGCCCGACGACGGCAAACAGGCTGAACACGTATTCGCCAGCATCGGATTTGGCCAGCCCCACCGGCAGAAAGGTAGCAGCGGTAATCAGCGTGCCGGTGAGCATGGGGAAGGCGGTGCTGGTGTAGGCATAAGTCGCTGCCTGGAACTTGTTCCAGCCCTGTTCCAGTTTCAGCGCCATCATTTCCACGGCGATGATGGCATCGTCCACCAAGAGGCCCAGCGCGATGATCAGCGAACCCAGCGAGATGCGTTGCAGGTCGAGCTTGAAGAAGTACATGGCCAGAAAGGTCATGGCCAGCACCAGCGGAATCGACAGCGCCACCACCACCCCGGTACGCAGGCCCAGGCTGAAGAAGCTGACGGCCAGCACGATCAGTACCGCCTCGATCAGCGAGCTCATGAATTCGCCGACGGCGCCCTTGACCACCTTGGGCTGGTCGGACACTGCATGGATCTGGATCCCTACCGGCAGCTTGGCCTGGATCCGCTGCAAGGCCGCATCCAGATGCTCGCCCAGCTTCAGCACATCACCGCCGCTTTTCATGCTGATGGCCAAGCCCAGCGCCGGCTGGCCATTGAAGCGCATGCGGAAGGAGGGCGGGTCGATGAAACCACGGTGAATGCTGGCGATATCACCCAGGCGCAGCGTTTTGCCATTGGCCACGATGGGTGTGTTGGCCACGGCCTCCACCGTGCTGTAATTACCGGTAGGGCGTACCCAGATGCGGTCGCTGGCGGTTTCGTAACTGCCGGCCGGCAGCATGGCGTTTTGCTGCTGCAGCGCAGTCCAGATGGTGCTGGTGTCCAGTCCCAGTGAAGCGAGCTTGCTACTGGACAGGTCGATATAGATGTTTTCGCTTTGCTCGCCCACCAGGCTGACCTTGCCCACATCCGGCACGCGCAGGATTTCTTCCTTGGCACGGTCGACGTAGCGGCGCAGTTCTTCGGCGCTGAAGCCGTCACCGGTAAAGGCGTAGATATTGCCGAAGGTATCGCCGAACTCGTCGTTGAAGAAGGGCCCCTGGGCGCTTGCTGGCAGGCTGCTGCGCACATCACCCAGTTTCTTGCGCACCTGATACCACAGGCCCGGCACGTTTTTGGCCGGAACATCCTCACGCAGTGCAACCAGCAACAGCGATTCGCCCGGTTTGCTGTAGCTCTGTACATATTTGAGCTCCGGCATTTCCTGCAGCTTTTCTTCCAGCCGGTCGCTGACCTGCTGTTCTACCTCCTCGGCCTTTGCCCCCGGCCAGTAGGTCTGCACCAGCATGGCCTTGAAGGTGAATTCCGGGTCTTCTTTCTGCCCCAGCTGGGTGTAGGCCCACAGGCCGGACACCATCAGCATCACCATGAAGTAAAACACCAGTGCCTGGTGGCGTAGCGCCCATTCCGACAGATTGATTTTCTTCATTACTGTTCGCCTTGCTGCAGCAGGAGCACGCGCTGGCCTTCGTGCAGCAGGTGCACGCCGGCACTCACCACCTGGTCGCCTGGCTGCAGTGCGCCACGCACGGTGACCGTGTCGCTGTCGATGCTGAGGACGCTGACGCTGCGGCGGCTGACGCGCAGCGTCTTGGGATCGACAATCCACAGTGCATGCTTGCCTTGCTCATCCAGCAACGCGGTCAGCGGCAGGCGCATGGCGGCGCTGTCGCCATGGCTGGCCGTGGGCAAGGACACGGTGGCTGTTTGGCCCAGGGCCAGGCCAGTGGCTTGTGGCAGGGTGATGCGTGCGGCATAGGTGCGGGTGGCCGGATCGGCATCGCCGGCCAGTTCGCGCAGTTGACCCTGGTACTGCTGTTTGCCTGCCCACAGGCTGATGGTGAAGGTCTTTTGCTGGCGCACGCTGGCCAGGGCGTTTTCCGGAATCTGGATCGCGACTTCGCGCTCGCCGTCATGCGCCAGCCTTGCCACGGCCTGGCCAGCGGCGACCACCTGTCCCGGCTCGGCCAGCATCTGGCTGACGATGCCGTCTGCATCGGCAAGCAACTGGGTGTAGCTGCCCTGATTGCGGCTGGCGGTCAGCTGTGCGCGCGCCTCGTCGCGCTTGGCGCGCGCGGCGTTGACGCCATTTTGCTGGCTGTCCACTTGTGCCTGGCTGATGAATTGCTTGGCCAGCAGCTCCTGGTAACGCTTCAGATTGAGCTGCTGTTGGGCAAGGTCGGATTCTGCCGCAGCCAGTTGTGCCTGCTTGGCGTTGATGTCCAGGCTGGTGTCACTGGCATCCAGCCGCGCCAGTACCTGGCCTTTGCGCACATGCTCGCCGCTATTGACCAGCTTGGCGATGACCTTGCCGCCGATGCGGAAGGCCAGGTCGGTTTCGGTACGGGCACGGACTTGTCCGGCAAAGCTGTTGCCATTGTCTATGCCGTGCTGGCCGGCGCTGACCACGCGTACCGGGCGGACTTCTTCGCTGGGGGCCTGCTGTTTGCTGCAGCCGGCCAGCAGTAGCAAGCCAAGCAGGGCAAAACGCCAGAGGTGGGGAGAGGTGGACATGGGCATGTTTCCTGTCAGTTGTTTTTCAGGCCGTGCAGCACCAGATCCAGCGCGTCTTGCAGAAAGCCGAGCGGGTCTTTGGTGGAACCGATGCAGCAGCCAGGCAACTGGCCGAAGGAGTGGCTGAAAATCATGGTAGTCAGCAAGGGAGCCAACAAGGCATCAACGGTGTGCACCAGCGGGACGGCGCGGAATTCGCCACTGTCGATACCACGTTGCAACACCCTGCTCAGCAGCTGGTTGCTGGGGGCGATCAGTTCTTCAAAGTAGAAGCGGGCAAGTTCGGGGAAATTGGCCGCTTCCGCAATCATCAGCTTGCACAGGCCGGCGGAGGGGGAGCAGCCCACTTCCTGCCACCAGTGCGCCACCATGTGATGAAGCAAGGCACTGGCGCTACCGTCGAAATCATCGGCCAGCTTGTCCAGCTGCTGCAGATTAGCCACGAAGGTGCCGCGGGCAATTGCCTTGAAAATTTCTTCCTTGTTCTGGAAATACAGATAGGGCGTGCCCTTGGTCACCCCAGCGGCACGGGCAATGTCTTCCATCTTGGTGGCGCGATAGCCTTTTTCTACAAACTGGCTGAGGGCGGCATCCAGGATTTCCGCCGGGCGGGCTTCTTTTTTCCTGCGCCAGCGGGCGATAGGGCAGTTTTCGGTCATGGATTTAACTGAATCTATATTCATTAATGTCCGGCAATGTAGTGCAATTGCCTTGTCATGACAATTAATAAATCACTGTTCAGTAGCTTGATTGATTAGAATGCAACACATTGTCGCCAGTGGCCGGAATGGCTCCGGTCCTTATCCTCAGAAGGAGATTGTCGTGTCTGTAAATGCCGCTGAAAAAGCGTTGGTTCTCGCCGAGGCCCTGCCGTATATCCGCCGTTTTTCCGGCAAGACCATCGTGATCAAGTACGGTGGCAACGCCATGACCGACGATGCGCTGAAAGAAGGCTTTGCCAAGGACATCGTGTTGCTCAAGCTGGTGGGCATCAACCCGGTGGTGGTGCATGGCGGCGGCCCGCAGATCAACGAACTGCTGGAGCGCGTGGGCAAGGAAGGCAAGTTCATCCAGGGCATGCGGGTGACCGACCAGGAAACCATGGATGTGGTGGAAATGGTGCTGGGCGGCCTGGTGAACAAGGAAATCGTTTCGCTGATCAATACCCATGGCGGCAAGGCCGTGGGCCTGACCGGCAAGGATGGCCACTTCATCCGTGCGGAAAAAATGTTCCTCAGCGATGAGAGCGAAGACAAGATTGACATCGGCCAGGTCGGCGAGATCTCCAGCATCGATCCGGCGCTGGTGTCGCTGCTGGATCGCCAGGATTTCATTCCGGTGGTGGCCCCTATCGGCGTGGGCAGCAAGGGCGAGGCCTACAATATCAATGCCGACCTGGTAGCTGGCAAGCTGGCTGAAACCCTGAACGCCGAAAAGCTGATCCTGATGACCAACACCCCAGGTGTGCTGGACAAGGAAGGCAAGCTGCTGACCGGACTGACTGCCGAGCAGGTGGACAGCCTGTTTGCCGATGGCACCATCCACGGCGGCATGCTGCCCAAGATCAGCTCGGCGCTGGATGCGGCACGCAGCGGCGTGAATACCGTGCACATCATCGATGGCCGCGTACCGCATGCCCTGCTGCTGGAAATCATGACCGACGACGGTGTCGGTACCATGATCCGCGCCAGCTAGGCGTCAGCCAGACACAAGCCAGGCCGGCAACAGCGATGTTGACCGGCCTTTTTCATTGGTCGGCTTCATGCATGTCTTCCGCACGGCATGCCTTGTGCCATTTCGTTGATCAGTCTTGTTCTATAGTATTGAAACAGGTTGTTTCAGGTTCTCGTGGCCGAACAGGAGGGTGCAATGCAGACAGTCAGACAGTTGCTGGAGCAGAAGTCCGGGCGTGTGCTGGTGACGGTATCGCCGGAAAGTACCGTGTTTCAGGCTTTGCAGGTGATGGCAGAGCACGACATCGGTGCCGTGCTGGTGATGGAGGGGGGCGATGTGGTGGGGATATTCTCCGAACGTGACTATGCGCGGCGCATCGTGCTGCAGGGGCGTACTTCTGCCGGCACCCGCATCCGCGACATCATGACCAGCAAGGTGGTGTATGTCACGCCAGACCAGAACTCCGACCAGTGCATGGCGCTGATGACGGAAAAACACATCCGTCACCTGCCGGTGCTGGAGGGCAAGACGGTGCAGGGCATGTTGTCCATTGGCGACCTGGTGCATGCCACCATTCAGGAGCAGGCGCAGGTGATCAACCAGCTGGTGCACTATATCCAGAGCGCCTGATTGCGTGGTCAGATTTTTGACAAATGCCTCTCGCTTTCTGCAAAGAAAGCGAGGCGCCCTTGCAGGGCAAGGGCCGGGGGATTGGGAATGGATAGTAAGGCTGCGGAATCAATAAGCTAGCAGAAAGGCCCGGCTTCGCCGGGTCCCGCGCAATCGAACCAACTTACTTTGTCAGCAGCCAGAAGCCGCCATCAGGCGGCTTTTTGCTATCTGGCGCGGCAGATCAGGCCACCGGCACAATGCGCTGGCGCAGGGCAATCAGCGCCGGGGCCACTTGCTGCTGCATCACTTCGGTCGTGAAGGCAAAGGCCGGGCCGCTGGCGTTCAGGCTCATTGGCGGCTGGCCCGGGTTGGGGGAGGGCAGGTGCACGCCCACGGCCATCACGTCCGGTTCGTATTCGCCAAACGATGCCGAGTAGCCGCAGCGCTGATATTCCGCGCTGGCCTGTTGCAGACGCTGCTGCAAGGCCGGCCAGCGCTCGCCATAGCGTGCAGCCAGTTCGCCATCCAGCTGACGGCGTGTGCTATCCGGCAGGCCGGCATAAAAGGCCCGGCCAATGGCGGTGGTGGCTATCGGCACCCGCGAGCCCACGGTCAGCTGTACGCTGACCCGTGACTGACTGCGGCAGGTTTCCAGGTACACCATATCCGTGCCATCGCGCATGGCCAGGCTGATCGACACATTGTTTTCCAAGGCAAATTCCCGCATCAGCGGGCCGGCTACCTGGCGGATGTCATAGCTGGCCAGCACCACCGAGCCCAATGCCAGCAGCGCTACCCCCAGGCGGTAAAAGCCGCTGTGTTCATCCTGCGACAAATGACCCAGCTTGGTCAGGGTGTAAGTCAGGCGTGACACAGTGGACTTGGGCAGGCCGGTACGCTTGGCGATTTCCAGGTTGGACAGCGCCGATTCGCCGGGGCGGAACGCCGCCAATACCTGCAAACCCCGCGCCAGCGCGGTGACGAATAGCCGGTCCTTGTCATCCTCTTCCTGCATTGCTTTCCTCATTTCTATCTTGATGGCCTGGATTTTCCAGCCTGGCGCTGCGGCGCGAGCGGCAAGCATAGCCTGCTTGTGGCCAGGATCAAACAAAACGCTTTACAGCCGAATTTGGAGTTGTTAGTCTATTCTGCAATGTAAAACGCAATTCCGCAATGCGGAACAAGCAAAACCAAGGAGAACTCTCGATGGCCGCATCCAACAGCCGCGCACCCTTTGCCTGGGAAGATCCCTTCCTGCTGGCCGATCAGCTGACCGAAGAAGAACGTCTGGTCCAGCAGACCGCAGAAGCCTATTGCCAGGATCGCCTGATGCCGCGCGTGCTGACGGCCAATCGTGAAGAACGCTTCGATCGCGAAATCATGAGCGAGATGGGCGAACTGGGCCTGCTGGGCTGCACCATCGACGGTTATGGCTGTGCCGGTCTCAGCCACGTGGCTTACGGCCTGGTAGCCCGCGAAGTGGAGCGTGTCGATTCCGGTTACCGCTCGGCCATGAGCGTGCAGTCCAGCCTAGTGATGCACCCGATCTGGGCCTATGGCTCGGAAGCACAGAAAGACAAATACCTGCCCAAGCTGGCCACTGGTGAATGGGTGGGCTGTTTCGGCCTGACCGAGCCGGATGCCGGCTCCGACCCGGCCGGCATGAAAACCCGCGCCCGCAAGGTAGACGGCGGCTATGTGCTGTCCGGCAGCAAGATGTGGATCACCAACAGCCCGGTGGCCGATGTATTCGTGGTATGGGCCAAGGATGATGAAGGCGAGATCCGTGGGTTCGTGCTGGAAAAAGGCATGAAGGGCCTGTCGGCACCGAAGATTCACGGCAAGTTCAGCCTGCGCGCCTCCATCACCGGCGAAATCGTCATGGACGAAGTACTGGTGCCGGAAGATGCCATCCTGCCGGGTGTGAAGGGTCTGAAAGGCCCGTTCGGCTGCCTGAACAAGGCCCGCTTCGGTATCGCCTGGGGCGCCATGGGGGCTGCCGAATTCTGCTGGCATGCTGCCCGCCAATACACGCTGGATCGCAAGCAGTTTGGTCGCCCGCTGGCTGCCACCCAGCTGATCCAGCTGAAACTAGCCAATATGCAGACTGAAATCGCCCTGGGCCTGCAGGCAGCCATCCGTGTCGGCCGTCTGCTGGACGAAGGCAAGGCAGCGCCGGAAATGATTTCGCTGATCAAGCGCAACAATTGCGGCAAGTCGCTGGACATCGCCCGTATCGCTCGCGATATGCACGGTGGCAACGGCATTGCCGACGAATTCCACGTCATCCGCCATGTGATGAACCTGGAAGCCGTCAACACTTATGAGGGCACGCATGATGTGCATGCCCTGATTCTGGGCCGAGCCCAGACCGGTATTCAGGCATTTGCCTGATAGCACAGCGGGGGCATGGCTCCACCTGCCCCTGTTGTTGGTTCCTGTCTGTCCTTGTGAGGCCCGGTGAGTACCGGGCCCTTTTTTTGGTGCACAGCGTAATGCGGCTGCCGTGGCGGCAGCATCACTCTGTCCATCCGGTTGCTGTTGCAGCGGCCATCAAACCAATCAGGAGAACACCATGGCGGGCGCACTCGCAGGCATCAAGGTTCTGGATCTATCCCGTGTACTGGCCGGCCCCTGGGCGGGCCAGTTGCTGGCCGACCTGGGTGCCGAAGTGCTCAAGGTCGAGCGGCCCGGTGCCGGCGACGATACCCGGCAGTGGGCACCGCCCAGCCTGCCGGATGGCACGGCGGCCTATTTTTTGTGCGCCAACCGTGGCAAACGCTCGGTGACGGTGGACATCACCAAGCCGGAAGGGCAGGAGATTGTGCGGGCACTGGCGCGTGATGCCGACGTGGTGATTGAAAACTACAAGGTGGGCGGCCTGAAAAAATACGGGCTGGATTACGACAGCCTCAGCCAGCTCAATCCGCGGCTGGTGTATTGCTCCATTACCGGCTTTGGTCAGGATGGCCCCTATGCCGAACTGCCCGGCTACGACTACATCGTGCAGGGCATGTCCGGCCTGATGAGCATTACCGGCCCGGCCAACGGCGAACCACACAAGGTGGGCGTGGCGGTCACCGACCTGTTTACCGGCATCTACGCCAGCAATGCCATTCTGGCGGCCATCATCGCGCGTCAGAGCAGCGGCAAGGGGCAGTACATCGACATGGCGCTGTTCGATTGCGCGCTGGCGTCTTTGGCTAACATCAATATGAACTGGCTGATCGGCCAGCAAGTGCCGCCACGGCTGGGCAATGCCCATGCCAATATCGTGCCCTATCAGGTGTTTGCCTGTGCTGATGGGCATTTCATTCTGGCCTGCGGTAACGACAAGCAATTCCGTGCGGTGTGCCAGGTGATTGGCCTGCCGGCACTGGCCGACGACGAGCGCTTTGCCAGCAATCCGCAGCGGGTCAAATACCGCGACAGCGTGGTACCCGTGCTGGCCGAAGCCTTCATGGGCAATACCCGCGAGCAATGGTTGAAACGGCTAGATGAAGCCGGTGTACCCTGCGGTCCGATCAATACCGTGGATGAAGCCTTCCGCGATCCGCAGATTCAACACCGCGGCATGGAAATACACTTGCAGGACAGCGTAGGGCAAAATGTGCCCTTGGTAGGGTGTCCGATCAAACTTTCCGGCACGCCAGTCGAGTACAATCAGGCCCCTCCCAAACTGGGTGAACATACCGACGACGTACTGCGCGCGCTGGGCTACGACGCTGCCAGGATTGCCACACTGCGTGAGCAAGGCACCGTTTAAACGCTTGTTTGATTTTGACGAGCAAGGCCGCTTCATTGCATGATGACTGCCAGCCAATAAGGACAGCCCACCGGGCGCAAAGGAGATGTGGTGCAACGCGATTATATGGAATACGACGTAGTAATCGTCGGCGGCGGCCCTGCCGGGCTGTCTGCCGCGATTCGCCTGAAGCAAGTGGCCGAGGCCAAGGGCCAGGAAATCAGTGTCTGTCTGCTGGAAAAGGGCTCGGAAATCGGCGCTCATATCCTGTCGGGTGCCGTGATTGAAACCGGCGCACTGGCTGAGCTGATACCGGACTGGAAAGAAAAGGGCGCGCCGCTCAATACCCCGGCGCTGTCTGACCGTTTCCTCTACCTGACGGAAACCGAATCCATCCAGCTGCCCACCCCGCCGCAGATGCACAATCACGGCAACTACATTGTCAGCCTGGGCAATTTCTGCCGCTGGCTGGGCGAGCAGGCCGAAGCGCTGGGCGTGGAAATCTACCCTGGCTTTGCCGCTGCCGAAGTGCTGTATCACGCCGACGGCTCGGTCAAGGGCGTGGCCACCGGTGCCATGGGGACCGGCAAACTGGGCGATGAACCGGGCGAGCCGGGCATGGAGCTGTGGGCAAAACAAACCATTTTTGCCGAAGGCTGTCGTGGCTCGCTCACCAAGATGCTGTTCGAACGCTTTGGCCTGCGTGATGGTGCCGACCCGCAAACCTACGGCATCGGCATCAAGGAACTGTGGGAAGTCAAACCGGAAAACCACAAGCCGGGCACCATTACCCATACCGTGGGCTGGCCGGTGGACACCGCCACCTATGGCGGCTCCTTCATGTACCACCTGGAAGACAATCAGGTGGTGGTGGGCTATGTGGTGGGTCTGGATTACACCAACCCCTATCTGTCGCCGTTCGAAGAGTTCCAGCGCTTCAAGACCCACCCGGCCATCAAGGGCGTGTTCGAAGGCGGCCGTCGCCTGAGCTATGGCGCGCGTGCCTTGTCCGAAGGCGGCATCCAGAGTCTGCCCAAACTCACCTTCCCCGGTGGTTTGCTGGTGGGAGACACTGCCGGCTTCCTCAATGTGCCGAAGATCAAGGGTACCCATACCGCGATGAAGTCGGCCATGCTGGCCGCCGATGCCGTATTCGAGCTGCTGCAGGCCAACCCGGAAGTACAGGGACAGCAAGCCGTTGGCTATTCCGCCAGCTTCAAGCAAAGCTGGCTGCACGAAGAACTGCACCAGGTGCGCAATATCCGCCCGTCCTTCCGCTGGGGCCTGTGGCCGGCGATGATCTACTCGGCCATCGACACCTTCCTGTTCCGTGGCAAGGCACCGTGGACACTGCGTCACAAGCATGCCGATCACGAAGCCCTGCGCCCTGCCAGCGAATGCAGCCGTATCGATTATCCCAAGCCGGATGGTGTGCTGACCTTCGACCGCCTGTCCTCGGTGTTCATCTCCAACACCAATCACAGCGAAGACCAGCCGCCGCACTTGAAGCTGAAAGACGCCGCCGTGCCGATCAGTTTCAATCTGGCCAAGTACGATGCCCCGGAGCAGCGCTATTGCCCGGCCGGCGTGTATGAAATTGTCGGTCAGGAAGAAGGCAGCCCGCGTCTGCAGATCAATGCGCAGAACTGCGTGCACTGCAAAACCTGTGATATCAAGGACCCCAGTCAGAACATCAACTGGTGCACACCGGAAGGTGGCGGTGGCCCCAACTATCCCAATATGTAAGCGGCCCTTGTCGCTGCTTGTTGCAAAAGCCCGGCATAACGCCGGGCTTTTTTGTGCAATGCAATGTTTTTTACCTGTCTTCCTTGACAGGTAGCAGGCCTTGTTGGCAGGATGGTTGCCATGATTACTTTCTCCGCAGTCTTTAACGCCTATTTTTATTGGTACCGCAGCTCACGGCGGCTCCAAGGGGCGTCTCTGGACTAGAGAACAGTACAAGAGAACGAACACACCCGATAAATGCCGCCGCGGTCACTCCGGCGGCATTTGTTTTTTCAGCAGACAAATCAGCTCCGGACCCACCCAGGCAAGCCCGACTGGAGATGCAGGTCATGAATGAAGTCAGTGATGCAAGGCAGATCGCCCGAGAAAGCGCCAGTCTGGCGCTGGACGGTGCCGCATGGTCCATAACCCTGTTGACCGATGGCGAGGCCCTGGCCAACGCTGTTGCACCGCAAGCGGACCACCTGTATCGCTACCTGCAGCAAGACCAGACAGCGGCCACACCGCTGCTGGAATCGCTGCTGCCGGACATTCGGGCCTTTGCCACGCTGCTGGCCTCCACGCGCCGGCAGCCCCAGGGTTCACCTGCACGCTTTACCGATGCGACGGACTGGCTGGCGGCACGTATCGCCGTGCTCGAACTCAGCCATGTTGCCGTTACCCTGCCCGAACTGACGCAGCTGGACGAGGCGAACCGCCGCCTCAAGCTGCTGTCGGAACAGTTGCAGCTTAAACTGCCATCGGCAGCTCCGGTGCTGCTGACCGCACCAGAGGCCACGCCCGGTGTATTGCGCGGCTGGAGCCGACAGCGGCAGAGCGGCATGGTGGGCACGGTGCATGGCATGCAATCCATGCTGATGGCCTCGCGCCTGGTGGCGCAGCAATGCCGTCAGCGGCTGCAACCTTTCTGGCACGGCCTGCAGGCTGCACGCCGCGGCTGAGATATCGATAAGCGGAAATACGATGCAACTACAAACGCGTGATGATGAGCGCAAACTGAATAATCTGACACTGGTGGTGTATATCCTTCAGGGCGTCAGCCTGTTTACCGGCGTCCCCATGCTGGTTGGCGTGATCATCAACTATCTCAAGCTGGATGATAGCCGTGGCAGCTGGTATGAAAGCCACTTCCGCTGGCAGATCAATACCTTCTGGATCGGCCTGCTCGGCACGGTACTGGGCTATGCACTGGTATGGATATTGGTGGGTTTTGCCATTCTGGGCCTGACCTGGCTGTGGTGCTTGTACCGCGTGCTGCGTGGTTTTCTGGCTTTTAATGACGGCAAGCCGCTGCCGCTATAAGGCCGGACAAAAAGACGGGCAACCGTTGCCGGCTGCCCCAAGAGGCCCTGAGCCGGTTGCCGGACCGTAATCCGGCCCAATGAAAAACCGTGTGCTGACACGGTTTTTGTGCTGCAGGGCCTACGTCGCTATCACTAAACTGACTAGGTTTGGCGGGTGTGCAAGGCGGATTGTCACCCCAGACGAAGCGCCACCATGCTAGCTGCCAGTGCTCTTGGCTGATAGCAAAATGACAACGGCACTTGTCATAGGTCAAATTCTGCCATGGCAGGACAAAACCTCGACAAAACAAGGCTGTGGCGTAATGGCTCCGCCTTTGGCACAATGCGCAACCTTCAGTCCGATGTGAAATCATGCAACAAGAAGATCTGCAACGGCTGGTCAGCACGACCATGCCTTTTGGCAAACACCAGGGCACCCTGCTGTGTGACCTGCCCGGCAACTATCTCAACTGGTTTGCCCGCGAGGGTTTTCCCAAGAGCGAGATTGGCCGTCTGCTGCAATTGATGCAGGAGATCGACCACAATGGACTGAGTTATTTACTGGACCCGTTAAGAAAGCGTTAAAAGCATGGCAATTCAATGGTTTCCCGGCCACATGAACAAGGCGCGCAAAGATGTCATGGAGCGCCTGAAAGACATCGATGTGGTCATCGAAATGCTGGATGCGCGCTTGCCGGCGTCCAGCGCCAATCCGATGCTGGCGCGCATGGCCAAAGGCAAGCCGCGCCTGATGATACTCAACAAGCAAGACCTGGCCGACCCCGCCATCACCACGCAGTGGCTGGACTGGTATCGCGCCAAAAAGCAGACCCAGGCCATTGGCCTGGATGCCGGCGAGCGTGCGCCATCGCAAAAGCTGGTGGCAGCCTGCCGCGAGCTGGCCCCCAATCGCGGCGGTCTGGACAAGCCGTTGCGCGTGCTGATCTGTGGTATCCCCAACGTGGGCAAGTCCACCCTGATCAACAGCATGAGCAGCCGCAAGATCGCCAAGACCGGCAATATGCCGGGGGTGACCAAGAACGAGCAGCGCATCATCCTGGACGATGATGTAGAGCTATACGATACGCCCGGCATGCTGTGGCCCAAGATCGAAGTGGAAGAGGGTGGCTATAATCTGGCCGCCAGCGGTGCCGTTGGCCGCAATGCCATGGACGAGGAAGAAGTCTCGCTGGAGCTGCTCAAATACCTGCTGCAACACTATGTCCCTGAACTGACCGCCCGTTACAAGCTGGATGATGTGGATGGCCTGCAGGACTGGCAGGTGCTGGAAATGATTGGCCGCAAGCGTGGTGCCATGCTGGGCGGTGGTCGCGTCAATATCCAGAAAGCAGCCGAAATCGTGCTTACCGATTTTCGCGATGGCAATACCGGCCGCATCACGCTGGAGCGCCCGCAGGAATGGGTAGTCTGGGAAAAGCGTGCCAAGGAACTGGCCGCACAGAAAGCGGCTGCCCGCGAAGCCATGATGAGCGAAAAAGAAAAGCGCAAGCACACTTCACGTGGCCCGCAGGATTGACAGCCGTTTGCTTGGCTAGCAGATAAAATACCGTTGCCGCCTGGACGCTAGTGCCATCATCAGGGCCGGTCGTTCAGGCCAGGGTGTCGACGATGCTGCTATCCGTACTGTCCTGCACTGCTGTATTGCTCAATGCCGGATCACTCTGCAGCAGGCTGCCCCAATTGCTGCTCAAGCCGGCCAGGGTGCCGCTGCTGGCGGCCGTTCCTCCCAGCAGCTGATCATCCACTGCGGCTGCCGCTGATGCCGGATCACTGGCCGCGCTGCCTTGCAAGCTGCCTGCCTGGGTAAAACTGTTCAACAAGCCTGCTGCGTCATACGTTGTCCCGTCATCGCTCGCTCCACCAAGCGTCACCACGACGCTGGCGTCTTCGGCAATGCTGGCAGCCGCATCCACGAGTGCCGCATTGCTGTTGGAGGACTGGATAACCGGTGATGGCAGCACGCCGCCATTCAACAAGGCGGCGCTGGCCAGGGATAGCTGGGTAGCCTGGGTGATGGAGTTGCTCATGGCGAAATCCGCTCATGCGTGTTGATCATTCACCTATAGTGCAAGCGCCATTTCTCTGGCAAAGAAAAGATGTTGCCAGATGTTGCCCGTCAGTCGTGCGGGCATGTAGCAGGCCATGATCAAGCACCAGGCTCGGGCTCTGTCATTGTGCCGGCAGCCTGCCTGCCGCTTGTTCGCCATATTCCGTGCACAGGGTGAGGTGGTGGCGTCTTGCTACGGGACTGATTGGACAGTAGAGATATTGCACTCTTCCCCCTACGCTGCTGGGCAATTCAGCCTGTCCTTCCGCCGAATGCGGCCTGCAGAGAGCCAAACTGACACATCGTCGTGCACACTTCACGCCAGGCTGAGCATCGGCACCCCCCTGCAGGAGATCAGTAATGAGCCGGACAAAGCACACCTATGCCACCTTGGCATTCCTTGTCATTGCCATTGGCGGTTTCATTGTCACCTGGTACTTCAACCTGCAGTACCTGATGCAGGGAGGAGGCCTGGGGCCCGCCGAATTCTTTGCTGCGGCGTTTGCCAATCCACTCACCAGCGCGATCACCATCGACATATATTTGTCGGCCATTGCATTTTCCGCCTGGGTCGTCAGTGATTCACGGCACGCCAGGATCAAGTGGCCATGGGCTTACATCCTGATCTGTTTTGCGCTGGGCCTGGTGGTGTCCCTACCCATCTATCTGGTCATGCGCGAGCGGGCCAGGCTCCGCCACCTCAGTAGCTGAACAGCCCTGATGTCCAGCACTGCTGGTCAGGCAAGCGAGTCGGTCACCGCCTGTCAGTCACCCATCAGTCGACTGGCTCTGGATGGCCACTGATTGTCGCCATGGCAGCAAAGTGGCTAATAGTCTGGGTTTCTCTTGTGCGGCGGCCACCGCTGTCTTGTGGCAAGCCACGGCCTTCTGATAAGGACTGCTCTCTATGCCAGTGTGCTGCCAAAGCGGACAGTAGCTGCCTGATGGCAGCCGCCCTACCTTGCACCTCTGTTCCGTCCGCATGGCAAGCCGGTTGTGTTGCCAGCGGCACGATTGGGCTAATCCTATCTGGCAGCTAGAGGTGGCAAGGCATGGCGACTGACAAACCGATTTCCCGGCAGCGGCAGATTATTGCGGCGGTCGTGGGCAATACGCTGGAGTGGTACGACTTCATCGTTTACGGCTTCATGACCGGCATTATTTCCAAGCTGTTTTTCCCGGCAGATGGCAACGAGTTCATCTCCCTGCTGATGGCGACCGCCACATTCGGAGTCGGTTTCTTCATGCGACCGGTGGGGGGAGTTCTGCTGGGCATCTATGCCGACCGCAAGGGGCGCAAAGCCGCCATGCAGTTGATCATGGCCATCATGGCCCTGGTGTCCTTGCTGATTGCCTGTGCACCACCTTATGCGGCCATTGGCGTGGCTGCCCCGCTGCTGATCGTGCTGGCGCGACTGCTGCAAGGCTTTGCCACCGGGGGGGAATATGCCAGTGCCACGGCTTTTCTGGTGGAGGCGGCCCCGGCGCATCAGCGTGGCCTGTATGGTTCCTGGCAACTGGTGGGGCAGATGCTGGCCATTCTGGGCGGTGCCGGCATGGGGGCGCTGATCACGCATAATCTGGATCAGGGGCAGCTGGAAAGCTGGGGCTGGCGAATACCGTTTCTGGTCGGTTTGCTGATTGCTCCGGTAGGTTGGTGGGTGCGCCGCCATATGGATGAAACCGAGGCCTTCCTCGAAGCCAGCCAGCCACAGGCGGCTGCGCCAGGACTGGGCGGCCAGCTGCAGCAGAACCGGCGCAATATCCTGCTGACCATCGGCCTGACCATTCCTGGCACTGCAGGGTTTTATGTGCTGCTGGTGAATATGCCGGGCTATGTGCATCGCCAGTTTGGTTTGCCGCTGGATCAGGCCTTTGCCATTCAGATGCTGGCCGTGGCCTGGATGACCATCCTGATTCCCTTGTCTGGTGCATGGTCCGACCGCATCGGTCGTCGCCCCCTGCTGTTCTGGCCCTATCTGGGCTTCCTTATCATGATTTATCCGGGATTTGCCTGGCTGGCAGCTGCACCCAGTATTGAACGCCTGCTGTGTGTGCAACTGCTGTTTTGCACCTTGATGGGGCTGGCATACGGTCCGGCTCCAACGGCGGTATCCGAACTGTTTCCGGTGCGGGTACGCTCTACCGGTGTTTCCATTGGCTACAATCTGGCCGTGATGATCTTTGGCGGTTTTGCTCCCTTCATTGTCACCTGGCTGGCCGGTAGTACCGGCTCACCGATTGCGCCGGTTTACTATCTCTTGCTCTCCACCGCTCTGGGCGTGACGGCCTGCTATTTCCTGCCGCGCGGTCGCCCTGCGGCAGTGACAAGGGAGCCGGCAGCGCTTGCCACCTCCGGGGAGTCGTCATGAATACCCCTGTGACCGCTCTCGATCCCATCGTGGCGCTGGATGCGCTTCCCCTGTCGCAGGCGATTCACCAGCGGCAGCTGTCTTGTGTCGAGGTGATGCGCAGCTATCTGCAGCACATCGACCGGGTCAACCACCAGGTCAATGCGCTGGTGTCGCTGCAGGATGAAGCTTTGTTGCTGCGGCAAGCTGCGCAATGTGATGCTGAATTAGCCCATGGCGAATCTCGTGGCTGGTTACATGGCATACCGCAGGCCATCAAGGATCTCTCCGCCACGCGTGACATCCCGACGACCATGGGCTCAAGCCTGTATCGCCAGCATCAGCCTGCCAGTGACGGCATCATGGTGGAGCGCATGCGCCGGGCGGGGGCCATCTTCATTGGCAAGAGCAATACCCCGGAATTCGGTGCTGGTTCGCATACCTATAACGCGGTATTCGGTGCCACCGCCAATGCCTATCAGCCAGAGCTGTGTGCCGGAGGCAGCTCGGGTGGTGCCGCTGTTGCGTTGGCCTTGCGCATGCTGCCAGTGGCCGATGGCAGTGACATGATGGGTTCGCTGCGTAATCCGGCGGCATTCAACAATGTATTCGGCTTTCGCCCCAGTTGGGGAACGGTGCCACTGGGGCCAGGCCCGGAGCTGTTCTTGCAGCAACTGGCGACCGAAGGGCCGATGGGGCGTACCGTGCCGGATATTTTGGCGCTGTTGCGTACCCAGGCCGGTGCAGATGCCCGGGCGCCACTTGCACATGGTGCCATTGCCGGGCTGGAGCAGTCGCTGCAGCGTGATGTCAGTGGCTGGCGACTGGGCTGGCTAGCTGACTGGAATGGCTATCTGCCGATGGAGCAGGGGGTGCTGCAGCAGTGTGAGCAGGCCTTGCCCGATTTTTCTGCTCTGGGCTGCCAGCTGGAGGCGTGCACGGTCAATTTCGATCCGTCCTTACTGTGGGAAAGCTGGGAAGTCCATCGCCACTGGCTGATGGCGGGCAGCTTGCAGGCCGATTATCAGGATGCCTCGCGTCGTCAGCAGCTCAAGCCTGAATTGCAGTGGGAGATCGAGGGTGGTCTGCAACTGACTGCGCTGGATGTCTACCGTGCATCGCGCATACGCAGCGACTGGTATCGTGCCGTGTTGCAGCTATTCGAGCGATTCGATTTTCTGTTATTGCCCAGCGCCCAGGTTTATCCCTTTGCCCTGGAACAGCACTGGCCGCGCATGGTGGGAGGCCGCGTCATGAGCAGCTATCACCGCTGGATGGAGGTGGTGATCGGGCCGACCATGGCCGGCTTGCCGGTGATGAATGTGCCCGTTGGCTTTGGCAGCAATGGTTTGCCGATGGGCTTGCAAATCATCGG
This sequence comes from Aquitalea palustris, assembly GCF_003693445.1. GTDB lineage: Bacteria > Pseudomonadota > Gammaproteobacteria > Burkholderiales > Chromobacteriaceae > Aquitalea > Aquitalea palustris. Next base: position 44,817 of record NZ_RFAR01000001.1, on the reverse strand, counting down.
ACGGCCACGGGCAGATATCGAAGTATTGCAGCTGGCCCATGCTTACGATGGGCAGCGGCGTTGGGTGCAGAGCATCCTGCCTGAGTTGTTGCAGGCGGCTGCCCGCTAGTCCGGATGGGTGTAGGTCCATGAAAAAACCGCGAGGGGCCTGGCCGCTCGCGGTTTCTTTTGCCTGCCAGCAGCTGGCGGCTTACTTCAGTGCGTGAATGGCCGGCAGATTGCGCCAGGCACCGCGCACGTCCATGCCGTAACCGAATACATAACGGTCGGGTACGTCCAGACCAACAAAGTCACAAGCGATCGGTTTTGCCTTGGAGATCAGCTTGTTGGCAAACACGCCGCTGTAGAATTCCTTGGCGCCCATGCCCATCACCTTGTCGCGGATGGCTGCCATGGTATGACCTTCGTCCAGGATGTCATCCAGTACCAGTACCACGCGATCGCGTACATCTTCCTTGGGTGCCTGTTTCCACACCAGTTCGCCACCGTGGGTCTTGTCGCCATAGCGCGATACATGCACGTAGTCGAAATCCAGCGGGAAATTCAGGCGCGGCAGCAACTGGCCGGTAAATACCACGGCACCACCCATGACGGACAGGACCAGCGGATAGGTTTCACCCAGCTTTTCGGTGATCTCCACTGCCATGCGATCGACGGCAGCGCTCACCTCTTCTGCGGTGAACAGAATGTCCGAGCTATTGATCAGACCGCGAGCTTCGGCAATGTTGGGCATGTTGACTCCTTGAGAAAATACAAACGCCGCTCCGTCTACAGAGCGGCGTAATGGAAAATTGGCAGATCAGTTCTGCAGGTTTTGCAGATACTGTGAAAATTCCTTGGCCACTTCGTGGTGCTTCAAACCATAGCTGACGGTAGCTTTAAGATAGCCCAGTTTCGAGCCGCAATCGTAACGGGTTCCCTTGAACGGCAAGGCCAGTACCGCCTCTTCTTTCAGCAGGGCGGCAATGCCGTCGGTCAGCTGGATTTCACCACCCGCTCCAGGCGTAGTGTTGAGCAGCTTGTCGAAAATGCGCGGGGTGAGAATGTAACGCCCCACCACGGCCAGATTGGACGGCGCCACATCCGGGTGCGGCTTTTCCACAATGCTCAATACCTGCTGCTGGCCCTGGGCATTGCTGCCGGTTTCGACAATCCCGTAGGAGCCGGTTTCTTCACGGGCCACGGTTTCTACCCCCAGAATCGAGCTGTGCGTGGTATCGAACAGGCTGACCATCTGCTCCATCGCCCCCGGCTCGCCATCGATCAGGTCATCGGCCAGGATCACGGCAAAAGGCTCATCACCCACCACCGGGCGGGCACACAATACGGCGTGCCCCAGACCCAGTGCTTCGGTCTGGCGAATATAGATGCAGCTGACCGAGGGCGGAATGATGCCGCGCACGGTGTCCAGCAGCTTCTGCTTGTTCTTGTTTTCCAGCTCGGTTTCCAGCTCGTAGGCCTTGTCGAAGTGGTCTTCGATGGAGCGCTTGTTACGGCCGGTAATGAAAATCAGCTCGGTGATGCCGGCGGCAATGGCTTCTTCCACTGCATACTGGATCAGGGGTTTGTCCACTACTGGCAGCATTTCTTTCGGGCTAGCCTTGGTGGCGGGCAAAAATCGCGTACCGAGTCCGGCTACCGGAAATACCGCCTTGCTGATTTTTTTCATCGTCGTAGAAGTCTTCAATTGAAAATATTTCTGACTGGCGCGCATTCTATCCTGTCTTGCGCGCCGCACCAAACAACAACTCAATCCCGCGGCAATTGCCGCAGCGTTTTTGCCACGCTGGCGATCAGCGGTGGCCAATCACCAGGGTTGGCCTGCCGCCAGATATGCATGCTGGCATACCAGGGCGAAGTTTCTCCCTGGGCCATGAAGAAGGGGGCGCTTTCTGCCCGCATCAATACCCATACCGGTTTGCCCAGTGCACCCGCCAGATGGACGACCGAGGTATCCACGCTGATCACCAGATCAAGCTGGCTGATGATGGCTGCGGTATCGGCAAAGTCCCCAATCTCTGGGGCAAATACCTTGTCTTGCAATGTGGCAGGCAGCTCGCCCAGTTGTAGCGAGACAAAGTCCGCGTCCATGTCCTCCAGTAGCGGCATAAACTCCGTCAGCGGCACTGACTTGTTCTGCCGGCCGTGGTCGGCAATGCCTACGCCCCAGCTGCCGGTTTCCCAGACAATGCCGATGCGCAGCCGGCCCCTCTGGCGTGCTGGCAGCCGGGCATCCCAGGCGCTTGCCAGTGCCGGATCGGCTTGCAAATAGGGCTGATCAGACAGGGTAGCCAGCGTGACATCCAGCCGCAGCGGCAAGGACATCAGCGGTAATTGCCAGTCATGGGGCGGAGGCGTGTCCTCCAGTGGTACCAGTTCGATATTGGGTAATTGGGCAAACAGTCGCAGGCAGGCATGCTGGCAGGCGAGGATCAGCCGGGCCTCGGGATGGCGGCGCTGCAACTCGGGCAGGAAACGTACCATCTGCAGGGTGTCGCCCAGGCCTTGTTCGGCCCAGATCAACAGGCGTTGCTGGCCCAGATCCTGGCCTTGCCAGGGCCGCTCGCGGTAGCGCGGCTGCATGATGGTGCCCCAGCGTTGTTCGTATAGTGGCCAGGCTTCACGATACCGGCCCTGCAGCAGCAGGGCCACCGACAGGTTGAAGCCGAGGAAGGCATCGTCGGCCTGCAAGGCCATGCCCTGCTGGTAAGCGTTGACCGCCTCGTCCAGTCGTAGTGCGCAGGTCAGTGCATTGCCCAGATTGTTCAGTCGGCCGGCACTGGCGCCGGCTAGTTGCAAGGCATTCTGATGGCAGATCACGGCGTCGTCATAACGCAGGGCATATTGCAGTACCACGCCCAGATTGCTCCAGGCATCGACATGCTCAGGTTCCGCCTGTAGTACTTCGAGCAGCAGGTTTTCCGCCAGAGCCAGCTCGCCCAGCTCCTTGAGCAGTACGGCCAGATTGCATTTGATATTGCTGGACGATGGGTTGAGGGCGGCGGCAGCCAGATAGTCTTCCAGCGCCAGTGGATAGTGCTTCAGCCGCATCTGTGCCGTGCCGCGGTTGAACAGGGCCTGCCAGTCCTGGGCGTTGCGGCGCAGACATTCGCTGAAGGCGGCGATGGCCTGTTCATGCTGATTGGCTGCCGCCAGACGGTTGCCGCGCTCGAATGCCGTTTCGCTCATCATCGTTCCTTATTCGCCCGCAGTCTGCTGCAGCATGGCTTGCAGGGCGGCTTCATCCAGTACGGCCACGCCCAGTTCCTGAGCCTTGGCCAGCTTGCTGCCGGCATCGGCACCGGCCACCACAAAATGGGTTTTCTTCGACACGCTGCCAGCCACCTTGCCACCTGCTGCCTCGATCAGTGCCTTGGCCTGATCCCGTGACAGTGTAGGCAGGGTACCGGTCAGGACAAAGGTTTTGCCATCAAACAGCGGGTGGGCTGTCACGGTGTCTTGCGGCAGGCTGTTGAGAATTTCCGTGCGCAAGTCAGCCAGTTGTTGCAGGGCGCTACGATTGGCCGCCTCGTCCAGCCAGTCGGCCAGCTCATTGATGACCTCGGCCGGCAACTGCAGCAGCAATAGCTGGCGGCGCTCCATGCGCGCCAGTTGTTCCAGTCCGCTGATTTGTGCCGCCAGTTGCTGGCTGCGCACCTCGGTCAGCCGTGGAATCGTCAGCCGCGCCAGCAGGACGGCAGCGTCCAGTCGCTCGCCCAGCTTGGGTGAGGGGGGATGCTCGTCGGCCGGAACGACATAGTGCAATAGCGCGTCCAGTGCTGCTTCGTTGTTCTCTTCGGCAAAGAAATCTGCCAGCGACTGGGCTACCACGCCACCAATATCCGGCAGGGCAGCGAACAAGGCTGCCGGTGCGCGGCGGATCAGCGCCAGCGAGCCCAGCCAGTCGGCCAGGGTCTTGGCGGTGGATTCGCCAACATGGCGGATGCCCAGCGCAAACAGCAGGCGTGCCAATGGCGGCTGATGGCTGTCGGCGATGGCTTGCAACAGATTTTCCGCCCATTTGCTGGCGACCTTGCCGGCCTTGACGGTTTCCGGCGTCACGCCTTCGTCTTCGTCGGCACGGCGCTTCATTTCCAGCAGGTCGTTCAGCTTCAACTGGTACAGATCGGCCACGCCATGGACATAGCCATATTCCACCAGCTTGTCGATATAACGCTCACCCAGGCCGTCGATGTCCATCATGCGGCGGCCGGCAAAGTGCTGAATGGCCTGGCTGCGTTGTGCCTTGCAGCTGAGTCCGCCGGAGCAGCGGGCAATGGCTTCACCTTCCTCGCGTACCACATGGCTGCCACATACCGGGCAGTGGCTGGGCAGGCGATAGGCTGGATATTGTGCTTCCTCGCCCTGGCTGAACAAATCACCGCCAGCTGCCGGGCGCATTGGGCGACGTTCCAGCACCACGGAGACCACTTCCGGAATCACGTCGCCGGCGCGGCGCACGATTACCGTATCGCCCACGCGCACATCCTTGCGCAGCACCTCGTCTTCATTATGCAAGGTGGCATTGGTGACCGTCACACCGCCGACGAATACCGGCTGCAAGCGGGCTACCGGGGTAATGGCACCGGTGCGGCCTACTTGTTCTTCGATGGCTTCCACCAGTGTCAGCGCTTCTTCAGCGGGGAATTTGTGGGCGATGGCCCAGCGCGGTGCGCGCGAGACGAAGCCCAGTTCTTCTTGCTGGGCGCGGCTGTTCACCTTGTACACCACGCCGTCAATCTCAAAGGGCAGGGCAGCGCGACGCTGCAGCACACTTTCGTAATAGGCGGCCAGGCCATCCGCGCCACTGACGACAGGGCGCAGGCTGGCTTCGACGACCGGAAAACCCAGCTGTTGCAACCAGTCCATTTCGCCGGCATGGCTGAGCGGCCAGTCGGCACCCTCTACCTGGGCGATGGCGTAGGCGTAGAAGGACAGCCGCCGTTGTGCGGTAATGCGCGAATCCAGCTGGCGCAGACTACCGGCGGCGGCATTGCGCGGGTTGGCAAACGGCTTGTCGCCGCGTTGCAGCTGTTCGGCATTCAGGCGCTCGAAGTCGCGCTTGAGCATCAGTACTTCGCCACGCACTTCCAGCAGCGCGGGCGGCTGTGCCAGTTCCAGCTTGAGCGGAATGGCATGGATGGTGCGGATATTTTCGGTGACATTTTCACCGCTAATGCCATCGCCGCGCGTGGCCGCCTGTACCAGCACGCCGGCACGGTAAAGCAGGCTGATGGCCAGGCCATCAAACTTGGGTTCGGTGGCATAGCGGATGGGTGTTTCGGCCAGTTCGCGCCGGATGCGCTCGTCAAATTGCACCAGTTCGGCGTGGCGCTGGGCAAAATCGTCCTGCTGCATGTCGGAAAAGGCATTGCCCAGCGACAGCATGGGCACGCTGTGGGTGATCTGACTGAATTCCGGTAGCGGCATGCCGCCCACGCGCAGGGTGGGGGAGTCGGCGGTTTTCAGTTCTGGATGGGCATTTTCCAGCGCTTGCAGTTCGCGGAACAGCCGGTCGTACTCGGCATCCGGCACGCTGGGAGCATCCAGCACATAGTATTCATGGCCATAGCGGGTCAGCTGCTGGCGCAGGGCATGGGCGCGGGCGGCGAGGTCGTTGGTGGTCATCGGATAGTCTCAAAACGGAAAAAGGCCGGCATGTGCCGGCCTGCGCGCTGTGGATTCAGGCGAACAGCCTGAGTGCGGCGACACTGCCTGGCGCAATGCCGCGGTCGTCCATGCTGCTGTAAATATGTACCAGCTGGTCGCGGATGCGCGACAGCCCGACGTCGGACAAGACGCGGCGGTTGTCATCCACCAGTTGCGCGTCGAATTCGGCGGCCAGCTGCTTGGCAAACAGTACGGCACGGTCGAATACTTCCACACCACCGGCGACACGCGGTACATCAAACAGCAGCGTCAGCGCCGGGAAGGACTTGTCCAGCAGGGTATGGAAGGTAAACGGCATCTGGTCTGCAGCCATCAGCGAATACAGGGTGTTGCCGGAGTCAGCCAGATAATGGAAGGCACCGTCCGGTTCCAGTTGCAGGCCGCCGGCCTCGACAAAGCTGCGCAGGCGGCTGCCTTCCACGGCCTCACGCGGGACGACATTGATGCCGATCAGCACGTCGACATCGGCGCAAAAACGATCCAGTTCGCGTGCCGCCACCAGTTTTTGCTGGCGTTGCGGAAAGCTGACTGCGGCATCGTGCTCTTCGGCGAAGCGCGACACCTGCTGGCAGAATCCAGCCAGTTCCGGTTCAGTAACCGAGCCGCTGCGATCCACCATCTGCATGCCGATGTTGATTTGCTTGTAGCGGGTGCCAGGCACGGCTTCGGCCGGTTTCCACAAGCCTTTTTCGGTACGGCCAATGATGTGGGTGCGCTTGCCGACGTTGAAACGCGGCATGGCGGCCAGCTCGTGCGGCTCGTGGAAGACGACTTCGGCGATGAAATCGAGCGAGGGGTCGAGCAGGGCGGCCACCAGCGCCTGATGATCGGCCGATTCAAACTGGCCGGACTCTTCGTCTTCGCGCTGCGGCATCGGCTCGGGTATTGGTGCCGGGCGTTCTACCGTCGGCGGCAGGGTAAGGGTGGTGTCTTCCGGGATTTCAGGTTCGAACGGTTCGTCGTCGTAACCGGCCGGCAAGTGCGCGCTGTCGACCAGCACCGGCTCCATGCGGTCGGCCCGCACGCCATCCCGGACATTGTTTTTGGGGACGTTCAGCAGGACGTCGTCATGAGGGCGCGCAAAAGCCTGGCTGGTTTTCTTGCGAAAGCGCCACTCCTGAAAAACATTGAATCCGAACACCAGGGCGATGACTGCAACGCCCAATATCAGTACACCAATCTGCAATTCGCTCATTAGGCCGTCCGCGTTAAGGCGAATAATTTGCCAATAGTATAACGAAAGCGGGCTGTTGCAGGCTATGGCCGGCACAAACTAGCTGCTTTTGGGCGCATTAACCGCCGGTCATCGACATGATGCGGATGAGTTTGCCCGGATTTTCGCGAAATTCGTGCCGTTCCGGCTTCAGCTCGATGGCCTGGCGAATGGCGTCCAGCAAGCCTTCATCGCTGATGCCGCTACGCAGCAAGGGCCGCAGTTCGAAACTTTCCTCCTGTCCCAGACACATATACAGCGTGCCGTCGACCGACAGGCGGACGCGGTTACAGGTGGCACAGAAATGCTGGGAAATGGGAGTGATCACCCCCAGCGTGAATGCCCCGTCGGCGCTGCGCCAGTAACGTGCCGGTCCGCCACCCATTTCGCTGCTTTGTGGCAACAGACCAAAACGCTGTCGTAATTGTTCCAGCACCGGCTGCAAATCCAGATAGGCGGTATTGCGCCCGCTGTCGCCCATTGGCATGGCTTCGATCAGCCGCAGCACAAAACCGTTGTCAATACAGAAACCCACCATGGTTTCGATGTCAGCCTCGTTGACGTCCTTCATGGCCACCATATTGATCTTGATGGGCGACAGGCCGGCGGCACGGGCTGCTTCCAGACCGGCCATGACTTGCGGCAGGCTATCACGGCCGGTGATGGTGTTGACACATTCGCGCCGCAGCGAATCCAGGCTGACATTGACACGTTTGACGCCGGCGCGGTACAGCGCGTCGGCATGCCGCGCCAGCTGGGTGGCATTGGTGGTGAGCGACAGGTCTTGCAGGCCGGGCAGGGCTGCCAGGCGACCGGCCAGTTGCGGCAGATCGCGCCGCAGCAAGGGCTCGCCGCCGGTCAGCCTGACCCGGCGTGTACCCAGGCTGACAAATGCCGCCACCACGCGTTCGATTTCGTCGAAGGTGAGCCAGTTTTCCGGTTCTTCGAAGTCCTTGAAGCCTTTGGGAATGCAGTAGCTGCAGCGCAGGTCGCAACGATCCGTTACCGACAGGCGGAGATATTCAATGCTGCGTCCAAAGCGGTCCTGCAGGATATTCATGATGGAGCGACCAGGTTAAGTCAGCACGGGGCTGCCGTGATGGGTGATATTGATCAGAATAGCGCCAAACCTCGCTGGGTAAAAGGCGTTAGGAATTATTGTCGTTTGTCGTGGTCCACTGCTCTTTATCCTGATTTGTCGGCATTCTGTTACGGTTCTGTCTGTTAAAGACGTGGATTTTTCTTAACATCAATTGCAAACTAGTTCTAGTTTGAACTATACTGATTCGAACAAAGGTTGATGACGCTATGAGTCATGTAAAAAAGGAGCCGTCTCTGTCGGTCATTCGGGAACTCGCGCGGACATTCCAGGCATTTGAGCAATTGTCGGCTTTTCATATCCGCCAGATGGATCTCACGCCGCCACAATTCGATGTGGTGGCGACACTGGGCAATACGCCAGGCATGAGCTGCAAGGAATTGTCGGAAAAAACGCTGATCACCAAGGGCACACTGACCGGGGTGATCGACCGCCTGATTGAAAAGGGCGTGGTCAGTCGCTGTGCGCAGGAGCAGGACCGCCGCAGCGTCATGGTGGCCTTGACCGCACAGGGCGAAGCCTTGTTCCAGCAAGTGTTTCCGGCGCACATCGCCTATATGAAAACCGCCTTCGACCTGCTGGAACCGGCGGACATGGAAGAATTGTGCCGTCGGCTCTCGCAGCTGCGTGCTGCATTTAACCAGGTACTGGAGCAAAAAAAACATGAAATCGAGTGAGCGCTATTCCTCACCCGCCATTGCATTGCACTGGCTGATTGCCGGGCTGATTATCGCGACCTTTATTGCCGGTCTGCTGGTGTCTGGCCTGCCCTTGTCGCCGGCCAAGTTCAAATACATCGCCTGGCACAAGTGGGCGGGCATCACCATTCTGGCGCTGGTGGCCGTGCGCTTGCTGGTGCGCCTGCTGAAGCGCCCGCCCGCGCTGCCGGCGCACATGAATGGTCTGGAGCGGCTGCTGGCGCATGGCGGCCATTTGGCACTCTATCTGCTGATGTTCGCCGTGCCGCTGACCGGCTGGCTGATGAGCTCGGCCTATGGTTTTCCGGTGGTGTTGTTCAAATTGGTGCAGCTGCCGGACCTGGTGGCGCAGAACGAGCAACTGGCCGCCACCCTGAAGACCGTGCACGAAACCCTGAACTGGATCATGGCCGCCTGTGTGGCTGGCCATGTGCTGGCCGCCATCAAGCACCATGTCATCGACAAGGACGGCATGCTGTACCGCATGAGCCTGCGTGGGCCACGCGAATAAACCCTTAGCTGAAGTGAGAACGAGCATGAAACAACTGAGACTGATTCCTGCAGCATTGCTGCTGGTCGCCCCGCTGTTGCAGGCCGCGCCGCTGGATACAGGCAAGAGCCAGATCAATTTCACCATGAAGCAGCTGAATGTGCCGGTGACCGGCAACTTCAAGAAGTTCAGCGGCACGGTGGTGCTGGACCTGAAGAAACCTGAAGCCGGCAAGGCCGACATCAGCATCGACACTGCCAGCATCAGCCTGCCGACGGCCGAAGCTGTGGGCGAGGCGAAAAAAGCAGACTGGTTCAATGTAGCGAAATTCCCGTCGGCCCGTTTTGTCAGCAGCAGCATCAAGAACCTGGGCGGTGGCAAATTGCAGGTGGCAGGCAAGCTGACCATCAAGGGCAATACCCGTGATGTGACGGCGCCCTTCACGGCCCGTCAGGAGGGTGCGCTCACCGTGGTGGAAGGCGTGCTGCCGGTATCGCGGCTGGCTTACAAGATTGGTGAGGGCGACTGGGCCGATACCGGCACCGTGGCCGATGAAGTACAGATCAAGTTCAAAGTGGCCATTCCGGCCGGCAAATAACACTCAGGAGAGTTAAGTCATGATGAAGAAAGCCTTGTTCGCTGTTGCGTTTTCGGCCTTTGCTGGTGCCGCCCTGGCCGCCCCGGTTAGCTATAGCGTGGACCCGACCCACACCGTGGCCCAATACGAAGTGCGTCACCTTGGTTTCTCGGTGCAGTCCGGCGTATTCACCAAGACTGCCGGCAATGTGGTGCTGGATACCGAAGCCAAGAAGGGCGCTGTTGACATCACCATCGATACCAACTCGCTGCAAACCTACCTGGCTGCACGCGACACCCACCTGAAGAGCAAGGATTTCTTCAATGTGGCCCAGTTCCCCACCATCACCTTCAAGTCGACCGACCTGAAGTTTGCCGGTGACAAGCTGGCTGCTGTTAACGGCAACCTGACCATTCTGGGCGTGACCAAGCCGGTGACCCTGACCGTGACCAACTTCGGTGGCGGCAAGAACCCGATGAGCGGCCAGGAAACCTATGGCGCCAACGCCGAAACCACCATCAAGCGTAGCGATTTCGGCATGAAGACTTTCCTGCCGGCGATTGCTGATGATGTCACCCTGAAAGTGACCATCGAAGCCGTCAAGGCGCAGTAATCTAGCTGTCTCTGTAGCAAGAAAAAGCCCGCATATGCGGGCTTTTTTCATGGGTGGCGGGGTGCTCAGTGCGACTGCAGGCTGAAGCTGATGGGCACCAGAATGCGCGATGCAATAGCCGTGCCATCCTGGCGGGCCGGTACGAAGCGCCAGTCAGCAACAGTGGCGCGGGCTGTCTCGTCCAGCCGGCGCGAATGGCTGCTGTCAACGATATCGATCTGGCCGGCACGGCCTTCCGGGCTGACCAGCACCCGTAGCAGGACCCGACCCTGTTCACCCAGTTCACGCGAGCGTTCCGGATAGGGTGGCTCCGGGTTGTGCAGATAGGCCGTGCGATATAGCGCGGGATGATTTTCTGCGTCGCTGGCGGCTGGCGTATTGGCGGCTTTGCCCGGCGTGCTGGCCGGCGGATTGTCGCTGGTCTGGCTGCCCGCCGGAGTGGCTGCTACCGGGCTGGCCATGGTCTGCTGTGCCTGGCGGTTCGCCGCCAGGCGTGGGCTGGCTGCCGGTGTGGGCGGGGTAGTAAGCACGGGCTGTGTGGCTGCTGGCAGATGCCTGGTTGGTGGGCTGCTGCTGTGCGGCGTCTGCGGCAGCCGCGCCGGCATCCTTTGTAATTGTAACTGCAGGCCGGCTGGCGCCGGGGCCGCGGCTGGGCCTGCCGGCCAGACCGCATGGCTATAGCCCAATAGCCCGGCATGCAGCAATAGCGACAGCAGCAGGGCGGTGAACAGGGGCAGGTGTGGCAGTCGTGGCATTCCGCTACTCAGCAGCGCATGCTGGCGGTCGGTCGGGCGTACTGCCACCAGGCCACCGCCATCGATACCAGATAAAAAACCAGGAACAGCATGAAGGCGGGGACGAAGCTGGCGAACCAGTCCAGTGCGCTGCCAAAGGCTTTGGGAATGAAGAAGCCGCCCAGCGTGGCCGAAACCGAGCTGATGCTCATCGCCGCCACACCACGCCGTCCGCCACGGGTGTAGGCGGCGGCAATGCTCTCGCCGCTGGCCTTGGCCTGCCGGCCAGCCTCGATCAGGAAAACCTTGGGTGACAGCTGGTAGGACGAGCCATTACCCACGCCGGCGGCAAAGAACATCAGCAAAAAAGCACACAAAAACAGACTGAAGCTGCCGCCGTCGAGCTCGCCGGGCAGGCTGACCAGGATGAGCAGGGTGCCGACCACCATCAGCGCATTGCAGACCAGCGTGGTGATGCCGCCACCGATGCGGTCACCGCACCAGCCGCCGATGGGCCGGGCCAGCGCGCAGATCATCGGCCCCAGAAACAGATAGGGCGTGGCATTCACCAGCGGGAACAGGGCATGGGCCAACAGCGGAAAGGCGGCGGAAAAACCGATGAAGGTGCCATAGCTGCTCAGATACAAAAGGCAGATATACCAGGTGTGGCGCTCCTTCATCATCAGCCACTGGTCGTTCAGGGTCAGCCGCAGCTTGGGCAGGTCGTGTGCGTACAGCAGGCAGAGCGTGGCAATCAGCAGGATGGGGATGATCCAGATATAGCCGGCATTCTGCAGCCAGACCGGATGCACCTGCGCACCACGGCCCCAGATTTGCGGCTCGCCAGCCAGGCTGCCAAACAGCGGAACGGCAATGGCCAGCGGCACCACGATCTGCACCACGGACACGCCCAGATTGCCCATGCCGGCATTCAGCCCCATGGCAAAGCCCTTGGCCGACTTGGGAAAGAAAAAGCTGGTGTTGGACAAGTGCGACGACGAAGCGGCGCCGCCAATGCCGCAACAGGCGGCCACCAGCAACAGCAAGGGGAAGGGCGCGCTGATGTCCTGTACCAGCCAGCCCACGCCCAGCGCGGGAATCAGCAGGAACAGCGTGGAAATGCCCAGCCAGGTGCCACCGCCTACCCAGCTCCAGATGCAGGCATAAAACAGCCGCATGATGCCGCCGACCAGCGGCGGAATGGAAACCAGCAGAAACTGCTGCTGACCGGTCATGGCAAAGCCGATGGCCGGCAAATTGCTGACCACGATGCTCCACATCATCCATACATTGAAATTCAGATGCAGGGCGAGGGTGGAAAGGAGCAGATTGCGGTTGGCAATCCTGCGGCCGCGGGTCAGCCAGAAAATGATGTTTTCCGGCTCCCAGCGCTTGATGCTTACCGTCATGCCCGAGGTCTCGAAGAAGTCAAAATGCGCGTTATGGCAACGCAAGTCGCGCAGTATGAGCGCGACCTCTGGAGCATAGATTGCGATGCATCAATTGCGCCATGTTGAAACTTGCGTAGATGCGTCATGCAATTTCGCGCATCTTCAGTGCCTCGACAATATCCACCGCCACGATGCGGCTGACCCCCTGTTCCTGCATGGTGACGCCCACCAGCTGCTCGGCCATTTCCATGGTGAGACGGTTGTGCGAGATATACAGGAACTGGGTGCGTTCGGACATTTGCTTGACCAGATCGCAGAAGCGGCTGGTGTTGGCATCGTCCAGCGGCGCATCGACTTCATCGAGCAGACAGAACGGCGCCGGATTGAGCGAGAACAGCGAGAACACCAGGCTCATTGCCGTCAGCGCCTTTTCGCCACCGGACAGCAGGTGGATGGTGCTGTTTTTCTTGCCCGGCGGCTGGGCGATGATCTGCATGCCGGAATCCAGCAGGTCTTCACCGGTCAGTACCAGCTCTGCGCGGCCACCACCGAACAGGGTGGGGAAGAATTCGCGCATCTTGCCATTGACCGCTTCATAGGTGCTTTGCAGCATCTGGCGCGTTTCGCCGTCTATCTTCTGGATGGCTTCTTCCAGCGTCGCCATGGCCTGGTTCAGGTCTTCGGCCTGGCTACCCAGATACTCGCCGCGTTTGCGGGCTTCTTCCAGTTCTTCCAGCGCGGCCAGATTGACCGCCCCCAAGCCTTCCAGTGCGCGTGCCAGGCGAGCGATTTCCGCCGCCAGCGCATTGGGCTTGATGGCATCGGTGAGGTCGGCCAGTAGTGCGGCCTCGTCGGCCTGGGCTTCTTTCAGTTCCTCGGCAAAACGCTCCATCGCCAGCCGGGCTTCCTGGTGTTTGAGCAGCCAGTCGGAACGCCCCTCGCGCAGGGCCGGCAGTGCGGCATTGGCCTCGTGCTGACGCTGCGTCAGCTGGCGTAGCTGCTCGGTCATGCCGTTCAGGCGGTCGCGAGTGGCTGCCAGTGCGGCTTCGTGCTGTTCGCGCAGTTCCAGCGCTTGCTGCATGGCCTCTTCCGGCACGGTGTCGTCAACCGTCTCGGCTTCTTCGGCCAGGGTTTCCAGCCGTTCGGCCAATTGCTGGTCGCGCTCGTCCAGCTCGCGGGCGCGGCGCGCCAGTTCGCCGGCTTTCTGCTCCGCAGTGTTGAGTTCCAGGCGGATTTCATGCAGCTGTCGCTCGGCATCGCGGGTTTTGTTGCGGGCCAGTTGCAGGCCGGTTTCGGCGTTCAGGCGGTCCAGCCGCACTTCCTCCAGCTGCACGGTCAGCTCTTCCAGTGTCATGGCCGACTCTTCGCCCAGCAGCTCGCCTTCTTCGATTTCCAGTGCCGCCTGCTGTTGCTCCTGGCGGATGCGCAAGCGCTCGGCCTCGATGAAGGACAAGCGTGCCGCGCCCTGGCGCGCGGCCTGATCCAGCTTGACGTGCTCCAGCGTCACCGCGTTGAGCTCGGCTTCCAGCCGGGTGAGTGAACCCTTTTGTGCCCGTACCGCTTCGGACAGCATGCCGTTCATGCTTTGCAGTGATTCACGGCGCTTTTGCAGCTTGTCGATGTCGGGTGCCAATTGCTGCTGGCGGCTGTGGGCCGCTTCCAGTTGCTGTTTGCGCACCATGACGCCGGCACCGCTGGCCTCGCTGTGAAAGCTGACACTGCTGGCGCTGACCCGGTGGCCCTGGGGAGTGAGCAGGCACTGGCCGGCCAACAGCTGCGTGCGGCGGGAGATGGCCTGGGCCAGGTCATCGGCCAGATACACGCCGTCCAGCCAGTCGGCCAGCGCGGCGGTAAAGGGCGCACTGGCGCTGATCTGGTCCAGCAGGCGTGGCCAGGGCTGGGTGGCCGTGGCCGCGGGCTGTTGGCCATCCACCACGGTCAGCGCTGCCGGTGGCTGCGCTGTGCAATGGGCGGCACGGGCGGTGAGCCGCTCGCCCAATACCGCTTCCAGTGCGCCTTGCCAGTGCGGATCGATCTGCACCGATTGCCACAGCTGAGGGCTGTGGCTCAGACCCTGTTGTTCCAGCCAGTCAGCCAGTTTTTCACCGGCGGCTTCACGTTCCAGTACCGCGGTGAGGGCGGCGACTTCGGCTTCTGCCCGCGCCAGCTCGGCACGCTGGCTGGCCAGTTGCTCGTCCAGTTTTTCCCGCTCCGAGGCCAGATCAGCCAGCTTGGCTTCGTCGGCCACCACGCGGGCGCGTACGGCATCCAGCGCCGAGCGTGCCCGCTCCACTTCGGCTTGCGCCGCTGCTTGCTGGGCGTGGTCGGGCAGGTTGAGTTCGGTCAGTTCACGTTGTAGCGATTGCTCACGGCCTGCCAGTTGCTCCAGTGCCCGGCGCTGGTGTTCGGCTTTTTGCCGTGCCAGGTCGCGTTCACGGGTGAGGTTGGCCTGCTGTGCCAGCAGCTGGGCTTGCAACTGGTCGCGGGCGCGGAATTCGGCTTCGGCCATGGGCAACTGGTCGGCACCGTCTTCCAGTGCCATTTGTGCTTCTTCCAGCCGCATCTGTGCTTCTTCGCGCCGTGGCAGCCAGTCGTCCAGCTCCATGCCGGCCTGGCGGCGGTTTTCGGCCAATTGCTGGCGTTCGCTGCGGGCGGCGGCCAGTTCGCGCTCTACCCGCACCTGGTTTTGCTGGCGATGGCGTTGCTGTTCTTCCAGCCGTGCCAGTGCCGCATTCGCTTCGAACAGCCGTTGCTGGGCCTCGTGCACTGCATCGCTCACCGCGTAGTGGCTTTCGCGCACGGTTTCCAGCTCGCTATCCAGATGGGTGAGCGCCGCTTCCATGGCGGCTTCTTCGGTTTCGATGCGCGACAGCTCGGCGCGGGCGTGGGCTTCGTTGCGGCTGGCTTCTTCGCGGCGGGCTAGCGCCAGCAGGTTTTGCTTGTGGGTGAGCGTGCCGCGCAGGTCGTGGTACTGGGCGGCCACTTCGGCCTGCTCGCTCAGCCGTTCCACCTGGCGTTCCAGCTCCTGGCGCAGGTCTTCGATGCGCTCCAGATTGGCGCGGGTGTCGGCGATACGGTGTTCGGTTTCGCGGCGGCGTTCCTTGTATTTGGAGACGCCGGCGGCTTCTTCCAGATAGGCGCGCAGCTCTTCCGGGCGGGCTTCGATGATGCGCGAAATCATGCCCTGTTCGATCACCGCATAGCCGCGCGCGCCCACGCCGGTGCCGAGAAACAGGTCGGTGATGTCGCGGCGGCGCACTTGCTGGTTGTTGATGTAGTAGCTGGATTCGCCCTGGCGGGTGAGCACGCGCTTGATGGCCACCTCGGCATATTGGCCCCACGGGCCGGTGAGCTGGCCGTCGGCATTGTCGAACACCAGTTCCACCGAAGCACGGCTGACCGGCTTGCGGGTGGAGGAGCCGTTGAAGATCACGTCCTGCATCGACTCGCCACGCAGCTGCTTGGCGCTGGATTCGCCCAGCACCCAGCGCACCGCGTCAATCACATTGGATTTGCCGCAGCCATTGGGGCCGATTACCGCTACCAGCTGGCCGGGGACCGGGATGCTGGTGGGGTCGACAAATGACTTGAAGCCGGAGAGTTTGACGTGGGTCAGGCGCAAGGCGTCCTCGCAGGGTGAATGAAGCAACGGCGGCATTTTATCAGGGTGGCGCCATTTGGTCGGATTTGCTGCAGATCAAGCGTCAATCTGCGCCAGGAGTTGTAAGCGCTGTTGTCAACTTTGTTGTGCCATAATGCCCGCATGGAACCGTTATCGCTGACCGATCACTTTCTGATTGCCATGCCCAATATGGCTGATCCGCTGTTTGCCCGCTCGCTGGTATACCTGTGCGAACACGGCGAACACGGTGCCATGGGCCTGATTGTCAACAAGCCATCCGGCATCGCCATGGCGCAGTTGTTCGAGCAGATCGACCTGCCGCTGGAGACCGATCCGCTACGTGGCGAGTCGGTGTACTTCGGTGGGCCGGTGCAGCCCGACCGCGGCTTTGTGCTGCATGCGCCGGCCGGGCATTGGCAGTCCAGCCTGCAGGTCAAGGACGGCATGGCGCTGACCACCTCCAAGGATGTGCTGATTGCCGTTTCCGAAGGCAGGGCGCCGGAGCGCATGCTGATTACCCTGGGCTATGCCGGCTGGACCGCCGGGCAGCTGGAGCAGGAAATCAGCGACAACAGCTGGCTGACTGTCAAGGCCGAGCCTTCCATCCTGTTTGAACTGCCGGCTGAGTTGCGCTACGACGCCGCCATGTCCCTGTTGGGATTTGATCCCTCCTTGCTGTCGGGAGATGTCGGCCATGCCTGAGGGAACCGTACTGGCTTTTGATTTTGGCGAACGGCGCATCGGCGTGGCCATGGGTGAAACCATGCTGGGCATTGCCCATCCGCTGCTGACCATCGATACCGAAATCACCGACGCCCGCTTCGCCGCGATCGGCAAGCTGATCGACGAGTGGCGGCCGGCCCAACTGGTAGTGGGCCTGCCCATGCACCAGGACGACACCGAACACCAGATGACCCAGCTGGCACGCCGTTTTGCCAATCGTCTCAAGGGTCGCTTTGGTCTGCCGGTGTGGCTGGTGGACGAGCGGCTGACTTCGGTGATCGCCGAATCCATGCTGGAAGAAGCCGGCGTGCGTGGCCGCAAGCAGAAACCGGCGCTGGACCAGGTAGCTGCCCAGGCCATTCTGGCGACCTGGTTTGAAAGCCCCGGCATCGCCGTCTGAACCATCCATCATCATGCATCTATCCCCCCGTTTGCAGACATCCATCCTGATGCTGGCCTTCCTGCTCAGCCTGTCAGGGCTGGTCTACCTGCTGCTGGACCCGGCACGCAGTGTCAGCCACTGGCAGCCGGCCCCCGGCCATGTCGAATCCAGCCGCATCCTGGTCAGCAGTCCGCCCGAGCATCCCGACCAGATCCACTGGGAACCCTATGTGCAATACCTGTACACGGTAAACGGCGAGCTTTACCACGGTGATCAGCTGTACGCGGTGGCGGCCGGCCTGCCTGGCGACCACAGCAGTGCCGAAGACATCACCCGCCGCTTTCCCGCCGGCAAGGCGGTGGTGGTGTATTACAACCCGCAAGAACCGACCCGCGCCGTGCTGATCCGCGCCGGCGACAGCAGCATAGGCAGCGGGCAGTTCATTCTGGCGGCGCTCAGCACCCTGTTTGGCTGGGCCTTGCTCGACCGCCTGCTGCAACGCTGGCGGCTGGGGCGCGGCCACCGGGCGGTATCGCATGGTTGAAAAACTGCTGCAAAGCCTGATGCTGCTGGCCGGACTGGCCGCCTTCGGCTATCTGTGGTGGCTGGGTGCCAAGGGCGATGCCTCGAGCAGCTGGCCCAGTGCCGTCGGCATCGTGCAGCAAAGCCGGCTGGAGCAGCGCCAGGTCAATGCCGGTGGTGATCGCGACAATACCTGGGAATACTTTCCCTACATCAGCTACCACTACCAGGTGCAGGGTCAGACCTATCAATCCGCCAACCGGCGCTTCCCCAATCCCGGTTACAGTCGCAGCCAGCAGGAAGTGGCGGACATCCTGGCGCGCTATCCGGCAGGGGCGCAGGTGCGGGTGTATTACAACCCGGCCAAGCCGGCCGAAGCCTGTCTGGAAACCGGTCAGCACTGGACGGCCTGGGTGGGCAAGGCCATCGCGCTGCTGATCGTGGTGGTGGCCGCCGGTTTGCTGTGGCGCGGACAAAGCTGACGCGCGCAGGGGCAGACTCTGGCCATCTGGCTGCGGCCACCTTTGCCGCCAGGTTTTTCCATGCAAATCGACTGCCGTTCGGGATAAAGCAATTTATCCCCCCACCCGATTTAAGCCATAATGCCAGCAAAACCAAGCTGCATGGCACTTGCATCCGCGCCATGCCATAACAAGGGGAACGACTATGTTGGCCATTATCGGAGGCAGCGGCCTGGCCAAGCTGCCGATTCTGGAAGTGACCCATCGCCAGGTAGTGAGAACGCCGTACGGTGATCCATCCTGCGCGCTGACTTTTGGCCGCATCGGTCAGCAAAACGTGGTGTTCATCGCCCGCCACGGCCATGGCCACTCGCTGGCACCGCATGAAATCAATTACCGCGCCAATATCTGGGCCCTGCACAATCAGGGCGTGAAAGGCATTCTCGCCATCGGCTCGGTTGGCGGCATCCGCGCCGACATGGGGCCGGGCACGCTGGTGGTGCCGGACAACATCATCGATTACAGCTGGGGCCGCAAGCACACCTTTTTTGATGGCCCGGAGCGGCCGGTAGTGCATGTTGATTTCAGCAATCCCTACGACGACGGCCTGCGCAGCAAGGTGATCGACGCGGTCAAGGCCAGCGGCAAGCCAGCGATCAACCAGGGTGTCTATGCCTGCACCCAGGGCCCACGGCTGGAAACTGCAGCAGAAATCCTCAGGCTGGAGCGCGATGGTGCCGATATAGTCGGCATGACCGGCATGCCCGAAGCCTGCCTGGCCCGCGAAATGAACCTGCCCTATGCCCACCTGTGCCTGGTAGTGAACTGGGCGGCTGGCAAGGGTGGCAGCGCCACGGTGAATTTCGATCCCGCCACGGCTGAGGCCGGCATCAGCGATGTCACGGCGGTGTTGCAGGCCATGCTGTCGGCTAGCGCATCGGTATGATCTTGCCGCAGCCTTGCCTGCGGCAGTCAATTTCTGGAGAGAGTCATGTCCTCTGCCCGCTATGATTTTTTTGACGCCATCTTTGCCGCGCGCCGCGATCAGCCCCTGATTCTGCATGGGGATCAAACGATCAGCTACGGCCAGTTTTTCGACCGGGCACTGCGTTTGCTGAATCATCTGGTGATGCAGGGTGCCCGCCATGGTGACCGCATCGTCATCGGCCTGGAAAATCGCCCGGAATATCTGGAGCTCATGCTGGCGCTGGCGCTGGGGGGCATGACAGCCTGCCCGGTGGACCCGGACATTACCGTGGCGCAACTGAACAAGACGCGCCAGGTCGTCAATGCCGCACTCTGCATTACCTCTTACGACCAATTGGCCTATGCACTGGACAACAGCGTTCCGGACTGCGTGGCGCAAGGGGATCTGAACCTGCCCTTCCTGGTGGTGTTCTCCTCAGGAACCACCGGTGCGCCAAAGGGTATTGTGCAGTCGTTGGGCAATTTCTTTGCTGCAGCCCGGGCGTTTGCCAGCGAGGTAGGGCAGCAGCCCGGACAGATTACCTTGCACAACTGGCCGATGTTCTATAACGCGGGTCTGTTCAATCTGTTTGCCTGCCCCTTGATGACCGGTGGCAGCATTGCCGTTTGTCCGCGTTTCAGCGCCAAGTCGCTGGGGGGCTTCTGGGATGATCTGCAACGCTACCAGCCGGATTATCTCTATCTGTCGCCGACCATGGCGGCTTCTTTGGGCAAGACCTACAAATTTTTCAAGGCTGATCTGGCGCCACTGCAGCGGGCCAGCGTCATTTCCACCAGCTCCATTCTTTATCCGGCGATCAAGGATGAAGTCCGGCAGTTGCTGGGCGTGGAGATCCGGCCTTGTTTTGGCATTACCGAACTGGGTGGTTCCTTCACCATTGGTAGCCGGCAAGCCGGTCCCTTCTCGGTCGGGCGGGTGATGCCCGGCGTTGAAGCGTTTATCGACCAGGCTGCCGATGGTGAATTGCTGGTACGTTCCCCTTATATGGCACTGGGCTATCTGGGGGCCGAGGGGCATATCGAGCTGTTCGACCGTGATCAGCCATTCCGTACCGGGGACTTGGGCCATCTGGCCGGCGATGAGCTATTCGTTTCTGGCCGGCGCAAGGACTCCATCAAGAAAGGTGGCGAGTTGATCAGCCTGTCAGAGATCGAGGACATGGTGCATGGCGCCGATCTGTGTGAAGAGTGCTATGCGGTGGGCAAGCCGGATTTATTCTGGGGCGAAACCTACGACGTGTTCTTTGTCCCGCGTGCTGGCGAACACGCCGAGGCAGTACGCGATGCGCTGATACGCCTGTTCAATACCGGCCTGCCCCAAGTTCAACGCCCGGATCAGGTCCACGCGGTAGACAGCATCCCGCGTACCTCGTCGGGCAAGCCCATCAAACGGCTGATCAGCTATCAGGCGGTGTAATGACGTCGAATCTGTTAAGCACCTTCGATCCGCGTAACGGCCGGTTGGTGGCGCGCTATCCCTGTGCAGATGCTGCGCAGGTCGCGCAGGTATGCCAGCGAGCGCGGCAGGTTTTTTTCGACAGCTGGCGGGTGCTGCCCGCCGCACGTCGCAGCCAGGCCTTGCACAGTGTCGCCCAGTATCTGCGCGCCCATCTTGCCGAGTTTGCCGCTGCAGAAGCTGCCGATACCGGCAAGTCGCTTGCGGGGGCTGCCGGTGAAGTGGAAGGGGCTGCGGCGCTGTGGGAATATGCTGCGGCGCTGGCTCGCGTCGAGCACAGCGAAACCCTGGGCTCGTCCACCGGCAGCGGACTGGCACTGACCCTGCGCGAAGCGATGGGCGTGGTCGGGATGATCGTGCCCTGGAACTACCCCTTGATCACCACGGCCGAGCGCCTGCCCTTTGCCCTGGCCGCCGGCTGCAGCGTGGTGCTCAAACCGAGTGAGCTGGCGGTGGGGTCGCTGGCGCTGTTGGTGGCCCATCTGCAAGAAAATCCGCTGTTTCCCACGGATGTCGTACAGCTGTTGTATGGTGCCGGTGCCGCAGTGGGCCAGGCACTGACCAGGCACCCGGCCGTCGACATGATTGCTTTTGTTGGCTCCACCGCCACGGGCCGGGCCATCGAAACCGCTGCAGTCGCCTGCGGTAAAAGGGTGTCGGCTGAATTGGGTGGCAATAACCAGGTATTGGTCTATCCGGATGCCGATCTGGGCGCCGCAGCGGATGCCGTCATTGCCGGTGGCTTGCGTAATGGAGGGCAGGCCTGCATTGCCGGCACGCATGTGCTGGTCGACCCGATGGTGGCCGATGCTTTCGTGCTGGAGCTGGAGCAGGCCTTGCAGCGCAGATACCCTGCAGCAGATGCCACATCCTTGCCCGCTGGTTTGCAGCCCATGATCACCTTGCAGCACAAGCAACGCATCCAGGGGCTGCTGCAGCAGGGCCTGCAGCAGGGCGGGCATTTGCTGCAAGGATCACGGCTGGATGGCCCGGGGCAATACCTGGGGCCGGTGCTGGTCGACCGGGTGAGTGCGGATTCCATACTGCGCCAGCAGGAAATATTCGGGCCGGTGATTACCGTGTGTCGCGTTCCTGCCGGTCAATTTAATGCCATTGTTGCCGATAACCATTATGGGCTGGCCGCTTATGTCTGGACCGGCTCCAGCAGCACGGCACTTGCGGTGGTACGGCAGTTGCGTGCCGGGCGCATCTGGGTGAATGCCAATCCTGAATTCTGGTTACCCGAACTGCCCGTGGGCGGATTTGCCGATTCAGGCGTGGGCCGAGAGGGTGGCATCCGGGCACTGGAAACCTACTCCTTGCCCAAGGCCGTCATCATTAACTGATTCTGAATAATCGTCGTGCGCGCCTGGCGCGGGCGACTTGCCCCGAACCTGCCGATACCTTCGGCACACAGGGATTCGGGCTAAACGAGGAGTGTGTCCATGGGTCAGATTTCCCGCCCCCTTTCGCTGGTTGAAAAGCTGAAGCAGGAGTCCGTGCAGGAGTTCATCAATAAATTCCTGTGGAACAAGAGCAATCGGGCACCCTTCGTGGTGGAGCTGGACCCGACCACTGCCTGCAATCTGGCCTGCCATGACTGCATCAGTGCCAATCTGCTCAACCAGGGTGGTATCGACAACGAGCGACTGTTGCGGCTGGCCGAAGAGTTTGCCGAGCATGGCGTCAAGGCCGTGGTGCTGATCGGCGGTGGCGAGCCGATGGCGCACCCCAAGTTTGGTGCGCTGGTGGAGTCCTTGTATCAGTCAGGCATCAAGGTGGGGGTAACCACCAATGGTACGCTGATGCCGCGCTATATGGACCAGTGCATCAATATGACCAGCTGGCTGCGCGTGTCGGTGGATGCCGGTAGCGAAGAAGTGTTTGCCGAGTTTCGCCCGCATGCCAGTGGCAAATCACAGTTCAACCTGGTCATCGACAATATGCGGCAGATGGCCGCCAGCAAAAAAGGTTTGCTGGGCTATTCCTTCCTGCTGCTGTCCAAGTTCAATGCGGATGGCAGCCTGCACCGCACCAATGCGGTGGATATCGAAAAGGCCGCCAAACTGGCCAAGGAAATCGGTTGCGACTATTTCGAAGTCAAGCCGGCCTTTGACATGATGCACTTCCTGCAGCAGCAGGACTTGTCGGTGGTGGAGCTGGTCAACCGCAATCTGAAGGCCATTCACGAGCTGGCCGACGACAATTTCAAGATTATTGCGCCCTTCACGCTGGAAGAGGCACTGCGCGGGGTTGGCACGCAGGTCAAGTCTTACAACCGCTGCCTCACTGCGGAATTGCGCACGGTGATCACACCAAGCGGCGCCTATGTCTGCCCCTATCACCGTGGCAATCTGAACATGCGCATCGGCGATGTGGCCAAGGTCTCGCTGGAAGAACTGTGGCAGGGTGACCGCCGCAAGACCGTGATGAATCGCGTCGATCCTGCCCGCCATTGCACTTTCCATTGCATCCGCCACGAATCCAACCTGTTACTGGAACGCATGGCAGCCGGTGAAGTAGTGGATACCGTGTCCGATTTCGACCTCTTTATCTGATGCCGGCCATGGATCTGCTCAGTCGGGAAGAATTGCTGGCCATCGGCTTTACTGCGGTGGGTGAAGGGGTAAGGGTGTCACGTCGGGCGGTTTTCTACGTGATTGAGGGCAGTATTGGCGATGGTGCGCGTATCGACGACTTTGCCATCCTGACCGGGCAGCTAGAGATCGGTCCGCGTACCCATATTTCCCCCTTCTGCTTTTTGGGTGGCACCGGCGGGCGCATCGTACTGGGGGAGGGCGTGGGCTTTTCCACCCATGTCAGCGTGTTTACCAAGAGTGACGATTACCAGCAGCAGGCCGATGGCCCGCGTGGCAAGGTGGAGGGGGATGTGGTCATCGGCCCGCATACCATTTTTGGCGCGCAGTGTGTCATCCTGCCGGGTGCCGAAGTGGGGCGTAACTGCTCCATCGGGGTGGGCTGCGTCATCAAGGACAAGGTGGCTGATGGCGGACGCTATGTCAGCATGGGCATCCGCTCGGTACAGCTACCCTGAGTCAGCAGACAAACCTGCTGTGCTTGCAAGGAAAAATACAGATGGAAGAAATACGCAACTGGATCAGCGATTATCTGCGGGAGGAAGGCAAGACCGATTTGCAAGCAGACTTGCCCCTGTTCGAACAGATCGACTCCTTCAGTGTGGTGGGTTTCCTGATGGCGGTCGAAGAACGCTTTCATTGTTTTGATGAACTGACGGCCCAGGCATTGAGTGGCCTGACGATAGAGCAGATGGCCAAGCTGCTGGCACAGCATCAGCAGTAGAAGCTGCAGGCAAAGCGTAGCCTGCCTTGATGGTGACGGCCGATTCTGGTCGCAGTTTCCTGGAGTTTCCGTGGATAAAAACAGTTTCGATGCTGCGTTGCGGCCTGGCTTTCGGGCCGCACTTGCGCCATCCAATACCGCATTGCGACAGGCGGAAAACCAGGCATTCAGCCGCTTGCTTGATGAGCACGGACAGTTTTTGCCTGGGGCCAGTTTTATACGCGATTGCCCCCGGTGTCAGACCCCATCGGGTAGTGCAAGCTTGTTGCTGCAGGCACATGGCATGCACCTATTGCGCTGCCCTGTGTGCCGGCTGGTATACAGCCGGGAGGTCATCAACAGCGATTTCGACAGGCAGCGTTACCAGGCCAGTGAGGCTTCTGATGCCAACCTTGCACTGAAGATCGACCCGCATTATGCCGCGCTGGAGCAAGACAAAGCCCGCTATGTGATACAGCGTCTTGGCACCATGGTGGCGCCGGGCAAACTGCTGGACATTGGCTCCTCCACCGGCGCGCTGCTAAGGGCTGCCAAACAGAGCGGCTGGCTGGCGCATGGCGTTGAAATCAATCCGGCAGCCGTTGCCTATTGCCAGCAACATGGGCTGGATGCCATCTGCGCTGAATATCCGTGTGTACTGCCGGCGGGGTGGACAGGTTATGATGCTGTATTGATGCTGGATGTGCTGGAGCATTTGCCAGATCCACTGGCATTTTTGGCTAGGCTCGCGCAGGACATGCGACCGGGCGCTTGGCTGGTGGTGCAGGTTCCCAATTTCCGCAGTTTGCTGATTACCATGGAAGGTGGTCGTAACAATAACATCTGTCATGGCCACTGGAGCTATTTCGAAGCGGAAACCCTGTCAGACATGATGCACGCGGCCGGCTTCGAGATGCATTTTTTAGAAACCTATATCAGCGAGCTGGATCGGGTAAAAGCTTATCCCGACGCTGTGATAGCCAATGCCTGGCAGCAATTGACCGACCAGCAGCTGGCTGCACCACAAGCCCTGACCGTCGATGATGTTCACCAGGCGCTGCTGGGTTACAAATTATTCGGACTTTTTCAGAAAGTAGCGGCATGACGCTTCCGCGCATCCCCTTTGGCAAGCCTTTTATTGTTGGTAAGGAACTGTTCTACATTGCCCAGGCGGTAATGAGTAGCTCAATAGCCGGGGATGGCGTCTACAGCCGCAAGTGTCAGCAGTGGCTGGAAGAGCATCTGGGTTCGCCCAAGGCACTGCTCACCCATTCCTGTACCGCTGCCCTGGAAATGGCCGCCATCCTGGCCGATATCGGCCCGGGTGACGAAGTCATCATGCCTTCCTTTACCTTTGTCTCCACTGCCAATGCTTTTGTCTTGCGTGGCGGCGTGCCGGTATTCATTGATATCCGTCCCGATACGCTCAATCTGGATGAAACCCTGGTGGAAGCGGCGATCACCCCGCGTACCAAGGCCGTGGTGGCGGTGCATTATGCTGGGCAACCTTGTGCCATGGAGGCACTCAAGGACATTTGCCAACGCCATGGCTTGCTACTGATTGAAGATGCTGCCCAGGCCATTCTGGCCCAATCCGAAGGGCGTTCGCTGGGGGCCATTGGTGACCTGGGCTGCCTGAGCTTCCATGAAACCAAGAACATCATCTGTGGCGAGGGCGGGGCATTGCTGGTCAATAACCCGGCGCTGATCGAGCGTGCCGAGGTGATCTGGCAGAAAGGCACCAATCGCAAAGCCTTCTTCCGCGGCGAGGTGGACAAATATACCTGGGTGGATATCGGTTCCTCCTTCCTGCCCAGCGAGCTGAGTGCGGCCTTCCTGTTTGCCCAGCTTGAGCAGGCCAAGCGCATCAATGCCCATCGCCGGGCCCTGTATGGCAAATACCTGAGCCTGCTGGAGCCACTGGCCGAACAAGGCATGTTCGGTCTGCCGCTATCGCCGGGAAATCGCCCGGAAAACGGCCATATCTTTTATTTGCTCTGCCGTACGGCAGAGCAGAGAACCGCCCTGATCGCTCACCTGCAGCAGCACAATATCGCCGCCGTATTCCATTATGTACCGCTGCATGATTCGCCGGCCGGGCAGCGCTTTGCCCGCACTGCCGGCGCGCTACCTGTAACCGAAAGCCTTGCCACCCGCCTGCTGCGCCTGCCCCTGTATTCCGAAATGACCATGGAGCAGGTACGCCGTGTCTGCCTGGCCATCCAGTCGTTCTATCAGGCAAGCCGCTGACCGCGCATTACCCTTCATTTTCGAGGCCCGTATGTCTCAGACCATGCCGACATCTGCTGAGCAAGCCAACGCTCCCTTTTATATTTATGCCCCGCCCTACCGTGAAACTTCCGGAGGTGTACGGGCGCTCTACCATCTGTGCCACTGGCTTAACCAAGCCGGTGAAGAGGCCTATGTCGTGCACCCGGAAAGCCCCAAAGGCTTGAATACACGAGTACTGACCCAGGAAATCTACCAGGGACATCGTGAAGCCGGACGCGAACCGGTGGTGATCTATCCGGAAATCATTCGCGGCAACCCGCTGCAAGCACGCCATGTGGTGCGTTATCTGCTGAATGTGCCGGGCCAGTTGTCCAATACCCCGCTGGACAAGCTGGGCTGGGCTGCCAGCGACATGATCTATACCCATGGCTGGGATATCGTACCGGAGGGCTGGTCTGCCACCCTGTTGCAAGTGCCGCTGATCGACACCCTGGTGTACAACGCGGAAGGTTGCGGTGAACGCCATGGCAAGCTGGTGTGGCTGCATCGCTATCTGGAAAAAGGCGGGGTGCCAGGCGAGGTAGTGGCCGATGCGACCGAGATTTCCTTCCGCGGCAAGATCCGCAGCCCGCGTGAGCTGGCCGAACTCTATCGCAAGGCCGAGTTGTTCTATACCTATGAGCATACGACTGGCTGCTTTGAGGCCCTGCTTTGTGGCTGCCCGGTAGTGTATTTACCCAACCCGCTGATGCTGGAAAAACCGCTGCATAGCTATCTGGGGGATGATGGTGTGGCCTGGGGCGATAGTCCGGAAGCCATCGCGCATGCCAAGGCTACCGTGCACAAGGTGCGCGAGCGTTACGAGGCCATTCACCAGGAATTTTTGCAGGAGCTGCAAGACTTCATTACCGCCACGCAAGGCCGAGTGCGTGCCAGTTCCTATGCCAATGTGGCGGTACAACTGGCCATCGGCAGCTCTGGTCGCACCGAACGCCAGCTGCCGGCCTTGCCTGTCAGTGAAAGCAAGAGCGCGCTACCCGAACAGCGACTGCGTGTTGGTGTGCTGTCAGGAGACTTTCTGGACGGTGCCTGCATGCGCTTGCGTTTGCATGATGCTTTCAGCCTGCTCAGCCCCTGGATCGATACGGCCTACTTTCCCGGCAACTCCGCTTATGGTTGCCGCCGTGAAGAGTTTGACATCGATACGTTGGTGGAATGGGCTGATGCCTTCATCATTCAGCGCGGTATTCTGAGCGAACGCAATAACGACTTCCTCAACAAGTGTTTTGCCAGCGGCAAAACCATGATTTTCGAAGCCGATGACTGGCTGCCAGGCATGCCGGCGTCCCATCACCAGTTCTATCAGTTCGATCCCTACGGACTACTGCGTTTCTGGCGTGACAAGATGCATCTGTTTGCCGCAGTTACCGCCAGTACTGAGCCACTGGCGGCACGGTTGCGCGCGCTGAATCAGAATGTCCACTTGTTGCCCAATGCCTTGTCCCTATCGCGCTATGCTGGTTTGAAGCGAGAAGCCAAGGGGGCGGATGCGCCGATCACCATCGGTTTTGCCGGCACCTCCACCCATGGCGATGACATGAAGGTGATTGGCCAGGCGCTGCTGAATATTCAGCAGAAGTATGCGCATCTGGTGCAGTTTGTGTTTTGGGGCAGTAGCCCGCAGGGGCTGGAAGGTGCGGGCAACGTCAAGGTAGTGGGCAAGTCGGTTACGTATATCGAATATCTGCAAGAACTGAACCGGCTGGAAATCGATATCGGCATTGCCCCGCTGGAAGACACCATATTCAATGAATCCAAGTCTGATCTGAAATGGCTGGAGTACACCGCAGTCGGCGCCGCTTGCGTGCTGAGCGATGTGCCAGCCTATCGTGAGGCCAAGGAACTCGGGCTGGCTGAAGTGGTGGGCAATGATACCGCCAGCTGGGATGCTGCCCTGTCGCGGCTGGTGGATGATGCCGAACGGCGTCGCCAGTTACAGGTGGCCTCTTATGATTACCTGCTGCGCTATGCCACACTGGAAAGCCAAGCATACCGCTGGGTGGAACTGCTGCGCCAGGTACTGCCAGCCTCCTTCCTGCCGACGCTGGCCAGCTATCACCCAGAGCTGCAAGCAGTGGTGCAAAATCAGCGTCTGCAACTGATGTGGCCCAATGCCTATCGTGCCTGGCAAAGCTGGGACAAACAGCACCAGTTACGTGAAATTGATGCCGAAATGATGGCGGAGCGGATGCTGCTGCAATGGAAGCAACAGCCACAATTCTTGCTGCTGATGACAGTACGTGCCAGCGAGGCGGCACAGCTGGCCAATACCATTGATGCCCTGCAACAGCAGCTATACAAGAACTGGAAGCTGATTGTGATGGCCGACTGGGAGATGCCCGACCCCATTTTCAGTGAAAACGATACCCTGGGCTGGTTGCAACTGGACACGCTGGAGGACCCGCAGTTGTTCACCATGGCGCTCAACGGCCTGCTGGGAGAAGTGCCTTCCGACTGGGTGCTGCTGCTGCCGGCCGGCACCATGCCTGCCCCGCAACTGCTACTGCGCATGGGCGACACCATTCACGCGCACCCGCAGGCACTGGCGATTTACACCGACCACGACAGCTATACCCAGCCCGAGTGTAAGGTATTGCCACAGCTGAAGCCTGACTTTGCCCTGGATTATTTGCGCGCACAGGATTATATCGGCGCTGCGGTCGCCCTGTCCTACCAGGGCCTGGCCAGTCTGGGTGGTTTCGAAGCCTATCCGGGCTGCGCGGTGTGGAATCATCTGCTGCGTCTGGCCGAGAATTATGGTTTGAATGTGGTGCAGCATATCGATGAAGTGCTGATGCATCTGCCGGTTGAGCCGCTGGGTGTGCAGCATGAGCGTGAAGCCGCACGTCGGGTGGCGCTGGAAAATCATCTGCAGCGGCTGGGCATTGCCGCCACGGTGGCGAATGGCTATGTCGACAATACCCTGCATGTGGAGTATCAGGTGACGGGGCAGCCATTGGTGTCGGTGATCATTCCCACCCGCGACAAGATGGAGTATCTGCAGCCTTGCGTGGAGAGCCTGTTTGCCCGAACCGATTATCGTCATTTCGAGCTGCTGATCATCGATAACGGCTCACAAGACCCGGATACCTTCCGCTTCTATCAAGATCTGCTGCAGGATTACCCGCAGCAGGTGCGCATTATTGATTACCCGCACGCCTTCAATTTCTCCGCCCAGTGCAATCTGGGGGTGGAGCAGGCGCGTGGCGAATACATCGTATTGCTGAATAACGATACCGAAATCATCCAGTCCGAATGGCTGGAACGCATGATCGGCATTGCCCAGCGCCCGGAAGTTGGTGCGGTGGGCATTCGTCTGGTCTACCCGGAAAGTGGCAGTATCCAGCACGCCGGCATCGTACTGGGCCTGCCTGGCGGGGTGTTGTCGGTGGCGGACCACGTATTTGAAAAGTCCGAACTGGACGCACCGGGCTATATGAACCGGCTGCTGACCGAGCAGAACTACTCAGCCGTCACGGCAGCCTGCCTGATGGTGTCTCGCGAGAAATACCTGGCGGTTGGCGGTTTTGATGCCGAGCAGCTCACCGTACTGTTCAACGATGTGGACTTCTGCCTCAAGCTGCAGCAGCAGGGCTTGCTGAATGTGTTCACGCCCTATGTCACCATGGTGCATCACCATGCCAAGAGTATCGGCAAGCTGACGTACGAGCCGGCTGTGGCGCTGGCCGCCGCCGTGCGCGAGCAGCAGGAACTGGCCGTGGTGCTCAAGCGCTGGTTGCCACAGTTGGCCAATGATCCGGCCTATAACCGCCACCTGGGCTTCCGTACCAAGGACATGGCTTTCGAGCCGACACGCGATGTGAACTGGCTGCCGCGCCAAGTGGGACGCAGCAAAGTACTCGGTCTGCCCATTCCCGGTGGTAGTGGCGAATATCGTGTATCGCTGCCTTTCCATGCTCTGCAGGAAAGCGGACGGCTGGATGTGGCGATGATCTCTCCGGAAAAGGGCGCGGCACCCTTGCTGTCGGTGGTGGAGATGGCGCGTTTCAATCCGGACGCATTGCTGATTCATACCATGCTAACGGATGGTGTGCTGTATGCAGTCAAGCAATACCGGCAATATCTGCCTGACTTGCGCCTGGTGTTCGGGCTGGATGATCTGGTCGGGGCCTTACCAGAAAAAAGCATTCTGAACAGGGTGTGGCGCAAGACCATGCCGGATGCGCGCCCGCGCCTGCGTGCCATGCTCAAGCATTTTGACACGCTGGTGGTGTCGACCGAGCCCTTGGCCGAGGCCTGCCGCGACATGATCGACGATATCCGTGTCGTACCCAACCGACTGGCACGCCATATGTGGGGTAAGGTTTCCTCCTTGCGTGGGCAAGGGAAAAAGCCACGGGTGGGCTGGGTTGGGGCGCAACAGCACCAGGGAGATCTGTCGCTGATCATTGATGTCGTCAAACAAACGGCAGATGAAGTCGAATGGGTCTTCATGGGTATGTGTCTGCCTGAGATGCGGCCATACATTGCAGAAGAACATCCCTGCGTGCCTTTCCTTGATTATCCGGAAAAAATGGCCAGCCTGAATCTGGACCTGGCGATTGCCCCGCTGGAAATTAATCCCTTCAACGAATCCAAGAGCAATCTGCGCTTGCTGGAATATGGCGTCATGGGCTGGCCGGTGATTTGTACCGATATCTATCCCTACCGCACCAATGATGCACCGGTGTGCCGAGTGCCCAATACCACCGAGGCCTGGGTAGACGCCATCCGCAGCCGGATTCAGGACCTGGAGTCGGCGTACCGGGAAGGCGATGCCCTGCGTGCCTGGGTGGATCGTCACTATTGGCTGGAAGACCATCTGGACGACTGGCAGCAAGGCTTGACTGGAGCCATCAACAAAAAATAATCGTGGGGGTACTAAAGTTTGCCAGGGGGGGGCCGATAACTAATCAAGGCCCACACTGTCGCCCCCCCGAATGCTCTAAGGAGAATCATCATGGCACTTACCGTCAACACCAATATTGCGTCGCTCACCGCACAGAACAACCTGAGCAACTCCAGCACTGCGCTCAACCTGTCCCTGCAACGCCTGTCCTCTGGCCTGCGTGTGAACAGCGCAAAAGATGATGCTGCCGGTCTGGCCATTTCGCAGACCCTGACTTCCGCCATTCGTGGTAACAACCAGGCCATCCGTAATGCCAACGACGGTACTTCCGTTGGTCAAACGGCTGAAGGTGCGTTGGGTCAGATTGGTAACAACCTGCAGCGTATCCGTGAAATCGCCACCCAGTCTGCCAACGGCTCGGTCAGCGACACTAACCGTTCGCAGCTGCAAAAAGAAGTCGACCAGCTGACCCAGGAAATTTCGCGTATCGTGCAAACTACCCAGTTTAACGGTACCAAACTGCTGTCCGGTGGTAACACCCTGACTTTCCAGGTGGGTTCGTCCGGCTCTACCGACAACACCGTATCGGTATCGGCTTCTGACCTGACCACTCAGCTGTCGTCGTACAACTCCTCGCTGACCAACACCGCTACTATCAACGTGTTGAGCCAGACTGGTGCCCAGGCACAGCTGTCGGCACTGGACGCCGACATCGGCACCGTTTCGGACATTCGCTCCACCTTTGGTGCGGTACAAAACCGTTTTGACGCCGTGGTTGCCAACCTGCAAAACTACGTGACCAACCTGACTGCCGCCAACAGCCGCATCGTGGATGTGGACTTCGCGGCGGAAACGGCCAACCTGACCAAGAACCAGATTCTGCAACAGGCCGGTACTTCCATCCTGAAACAGTCCAACTCGCTGTCGCAGTCGGCACTGACTCTGCTGCAGTAAGCTACACTGAAGCCATAAGCTGAAGAACCGGCCTCGGTTGGCATGCTAACCGGGGCCGTCTGCACAGGAGTACTTGCCATGCAAATATCATCGACAAATGGTCCCGTTCTGCCTTTGACGACCACCCCGACTGCGCGTCAGCAAAATCAGCTGATCCAGGGCAATACCGCTGATGCTACGGCCAATTCGGTCTTGCCTAACTCAACTGCCGGGGTGACCGCAGTGGGGCAAAGCCAGGCGAAAAATGCCAGCAATGACGGAACTCAGCAGAAAAAATCAGATCCATTGGAACTGCAGAATTCGGTAAAGCAGCTGAATGATGTGGCCAAGCTGTACTCCAGTCAGCTAGAGTTCTCTGTCGACAAAGACACCAATATCCAGGTCGTCAAGGTTGTCGATCAGGAAACCCAGAAAGTGATTCGGCAGATTCCCTCGGAAGATGCCATCCGCATTGCCAAGGCAATCGGTGATTTCAAGGGTTTGCTGCTCAAGGATAAAGCCTGACGGCAGTAGCATTCAGTATGTAAGGAGGTAGTGCCCTATGGCTTCCATCACGACCAGTGTCGGTTCGCTGGATGTACAGTCTATTGTCAGCCAGTTGATGACCATTGAGCAGCAGCCTCTGCAGAGCAGTCAGCAGCGTTCCAGCAAATACAATACCCAACTGAGCTCGATCGGCCAGATCAGCTCCGCCCTGTCGGCCTTGCAGAGTGCCTCCAGCAAGATGTCGACCGGTGCATTTCTGCAGCAATTCAAGGCCAGTTCCACTGATACCAGCATTGCCAATGTCACCACCACTACCGGCGGGGTGGCTGGCAGTTATGCGCTCAACGTGACGCAGTTGGCCAAGTCGCGCCAGCTGGTGTTTGACCAGTTCGCTGGCAGCGCGGTGACCGACCCCAAAGCGACCCTGAGCGGGGCGCCAACCTCGCTCACGCTCACTGTCGCTGGTAAAAATACCGTGATCAATCTGACGCCCAGTGCGACAGATACCGTTAGCCTGCAGTCCATTTCTGACCGCATCAACCAGAGCGGTGCCGGGGTGAATGCCTCGGTGGTGCAGAATAATGGCCAATACAAGCTGGTGCTGGCTTCAGCTGCTTCCGGTAGCGATAACGCCTTTTCCATTACCGCTGGTGGCACCGATTCCGGTTCGACCACCGGTTCTACTCTGGCGGGGCTGACACAAAGTGCTACGGCTGGCACGGAGTCATCCGCCGCCAGCGATGCCCTGTTGACAGTCAATGGTGTCAGCGTCTCTTCTGGCAGCAACCACCTGACTAATGTGATTTCGGGTGTCAATGTCGACATTACCAAGCTGGGCCAGTCCACTGTCACCATGACCTCGGATAGCAGCGGGATTGCTTCTTCACTGCAAGGTTTTGTCGATGCCTACAATCAGGTGAAATCTGCGGTAGACTCGGCACGTGCTGGAAGTCTGAAGGCCAATGCATCGGTACTTTCAATCCAGCAAAAGCTGACCGGCATCCTGAGTACGCCGATTCCGGGTGTTGATGCCAATTCTTCCTATGCCTACCTGTCGCAGGCCGGGATTTCAATCCAGAAGGATGGCACGCTCAAGCTGGACCAGACCGCCTTCAACAAGGCGCTCAGCGCCAATCCAAGTGCGGTGGCCAATCTGTTTGGCAATACCAGCAACACCGGTTTTGGTGATCGTCTGAGCAGCGCTGTGAATGATCTGCTCGGCCCCAATGGTGTGATTGAAACCAGCAAGACTTCCATCAATAGCCTGATTAGCTCTGAAACCAGCTATCAAACCAGCATGAGCGCCAAGCTGAGTGCGCGGCAGACTCAATATACCCAGCAATACACAGCGTTGAATGCCGTATTGTCGAAAATGCAGCAATCGACCAGTAACTTGTCCGGCCTGCTGGCTTAGGACAGAAATACACGGTAAAGAACCATGCTGAATTCCAAAATGCTCAAGCAGTTCAACAAGGCCTACGAAGATGATGCGCTTAAGGCCGCCGTCTACGGCGCCAGCCCGGTCGGCCTTGTTGTATTGCTCTATGAAGGTGCCATCAAGGCGATCAACCAGGCCGGCTATGCCATTGAGTCACAGCGTTATGACGAAAAAGCCCGGCTGGTTTCCAAGACCATCGACATCATCGATGGCCTGCGTGAGTCGCTGGATTTGCAGCAAGGCAGCGAGGCAGCAGGCAACCTGAGTGACCTCTACATCTACATGAAGCAGCGTCTGAGTATTGCCAACCTGAAGAATGATCTGGAAATCCTGGCCGAGGTACGCCGTCTGCTGGAGACCATTCTGCCTGCCTGGCAGGAACTCAATCGTTCCAGCATGTCGACCAGTACGGCCAGCAATGCCTACTGAGCCCGTCGGGCAAGTCACCATCAGGAGTCACCATGAACACTAGCATCCAGCCTGCGCAAATCGATGCCATGCTCGCGCTGCTGGCGGATGCCCTTGCCGCATGCAAGGCGCAGGATTTTGAATCGGTGACGCGCCTGGCTGCCCAGCAGGAAAGCGAACTGGCGGACCTGCTGCACCAATTGCAGCCGGTCGCGGCCAGCATTCCGGAAGAAACCCGCGCCAAACTGCACCAACTGGTGGCGCAGCGCGAGCTGCTGCAACAGCAGATGGCCGAGTGGATTGCCCGCATGCGCGAAGAAATGCAAACCGTCAGCCAGAACAGCCGTTTGCTCAAGACGTATTCTTTATAAAGGCTGGCTTGGGTTGTTGCCGGTTTCACCATACACTTAGAAAAAGTGCAGCGTGAGGTTCACATCATGTCCGGTTCGCTCTTTTTCTATATGGTCGGCTTGTTACTGCTGGGGTTGGCGGCTGCTTGCGGCTACCTCTATTGGCGTCTGCATCAGCTGGAAGGTCGGCGCGATAGCCTGACGACAATGTACCTGGATCAGCATCAGCAACAGATCAGCGCCTTGCAGCGCGATATGGCGCGGCTCATGGCCAGGCTGGAACAACAGTCGCGCAATAGTGAGCCGGCTGTGCTCAGCCCCTATAACCAGGCCATCGAAATGATCAAGCAGGGCATGCCCGCTTCCGAAGTCGCAATGCAATGCGGTATTTCGCGCAGTGAAGCCGAGCTGATCGTCTCGCTATACCGCAATAATTCCACCTCATGATTCCATCCCTGCCCCCCGCCATCAGCACTGGCACCCTGGCACCGCAAACCGTCTCCTCCGTCCGCCTGTTGCTGGAGGGGGGCAGGGCGCTGCTGGACGCCAGCGTACTGCCGGCCAAGCTGCCGCCATTGATGCTGGGCGAGCAGGTAGATGCCCAGGTCGTCGACAGCAAGGACAATGGCCAGCAGCTATCGGTGCTGATCAAGAACAGCCTGTTCAACCTGATCGTGCCGCAAGGCATGACGGTCAGTGGCAATACCCTGTCGCTGAAAGTGGCGACCCTGACCCCGACCCTCAGCTTTGCCCTGCAGGAGCAGAGCAAGGAAATGCCGCAAGATGGCTCGGTGGAAGTGCAATTGAGCCCGGCCTCCAAATACCTTACCGGCATGTTGCAGACCAGCAAGCCCGGCTTGCCTGCGACCGATCTGAGCCTGGATGCAGCCACGCAAACACCAGCCAATCTGGCACAGAACCTGAAAGACAATGTCAGTCAGAGCGGCTTGTTTTATGAGTCTCATCTCAAGGAATGGCTGGACGGCCGTCACAACCTGAGTCAGGTACAGCAGGAGCCGCAGTCGCGCCTGCTCAGCAAGCTGAATGATGATCTGGCTAGTCATGCCTCCAGCAATAATTCCACCTCCGGTAATACGCTGAGCCCCCGAACGGTGGCACCAGAACTGGCTAATCTGGTGCAGCGCCAGCTGGATATCGTGGAAAACCAGCAACTGCAGCTGAATGGCTATGCCTGGCCTGGCCAGCCCATGCAATTGCAGATTCAGCAGGAAGAAACCCAGGAACGTACCGGCAGCCTTGGTGCCGACGAGGCTGGTGTATGGAGCACTTCCTTGTCACTCAGCCTGCCGGCGCTGGGTGGCTTGTCTGCGCGGGTGCGGCTGGTGGGGCAGAACGTGCAGGTATCCTTTGTGGCGGAAGAAGACGAGGCCGGTGGCCTGATCCAGCAACATGCAGCCCAGTTGCAAAGCGGCATGGAAGCATCCGGGCTGACACTGGCCAACCTGGTGGTGAAACATGGCACAGTCTCCCAAGACTGAAGACGGCCGCAAGTCGGCAGTTGCCCTGGCCTACCGCGAAGGGCAGCGCTCACCAACCGTGGTGGCCAAGGGCTATGGCCAGCTAGCCGAGCGCATCATTGACCGGGCCAAGGATGCGGGTGTTTTCGTGCATGACTCGCCCGAGCTGGTCTCGCTGTTGATGCAGGTCGATCTGGACCGGCATATTCCCGAAGAGCTTTATCGCGCGGTGGCCGAGATTCTGGCCTTTGTCTATTTCCTGGAAAACAAGGCGACCGGTGCCGATTTCGAATTCGAATCCTGGCTGGCCGGGCGTCAGAACAAGCAGCCATCCAGCTGATGTCCCGCATGCCATCCGTGCATGGCATGCCTGCTTTATTCTCAGTGCTTACCCTTCAAACCCGCAGTTTGCGGTAATCTTATGCTTTGCCTTCGCATACAGCTGGAGTGGATATGAAAGTCGGTTATATCGGGCTGGGCATCATGGGCCTGCCTTGCGTGTTGAACCTGTTGAAAGCCGGACATGCGGTGACTGTCTGGTCGCGTCGGCCTGATAGCGCAGCGGCAGCACTGGCTGCCGGAGCCAGCTGGGCAGATAGCCCGGCACAACTGGCCGCCCAGGTGGAAGTGCTGGTGAGCAATGTCTCCGATACCGGCGATGTGGAACAGGTGCTGTTGGGCGAGCAGGGTGCTGTGCATGGTGCGCAAAAGGGCCTGGTGTGCGTGGACATGAGCACCATTTCCCCGATTGGTGCGCGTGACATTGCCGCGCGTCTGGCAGCAGCTGGCGTGGATTTTCTGGATTGCCCGGTATCCGGCGGCCAGGTGGGCGCAGTGAATGGCAGCCTGACCATCATGGTGGGCGGCAAGGCCGAGGCACTGGCCAAAGTGCGTCCGGCACTGGAGGCCATGGGCAAGACCATTACCCATATCGGTGATTCCGGTGCCGGCCAGGTGGCCAAGGCCTGCAATCAGATTGCCGTTGGCGTGGGCGTGGCTGCCGTGGCCGAGGTCATGAAGCTGGCCAAGGCCTGCGGTGTTGACCCGGCGCCGGTGCGCGAGGCCCTGTTGGGTGGCTTTGCCCAAAGCCGGGTACTGGATATCCATGGCCAGCGCATGATTGATGACAACTATGCACCCGGATTCAAAGCCCATTTGCACTGGAAAGACATGGGCATAGTGCTGGATACCGCCCGCCAGCTGGGAATCCGTCTGCCGGAAGCTGAGCGCGTCGCCGGCCTGATCGGCCAGTTGGTCGAGCAGGGCGAGGGTGAGCTGGACTCCGCGGCCATCGCCCGCTTGATCTGGCAGCAGAATTAAGCCGCTTGCCGGCCGCATGGCTAGTGCGATTCGTAACCCCGCGTCGGCGGGGTTTTTTGTCTCTGCGCTAGGCTGCTGCTTGGTATTTTGTTACCGCCCCAGCTCCGCTGGCCCGGGGTCATCATCTGGCAGCGCGGCCGTTTGCCGAGCTGTTTCCGTTTCAGTACGACACTGCCAGCTCAGTCCTGTTGCCGTTCAGCCAACCAGCGCGCGTGTGCCGCCAGATCCACCGGGCGATAGACTTCGCGTTGGCTCGCAGGGTAATGCTGCAGATCATTATCATGCCGGCCGCGGCTGGCCGGGCGCAGCGGGCGTGGGCTGAAGCCACCGCCGCAGTTGGGACAGACTTGCTGCAGCAAGGCCACACAGTCCTCGCAGAAAGTGCATTCAAATGAACAGATGCGGGCATGGGCTGCCTCGGGTGGCAGCGGCGTACGGCAATGTTCACAGTTCGGGCGAAGTTCCAGCATGCTCAGGCCTCCTGATGGTGATGACATAGCCTAGCGACCGCCTGTGCTGCTGAACAGGTCAGCCCCGGACATGATGCCGCCAAATCCGGACAGCCTTGTTGGCCGGGTAATCGTGGCCATGTCCAGCGCCCATGGCGTGCTCGGCTGTACTGCTATGCACAATCAACTCAAGAGGCCCAAGCCCGGGTTAAAGCGCCAGCAAAGGACGCTGCTGGCGGAGTCGGGTGCGATCACCCGGCACACCATCCGGCCATCACGGGGAAGGCAACTGAACGATATGCCGGTTGTGTCACTCTAACGTTGTCTGCCAACGCAGGAGGCCGCCATGGATGCCATTGATATTCTGGGCCTGATGAAAAACCACCCGCCGCCGGAGCCGGTCAGCCTGTCGGCCATTCCCTTGTTGCTGGCACAAGCGATTGCCGACATCGCGGCGAAACTGACTGTGACGGAACTGGACAAGCTGATCAGAGCCGGCGCGGCGCTGTATGCCCACGAACAGGATGTGAGCTTCAGCAGTGTCGCCGCTGACTTGCTGGCTAAGCAGCTTAACGAAGCGTCTTGACTGGCTTGGCCGGCGGCTTTTCGGTTGGCTCGGGCAGATATTGCACCATCAGTGCCAGCTGGGTCCGGTAGCCGTCTTCCTGCAGCAGCCCCAGGCGCTCGTGCCAGGTCAGGCTGTCGCCGGCATGGCGCATGCCGCCATTACCACTGAGCAGAATGGCCGCGCTGCCGCCATTGCGCTTCACCTGCTGGGCGATGGCATGCAGTATGTTGAGGTTCACATAGGGCTGATCATAATCGCTGACGCGGAGTATCCCCATGATCCGGTAGCGGTGAGGCGGGTCGCCGGCATCCCATATTTCCACGTCGTCTATCAGCCGCTTGCTGCCACCCTCCCCGTCAATCACCTTGTTGCCGTTACGATATTCGTAGGTGGTGTAGTCGGCAGTGGTGCAGGCTGCCAGGCACAGGCCTAGCGCGCATAGTGCGAGCCAGCGGGCAGTTATTGTGAATGAGAGCGGGCGCAGCGCCGAGGCTGGCAATGGTTTGAACATCAAAGACTGATCCGATGTGATGGTGGCTGCAAGCGCCGGTCTGCATGCCTGCCGGACAGGACCCGCGCGCAAGGCTGGATGGGCAGGTCTGGCGCGCAGCGCACTGTTTGCAGGCATCTTAACGCCAGCGCGAGTGCAGGTGAGGACTGACGGTCCTGCGGACGGGTAAAGAAATGCAAAACCGGCAGGCGTGCGAGTAGCCGCTTGCTTCGCGCCTTGCTCAGTCATTCCAGCAGCGCAGGCCATTGACACGCATGAAGTCCGGATTACGCAGCAGGGACTCGGCAAAGGCGTTGTTGGCAATCAGCTGCTCGCCCCGGCGCTTGAACAGTGCGCGCATCTGCAGCCCGATGGGCTGGCCATATTTCTTGAAGCTGATCAGGTACTGGATGCTGAAGCCGGGGGTAGCATTGGCAGGCAGGTCGAGCGTGGCCTGGGTGGCCGGGCTGTCCCAGCCCTTGCCGCAGTGCGTGATCAGCTCAAACAGGCTTTGTCCGTTGGCCAGACGGATTTGCTTGGAAAAATAAACCGCGGTGCGCACCTCATCCACCCACTGTTTTTTCGCCAGATTGTCGTCTTCTTCCAGTGCGATATTGCGCGGTATACGCGATTTCCTTACATCTGGGTCGGCATGAATGTACCGATAAAACCGCTGCATTTCATTGCATCCGCTACATCCACGAGCCTGCAAAAATGCCATTTCCTCACGTGCTGGCGGTGCCACGACGGCCACCGGCGGTGATGACGGGATATAAGGATCACTATTGCTGGCCGGGATGGTGTTGAGCAAATCTCCATAGCTACACCCGCCCAGACTGACGCTTACCCCTACTGCCAACACGATCCGGCGCATGACTCATTCCTTTTGTGAGAGCCGGCATTCTAGGTGGCAAGGTTAGTGGATGAATAGCATTCCAATGTAAAGATTACCGCCATGAACTGTGCCTGGCTGGCGCGAGGAGGCGATGATCGCCTGGCTAAACGTAATGAAAAAGCCCCGGCTGGCGGGGCTTCTGTTGGTTCGGTGCCACGGTGTGACACGGTATGAAAGTTTACTCGATATTCTGGATCTGCTCGCGCATCTGTTCGATCAGCACCTTCAGCTCGACCGAGGCCTGGGTAGTTTCGGTGGAAACTGATTTGGAGCCCAGGGTGTTGGCTTCGCGGTTCAGTTCCTGCATCAGGAAGTCCAGGCGCTTGCCAGTCTGGCCGCCGGTCTTGAGGATGCGATTGACTTCGCTCAGGTGGGTGGTCAGGCGGGAGAGCTCTTCGTCCACGTCGATCTTCTGGGCGAACAGGGCAAATTCCTGCTTGATGCGGTCATCCTCGACATTGCCCAGCGCTTCTTGCAGGCGGCCGGACAGCTTGTTCATATAGGCTTCCAGAATCAGCGGCAACTTGGGCTTGATGCCGGCGATGATGGTTTCCATCGAGCTGACGCGCTCTTGCAGGATGATCTTGAGCTTTTCACCTTCGCGGCCACGCGAGGCATTGAAGTCTTCCAGCGCGGTAGCCAGGCTTTGCAGGCAAAGCTGTTGCAGTACTTCCGGCGGCAGCGAGTTGCTTTTCAGGATGCCGGGCCAGCGCAGCATTTCGCCAACGGACAGCCCCTTGGCCTGCGGTGCTCGCTGTTCGACCTGGGCGGCAACCTGCAGCAGGCTGTCCAGCGCCTGGGCGTTCAGTTCCAGCGTGGAGGTGTCGGTTTCCAGCTGGTTCAGGCCTACACGGCATTCCAGCTTGCCACGGGTCACGCGAGATGACACCATCTCACGCAGCTGCGGTTCGATGACGCGCAGCTCTTCCGGCAGGCGCATCTGTACATCCAGATAGCGGTGGTTGACGGCGCGGACTTCCAGGCTGAGCAAACCGCCGGGAAAGTCTCTGCTGATGGAGGCAAAGCCTGTCATACTTAGAATCATTGTGGGTCCCCGATAGTGATGTCAGTAAAAACGATAGCGGGCCCGAATTGCTGTTGTAGCTCAATTCCGTGCCAACGAACACTATAGCAACTGCCATGTCATGACTCAATCCAGCCAACTGACTGCCTTGCCGGTAGGCTATCGCCTGGCGGAGTACACCATTGTTCGCCAGCTGTCCGTGGGCGGCTTCAGCGTCGTCTACCTGGCGCTGGACGATGCCGACCGCAAATACGCCATCAAGGAGTATCTGCCGCGCAATCTGGCCGAGCGCGATGAGGAAGGCATGGTCACGGTGCCGCACGAGCTGGACCGCGATGCCTTCAATCTGGGTTTGAAGTGCTTTTTTGAAGAAGGCCGCATTCTGGCTGAAATCAGCCACAGCAATGTAGTGCACGTGAGCAATTTTTTCCGGGCCAACCAGACCGTGTATATGGTGATGGAGTATGCCGATGGCCGCTCGCTGGGGCGCGAGCTGGAGGTGACCGGGGGCCGGATCGAAGAGCGGCGCTTGCGCAAATGGTTTGCTGCCCTGCTGTCGGGCTTGCGCGAGGTGCATTTGCACCGACTGCTGCATCTGGATATCAAGCCGGCCAATATCTACCTGCGCCGTGGCGGGCATCCGCTATTGCTGGATTTTGGTGCTGCGCGCCAGACGCTGTCGCGGCGCGACAAGCATTTCGCCTCGATGTACACGCCCGGCTTTGCCGCGCCCGAACAATACGAGAAGGACCAGCCGCTGGGGCCGTGGACCGATATCTACGCCATTGGCGCCTGTCTGTATGTCTGCATGGGCGGCCACACCCCGCAAATTGCCGAGCAACGGCGCGAAGCTGACAAGCTGGTGCCGGCAAGCAAGTTGTTCCGCCATTATTATTCCAGAGAGTTGCTTGAGTTGACGGATCAATGCCTGAACCTGGCTCCCGATGAGCGTCCTCCCAGCGTAATGGCGATTCAAAAGCGCCTGCTGGATGTCGATTACAGCGAACCCGAACCGATGCCTGAATCTGCCCTGGCCGCCAAGCGGCTGGTGGGCTGGATCAAGGGGCTGGCCGGCGGCCGTTCTTCCTGAGGAGTTGTCGATGAAACTATCCATTTTTCAGGAAAGCCGGATCGGCGGCCGCAGCTACAACCAGGACCGCCAGGTGATTGCCCATTCGCGTGAGGCGGTGATGCTGGTGGTGGCCGATGGCATGGGTGGGCATTTGCAGGGCGAGGTGGCGGCGCAGATCACCATCGATCTGATGAGCGAACTGTTTTACCAGCAAGCCACGCCCACGCTGTCGCATCCCAACCGTTTTCTGGTCAATGCCATCAGTTCGACGCATCAGGCCATTCTGGACTATGCCGCAGACCAGCGTCTGCCGGAGATCCCCAGTACCACCGTCGTGGCGGCCATCATCCAGCAGGGCATGCTGTACTGGTGCCATGTGGGTGATTCGCGGCTGTATCTGCTGGATAACAAGCAGGGCATGCGCTTGCGCTCGCGCGACCACTCCCAGGTGCAGCGGCTGATCGACCAGGGCAAGCTGACCGAAGAGGGCGCACGCACGCACCCGGAACGCAACAAGATTTATAACTGCCTGGGCGCCACCAGCGATCCGGATATCGACATCGGCGAAAAGCAGTTCCTGCAAGCCGGTGCGTCCATCGTGCTGTGCTCGGATGGGCTGTGGTCGCAGATCAGCGATAGCGAGATGGAGAAGGTGTTCATCGGCCGAGCCGTCGGACAAGTGATGCCGGCGCTGATGAATGTGGCCGAGCGCCGTGCCGGCAGTGCCGGTGACAATCTGTCTGCGGTGGCGATTACCCTGCTGGATGATGGCGCCGACATCAGCGGCAAGGCCGATGCGCTGGATACGCTGCTGACTCCACCACGGCATGCCGGACGGGTGATTCTGGACCCGAATCTGGAGCTGATGCACAAGGAAATCCTGGCCAGCCGTGTGGCAGCGCCTTCCGGCAAGCAAAGCTGAGGCCTGCGCTGCTGGCATTTTCAACCCGGCGCTGCCTTGTAGGCAGCGTTATTGTTTTCAGGCCGGTGGTGGCTGCCGAGCGCTTGTCACCTGATGCCGTTTTATATTGGAAAGAACAATGCGACCCTCACAACGCAATAGCGATGCCCTGCGCGAAATCCGCCTGACCCGTCATTACACCAAGCATGCCGAAGGTTCGGTGCTGGTGGAGTTTGGTGATACCAAAGTCATCTGCACCGCCAGTGTGGATGAATCGGTGCCGGGCTTCCTCAAGGGCAAGGGCAAGGGCTGGGTGACCGCCGAATATGGCATGCTGCCGCGCTCGACCGGCAGCCGCATGCGCCGCGAATCCGCCGCCGGCAAGCAAAGTGGCCGCACCCAGGAAATCCAGCGCCTGATCGGCCGTTCCTTGCGGGCGGTAGTGGATATGGAAAAACTGGGCGAACGGCAGATCCAGATCGATTGCGACGTCATCCAGGCCGATGGTGGCACCCGTACCGCCAGCATTACCGGTGCTTTTGTCGCCCTGCACGATGCCATCAGCGGCCTGCTGGCCCAGGGCAAGCTGAGTGAAAGCCCCTTGCGCGATTTTGTCGCCGCCATCTCGGTGGGTATTCACCAGGGTGAAGTCGTGCTGGATCTGGATTATCTGGAAGACTCCGACTGCGAAACCGACATGAATGTGGTGATGACCGGCAACGGCCGCTTTGTCGAAGTGCAGGGTACGGCCGAGGGCGAGCCGTTTTCGGAAGAGGAAATGGCCAGCATGATGCGCCTGGCCAAGCAAGGTATTGCCGAGCTGATTACCTTGCAGAAACAGGCATTGGGCGTGTAAACCAGCCACTGCACCAGCGGTGATGAAGCGAAAGGGGCCTGTTTGGCCCCTTTGTCATTTCTTGCGCTTGCCCTGCTCGATGAATTGTTGCAATTGCTGATAGAACAAGGGGCTGGCGAGCGCCATATTGTCTTCCTTGCGGCGGCGTGCCGGGCTGGGGGCCGAACTCTGAATGCCCACCAGCGTCATGCGGCCGTTGATGCGCGCCAGCATGGGCGAGCCACTATTGCCCTCCAGCGTGTCACAGCGGTGGGTCAGCCGGCCGTCCGGCAGCAGGCCGGTGGCCTGGCAATTGCTGTGCACCAGCAGATGGCTCAGATCATCCAGCGGGTAGCCGCCATTGGTGACTTTCCAGTTGGCCGCCTGCAGCTGCTGTTTCAGCGCCGCACTGTCACCGGCAAATACCGGTATCACGCCACGGCTGCGCCCCAGCGGCTGGCTTAGCCGGACAAAGGCAAAGTCGCGATTGGCGATTTTTTTCGGGATATACGTGCCATCCGGGCGGTGTTCCAGCCCGGCCAGAAAGTCCTTGTCGACCTGCACTTCGCTGATGCCGCTTTGCTCGGCATATTCATTGCCTGACAGCCCTACGGTAAAGCTGATGGCCGGATCGAAACGGCCACGCTTGTTGATGAAGCAATGGCCGGCGGTGACGACGACATCTTCGGCCACTAGCGTGGCGGTGCATACCAAGTGGCTTTTGGTTTCCAGTTGCCCCACCGGCTGCCATTGCGCGCTGTCGGGGTCGGTCTTGACGCGTTCATCCTTGCCAAAGAACAGGATGAGCTGTTCGGCCGTGGGTTTGGCCTGGGCCGGCAGCGGCAACAGGCAGAGAGACAGGCAAAGCAGGAGGATGCGCAGCATGGGATGGGCTTTCAAATGCAAACGGGGCGCCGAAGCGCCCCGAAAGTATGGCTACAGCCAACCGTAGTCAGCTGTTGATTCCATGCCGATTACTTGGCAGCGGAAGCGGCCTTCTTGGCTTTGGCTTTCTTGGCCGGAGCGGAAGCATCAGCAGCTTGAGCTTT
Source organism: Aquitalea palustris (assembly GCF_003693445.1). Taxonomy (GTDB): domain Bacteria; phylum Pseudomonadota; class Gammaproteobacteria; order Burkholderiales; family Chromobacteriaceae; genus Aquitalea; species Aquitalea palustris. The sequence goes on along the minus strand of NZ_RFAR01000001.1, from coordinate 21 downwards.
CTGAGCGGAAGCTTCTACTTT
>NZ_RFAR01000018.1 GCF_003693445.1 Aquitalea palustris | reverse complement strand
GCGAAGGTCGGGGGTTCGACTCCTCTTACCGGCACCATTAAAATCAAGGCCTTACAGCTTTTTTGCTGTAAGGCTTTTTTGTTTTTCTTTTCCTTGTACGGGTATTGTACGGCTCGTGCAAGTGGGTAGGCTCAATCCCGGTGTTGGCGATTGAGCGCCAGAAGATCCACAGATCCGTCACCGGGTCCGTGGATCTTCTGGTTTATGGCGTCGTTGAGAGTGCTCGTTAACTCTCCGTCCAGAAGCAGCACCGGTCGACGAGTTGGTGATGTGTGAGCTCAGCAGGGGTAGTTCGGCCAAAGCAGAAACTTCCCACATCAATAAAATTGGCTGCTTTTCAACGGAATGTAGTCATTGAAGTATCTAGCAGACTAAGGGCGATTCAGACGGTAGCCAACGCATCGTCATCAGATTCATCAATCGTCCTCCAGTAGCGGGGTTTTTTCTCCCACTATCTCCTCGTCCATCTCATCGCCGGATGCGGGATTTCTGCTCAAGACATCCAAGATTGATCTGCGCTGATGTGTCGATTCCTCCTCAGCCACAAGCTGCCACCCATCATCGAAGCGATACTCAACGACTTTGGATGCAGGGTTCTGAATGCGATAGATGTTTGCATCGGCGCTGGTTGCCTTCTCCACCACGTACAGCCAGTAGGCATCCTGTTTCGCTTGAGCCATGCGAAACTGAGGAGCTGAAAGCTTTACACCAAAGCCGTTCCACGGGCCAGTCAGGGACTTCACCTCAATATAACGGACGATCTGTCCCTCAGGGGCACGGGACTCAATGTCGTAGCCCTCATTGTCATGAGGCATCTCGGTAGGCTGACGACCGTCTTGCAGTTCGGACTTAAGCACCTTGTCAATGCCTTGGCGATCGGAGTCCGCACGTCTTGCCTTAGCCTCTTCACTTAGCTCGGTGTCTTCATTCTCACACTCAGGTTTCAAATAGGAGCGCCCGACAAAGGTATATCCTTCACGTAGGGTTTTCACAGACGCAGGCTTGTGTCCCCTGTCCTTTGGCTTTCCTCCCTCCCCATTGCCATGTTGTGTACCAGCTCCGCGTTCGCCTCGTTCTCGTACCCACTTGGGCTTGGCCCCACCTGTTTCGTCTGCCGTTCCGGTCTCGGACTCATCCGAACTATCGTTGAAATCTTCTTCATCAGCTTTTGCGTTACTTTCGCACGTGCTCGCATCAAAACCCGAAGATTCCTCACCCATTCCAGCATTGTGCCCTGCACCCATACCAAGACCGGCATCCTCGCTCACCGGCTCATCGATCGAGTCCAATGCGACCTCGGGTATCCCCAAGTCATCAAGCCCAGCCCGTGCTTCTTCTACATCAGCTGATTGCAGCACTTCCTTGATCGCTGCTGCCAAAGGGCCTGCTGCCACATCTGGATAGAACCCAAACGCCAATTCACGCGCAATTGCACCCCAGACGTTCATCCGACCTCGGCAGAAATACATCCGTAGACGTGCCTCAGTAAGGTGTGCCACCACGTCTTCGGTAGGGCCTGGGTAATTAAGAATTCGGTAATTCACCGTCAACCGATCGCTACCCCAGAGTTCAGGAGGCACAGTGAGGCCTTCTGGCATATCGACCAAAGTCGCAAACACCCGGCGCACCAGAGGCCAGCGTTCCTGCAACCGCTGGCCCATCGCCTCATCAAGTATGGGATCAGAGCATTGCACCAACTCCATTTTCACGGCAGAACTCAGGAACCTGACACCTGCGGTGGCCATAGCCCGCCACGACGTTTCTGGCCGGCGGATGACCAGCTTGCGAAAGGCCTCATCAAATTTGTCTGCCAACCCGGGTCGGTCATCGAAAAAGACATCGCATGGCTTCCTGAGGTAGTGACTGGCGTTGGGCACCACCTTGAGGCTAGCCAAGGATTCCGCCAGGTCAGGTATATCGTCGAGCTTTTCGCTAAGGAGCGACCAACAACTCATGACTACCTGATGGTCCTCATTCTCCAGCTGTCGATTGTCCGTATAAGCCTCAGATATCTCGCCCAAAACCTGAAGCGCATCTAATGCCGTGGGCGACTCGCTTACCCCGAGTTGGGTCAGCAACGGTTGATACTTGCGCCAATCCTGGTTCAGGTGGATGCGGTTCTGGCCGAAAGGGTGGGTTCCCCAATAACAAACGCCCCCTTCCACGTAACTACCATCAGACAAGTACAGGCAAGCCTTCCCTTTCAGCAGATTGATTTTCTGGTCGAGCGCATGCCGGTTTAAAAACTCATAAACCTGCATATTGACCCCGTCTCCGTGTTGTGCAACTTGCAATAGGTGCTTCACCACAAGTATCACGTCTGGTTCTGAGCGAATTTGCAGGAAGCGGAGCAACCCATCCGCGGCCACGCGCTGAACCAGCACAGGTATGTCAAGAAACTCCGCTTGCGTTTCGAATAAGAAGCGTGAAAATACCGAATACACTGAACTGGGTGGCAACCAACTCGTGCTCCGATGGCCAGGCAACCACGCCATTCTTTGAAGTTCTTCCAGGTCATCGTGCTTGTCGGCGAGGTTCTCCCAGTTTTCGGCCAGTCCCTTAAAGAGGCTGCGAATGGCCTCTCGCCTGTCTGCGCTCGGCCCTTGGTTCGTCAAGTTTTCCACACGCTGCAGCACATCATGCGCTCTGGGAAAATCACTCACACCCAACCACTGAAGCACATCCCGGGTGGCCATTTGCTTCTCATCCGGCAACTTGGCGAGGGGAGCTGTGCTACCCAACACCTCGAGCACTAGACTATTCTCGAAATACGTTCCGATAGGGCGATGGAACTGCCCGTCTTGGCACTCAACGATTGGCAGCTGCCGGAGCGCGGTCGCAATATTCTGCTCGTCCAACAAGTCGCCGGCATGAGCAACCAATACACGTAGCAATGCCCGTCGAGTATCAAGGTCTGGCAGAGGTTCCTTTTCGAAAGCCCGCGGCGCATGCTCGATCAGATAGGTTTCGAGATCCAATTTCCGCGCGCCCAGATCTTCCAACAGGAAGGATGCCCAACGGGAGGAGATGTGCGGATCAAGGATCCTCGCCAGCTTGAGCCCGTCCTCAAAATCTCCCGGCACCGACAATCTATCCAGGGAACACAGACCCTCACCGGAAGGCCAGATCGATAGTGCGCGAATAGCGCTCTGCACGTCAGGGTCTGCCGCGACAAAAGCCCGGTTCGCCGCGAACCAACCAACTACCCTCACAATCCAGCCACTATCACTCAGGTTGCAGAGTTCCAGTTTTTCCTGTCCGGCACTCCGTAACAAGCTTATGGCGTCTCTCACCGAAAACTGGCTTACTAGGTCTAGAAGGTCTGGAGGATTGTTATTGGTTGCCCAGTATTCCGCCGGAGCCACGTTCGCGAAGACATCCCGAGTAGCTGTGCTGCTCTCTCGCAATACGGCGGCGGGTGCCAACGCATCATCGGTTGTCAATACCAACGCGCAGCGGCGAGCTTTCTCTCGAGCGCCACTCTTCGCATCTTTGGCTACCCGCTCCAGCAGAAGAGCTACTTCCTGACTGAGAACCGACCGATTTTCAGCGGATCTGAGCCACGGAGCCACCTGATCCATCGGCAATATCTGATCGTACCCTCCAGTCAGAAGTCCACTGGTGAGATCATCCAGCGTTAGGTAACCAACTCCCACTTCCTTATCGCGCAGCAAGGTGGCGAACGGCTGCATATCCAGATGTACAACCTTTAGGTCCAGCTCTTCCAGTAGCGGCAATACCGACGCCTCGTCCTTGGCACTTTGCAGGAGTCGCGCCTCCAAAGGCGCACACCAATCTTCTCTGGTGGTCCTGACAAATTCGCCTGACCGGACGATCGGCGCTAGGTATTCCCAGAAAGATGCAAAGGCCTTATCTACAATATTGTTCACTGCATCCCGATGCAGTTTCTTGGCGGCCCAGAGCATTTTCCAAAGATCAACGGGTTCCAGCAATTCGCGCAGGTCTGGCAGAGCCTTAGCCAGTGCCCGTGCCGCTGCTCGGACAACGGCACGGTTCCAGTCCCCCTGGTAATCTTGGTCGAAAAGGATGCGCTTGCGGTCCGAAGAGGGATAAAAGTCCCCATTGATCAGCACAGGCAGAGCAATGTCATGCTCGGTGGGCAAGGCCGCATACAGCCGCCCTTCCGCAGGAAGGGTATCGATAGGTACCGCTACGGTAACCTCTGTCTTGCGCTTGGCTTCGATGCTGGTACCAAAGCGTGCCCGCAACTCGGCGGCCTCCTGACTGAAGTTTCCTCCCAATCGCTTCCAAAAGTGCGTCTCCTCGCCTGCCTCCACTACAATCTCGCATGCTGATGGATCGCGTAGGCAGCGAACAATCAACTCGACCTGTCCACGCCGACGCAACTCCAGCGTTTCTAACCGTTTCAGGAATGGTGCGGCAACCGTCAGGGCCTTGCGCAACTCGGCGCACATTTGATCGGCCACATCTTGTGCAACTGGCTCGATGCCTAGAGCAGTGCGCAAAGAGGTCTGCGTCCGAGCCCATGGCAGTTCGAATCGTGTTGCTGAAAAAGGCTGGGCGAGTCGGACTGCCGCGATACGCTCCGTCTCAATGGCCTCAGGTCGCAGCCCCCATTGCCATTGACCAGAGAGCAATTTCGGCTGATCAGTAATTTGATAGACAGAAATAAATCCAATACCGAAGGCGCCGGTCGTGTCGCTCTCCTGTCGCTTGTGCCCGCTGGCCACCCGACGGAAAGCGTGAAAGTCACAGCAGACTTTGCCGTCACCAACGGGGTCTAAGCCACATCGGGTGGCTTCTACTGCTCCACAATCGGAAAACTGGGCATCGTTTTCGACGATCAGTGCGTTGGTTGTCACATCGAAGGTGACCCGCGTCGCATCTCTGGCATCGTCCGCATTTTGAATCAGCTCATTAGCGAGGGTGGCCCAGCCTTTGAGATCACGCAGCTTTGCGTTGAGGAAGCCTAGATAATCGATGCCCTGGGAGATGTGGATGACGGTAGACTCGGCAGACATGGGTTCTCCAAAATAATGGCATTTGTAAGCATGTTCATTTCATTCGGGTTGAATCGCCCCTCCTTTCCTAGACACCTCAAGAGCCTCACACTAGGCCCTACAAGGAGGTGCCATGCGCAGGTGATCTACAACGATCCCTCCTGAGGCTGCTGAAATTAGTGGTGTGGCTGACCCCTCGAATGCCTGCTTCTGGATATAGCAGACATGCTAACACAATGGCATGGAGGTCCGCTTTGGCCGAAATGTGGAAAAAATATCAATCCTGCATGTGACTACGTAGCCACAAAATGACAGAGCCACCCACCCCTTATGGGGCAGGTGGCTCTTGTATTTGCCCTCAGCGCGGGCAGTTGGCTTTGGCATCCATGGCGATGGCTGCAATCTTGTCTGGGACTTGCTGGGAGGCCAGCATGTCCTGCTCCAGGCTCATCAGTTCCTTCTGGCTGAGCTTGTCTTCAGTTTTCTTCAGATAGCACTTACAGAAGGTGGCTGTGCTGCCACGGGCCTGGCAGCTATTGGTGAAGTTGGCTTCGATATCGCTGTCGTAGCTACCGGAACAGCCGGTGAGCAACACTAGCAGGCAGAGCGGGGCGAGGAGGATGGCTTTCATGGTATTTTCCTTGGTTGGTGAGGGTGGTTTACCAGCCGAATAGCTTGTCGACCCAGCGGCTGACGGTGGAGCTGACCCAGTCCCAGGTCTCGGTCAGTACTGCCTTTGCTACGTCCTTGACCGACTCCCACAGCCCCTGGCTGGCACTGTGGTAGGCGGTACTGGAGACCACTTCTGGATTGGCTTCACGGGCGATGGCCCACTTTTTTTGTTTCGGCAGGGTGGTGATGATCTGCTCGATCAGCGTGGTTAGACCGTAGCCTTCGCTGGCAGCAGTGGCACAGATCTGGGAGAGGGGAATGTGGAACACCTGGCTGAGCTGGATCTGTTTGCGGCTGAGGTTCTTCGCCTGATCCGTACCTGGCAGGTGCAGGACGGTATCCCAGTCGCGATAGGGTTCTAGCTTGTCGACCTGGCTGAGGACGAATAGTACCGGGATGTCACGCTGAGCCAGATAAGGCTGGATCAGTGTGCGGTAGCAGTGCTCGTCGATACTCAAGGCCCGATCGTCGGCTTTGATCACCCACAGGATCAGATCCATTTCCGGCAGCAGCTGCTGATACAGCCCGGCGTACTCGCTGTCTTTGTCGGTCGTTTCCCCCACGCCTGGTACATCAATCAGCGCAATGCCTTTGCCGTTCTTGTAGGCGAGGGTGAATTCCTGTGGGTAGCGTGTACAGCCCGCGACGTCATCGACTTCGGCCACGTCCTGGCCGAACAGGGCATTGCACAGGCTGGACTTGCCCGCACCGGTTTTACCCAGAATGCCGACGACGGCCTGATAGTGAACAATCTCTTCAATCCGCTCGCGCAGTTGCTCACGCTGTGTGTCAGTCAGTGCGCCTGCTTGATCGAAGGCAGCTAACAAGGTGGTTCCCAGTGTTTGTGGAGTAGGGGTCATGGTGGTAGTCCCAATGCAGTAGATGGCAAACAAAAACGCCACCTGCAGCAGGTGGCGTGTCTGGTCAAACGGGGAGAGGGGCGACACGCCACCTCGGGAACATCAGGGATGCGCTGGTGTGGCGCTTAAAAGCCGGTGCAGGGGAAGTCTTTGCTACGGCTGGCCGGCAGGACTTTGGCTGCGCCGGTCAGCGGCAGCTTGATCAGCTTGCCGTCAGCGGTTTTGGCCTCCAGGCTTTTGGCCTTGCGGATCTTGTCCCAGGCTCTGACAAAGTTCTGGTTACCCACCCGTGAGCCGGTGTTGCCAATGTTGTCGAAGACCTCACCATCGACGATCAGGGAGAACTCCTTGGCTGGCAGTGCACCGTACTCCTTATTCCCCACCTTCAGGCTGATCATCGGGGAGTCTGTCTCATTGCAGGCGATATACAGCTGGTTATGTTGCGCATCGACGGTTGCATATTCGCTGGTGCCCTGGCCCCAACTGCTGCTCCAGCGACCGGTTTCACCAAAAGCCATTACCTGGCTGCTCAGCAGCAGACCCAGACACAGTCCCAATACATGTTTCATGGTGTTTTCTCCAATCAATAACAGTGAAATCAGGCGTAGATGCCGAACACATTGCGCATCACGCTTTGGTAAGCGATGAAGCCACAGAACCAGCCAATGGCTTGTGGTCCAATCCGCCAGAACACCTTGGCTTTGAACAGCTCAACCGAACTGCTGCCCAAAAGCAGATCTGGCCGCATAGCACGGCAGATGGCATCGCCGATGGCAACACCCACAAAGGTGAAGAAGCCGCCAATAAAGGGCGTGAGTAACAGCCCGAGGAAGCCCAGATGGACACGGGGCATGAACAGCGCAAACAGATCAATCACGACAAACAGGCCAAAGCACAGCACAGCCTGAGTCTGGGTACGGGAAGACATGACAGTGACTCCAAAGAGGTAAAACGGTGATAAAGCATCCACCTGAAAGCTCAAATAACAACTTAATGGGTTGAATTTCAACCTGATGCGTCCTTCATGTCAATGGGTTGTATTGCCACTATTTGAGTTGAATGGAGAATAAGATGGCAAAAACGAAGGTGGACGCATTGGCGCTGAGCATTGGCAAAGCCATTGCGGCACGACGGCAAGAAGCCGGACTGACCCAGGAACAGGTCGCGGAACAACTGAAGATCGGGAATGAAGCGGTATCCCGCATGGAGCGGGGACTGGTGATGCCGACGGTGGCCCGTCTGCTGGAACTGGCTGGCCTGTTTAACTGCGATGCATCGTCACTACTGGTGGAATCCAGCAACCGACCGGCCGAGCAGGCACAGCACCTGGCACAGATGCTGGCCCGCCTGGATAGTGCGGATCGGGAGATGGTACTGGCGATGGTGGAACAACTGACCAACCGCCTGGCTAAGCCGTCCTGACGGCACCCAGCTTGGACGTGAGCCGGGTAGGGCGTGAGACCGCCTTCGGCTTCTCATCGGTCTCAGTACTGCTTTCCACTGCCGGATAGAACTCCTCCAGCAACTGCGGTACTTCCTCCTCGGTATCCTCGAACTGGCCGTTCTGCAGCAATAGCCGGGCGGCTTGCTCCAATTCGGCAGTATCGATGCCGGCTTCCAGTTGTTCATCTGCGGTCTTGCGTGCGGTGCTGACCGCTTCGGCCAGCGTCTGGCCATCGCGTAGCGTCAGATCGACGTAGTACACCGGGGTACGGTGCGACTGGGTGGTACTTTTGGCCCGTAGACGCAGTAACAGTGGCAGATGCTTGGTGTTGCCACCACTGGCCGCTTCGTAATATTTCAGCCGTGCTGCCAAGGTTCGGACTGAGTTGTAGCCGGTGGTACGGAAGATGAAGCTGCCCAGCTCATCCTGCTGCCCCTCCACCTGCACATTCAACCTCCCGTACAGCTTGCAGCCCAGCTCCTTGGCCAGCGGACAACGGTCCGGACCTGCACAGCCAATTTCTTCCATACCCTGAGCTGTCACTCGTCGTGCCGTCTCTCCGTTACCGACACACACCGGCCGACCGTTATTGCGGTCGAAGGCACTGTATTCGGCCCGTAGATTCAGCTCGCTGTCGTTGAACAGTAGCTGAATGGGAATGGCGCGGATCTTGCCGTTCTGCGCCTGCTCCGACAGCGCCTGGTGCAAGGGATGCAGCAACCAGCCATCTCGGCTCTGTACCTGGGTGGTGAGTGAAAAGCTGTCGTCCTTCTCCGGCAGCCACCGTTCTTGTTTCTGCACCAGCTTGCCAATGCTGATGCGCCCGATCACGGGCGGGGTAATGGCGAGACCCTTGATCATGCTGCTTTCCTTTCGGTCTGAATGACAAAGCGCCGGGAACCGGCAATGGACTTGCTGTACTGGGCGAGCAGGGTGGGGTGGTCTTGCGACAAGCGCTCGACATCCGGGGCAATGCGATCCTTGGCGCGCTTCCAGGTAATTCGACCAGACTGGAACACGGCGGCAGAGGCATGGCCCAGCACGTTCTGGATCTGCTGCCGGATGGCTGCCTCTTTCGCCTCTGCCTCCTCTTTACGCTGCCGCTCGGCCAATAAGGCAGAGAACAAGCGATTGCCCTCAATCGATTCAGACAGATCGATGGTCTGGCCATCGTCACGCGGGAACAGCCATGACAATGCTGCACCTGCATCGTCCGATCCATCGGGGGCTGGTTGGGTATCCATCAGCACGTGCTGCCAGAACACTGTCTCCCGGGCAATCAGGTCGGCGATCTTGTCCTCATCGCGCAGCACCCGATAGATGCGGAAATCCTGACCTCCGATCAGCACCGCCACGTCGGCCCAATCGTGTCCTGTTACGGCCAGCTGATGCAGTACCTGGCACTGATAGGCCACCGGAATGCCTTCCTCCCACTGTGGGGCAGAGTGATAGCTGGCGGTCTTGATCTCCAGGATGCCCCAGCCTTCCTCCGGACAACGCACCTCCCGATCCAGATTGGCCAGCATGAAACGGTGAACCGGGTGTTGGAGTACCGCATTCACCCGCCGTACCTTGCGACCGGTACGCTCGGCATACACCCGGGCCAGAATGGGCTCCAGAATCGTGCCCCAGATGACAGGCTCTTTCTCCGACAGATCTTCCGGCTCCTTACGACCGGTCTTCTCCAGCCACAACGATAGTGGGCACTTGTACGGCGACAGCCCAATCGCCGGGGCGGCATCGGACGAACCAATGCCCAGCTGACGAATGCGCAGCCATTCATCACGAGACAACTTCAGGGTAGAGGCCAGACGAATGGCCTGTGCGTAGCGTTCAGCCATGGCAAAACACTCCTTATAAAGGCATAAAGCCCGGCAGCAAGGCTGACCGGGCAATGGATGAAATAAGCAGAGAAATAAGAGAAACGACAGCAGGGAAAACGACACAGGGAAATCAGGAAGAACAGCAGAAGGGTAGGACAGGACCAGCGGGAATGAATCAGACCAATATCAAACTCAGCTAGGAGCCACCGGTACGATCACCGGCAGTTCAGAAGAGAGCGTCAACAGTATCTGCCGAATAGCTGGCCACTGCTGTGGCTGACCACGCAGCATGAATTCCCCGGCCAAGCGCACCAGGCAGGCTTTGACCCAATCGAGGGAAGGGGCCAGACCATCATGCAGAACGATCCATTCGGCAATGGCACTGCCCAGGGCTTCGGTCACTTCGTAATGCCACACCCCGGGGGCGCCCTGATCCAGCTGGTCGTACAAGGTGTCAGCCAGTGCTGCCACCATCGGTGCGTACTGCACTAGCTCGGCATGCAGTTCCAGACAGCCCGCACCCCAGATCACCAGTAAACTGCGCTCCGCATCGGGACCGTCGTATGCCACACCCAGACTGTTCCAGGTGCAGAAGTCCCGCATCCCTGCCGTCAGACAGGCAGCGGTCAACGCAATGGATTGGACGGAGGCCATGGCATCACTCCACCAGGGCCAGTGCATGTTCCAGTGCCTTGCCCTTGAGTTGGGCTCCCTGACCGAACCAGGCCGAATCCAGGCGGTAGTCCTGACTCCGCGCACGACGACGATGATCGACATATTCGGTCATCGCGTTGACCAGGCCCCAGGCTGTACCACGAGTTCCTGCCAACAGCGAGCCCATGCCGCCACCGCTATACAGCGCTGACACCTGCTGCAGCGCCTTGGAGGTAACGGCATCCTCACCTTCTGCCACCAGCGGTTCATCCAGTACCTCGCGGAAGAACTGGCTGGCTTCTTCCGGAGAGACCGTCCGCTGCGACAGCTGCTTGATGTTGCCGATGAAGCGGTCCCAGGCTGACAGACCGAGACCCAGTGCATCCTTCACCTGCTGCGGGTCGAACACAGTGGAGTGGGGTACCTTCACCGCACCGCTTCTATCCTTCACCGCCATCTGCAAGGTGTTGTTACACACCACCCGTACCGAGGTGAACTGCGCCGTGGTGCACAGCGTGCCGTCACAACTGGTGGCCAGCAGCAGATAAGCCTTCACCCGATCTCCACCTTTCAGGATGGCTTCCTGTCCGGTTTTGGCCAGCGCCCACAACTTGCGACCTCCCTTCAACACGCCAGCCGTTTCCAGCTCAAAACCACCGGCACTGACCAGGTCGCGATAGAACTCCAGTACTTCCGATGGCTGCACCACCTTGTAACGGGGAGAGACGACAGACAGCGGTGCCAGCGAGTCAGACCGATACAGCACCTTCGAGTCAGCAAACGGCCGAATGTGCATGCCGTCGTCAGCTACGTTGAACAAGACATCGCTCTGTTCGATACGCCAGTCCATACCGGCTTCGGTCAGCCACACTTCCAATGGTTGCTGGGGAGACAAAGGATTGCCCAGACCATGCCAGGGCGTGGCTCCGACAAAAGCCATGGATTCGATGAGATGGGACATAGATCACTCCAATGAAAATGGCCCCCGTCGAAACGGAGGCCAGGGCATAAAAGACACCCGGAGTGGGTGTCGCTGTGCGTGTTCAAAAGGGTGATATAGGTCTGAGATTATTTAGAATACTTGCGGCTCCAAGGTGTGTTGCGAGTCAGTTTGAGACGCCGGACGGCTTGCCGAAAGTTCAGAAAAGCACGCTGATCACTTGGGGTAGAAGGCACGGTGAGGCATGACAAGTAATTAGGGGTGTAGAGCTTGCCGTGCAAACCACCCTGCCGAAAATGCCATCCATTACGGAGTAGCTGGTGGACTAACACATTGATCTCTTTGGAGGCACTGTATCGCTTCATGCGACTTCCTCCTCGGCAAGTACCTGATAGCGTGCGCAGAACTTGGCGGGATTCATTCCGACGGCCAAGAATGCTTGCTCGACTCCCACTTTAAGGATTGGATGGCTGTAGCTGTAGATTGACTGGTCCGAGGCATTCTGAAAGAAACGACCTAGCGGATCGATCATGATGTAGGACTCAACCATTTCAGTATTGTCCTCCACGCACATGATTTCAGCCTGAGGCTGATGCCGCGCTACAAACCCCTGAAAATCAGAGTCGCTAACCATTAATGCATTAGTCACCACCGGTAGCATGCGCAATACTTTCCAGCGCTGAGGGCTGATTCGCCCAATCACGGTATTAAGGTCCTCGTGGCAATTGAGAGCATTAACGACGGTGTTAAGCTTTATCTGAAGCTTGGGATTCCAGCGCCTTAGCCCACAAACCGCTTCTTCAAGATGTCCGATTCCAAGCTGCTGACCATGCCTACCTTGCCTTCCGATCTGACTGTTGGTCATTGGAGTGCAAGAATCCAGGCTGATGCCGAGCATGGAAAGTTTAGGTGCTAACCTTTGAGCCAGTTCAGGTGACAAGAGACTAGCGTTGGTGATCAGGGATGTGGTGAAGCCTACCTCATTGGCTGCAGACAAAATATGTTCAACCTGTGCCGGGTATAGAAGAGGTTCACCACCGGCCAAATTGAGCCGAACTCCTTGCCAGCTCATTGCGCGGCGAAGCGGGTTGGCAAGGTTTTGTGGATGAAAGTACTGCCACAAATTCTGCAGCATTTGCGTGGAAGCCGGGATGTCATGGGCGAGCTCACGGCCGCTACCGTCCCAATGGGCATAGCAGTAGCGGCAGCTATAATTGCATGCTTCGGTGATGTGCCAGTTGATGACAAGTTCTGACAATTGCGGGCGTACCAATCCCTTTCCTACCAAGGAGCGTTTCATATTGATCTCCTGTCAGGGTCAGGCGTCGGGTTGAGCGACGTAGCAGAGGCGGAAGCCGACCTTCAATCCCTTGCGGCGCATTGTCAGGTGTGCCGGGCACTTGTCCCGCTCCAGGGGGCCTGTCATCAGTGCTTGGCCTGTCACAGCATTAGCCGCAGGGGCGTATCCATCAGTACAAACATCCAACCACTCGCCAAAATCTACAACGGTGACGAAAGGAAGTCCCTGATGATTCTCAGTCCAGTTGAGTTCTTTTCCAAAACGTAAGAAGCCGCCTCCTGCACATGTCTCCGGATATCGATGAGACGTTTCTCCTCCAGTGAGCCCATCCCCTCCGGTAACAGCCCAGGTCAAGTCACTCCACTCGACTCCATCGTATTCTTCGGTCTCGTCGAGGCTTTCATGATTCAGGTTGTAAAGTGGCGTCGGGCTAATTTTCTGCCATTCCTCAACCTCCAGTAAGCGGACAGGAAGACCAGTCTGCTTCTCATAATGGCGGCAAAATGCCACAGCATCAAACCACGTGACGCTTGTAGGGAGCAGGTCATCATCATGCAGGTTTACCGCAGAGAGATCGGCCTCAAGCTTAGAGCTGCAATTTGAGGAGCGTTCGATACGGTCGTTACGCCAATCGGAATTCTCAAAGAAGTGCCAGAATTCCCGGATGGTCACCAGCGGAGAAACCATCAGGCAGTAGCCGTCGAGACGATGTGGAACAAAATTTCCAACCTGTCCACCTTTAGGAGATGTTGGCCGCTGATAATTACGACGTGCGGCTACCAACTCACGCTGCAGAAGCTTGGTATAGCCTGGCCATGTTGCAGTAGACCCTCCCTCTTCATAGTGACGTGTTTCAGCGCTGTGCTCGAGCCTCTCATACCACTCACCAGTCATGAAGTAGAGATGTGCTTTGAACGCAGATGGCTTCATGGCCGTGGGTAATTCGTCACTTCTCAAGATTGGGTAGTATGGGTTGCCACTGAAGGCAGCATCACGCTGGTTGCGAACAACCCAGTCAAATTTTCCATTTGGTCCCTTCAGGAAAACAATGTTGTTATTGCCTGGGAATGGAACGATCTCTACCCATCCTTCCTGAGTACGCTCAATTTCTTTGCGGAAAACATCAAAGATCTGATTTGCAAACGCTAGATCGTCTTGGTTGTAGTTGTACATCCGAAACTCGGGTGGCCGAGACGCTGGCGATACCAGATTATCACCGAGCAGATTGAAGCCGTAGGCAATATATTCAAACTTGAATGCTTGCAGCAGCAGATCTGTTCCACTGAGATCGAGATGGTCTGGAGCCTCATTATCCCAACCAGATTCCTTATCCAATGAAAGAACTGTTTGGTTTGCATGTTCCATGCACCAGTTGAACTTTGCATGTTCGCCAGAGACAGAGAACTCACTCAAATAATGTATGTCAGCATAACCGCGACCACTAGCTGCCAGAAACTTTGATGAGCCTACGCCAGTGAAGATCCTATCTGGTATTGGCAGGCCGGAATTGAAAATGCGGTCTGATACTTGGCGTGCGGTTAAGCGATGGGAATGCATTCTGGACCAACTAATCAAGTCTGCGGGATGTTCCATGCCATTGGTTGCCAGGAAGTTGATCAGCTCCGGCTCAGTATTCTTCCATGCATCAAAAGATTTGCTGCCTAGTGCATTGGCTAGGCCATGATGAAGGCCACTGACTTTTAGTGATGGATCGCTGGAAAGAGGCTGTTCTGGACGCTTACGGGCATCTCGAAGTGCTTTGGCTGACCTTTTGATGTGCTCAGTATGCAACCCATCAATCTGCATTGCCCAGAACTTGCGTTCAGTAGATGGGAGTTGATCAGGACGAGGAATAAGCAGGAAAACAGGGCGGACTGCACAAAGCAGGTTTTCAGTAGTCATGTGAATCTCCAATCAAAAGCCACGGCCACGCCGTGCTGCCATAGGCACCATTGAGAATGTCTTGATGATTTGGAGATTGAAGAGTGAGAACTCTTTGGGCTATTTCGGTTGAGGAGACAGCTTCTCAACCACGAGCATCCACACGCTGACTTGGATAATACCGCATTCAAAATGACATGGCAATATAATTGCTTGATTTGCGAGATCAGCAGTTTGGGATCAGTTTCGGTTCCAGGACGTCCGGGGAGTCGCGGCAAAGGCCATGGGTTCGGTGGGATGAGACATGGGATCACTCCAATGAAAACGCCCCAGACTCAGCTGGGGCGAGGGCATAAAGGACGCCCGGAGAGGGTGCCTTTTAAAGTGTTCTATGGGGGAGATAGGCATGAGAAAAACTGTAGTTGCTTTTTACTCACGCCACACTTCCGCAGCCAACGGCAATTCGTTCAGCTCCGCCCGAGCCTCCCGCCATGTCGGGTAATGCTCGTCCAAAATCGCCACAAAGCGGTCACTGTGCGTGGGTTCTAGCAAGTGCGCCATTTCATGGACGATCACGTACTCCAGCAGGTCCTTCGGCTTTTTCACGAGTTCGGTGTTGAGCCGGATATGTCCTGCCTTGTGGTTACAGCTACCCCATTTGGTCTTCATGCGCTGCAGGAAGTAGCCAGACACCGTCACCCCAAGCTTGGGCTGCCATTTCGAGATGAGGGCAGGCACCACGGCATGAAGTAGGGACTTATGCCATTCATGCATGACCTCGGCGCGCTTGGCAGCATCACTGCTAGGGCGCACGCTCAAGGTGATCCGCTTGTGATCCAACTTCACAAACGGCTTGACCTCGGCCTCGATCACCCGCATCAGATGTCGACGCCCCCACAGGTAGTGACTCTCTCTCTCGACAAACTGCCGTGGCGTTTCACGTGGCTGCGCGTGCAGCGTAGCCTGCTGCTGACGAATCCAGGTGAGTTTGGAGATGGCGTAGGCGCGTGCCACTTCCAGCCGCGTGCCCATGGGCGCCACCAGCGTGACGCGGCCATCAGGAGGGTGCACGGTCAAGTGCACATTCTTAACGGCTTTGCACACTATAAGGATCGTGATGTCGCCTAGCTGGATCTGCTCGTTCATCAGTAACCCGGCTGGTTCTTGACGATTTCGAACACCGCCAGGGTAGCGGCCTTGTTCTTGTTCAAAATCGGATAAATCGCATTCAAGACTTGCGATTCCCGCGCCTGGTCACCGCGCCAATCCGCGGGAGCGTGCGCCTTGATGGCGGCGTCCAGCTCCAGCGCCAGTTGGAGACGTTCATCACCATACTCGGAAGCCGGCTCAGCCACCACCAACGGATCGATCGCTTGTGCGAGGATGTCCGCCAGGTTGTTGTACAACACCGTGGCCTCGCGATTGCCATGCAGGGCGGCAGGCACGCCCGCGTCAGGCTGCCCTTTGGCCAGCTTTTTCGCCAATGCTTCGGCATTCAGCAAGAATTGTTCGTAGGACTCGGTCTCATCGCGTTTTTGCCGGATCAGGTCCTCCAGCAGCTTGGACATTTCCTCATAGAATTTCGGGTCGGTTAGCTGGTCGCGGATAATGGTCTTACGGACGTTGTTGATGATCGCTTCAGCAATCGCGTTGCGAGAAAGCTTGCCTTTTTCATTGAGCTTCTTGGCGATGGCGTCGTGAATACCGGTCTCGATGATCAGTTCGGTAAGCGACAGCGAGGTCAGGTTGCCCAATGTATCCGAAGGATCGGCCTGGATGTAGGTATTGATGAGGTGACGCATGTCGGCTTCATAAGGCTTGACGTCCAGCTCCTCGCCCGAATGCTTCTTGACCGCCGCGCGCACCTCACTGAAAAACTCGGTTTCCTTCTGCAATGCCTCTGCTTCGGCCTGCGAATAACCGGCCTCGGTCAGGTTCTGCGCCAGGTCGGCATAGGCGCGCACAAAGCTCGCCACCGCCTTGTAGAAAGTGATGCGCAGCGGCTCGGTTTCGTTCAACGCTTCCGGGTTGCCGGCATCGCCACAGAAGTAGTGCAGGTACTGCTCGATCTCTTTGGGTGCTGCCACAGGCTCGCACAGGTAACGCAGCGCTTCGCGAGCGGCATCGAGTTGTTCCTTGCCCTCTTTCAGCCAATCCTTAACGATCACATTTCCGTCCGAACCATCAGCTTCATCGATGTCCAGCTCATCCGAGGTGTAGACTGCGATCGCATTCTGCACGTTCTGGAACAGCTCCTTGTAATCGACGATATGGCCGTAGTCCTTGTCGTCACCATCCAGACGGTTAGTGCGGCAAATGGCCTGGAACAGGTTGTGATCGCGCAGCTCGTTGTCGAGGTAAATATAGGTACAGCTCGGCGCATCGAAACCGGTCAGCAGCTTGCTCACCACGATCAGCAGCTTCAGGTTGGCCGGCTCTTCGATGAAGCGGCGCTTGGTCTCATCCTCGTATTGCTTGGTGGTCTGGCCGCTGGCCAGCACGTACTTGCTGTAAGTGTCGAACTTATAGCGCTCGTCGCTGTTGTGCGGCTCTTTCGAGATGGCTGTCGGATTTGGCTCGTAGGAGGTAATGATCCCACAGTAAGCGCCAAAGCTTGTGTTCTGGAATAACCGGTAGTAGTGGCAAGCGTCGTAGATAGATGCCGCCACCAGAATGGCCGTGCCGCGGTCGTTGTTCAGGCGCGGCTTCACGCCGAAGTCGTGGATGATGTCGGCGATGATGCGCTGCTTGCGCTCGCCTGCGCTCATCAGCTCTTCCATCGTCGCCCAGCGTTTGCGCAGGATGGACTTCTGGTAGTTGTTCAGGCCCTTGGTCTTGGTCTCGAACCAGTCATCCACTGCCTTCTTGTTGGTGAGCTGCTGTGGCACATCGCGTGCCTCGTACTTCAGGTCCAGCACCACCTTATCGGCCACGGCCTGGTCGAATTTGTAGGTGTGGATATAGGTGCCGAACACTTCACGCGTGGTCTGCTTGTCCTTACGCAGCAAGGGCGTGCCGGTGAAGCCGATGAACACGGCCGACGACAGCCAGCGCTTCATCTGCTTGTTCATGTCACCACCCTGCGTACGGTGGCACTCGTCCACGAACACATAGAAACGGCCGTGGATAGGCGGCGGCTCTCCCTTCAGATCGGTCGAATCGAACTTGTGGATCAGCGCACACAGCAAACGTGGCGCTGTGGCACCGAGCTTCTCGATCAGCTCGCGTCGCGAGGTGATGCGTGGAGATGGCGCGTTCTCGCCGATCACCCCGGCATTCTTCATCACCCCCTCAATCTGCTTGTCCAGCTCGTCGCGGTCAGTGATGACCAGGATGCGCGCCTCCGGGTCGTGTTCCAGCAGCCACTTGGCGATCAGCACCATCAGGATGCTCTTGCCGCTGCCCTGGGTGTGCCAGATCACGCCGCCTTCGCGTTTCTTGACACGCTCTTGCGTGGCCTTCACACCCTCGTACTGATGCAGACGCGGCACCTTCTTCTGGCCGGCGTCGAACACGACGAAATTGCGCATCAGGTCCAGCAGACGGGTCTTGTCGCACATTTGCGCCAACGGCTCGTCCAGCAGGCTACCGACCGCCACCTCACCCTGATGATGGTGCTTCCATTCGACGAAGTACTTCTCCGGCGTGCCGGCGGTGCCGTAGCGCAGCCCTTGCGAATCGCTGCCGGCCAGCACCACTTGCACCGTGCTGAAAAAGCCCTGGTTGAAGATGGCTTCCTGATTGCTGATCAGTTGACGGATACCATCGGCCACTTCCACCGAACTACGCTTGAGCTCCAGCACCACCACGGCCATGCCGTTGAGGTAGAGCACGATATCCGGCCGCCGCTCATGGCCGCCCTTGAGCGTCACCTCTTCGGCCAGGGCAAAATCGTTGGCCTCCGGGCGCGCCCAGTCGATCAGGTGCACCGTTTCGTGTGCCACGCCTGCCGCCACCTGCACCGGCACGCCATAACGCAATAGCTGATAAGTCCGCAGATTGGCCTGGTACAGCGTGACGCCGGTCACATCGCTGGCCGCTAGCAACTTCTGCAGCGCCTGCGCGATATGGGCATCGGAGTAGCCGCGCTGCTGCAGATTGGCGCGTAACAGCGCCACCTCAATGCAGCGGTTGTCGTCGCGTTTGCTCCAGTCACCCAGATAGTCATACCCAAGGCCACCTTCGGCTACCTTCGTGGTAACGAGCTTGATGACGCGGTTTTGGGTCACCCGCTCTGGACGAACAGTCTCGGCCATGCTTCCCTCTAAAGATCTTGTTTCACAAGTTCGATCAAACCGCTGCAAGAACTGCTAATTCAAAAGCAGTAGCCTGAGTGCATAGCGCTTTGATAACAGGCCAGTTGTTTGTCACTTGCTCAGCATGTTGACGGTATTCGCGTACTTTTTTACGAATTCGATACTGCAAAGACAGGTGGGACAGTTGAGACTCAAGAGTGATATCGCACTCTGGCCCATTCAAGAGTATATGCCCCACGGGAAGCGTTGCAGCTGCAAGCCATGTCCCCGAAGATTGAGCCGGTAAACACAGAACGGTCTTGTTTCCTCGACTAGCTGGACTCAACCAGCTATCCAGCACGGACGTCAATTGCACTACACTGTTGCTGACAGGCGGGCAGGGCTGCACGCAAGGCAGGGGGCCCCAACCCTTTTGTACAGCTATTGCTTGAACGCCGGCTCCCGCATTGGCATATTGCTCGCTCGAAACATCCACATCCAAATGGATAATCAAAAGATCAAATCGCTCAAGCGTCGGATCTCCATCAAGCGATGCAGCCTGACGTTGACCTGCGGCATCACACCACTTCAGCACCCCACTCCAGCCCGTGCCCATTTGGGGGCGGGTGGCTTCCGGTTGAAGTTTGGTCAGGATGAAAGGTCGATCAAGAATGGCCTTGAGCGCCGCCTCGATAATCACAAGGTCGGTATCCCCCTCCGCAACCAAGGCAATACGCAAATCAGACATTGGGTACCGCTCCCAGATGCCCCATCATCCACAGCCTGGACAGAGGATACTGCTGATTCATTGCCGCCAGTTCGGCCGACAACTCAAGGCGCCGCACGACAGTTAAGCCGTTGCTATTGCGCTCCACCGCAAACAAGCGGGTTTCCGGATCCGTTAGGTCGAGTCCATCCAGTACAGCTGGATTGTGCGCAGTGAACAGCAACTGACGGTCTGAAGCGTTGTGTTCCAGCCAGTGTGCAAGGCGTGTCGTCAACTTGGCCAACAGCCGCGGATTCAAGGCCTGATCTAGATTGTCGATGGCGAGAATTCTTGGAGCCTGCGGTAACAGACATAACACAGCGCAAAACAGGATATACAACGCACCCTCGCTGGCATCGTAAGCAGTTAGCTCATTACGCGACTTTTTCATGAAACGGTCAGTAAACTTCAGCATCAGCTTGGTACGTGGCACTTTGTTAGAAATCAGCGATGCGCCGTGACTGGTGGTTTGCACATCGGCCACCCAGTCGATCAGTTCAAGCACCTGATCCAAAACTTCTTCACCCGCATCTCCTTGGCTTTCCAGATGCTTGCGCAAGGCCTCGAAGCTCTCGGCCAACTGACCACCACTCAAGCCCACAGGCCTGCGCGATTGAACATCAGGAACAATCCCCCGTAAGGTTTGAGTATTCGGGCAGTAGATCGCGAACTCCTGCAAGCTCTGCATCAAACGGGCTGCCGGATTTTCCGACTCCAACTCAACCAACTTGAGAGCTGCCAGTCCTGCTTGCGGGTTAAGGTTTTTCTTGTTGCGCACGCCATCGGACACGATCTCATCAGTGCCATCCGTCAAAACCTCGGTCTTATAAGACCAAGCTGGATCGGGCGATTCAAGCGGATTCAACAGAGAGACCTTGTAGCCCTCCTGGGCATCGCCTTCGATACCAATACCGATGTGTGCCGGCGTGCGCTCGGAGGCGAACGAGCTTTTATATAGCCGGGGCAAGCCAGCGCGTACCCCACGCCGCAGCAGGCTTTCATCGTCGACCACCCCATTGGCGGCAGCGCCCAACACGCCGAGCGCTTCAAGTATGTTGCTCTTGCCAACGCCATTGGCTCCGATAAAGCAATTTAGGCGGCCTAGCTCAATGCTCTCGTCGTGGATCGATTTGAAGCCATGGATATTCAATGTACGAAGCATCGTAAAGCGCCTCTCATCTTTATTTGGAAGGCATGCCGACTATCAATAACGGCCACAGGTTGTAGCGGGGGATAGTTTGACAGCCAAATTTTTAATCTGCCAAACACAGCATTTGGCGTATAGCATATGCACAATCACCGAGCCTGGATAGGTCAGGGCAAGGTGAGTGTACAACCGCAGATTGGGCGCGCTCCAGCTTAGGCCGTATTCAGCGCCCAACTGTCTCCCCAGTGCGGAGACAATCTGCGCGGCGTTGACGGCAGCCACGGCACGCTGGCGCGCACCGTCGATCAATTGCCTTAGTTCGGACAGCAGTGCCGTGCTGGGGGTGAGCGCGCTCATACCAGCCGCGTCCTTCCGGTCAGTAGCTCCTGCATCATGCCCTGCTTGAGCGCGCGGGTCTTGGCGAGGCGGGCTTCAAGCGCGGCCAGTTCGGCGTCCATATCGGAAAGCACGGTGGCGATGGCGGTTTGTTCTTCAAGCGTTGGAGGTGTTCGATATGTGAAACCAACAAAGTCCTTCTGATATAGGTGATTGATCGTTGAGCCAGCGCTGAGCTGATTCAGAAACTCTACGAAGATATTGGAGCAAAGCAAGTAGTAGAAGAATTCCGGGTGAAAGGCTTCTTCAACTGGGCGAATTACAAACACCCCACTATTCAAGGTGGCTGGCGCTGGCAAATCTGAGATTAAAGCCACCTTTCCGATGGTTCCATCCTTTGTCACCAGGACATCATGCAACTTCAGCTGGATGTGCTTATCTTGCTTGTAACGCGACTCATCAACAAAATGGCAGCTTTTCCAGTTGATGTAGCCACGATCAAATTCGGTGCCTGTAACCAGATAGAAATCACCGCTATCAAGATATTCTGCCGTCGTCAGCCCTTGCCAACCGATTCTGGCCTTCAGGATAGCAGTGTCCCCCAACCGCTTCACCTCCCACTCCCCGCTAAACCCCGGCAGGCGGGTTTGGCCGGTGAGTAGTTGCTGCATCGCGGCCTGCTTGAGGTCGCGCTTCTTGGCGATCAGCTTTTCCAGCCCGGCGATCAGCGCGTCGACGTCGGATAGCGCGGTAGCGATGGCGCGTTGTTCACCCGCACTAGGACGAGGAATAGGAACCTCGACAAATTTCTCTTTGGGTAAATGAGCGATGCTTGTTTGGGTAACAAAATTTGCGAGCATCCCACGCCTCGCCCAAAGCTGAAGGATCGCAACCATCAACTTAGGCTCAAAACCACGAAGTGGTCTCAGCCGATGCAGTGCCTTCTGGTAGTAACACTCTTCAATTTGAGCATCCCATATCGCCGCTCTACCTACTTCCCCCCCTTCGCAAACCAGCAGATCACCAGCCTGGAGGCGAAATTTGTTCAGGTCGGACTGAGACATCGGAATCATCTGAATATCTGAGATATCAATCCGATCCCATTGAACTGACTTATTACCGAGATAAGGCTTATTGACTCCAAAGTTCCTCTCGGAATCCAACATTTTCCCAAGTTGAACTGCAAATTCAGCTCCAACTGTTGAAACATCCCAATCATTAGGAATTAGGCCAACGTCTGTGTGCTTGTACCCCGGCCTCAGCTCCATACCGCCCCCATCCGCTTCAAGTGTTCATCCACCTTGGCTGACAGCGCAACCACG
This sequence comes from Aquitalea palustris, assembly GCF_003693445.1. GTDB lineage: Bacteria > Pseudomonadota > Gammaproteobacteria > Burkholderiales > Chromobacteriaceae > Aquitalea > Aquitalea palustris. The sequence goes on along the minus strand of NZ_RFAR01000018.1, from coordinate 6,953 downwards.
TTATCGATCAGCTTGGGCAACCGCGTGGCGTAGCGCTCGGCCAGTTCGCGGATGCGCCGGGTCAGGGTCTGGCCCACACGGTCGAGCTCGCCTTGCAGCTCGGTGGCCAGGCGCGCCAGCCATTTGTCCTCGATCACCAACGTCTTGATTTCGTCTTCAGTGAGCTGGGCGTAGTGGTCGTGCGCGAGCTGGTCGAGCTTGGCATCAAGCGCCTTGACGGTTTTCTTGAGCGTGCTTTCCTGTTCGCTGAGCTTGAGCCAAGTCTTGAGCACCGCCAGTTCGTCCTTGGCGTCCGCATCCAAGCCGATTTCCTTGATGCGGCTCTTCACCTCGGCGGCGTTGATCTTGTCGAAGCCGGAGAAGGCCATGTCCTCGCCGCTGTGTTCCTCTTCCAGTTCGGCCAGCTGGCTGCTGGCGGCCTCCAGCTCAGCTTGTTTGGCGTCGAGCGCGGTCTGTTCGGCGGCGTAGTAGCGGGCGACGATGTAGGGCTTGGGAATCAGGTCGCAGGCCCAGCCTTTGTCCTTCTGCTTGCCCTTCTTGTCGGTCTCGATGATGCGCTCCGGCTTGGCCACCCAGCCATCGGCAGCGATCAGGTACACGTCGTCCTGCATCGTCTCCACCCAGTAGTCCATCAGGTGCTGGTAGACATCATAGCCATCGACCAGCGGCAGCGGCTTGAAGCTGGCCAGCAGGTCTTCTGCCAGTTGCTCGATGAAGGCCTTGGGATGGTCGCCGGGCTTCAGGCCCTGCATCAGCGGCAGTTGGCGCGCCTTCCAGGCATCGAAGCGTTGATGCGCCTGCGTGTTGAAGGCGGCGAATTCGGCGTGACCGAGGATGGCGGACTTGACCTCGGCCAGCGGCAGCGCAAGCTGGCTATAGCCTGGGCGCAGCGGTCTGAACAGCGTGGCGCGCAGGCCGGGCAGCACCTGCCAGTAGGCGGCCAGCGCAGTGTCTTCACCAAACAGGTCCCGGTCGGGGATGCCGCCGTTCAGGTGCGCATCGATATCCTGAATGTCTTCGGCCTCGGTGCTGTCGATATAGCGCGGCAGGTTGAGGTTGTAGTCGTTTTTGTCTGAGGCGATTTCATCGAGTGGCACCAGGCGCGCATAACCGGCCACGGTCTCGCCCTTGTTGAAGGTATCGACGATCTTGTGGATGTCTTGCTCGCGCAGGCGGTTCTTGTTGCCGTCCTTGATGAAGCCACGGCTGGCGTCGATCAGCATGATGCCTTTGCGGGCGGCGGCATTTTCCTTGTCCAGCACCAGGATGCAGGCCGGGATGCCGGTGCCGTAGAACAGGTTGGCCGGCAGGCCGATGATGCCCTTGAGGATGCCGGACTGCACCAGCGCCTTGCGGATCACGGCCTCGGCGTTGCCGCGGAACAGCACGCCGTGCGGCAGGATGCAGGCGGCTTTGCCGCTGGATTTCATGCTGCGGATGATGTGCAGCAGGTAAGCGTAATCGCCCTGCTTGGCGGGCGGCACGCCCCAAGTAAAACGCTGGTAGGCATCGCCGGCACCGCTCTCGCCCAGGGTCAGGCCGGTGCTCCATTCCTTGTCGGAAAACGGCGGGTTGGCCACCACGTAGTCGTAAGTACGCAGTTGCTCGCCGTCCTTGAACTTCGGGCTGGTGAGGGTATTGCCACTGAGCACGTTGGCAGTGGGGAAGTCGTGCAGAATCATGTTCATCCGCGCGAGACCCGCAGTGGTGACGTCCTTCTCCTGCCCTTCCAACGTGATGTGCTTGCCAGCCTCGGCCGCCACTTTGAGCAGCAGCGAGCCGGAGCCGCAGGTGGGGTCGTAGGCGGTGGTCTTGGCCGTGGTGTTGTCCGGCGCGATGCCCAGCATCTTAGCCAGGACACGGCTGACTTCGGACGGGGTGTAGAACTGGCCCTTGCTCTTGCCCGAGTCCTGCGCGAAGTGGCGCATCAGGTATTCGTAGGCGTCGCCGAGGATGTCGTCGTGCTCGGCGCGGTTCTTTGAGAAATCCAGTTCGGGCTTCTGGAAGATGGCAACCAGGGTGGACAGGCGCTCCACCATCTCCTTGCCTTCGCCGAGCTTGTTCGGGTCGTTGAAATCTGGGAAATCGCTGCGTGCGAGGCGGCTGTTGGCGTCGATCAGCGGCTGGATGATCTGGGTGTTGATCTTGTCGCCGATGTCGGGCTTGCCCTTGAGCGCGACCATGTCTTTGAAGCTAGCGCCCTTGGGAATTATCACCGGCGGGGCGAAGTCGTCGGAGTCGGCGTATTTGTCGCTGATGTATTTGATGAACAGCATGAACAGGACATAGTCCTTGTACTGGCTGGCATCCATGCCACCGCGCAGGGCATCGCATGAAGCCCAGAGCGAGGAGTAGAGGTCGGATTTTTTGATGGCCATAGAGGTTTCGTTTGCCTTGCTGCACTCCCTGGCGTTCTCGCCAAGGATATTGGGTTCTTAAGCTGGCAGTAATGATATCACTGCGTAACTATCTTGGTTTTCATGCCAAATGCAAAGCATGGCATTCGTTTGATATAACTTCGCAGTAAAAGAGCCCCGAGGGGCTCTGAATACTTCTATTGGCAGGTAGGTGAGATCTTGGCGTAATCACCAAGACCAGCGAGCTCGTCTGCCAAGGAGATGATGGTTGGGACCTTGACTTTTGGCTTCGTCAGTACAGGAAGCTGGCCACGCTCAAATATCTTGTACTTGCCATCAGGGATCAGGAAGACAACCTTCTCCTGCTTCGTCAGGTAGTCTGCTGCCTGCAGAAGGTTCTTGCGACCTTCTGTATCGTTACGTCGAATACGACCAATCCCCACACTCTTGTAGTTTTTTTTGATCGAGTTGCAGTTGAAGTAGCAACCGATATCCCCTGTGGCATGCTGCCAAGCCTTGCCGATCTGATCGGCAATGTGCTTGTCGTTCAATGGGTTGCGGACCTTTGCGTTGAAAAAAAAGATAACGTGCAGGTGGCAGCCCTTTGAAACACCAGCCTCCAGTCGACGAGCCCAGCCTACGAGGCCATCAAAAATGGCCTTGTCTTTCTTGTTTTTCATCAGCTTTTCAAACATCTTCAGTATCGACAGTGCAGATATGTTCTCCGCGTGTTCCTGACGAATACCCAAGTCGATGCGGATCACCAGAAGATCAGCGTTACGTAGGAAGAGTTCATGAATGTAGTCGCGCAAGCGTTTGTTGTTGTCACGATGCTTACGAGCATGCTTCTGCAGGATCTGGATGAAGCCTGGTGCTCTAAGTTGCTTGCGAAGCTCATCAACGAACTCGTTCATCTTCATGATGTCCTCCGAATTTGTTGGGTAGCGCGAGTCGCAGTGGGCAAGCTGTCTCAAGCGGAAAATGCCCATTTCTTTTCCTAGCTTGAGAAAAAGTGCAATCAACGGTGAAAGCGTGTAGTTGATAAAGTCATGCTCACACTGTTCATAGTCTTGATAGAGAACGTTCCAGATCGCGGCTCCCAAGGTGGTAGCTTTGGCCGTGTAAGTCTCGATTGCTTTGAATGGAGGTCTGAAGGTGAAGACTTTCTTCTGTAAATCCAAGCGAAATTGATCACCGTTGGTACTGGCAATGCGGAGTACTAGGTTGTGTAGGTTCGCGAAGAACGACGCAGATTCACGGCGGTTAGTGATAAAGCGCGGACGCCATTCTTGATCCTCCTCATCAAACGAAGGATGGTTAGGAATTACGTACAGGGTCGTGCTGTCTTGCAGGTCGTGGATAGTCTGATTCCCGACGGTTAGCTCTTTGCGCAGCTTTGCAGGAAAGCTGGGTTTCTTTGGGCTGGTTTTTTTAATGCTAGTGGTCATTGTGAGTCTCCGGAGAGCAGGGGCTACCTGCTCCCATACATGGGTTGAACAGGTAAATTTTTACTCTCTGGAAAACGAGAACTGCCTGGCTGATGCCGTGGCACCATCAGGCAAGCCATCACTAGCAAGCCAGCCTTTGTGCGTGTAACGCAGGCTGGAATGAATAGGGACCACTGTAATGACAGCCGCTATCTCCGGTGTTTCCGGATGCGGCTGGGTGGGGGGAGTACTCAAGTCTGTACCAGCTTGGTTGTCAGCCAGCTCGGTCATGACACGCTGAGCTGCATCCTCCTCGAGAGGTGCATGCTCCCTGTCTCTGATGTCCTGGGCAGGGGCCTGATGCCCCATGACCAGAGTGTGGGCAGGGTAAAGAGGGTAATACAAAGAATAATAATACCCCTCCTCCTGAAGGCACATGGTACCGAGCTTCTCGGAGGCAGTTTGGGAAAAAGTCCCGTACTGTCGGGCCGAAATGAAATTCTCAAAACGGCGAGTAAGCGTGGTAAACACCAGGCGATAGTCGCTGCTTTTTACCGAGAAATGGGGCGGCAAACAGGCGACAGCATCCGGTATCGGTAGCTCATGAAAGTCACCTTGGGAAGCCTTATCAGTACTGAGTTTCTCCCAAAACTTGCCGGTGCATTTGGGGAGGGAAATGTGGCGATTCTTAACCATGCTCGCCCCCTTGCAGCAGGGACGCAAGCTGCTCGATAGGCCAGCGAACGGCATGGCCAATTTTAAGCGGTTTCAGGCCCTTGGGGCCCTCGCCATAGCACATCCATTTGCGCAACGTCTGAGGCTTAAAACCAAGGAGCACTGCTGCTTCTTCAGTCGTAAGAGCACCTTTGCCAGCATCAATGTGGGCTTGAAGGGCAGGTGGGTAATAGAGGTTTTTTTTCATTGGCGCACCTCCTGACTGGAAGTGGCCTGCTCGTGAGCCGAGCGAGAGGTGAGGTGTGTGAGGTGACTGGGTCCGGGGGCAGGGCCATCACTGTCTGACGAGGACTTACTTGCAGCACTGCTGGACTTACTGCGAACAGGACGCGAGCGATGGGTACGACCAGGTTGTTGGCGAACGGGCACGCGAAGCGACACAGGCTGAGTCTGCTGTCCGGGTTTGGACTTCTTCATGCGTGCGCGGAGTGCCGTGATCTGATTGGTAGTATCAAATAGGCATACCTGGTTCAGTTGGCTGGTGGCAGCCTCTTTGCTTGCAAAGCACTTCAACTGAGCAATTTTCTGGGCTTGATCCTGATTCGGCAGAGCTGAGTTGTGTTTGTCGCTAAGTTCAATCACCTCGAACTCGTAGTCATCCATGGACCACAAAGTTTGAGTCTGACCAACGTCGGGGTGGCTGCTTGCCACGACGTGTTGCAGGTCAACATAGTTGCTGGTGATGAAATCAGCAGATACTTGACCAGGAAGCTGGCCGGGTAACTGCTGATGGAGGAGGACATCGGTTGTCATTTTTCCATCTCTGATTTATGCGCATTGGGTGCGCGGGACTAAATTTATAGCTCAGAGAGTGGCTGACCGCAAGATGCTGTGTATTTCTAATGAATTCACCTTATAGTAGCGCTTACTTTTCCGGAGAACTTGGCGCTCTCCTTTTTCTAGTCTCAATCCGAACTGTCTGAATTTCAGGCACAGGTTTCTGAATCACCTTACCCTCAATAAGTATCCAGTCTTCGATCTTGGTATGCCATTGACGAAGAAGGTCTATTGAGCGACGTTTGTAGTGTTTCTCTGCAGTTGCACTGGGTTTGTGGCCTTGAATTTGCGCAATGATACCTGCAGGTGCTTCTACCCATTCTGATAATGTCGAAAAGCTGCGACGAAGGCCGTGGATCGTAATGTGGGGCAGAGATGCATCTGCGAGTGCCTTATCATGGCCGCTGCGTGGCTCAACAATGTGCCCGGATGCCGAGTTGCTGGCGAACACCCACTCTGATTCTCTAGGGAGCTGATTGATAAGACGATGTACGAACGGCGTGAGCGGGATCAGCCGCTCCTCTTCGATTTTGTCACGCAGAAGTATGGTGAGTGTCTTGGGGTCGACATCCTGCCACCGTAGTTCCGCCATTTCTTGGCGACGTGCACCCGTGAGTAGCAAAACTTGGAGATAGATACTCTGGGTCAGGTTTGGAATTTTCTGGACAGCAGAGAACCAGAGGTGCAGGTGTTCCTTCTGAAGGCAGTCAAGTTCTTTGGCTTTGGAACGAGGAACCAGCTTCAGTGTGCCAACGTGGCTTAGAAAGTCGTGCTGCCAAACATCATGGTATTTTTCAGATGAGTCAAGCCAACTGGCAAAAGCCCGTAATATGCGATACGCGTGCGCCGTGTTTGTTGGACGCCGGGCTCCTTCCTCTTTAAGCCAAGCCTGTACAAAGTCTGCAGAGATTGTAGAAAACTGAAGGTCGAGAAAGATGGCTAAGGGGCCGGCAGTTGTCTCACCTTTGCCTCGTGCCTTTTTGACGCCACCTCGCGCAGAAAGTTGTCTATGGTCTTCTACATAGCGCGCGGAGTACGGCTTCTTGGTTTTTGGGCTGACGCTTACGCTTAGTTCGTTCAGGTAGATCTGCCAGGCCTCACCAAAGGTCATTTCCTTCATGGCAATAGCAGCCCGCTCTTGGTAATGCGCTTCTGCCTGGGCTTTTGCGACTGCACGAGGGTCCTCTCCTTGATCAAGCATAGACAGAAGCCTGCGTGCTTCCTGTCGTGCTTGGGCAATCTGCCACGTGGCGCAGTCGCCGATCGTCAGACGAATGGTTTTTCCATGTAGTTCGCTGCTAACGATGAACGTTTTCTTCCCTTTTGGTGTACAGCGAACAGCGAGGCGGGGAAGCTCTGCGTCCCAGAGGAAGACTTGGGGCTTGCCTGCAGGGCACTCGAAATCAGAAATTCGCTTGTGCGTTAGGGTAACTCGGCTGGTCAGGGCAGTCATTTTTAGCCATTTCTTCACTATTTGTACGGGTATTGTACGGGTTGTGCATGCTACTTGGTCAACTCTGATCAACAAAGATACAACTTGACAGTTTTAAATGTCTTTATTTAACATTGACTTAATGTTTTTTTGGTATGTAAATCAAAGTGGTGAAATAAAAAACCTTCGCATTCGTAATGCGAAGGTCGGGGGTTCGACTCCTCT
>NZ_RFAR01000127.1 GCF_003693445.1 Aquitalea palustris | reverse complement strand
AGCAAAGATCCCTTTCCCGTCCGCCGCGCGGAAGCGGCCCTTAAACCATTATCCGCGTGAGCGGATTCTTGCCTCGGTGCTCACCACCTTATCCAACAGCAAAACCCAATCACGGCACTCACCCCGGCCATGCAGACTTGGCGCCAGCGGCCGCTCCGATAATGATGATGTGATATTATTTTGGCATGCATACATAGCCGCATTCGCGGCCGCCCTTGTTGCTGGCACGCTGCCAGCCCTTCCCTGAAAGCCTGCACATGATGTCGAGATGCTTGTGGATTAGCCTGCTGTTTGCCTGTATTGCACTGCTGAGTGGCTGCTCCACCATGGCCACCTCGATTGCAGCCAAGGGCTCAGGAACATCCCGCGTATACACGGCATCAACCGAACAGGTGTGGGCCGTGCTGCCGGGAGTGGTTCGCGCCAGTGGCCTGGATTATGTCAACGGCGACAAACAGCAGGGAATGGCCCTGGCGCAACGTAGCATCAGCGCCTTCAGCTATGGCGAGAATGTGGCGATCTTTGTGTCCCCCGTGCAGTCCCCGAGCAAGGCCAGTCAGACCCGGGTGGAGGTGGTGTCCAAAAGGACTTTTGCGCCGAATATCCTGGCAACCAATTGGGAAAGCGTACTGCTGGATGGCTTGGCTACCGCCCTGGCAGGGCGGATGACTGATACGGCAGCGGCAGTTGCACCCACGCCAAGCAGCCCCTTGCAGCACCGCGACAAGGTGCCGCCACCCTCCGCTTACGCCCCTATCGACGATGCCCAGGCCATCCCCTACATCGGCGACAAAGGCCGCGCCCGTTATCCTCTCTATCTGAAAGCCGCCACACCCAAGGCCTTTGTCATCAATCAGCGCGGTGGCTGGCGCTGGATCGCCAATGATAGCGATGCCATGCGCAAGACATTGGCGATCTGTCTGGCCGACCCCGGTGCCAGATGCTGGCTGTATGCAGTGGATGATCAGGTGGTATGGCAGGAGGATGAAAGCAAACGCACCTCCTTGCCGGAATTGTTACTGCACTAAGGCCGCAGCCGGAAAAGCACAGCCCATCGGCCAAAAACGGCCCTCACCCTGCCCCGGCACATCCAACACCAAAGCAGATTCATCAGGGGAGAGTTGGCAAGGTCAACTCCCCATCACGACCTCACGCTCAAGCGTGGCATAGGCCGCAAGCCGGCTGGCCATGATGCAGTGGTCGTCAGCCGCCAGGCTGTCCCGCCATGTCGCCACAATCCGCCCCCGTGTCGGCTTTTGACACGCAGCCAGCGCTGCTTGATGGCTAAATCAATGCCATCATCGGCAATCGCCTACCCAGAACACAAGGAAGACACCGTGCAAGATGGCATCCTGAAAAGCTATATCGGTGGCCGCTACCTGGATAATCCAGCGCTGCCGCTCGCCGACAACTTCAACCCTGCCACCGGCGCACTGCTGTGCCAGGTACAGCAGGCTGGCGCGGCCGAGGCCGAACAGGCGGTGAAGAGTGCCGAAGCCGGCTTTGCCGTGTGGAGCGAAATGAGCGGGGCCGAGCGTGGCCGCATCATGAACAAGGCGGTGGGCATTCTGCGGGCGCGCAACCGCGAGCTGGCCGAACTGGAAGTACGCGACAACGGCAAGCCAATCCAGGAAGCCGAGGCAGTGGATGTGCTGTCCGGCGCCGATTGCATCGAATACTTTGCCGGCATGGCCGCTGGCATTCACGGCGAGCACTTTCAGCTCAAGGGCGCGTTTGCCTATACCCGGCGCGAGCCGCTGGGCGTATGCCTGGGCATAGGCGCGTGGAACTACCCCATCCAGATTGCCTGCTGGAAATCGGCCCCGGCACTGGCCTGCGGCAATGCCATGATTTACAAACCCTCGGGCATGACGCCGATGAGCGCCGCTCTGCTGGCAGAAATCTACAGCGAAGCCGGTGTGCCGGATGGCGTGTTCAACGTGATCCAGGGCAGCTCGTCCGTGGCGCGCCAGCTGATTGCCGACGAACGCGTGGCCAAGGTGTCGATTACCGGCTCGGTGGATACCGGCAAAGCCATCATGAAAGACGCCGCCAGCACGCTCAAGCGCGTCACCATGGAGCTGGGCGGCAAGTCGCCGCTGATCATCTTTGACGATGCCGACCTCGAACAGGCGGTGTCCGCTGCCATGCTGGCCAACTTCTACACCCAGGGTGAAATCTGCACCAATGGCACCCGCGTGTTCGTGGCGCGCAGCATCCACGGCGCCTTCATGCAGCGGCTGAAAGAACGCACCGCGCTGTTGAAGATTGGCGACCCGATGCACCCGGACACCCAGGTGGGGGCACAGGTATCGCCCGGCCATGCGCAAAGCGTGCTCAAGTACATCGACATCGGCCAGAGCGAAGGCGCGGTACTGGCCGCCGGTGGCCAGCGCGTGATCGTACCGGGTTGTGAAGCCGGCTGGTTCATTGCCCCGACGATTTTCGACCAGTGCCGCGACGACATGCGCATTGTCAGCGAGGAAATCTTTGGCCCGGTGATGTCGGTACTGGTGTTCGACGACGAGGCTGAAGTGATCCAGCGCGCCAATGCCAGCCGGCTGGGGCTGGCGGCGGGGGTGTTCACCCGCGACCTGGCACGCGCCCACCGCGTGGTGGCCAAGCTGCAAGCCGGGGTGTGCTGGATCAACAACTACAACATCACGCCGATTGAAATGCCGTTTGGTGGCTACAAGGAATCCGGCCTGGGCTATGAAAACAGCCTTACCGCCATCGACTGCTACACCCAGCGCAAGAGCGTGTATGTGGAGCTGACCGGGGTGGCCAGTCCTTACGCCTGAGCGCTGCCAGCAGCGCGCCTGTTGCAGCGTTGCACCAGGGACGCTGCGCTATTTTGTTCGCCGCGCTAACACGCCAGGCGGCTCACCCGGTCATCCACACGATAACGGCAGACCTCACGGCCTGCCCTTGTCTTGTCTTGTCTGAACCATCCGTTGCAAGGAGCACCCATGTCGCAACAGTTCGATTACATCATCGTCGGGGCCGGTTCTGCCGGTTGTGTGCTGGCTGCCCGCCTCACCGAAGATGCCGATGTCAGCGTGCTGCTGCTGGAAGCAGGCGGGCCAGACTGGCGGCTGGACTGGCGCACCCAGATGCCGGCGGCGCTGGCCTACCCGCTGCAAGGCACCACCTATAACTGGGCCTATACCACCCTGCCGGAGCCACATATGGGCAACCGCATCATGACCCAGGGCCGGGGCATGGGGCTGGGTGGTTCGTCCTTGATCAACGGCATGGTGTACATCCGCGGCAATGCGCTGGACTTTGACGGCTGGGCCGAAAACAGCGGGCTGGAAAACTGGAGCTATCTGGACTGCCTGCCCTACTTCCGCAAGGCGGAAAGCTACGACAAGGGTGCCAACGACTTCCACGGCGGCGAAGGCCCGCTGCATGTCACCACTCCACGGCCGGACAACAACCCGCTGTACCACGCCTTTATCGCTGCCGGTGAGCAGGCCGGTTACCCGCGCACCGACGACCTCAATGGCTACCGCCAGGAAGGCTTCGGGCCGATGGACCGCACTACCACGCCATCCGGCCGCCGCTGCAGCACCTCGCTGGCTTATCTGGATCAGGCCCGGCCCCGCGCCAACCTGACGGTGAAAACCCGTGCGCTGGCCGACCAGATCCGCTTTGCCGGCAACCGCGCCGTGGGCGTGAACTATCTGCAAGGCGGCAGCCTGCAACAGGCCGAGGCGCGGCGCGAGGTCATCGTCTGCAACGGGGCGATTGCCAGCCCGCAGCTATTGCAACGCTCCGGCGTGGGCCATGCCGACCAGCTCAAACAACACGGCATCAGCAGCGTGGTACACCTGCCCGGCGTGGGCGAGAACCTGCAAGACCATCTGGAAATGTATCTGCAATACCATTGCACCAAGCCGGTTTCCATTTACCCGGCGCTGCAGTGGTGGAACAAGCCACCCATCGGCGTGGAGTGGTATCTGAACGGTACCGGCCTGGGGGCCACCAATCACTTTGAAGCGGGTGGCTTTATCCGCAGCAGCAGCGACTTTGCCTGGCCCAACCTGCAATACCACTTCATTCCGCTGGCGATGAATTACGACGGCAGCAATCCGGTAAAGGCGCACGGCTTCCAGTGCCATGTCGGCTCCATGCGCTCCCCCAGTACCGGTTTTGTGCGGCTGGCCAGCCGCGACCCGCGCGTCAAACCACTGCTGCAGTTCAATTACATGGCGCATGCGGTGGACTGGCAGGAATTCCGCGCCGGCGTGCGGCTGACGCGGGAAATCATCGCCCAGCAGGCCTTTGACGAATTCCGTGGCGAGGAAATCAAGCCGGGCATGAAGATTCAGAGCGATGCCGAGATCGACGCCTTCGTGCGCGAACATGCCGAAACCGCGCTGCACCCGTCCTGCACCTGCAAGATGGGCTACGACGACATGGCAGTGGTGGACAAGGATGGACTGGTGCACGGCGTGGACGGCCTGCGCGTGGTAGACGCCTCCATCATGCCGCGCGTCACCACCGGCAACCTCAATGCGCCGGTGATCATGATGGCGGAGAAACTGGCCGATACCATACGTGGCCGCGCGCCATTGCCACGTTCGCAAGCCGCGTATTTCACCGCCGGCACGCAGCCGGTACGGCTGATGGGTACGGCGGATTTTCCCTGGCCCGCCAGCGCCACCACGCCGGCACACTAAGCCAGGGGCGCGGGCAAGCCAGCGAATAGCGCGTGGTTTGCCCTGGCCATCCCACACGCCGCTTGACTGTGGCGCGGTGCTTTCTACAATGCCCTGCAGCAGCTGTGCCGCAGCCGCATGCATGGAGATGAAAATGCATACCGTGAAACCGCGTAATCCCTACGCCTGCTCACCCTTGCTGAAAAAGGGTGGCGCCCATCGCAACAGCCGTTCCGGCCTGCGCCAGAATGCCCGTCAGGCGATGCTGGCCGAGCTGGATGAGCTGGACTGGATCGACCAATACCCGGCGGCCCAGGCTGTCGAACCCAACAGTGAAGACGACGCACCTGGCAGTTTTTCTCGCCCCCTCCCCATGACAAAGGCCGCTTCCCAGCGGCCTTTGCCTTGTTACGCCCGTCCCTGCGCCTGACTACACGGTAAAGCGCGCCGCCAGCGCACTGAGCTGCTCCGACAAGCTTTGCAACTGCCCCACTGTCTCCGCCGTCCCCTTCATCGCCCGGCTGTTTTCTTCCGACATCTGCGCCACCTGCTCCACATTTTTTGCCAACACCTGGCTGGTATTACTCTGCTCACTCAGGGCCATCTGGATATCGGCCACCACCAGTAGCACCTGATCGACCTGCTGCTGGATGGTGATGATGGCCGAGCCGGCATCACTGGCATGTTGCTGGCCGCTTTGCACGGTTTGCATTCCGGCAGTCATGCTGCCGGCGGCATGACGCGCCGTGCCCTGGATCTGCTGCACGATGCTGGCGATCTCCATGGTGGACTGCGCAGTACGCTCGGCCAGCTTGCGCACTTCATCGGCCACCACGGC
>NZ_RFAR01000126.1 GCF_003693445.1 Aquitalea palustris | reverse complement strand
TCGGTATTCCAGATGCCTTCCATCGCAGCAATCTTGGTTTGCTGTGATTCGGCCACGGTGTAGCCGGACTCATCGCCCAGCACAATCACCGACAAGGCCGAGGCAAAACCGAAGGCCGCGGCAATACGGAAGCTGCGGCGGGCAAACGGCAGGTCACGGCCTTTCAGGATGTACCAGCTGGAAATACCCAGCACAAAGCAGGCGGCCGTCACATAACCGGCGCTGACAGTGTGGACAAACTTGGCCTGAGCCACCGGGTTGAACACGATGTCCCACATCGAGCTCATTTCCATGCGCATGGTCTGGTAATTGAAATGCGCGCCCACCGGGTCTTGCATCCAGCCATTGGCAATCAGGATCCACAATGCCGACAGATTGGAGCCGATGGCCATCAGGATGGTCACCAGCAAATGCTTGCCGCGCGACAGCCGGTCCCAGCCAAAGAAGAAGAGGCCGATAAAGGTGGATTCCAGAAAGAACGCCATCAGGCCTTCAATCGCCAGCGGGGTGCCGAAAATATCCCCGACATAATGCGAGTAATAGGCCCAGTTGGTACCAAACTGGAATTCCATGGTGATGCCGGTAGTCACCCCCAGCGCGAAATTGATACCGAACAACTTGCCCCAGAAACGGGTCATGTCGCGGTAGATTTCCTGCCTGGTAATGACATAGGCGGATTCCATGATGACCAGAATCCACACCATGCCCAAAGTTAACGGTACAAACAGGAAGTGATACAGGGCGGTCACGGCAAACTGCAGCCGCGATATATCGACCAGTGCTTCATTCATGGTGCTAGCTCCTCGTGTTGCAGCCAGTGCGTGGCGGCCTTGGCCGGCACCACCGCCGGCCGTTCACGGAAAAAAACCGACCATAACAAGGTCAGTAAAATCAGTTTCACAATCAACACCCAGGCAATATCCCGGCGGTATTTCTTTTTGTCTTTCAT
>NZ_RFAR01000125.1 GCF_003693445.1 Aquitalea palustris | reverse complement strand
GACTTAAACCACTCATCCACCTCTCCAGATGGCTGCTGCGGTGCTGCAACAGAGAGGGCGATAATACAGGTACTGTGTTCTTTTGGCAAGATCCCAACAAAAAAACTGCTGGCCAGACCGGGTGCCGCCGCCGTCACTGCCATGCTGGCCACCCTACTGCTGGAATTGATCGCAGTGTGCAGCGCATGCAGTAAACTGGCTTACTCTTTGTCTGGATGCAAAGTTCATCATGTTACCCATTCTTACTTCCCGCTTGCGACTGCGCGAATTCACCCTGCAGGATGCACCGCTGGTGCTGGCCCTGCTGACCGACCCGGATTTCATCCGTAATGTGACGGATCGTGGCGTGCATACGCTGGAAGATGCTGGCAACTACATCAGCCGTGGTCCGCTGGCGAGCTATGCGCAGCACGGCATCGGGCTGTGGTGCATGGAGCGGCTGGAGGATGGCCAGCCTGTTGGCATGTGCGGGCTGATCCGGCGCGAGGGGCTGGCCGATGTCGATGTGGGCTATACCCTGCTGCCGGCATGGCGTGGGCTGGGTTATGCCAGCGAAGCTGCGGCGACCTGTGTGCAGTACGGCCTGACACAATTACGGCTGCCACGGGTGGTGGCCTATATCAATGCCGACAATCAGGCATCGGCGCGCGTGTTGCAAAAGGCTGGGCTGCATGGCTGCGGGCCTTTCGATTTCCCTGGCAGCAGCCTGCCCACCCTGTTATTCAGCAGCGATACGGCCATGGCACAGTCATAGCGGCCAGGACTGACGATTTCCTGCAATATTTAGCAACAATTGGCATGATTGTCGGACACTCGGCGGTAACCGGCATGGGCTATCATCGCAAAAGTCGCGGCGGCTTCGGCCACGATAGTCCCAGCCTGGCTGGCATCACGCGACAAGGCCGTGCCTACAGACTTTTTTCCATCTTGATGTGCGCCAACCGGCTCTATTCGCCGGCAGTTTGCATGGAAGGCAACACTACCCGATGTGGATCGTCGAAACTGCATTACGCAGGCCCTACACCTTTATCGTGATGGCGATTGCCATCCTGCTGGCCACCGCATTGGCGCTGTTTCGCACGCCGGTGGATGTATTGCCGGAAATAGACATTCCGGTGATCAGTGTCATCTGGGGCTATAACGGCCTGGCTCCGCAGCAGATGGCGGATCGCATCACCCAGTCGCACGAGCGCATTCTCACCACCACGGTGAACGACATCGAGCATATCGAGTCGCAGTCGCTCAACGGCATTGCGGTGATCAAGATCTTTTTCCAGCCCAATGTGAATATCCAGACGGCGATTGCCCAGGTGGTGTCAGTCTCGCAGGCGGTGGTACGCCAGATGCCACCCGGCACCACGGCACCGCTGGTGATCAAGTACACCGCTTCCAGCGTGCCGGTGATTCAGCTGGGGATGTCGAGCAAGGAATTGTCCGAACAGGATGTGTTCGATGCCGCGGTCAACACCCTGCGTCCGCAGCTGGTGACCATTCCCGGCGTGGCCATCCCCTACCCTTATGGTGGCAAGGTGCGGCTGCTATCGGTCGATCTGGACATGGCGGCCATTACCGCCAAGGGCATGACACCAGCCAGCGTGGTCAATGCCATCAGCAGCCAGAACCTGATCCTGCCATCCGGCACCGCCAAGATTGGCGACACTGAATACAATATCGGCCTGAACGGCTCGCCCACCACCATTGCCGGGCTGAATAACTTGCCGGTGCGCAGCAGCAATGGCGCCATCACCTATCTGGGCGAGGTGGCGCATGTGCGCGACGGCTTCTCGCCGCAAACCAATATCGTGCGCCAGAACGGCCAGCGCGGGCTGCTGCTGTCGGTGTACAAGAACGGCGGTGCCTCCACCCTCAGCGTGGTGGACAATCTGAAAAGCCTGCTGCCCACGGTGACGCCCTTGCTGCCCAAGGGCATTGAGGTAGCGCTGCTGGCCGACCAGTCGGTATTCGTGAAAACCGCGGTGGAGGGGGTGGTGCACGAGGCGCTGATTGCCGCCGTGCTCACCGCCATCATGCTGCTGCTGTTTCTGGGCAACTGGCGCACCACCTCCATCATTGCCGTGTCGATTCCGCTGTCGATTTTTTCTTCCATCATTCTGCTGCATGCCGTTGGCGAAACCATCAATGTGATGACGCTGGGCGGGCTGGCGCTGGCGGTGGGCATTCTGGTGGACGATGCCACCGTCACCATCGAAAACATCGAACGCCACCTGCACATGGGTTCACCGCTGTATACCGCCATTCTGGAAGGTGCGGGGGAAATTGCCATTCCGGCCTTTGTTTCCACCCTGTGCATCTGCATCGTGTTCGTACCCATGTTCTTCCTCGAGGGCGTGGCGCGTTACCTGTTCGTGCCGCTGGCCGAGGCGGTGGTGTTTGCCATGCTGGCCTCCTATGTGCTGTCGCGTACCCTGGTGCCCACGCTGGCTCTGCTGCTGATGGGCCACCAGGGCCGCAGCGGCCGGTTCACCCAGTGGATTCACCATGTGCATACCCGCTTCAACCATCACTTTGAAAAGCTGCGCACGGTGTATGTGCTGCTGCTCAGCCATCTGCTGACCCATCGCCGGCGCTTCATGGCCGCCTTTCTCGGCTTCTGCCTGCTGTCCTGTGGCCTGTACCTGCTACTGGGGCGCGACCTGTTCCCCACCGTGGACACCGGCCAGATCAAGCTGCACATGCGCGCGCCCACCGGCACCCGCATAGAGAACACCGCCGTGCTGGCCGATGGCGTGGACCATGCCCTGCGCGACATCATTCCGCCGGCCGAGCTGGATACCATCATCGACAATATCGGCCTGCCCTACTCCGGCATCAATCTGTCCTACAGCAACTCCGGCACCATCGGCACGCTGGATGCAGACATCCTGATTTCGCTGAAACCCGGCCACCGCCCCAGTGCGGATTACATCGACAAGATTCCGCCGCTGCTGGCCAAACGCTTCCCCGGTGTGGAGTTTTTCTTCCAGCCTGCCGACATCGTCACGCAGATTCTCAACTTCGGCACGCCATCCGCCATCGATGTGCAGATTTACGGCAAGAACATGGCGGAAAACCATGCCTTCGCCGTCAAGCTGGCCGACCACATCAAGGGCGTGAATGGTGCGGTGGATGTGCATGTCCACCAGCGGCTGGATGCGCCCTCGCTGCAGCTGGAAATGAACCGCTCGCGTTTGCAGAACATGGGCATCAGCGCCAGCGATGTGGCACAGAACCTGCTGCTGCCCTTGTCCGGCAGCCAGCAGACCCAGCCCACCTTCTGGCTGAATCCGGCCAATAGCGTGGTGTACAACATGCAGGCGCAAACCCCGCAATACCGCATCAATACCCTGGACGACCTGATGGGCCTGCCGGTGAATGCGGCAGGCAATAACGGCAGCAGCCCGCAGCAACTGGGCAATCTGGTCAAGGTCAGCCCCGGCCGCGAGGCCGCCATTGTCACCCGCTACAACATCCAGCCGGCAGTGGACATCTATGCCAATGTGCGCGGCCGCGATCTGGGCTCGGCCGCCCGCGACATCCAGCAGCTCATCAAGCAGGCGCAAGCCAGCCTGCCCAAGGGCAGCAAGATCAGCATGCGCGGCCAGGTGGAAACCATGCAGTCGTCCTACACCGGCCTGGGCGTTGGCATTCTGGGCGCCATCGTGCTGGTCTATCTGCTGATCGTGGTGAATTTCCAGTCCTGGCTGGACCCCTTCATCATCATCTCCGCCCTGCCGGCGGCACTGGCCGGCATTGCCTGGATGCTGATACTGACCGGCACCAATCTGAGCGTACCGGCGCTGACCGGCGCCATCATGACCATGGGGGTATCCACCGCCAACAGCATTCTGGTGGTGGCCTTTGCCCGCCAGCGTCTGCATGAAGGGCTGCCACCCCTGTCGGCAGCGCTGGAAGCCGGGGCTACCCGCCTGCGTCCGGTACTGATGACGGCGCTGGCCATGATCATCGGCATGATTCCCATGGCCATCGGCATTGGCGATGGCTCGGAGCAGAATGCCCCGCTGGGCCGCGCCGTCATCGGCGGCCTGCTGTTTGCCACCGTGTCCACCTTGGTCTTCGTCCCGGTGGTGTTTGCCAGCTTCCACAGCTGGCTGGCCCAGCGCAAGTCACAACAAGATGCGGCAGACGACAACGACCATCCGCCCCAACCGGCCCAAGCCTAGGACTTCACCATGACAGAACAGCGCCATGCCTCTCAGGGCGTGCCGACGTTTCACCAGAACACCGTCGCATCGCTCAATGGCCGCGACAAGGTAGCGCGCCGCGCCCGTACCGTTACCATCATCATCCTGCTGCTATTGCTGGCCGGCCTCGCCCGCACGCTGCTGGCGCGCCAGGCCGCCGCCGACACCCTGGCACAGGCAGCCAGCCAGAGCGCCATCCAGCAGGTGCGCGTGGTCACGCCGCAGCCCAACCGGCATGATGACAAGCTCACCCTGCCCTCTACCCTGCAAGGGCTGACCGAGGCGCAGATTTATGCCCGTACCAGCGGCTATGTGAAACAGTGGTTCAAGGATATCGGGCAGCCGGTCAGGAAGGGAGATGTGCTGGCCGTGCTGGACATTCCCGACATCAACAAGCAAGTAGATGAAGCGGCAGCCAACCACGAACTGGCGCGCACCGCCTTTGAACGCTGGAGTCGCCTCCGGGCGCAGGATGCGGTATCGCAACAGGAATACGAAGAAAAATCCGCCGCTTACCAGCAAACCGGCGCCGTACTGAAACGCCTGCGCGACCAGCAGGATTTCGGCAAGGTGATTGCCCCGTTTGACGGCATCATCACCAAGCGCAATGTCGACAACGGTAGCCTGATCAATGCCGGCAATGGCGGCAGCGCCCAGGCGCTGTTTGCCATTGCCCAGGTCGACCAGCTCCACCTGTATGCCTATGTGCCGCAGGATAGGGCCAGCCAGATCCGCGTCGGCGACACGGTGGAGGTCAAACCCAGCGATAGCGGCGAGGCTGCCGTCAAAGGGCGGATAGCCCGCACTGCCGGCGCCATCGACCCGGCCACCCGCACGCTGCAGGTGGAAATCGTGCTGCCCAATGCCGGGCACAAACTGCTGCCCGGCCTGTATGTGGAAGCGCGCTTCAATCTGCCGGGCAAACCCAGCCTGACCTTGCCGGCCAACACCCTGCTGTTCGGCCCGGCCGGCAGCCAGGTGGCCACCGTGGATGCCAAGGGCAAGGTCAAGCTGCAAAAAGTGGTGCTGGGCACCGATTACGGCAAGGAAGTGGAAATCAAATCCGGCCTCACCGGCCAGGAGCACGTCATCATCAACCCTGCCGATGCCATCAGCGACGGTCAGCCGGTCAATATCGTGACCAGCGGCAAGGGCGGGTAAGCAGCATGCGTGCATCAGCCCCCCTGACTTCCTGCCTGCTGGCCAGCCTGAGCCTGCTGCTGGCAGCGTGCTCTGCCATCGGCCCGGACTACCAGCGCCCGGCCCTGCCCGACCTGCCCGCGCAGTGGAAGGATCAGGGTAGCTGGCAGGCGGCCCGCCCGGCCGACCAATTGCCCAAGCAGTCCTGGTGGCAGCTGTTTGGCGACGAAACGCTCAACCAGCTGGAACAAGACTGCATCGCCCACAATGCCACGCTGGCGCAGGCACTGGCCCGGCTGCAGCAAGCACAGGCGCTGGCCGGTTCCCATGCTGCCGCCACCCTGCCCAGCGTGGGCGCGGGCATGAGCGCCAGCCGCAGCCGCATCTCCGCCGACCGCCCGCTGTCCAACTACAACTCGCCCAATAGCAGCACCATCCAGAACGATTACAAGCCCACCCTGAGTGTCAGCTATGAATTCGACTGGCTGGGCCGGGTTCGCCGCGATGTGGAAAGCGCCAATGCCAGTGCGGAACAAAGCCGGGCTGACAGCGAAAACGTGCGTCTGCTGCTGACTGCACAACTGGCCAGTGCCTATTTCCAGCTACGCCAGCTGGATGAGGAAAGCCACCTGCTGCAGGCCTCGATTGGTCTGCAGGAAAAAGTGCTGCACCTGACCCAGGTGCGTCACCAGGAAGGTCTGGACAATGCCAGCGCCCTGGCCACCCAGCAAGCCGCCTTACAAGCAGCCCAGGCACAGCTCAGCCTGCTGGGCAATCAGCGCCAGCAACAGCAAGACCTGCTGGCCACTCTGAGCGGCAAGCCGGCTCCCGCCCTCAGCCTGTCACCGGGCAGCCTGCCCACCCAGCTGCCCGCCATTGCCGGCGGGCTGCCGGCGCAATTGCTGGAGCGGCGGCCAGACATTGCCGCCGCCGAACGCGCCATGGCTGCTGCCAATGCCCAGATCGGCGTGGCCAAAGCCGCCTGGTTTCCCCAACTCACCCTGTCGCCAAGCTATATCGGCTATGAATCTGCCCAATTGGCCAAGCTGATTTCCGCCCCCGCCCTGGTCTGGGCACTGGGCCTGCAGGCCAGCCAGACGCTGTTTGACAATGGCAAGACCCGCGCTGGCGTCAATTATGCGGAAGCGGGCTACCAGGCCGCTGCCGCCAGTTATCGCCAGACCGTGTTGCAAGCCATGCAGGAAAGCCAGGACGCCCTGTCCACGCTACACGGCCTGAGCGAGGCCGGGACTCGGCAACAACAGGCGGTAGACAGCCAGCGCAAGGCATATGAGCTCTCGCTGCTGCGTTATCGCGAAGGGCTGGACAATGCCCTGACCCTGGCCATCAACCAGCAAAACCTGCTGGCAGCGCAGCGCCTGCAATCGCAGCTGCGCGGCAGCCAGTTTGTCTGGAGCGTCAACCTGTTGAAGGCATTGGGCGGTGGCTGGCAGGCGTCGGCAACAAACTGAACCCGCCAACCGCAACGGCACAAAAAACCCCGCAAACGGTTTGCGGGGTTTTTCTTTTACGGCGCCAAAGCTGGCTCAGCCCGTCACGCGCAAGTCCTGCAAGCCGTCCGCCGCCGGTATATCGACATAACGGATCAGGCCCGGCAAACCGTCTGGCAGCGCCTGCTCGGCCGGCGCGCCTTCCAGCAAGGCCAATACCGGCTGCAATACCACCTGGCGCAGCAGGCCTTCGTCTGCACTCAGCGCATCCAGCCGCAGGCTGTAGGTCCACTCGTCGCCAAACGGCGATTCGTCGTCCTCCCAGCGCAGCAGGCGGCCGGCCTGATTCAGCCACGGCTGCCAGCCGGTGGCTGGGAAACCGACGTAGGCGTCGTAATCGAAGCTGAATTCACAGGTCCAGTGCGCAATATGCAATACCGCACCCAGAGGCTGTGCGGTGCTCTCCAGCAAGGGGACACCATCACCCGCCAGGCTGATCTGGAAATCGAGGAAGGCCACAATGGTGTCCTTGCGCTTTTTCTTTTGCAGCAGCGGCAGGCTGCAGCACAGCGCCAGGCGCGATTCGCCGCGCTTTTGCTGCTCGGTCAGCGGCTTGCCCACGGTGCACAGCCCGCTGGCCGGCAAGGCCTGCTGCAGTAATTCAATCAGCGCCTGCTCCAGCTGCTTGGCCTTGCGCCAGGCTTGTTCCGCATCGCGGGCGGAGGCATCGGCCTGTGTGTTCTGCATCTTGTCATTCCAGTCTGTTCGGCATGATGGATGCCGGAGTCAAGTGCGGATGATAGCCGGAATTGCCTGCTGCCGTCCGCCGCTTCGCGCAAATCCCCCGGCATTTTCTGCTGATCACCATAAAAAAACCGGCCCCTGGGGGCCGGTTTGTTCACATTGCCTTGGCTGATCAGGCCAGCAGGTGGTTGTTGAGCTCGCGCATGCCGGCCGACAGCATGGCCAGATCCAGCACGCTGAAGGACTGCAGCTCGGCAAACATCTGGTAGCACAGTTCCAGCTCGCTGCGGCGCTTGGCCAGCCAGGCATCGGCAAAGGCCTTGTCACCGCTGGCTTCGCTGAGCGCCAGCTTGGCCAGCTTGCGATGCAGACGATACAGGTCGTCGCGCAGCGCGGAGCGGGCCAGCGACTGCCAGCGGTTGTCACGCGGCAGACCGGTGATGGCGTCACGCAGCCAGTCCAGTTGCAGATTGCGTCCCAGCTGGAAGTAGTTTTGCGCTACTTCGTCCAGCGACAGCTCGCCGCCTTCGCTGATTTCGATGATGTCCATCAGCGGTACGGCAAACTCCAGACGCGCCAGCACGCTGGCCAGTTCCTGCGGCATGTTCGGCAGGCTCAGGCGGGCTTCCAGTTCGGCCACGGCCGGGTACTGTTTGGCATCCACCAGCGCCGGCAGACGCGCCAGCAGCGCCTGCACCTTGCCGGCGTACTGTTCGATCACGGCATTCACCGAGGTGAACGGACGCTTGTTGCGCAGCACCCAGCGGGTAACACGCTCGATCAGGGTACGCACCAGCACCATCAATTCCATTTGCTGGTCGGCCGGCACCAGGTTGTCCAGCGCCTCGATACGACCCCACAGGGTGTCGGCATCGAACACACGGCTGGCAATCCACCAGGCACGGGCGATGTCGGCAGCAGAGAACGGCGACTCTTCCTGCAGACGGAACACGAAGGTGGTGCCCATGCGGTTGATGATCTGGTTGGCCAGTTGGTTGGCGATGATTTCGCGACGCAGCTGATGCTGCTGCATCTGCGCACCAAAGCGCTGTTGCAGCGGCTGCGGGAAGTAGTTCACCAGCACCGGCAGGAAGTCGGCGTCATCCGGCACATCGGTCGCCAGAATGGCCTGGTCCAGCGAAATCTTGCTGTAGGCCAGCAATACCGCGATTTCCGGTACGGTCAGGCCCTGACGCGCCAGACGGCGTTCGTTGATCTGGGTTTCCGACGGCAGGTATTCGATTTCGCGGTTGAGCTCGCCGGTCTTTTCCATGTGCGAAATCATGCGCGCATGGGTGGACAGCATGGAAGCCGCTTCCAGACGCTTGATCGCCAGGATCTGGGTTTGCAGCACGTTGTTGCGCAGCACCAGATGGCCCACTTCGTCGGTCATTTCAGCCAGCAGCTCATTACGCTGTTTCAGCGTCATGTCGCCAGCTTGCATCACCGCACCCAGCAGGATCTTGATGTTGACTTCGTGGTCGGAGCAATCCACACCAGCGGAGTTGTCGATGGCGTCGGTGGCGATGCGACCGCCAGCCAGCGCGAATTCGACACGGCCCAGCTGGGTGCAAGTCAGGTTGCCACCTTCGGCCACCACACGCGCTTGCAGCTGGTTGCCATTGACACGTACCGGGTCGCAGGCGCGGTCGCGGGCGTCGGCATGGCTCTGGGTAGAGGCCTTGATGTAAGTACCGATACCGCCGTTGTACAAGAGGTCGATCTTGGCCTTGAGGATTTCATGGATCAGCTCGTTCGGCGCCATGCTGTCCTTGTCGGTTTCCAGCCAGGCTTTGACTTCAGCCGACAGCGGAATGGACTTGGCCGAGCGCTCGAAAATGCCACCGCCCTTGGAAATCAACTCGCGGTTGTAATCGGCCCAGCTGGAACGCGGCAGATTGAACAGGCGTGCGCGTTCGGCAAAGCTGGTCTTGGCGTCCGGGGTCGGGTCCAGGAAGATGTGCAGGTGGTTGAACGCGGCCTTCAGGCAGATGTGTTCGGACAGCAGCATGCCGTTGCCGAATACGTCGCCAGCCATGTCGCCAATGCCGATCACGCTGAAATCCTGCTCCTGGGTGTTGATGCCCAGATGACGGAAGTGACGCTTGACCGATTCCCAGGCACCACGGGCGGTAATGCCCATGCCCTTGTGGTCGTAACCGGCGGAACCGCCGGAGGCAAAGGCATCGCCCAGCCAGAAGCCGTAGGATTCGGAAATGCCGTTGGCGATGTCGGAGAAAGTCGCCGTGCCCTTGTCGGCAGCCACCACCAGGTAGGGATCATCCGGGTCCAGACGACGTACGTCCTTGGGCGGAATGATCTGACCGGTTACCAGGTTGTCGGTGACATCCAGCAGTGCGGAGATGAAGATCTTGTAGCAGGCGATACCTTCGGCCAGGAAGGCTTCACGGTCGCTCGGTGCCGGCAGTTGCTTGCCGACAAAGCCGCCCTTGGAGCCCATCGGCACGATGACGGAGTTCTTCACCATCTGCGCCTTCACCAGACCCAGCACTTCGGTACGGAAGTCTTCCATGCGGTCCGACCAGCGCAGGCCGCCACGCGCTACCTTGGAGCCGCGCAGATGCACGCCTTCCACACGCGGGCTGTACACCCAGATTTCGAACATCGGGCGCGGCTGCGGCAGGAAGGGAATCTGCTTGGACTCCAGCTTGAAGGAGATGTAGGACTTGAATTCGCCCGCTGCATCCTTCTGCCAGAAGTTGGTGCGACGGGTCGCCAGAATCACCGCCAGGAAGCCGTTCAGGATACGGTCTTCGTCCAGGTTGGCCACATTGTCCAGCTGCTCTTTCACTTCGGCCAGCAGCACTTCGGCGCGCGCATCATCAGCATGGGCCGGGTCCAGACGCGCCACAAACAGCGCCACCAGACGACGGGTGATTTCCGGATAGTTGGCGACGCACTGTTCCAGATAGCTCTGGCTGAAGGTGAGGCCGCCCTGACGCAGATACTTGGCCAGTGCGCGCACCAGCGAGATTTCACGCCAGTCGAGGCCAGCAATCAGCGCCAGACGGTTGAAACCGTCGTTTTCGCAGCGCTTGGCAAAGACCTGGGCCAGCAGTTCCTGGAAGTCTTTCTGCACAGCGTCTACCGACATCTGCTCGAAGAAGGCACCCACGTCCAGGCCGAAATCGCTGATCCACACCGAGGAGCCGTCTTCACGCTCGACCCGGTAGGGATGCTCGTCGCTCACCTTGACACCCATGTTTTCCAGGATGGGCAGGCTGGCGGACAGGCTCATCGGCTCGCCTTCGCGGAACAGCTTCAGGTTGAATGCCTGGTTGCCACGATGGAAAGGACGGTACAGCTTCATCGCCAGCGGGTGACCGGCCGACACCGATTCCAGCAGTTGCACGTCCAGCACGGCATTGCGTACGGCGAACTCTTCGCGATAGGACAGCGGGAAGGCGGTGCGATAGCGCTTGAACAGCAGGTTACCGGCTTCTTCACCGTGTACTTCCACCAGTTGCTGGTGCATTTCTTCCACCCAGCCGCGTACCAGACGGGCGATTTCCGCCTCGATGTCGGATTCACGGAAGGCCGGCAGCTTGGAAGCATTGGTACGGATGATGTAATGCACACGCGCCAGCGAGCTGTCGCTGATCTGCACGCTGAATTCGGCCGAGTTGCCATTGAAGGCAGCCATCAGCACTTTTTCGATTTTCAGGCGCACTTCGGTGTTGAAGCTGTCACGCGGCACGTAGACCAGGCTGCTGACATAACGATGGTAGCGGTCCTTGCGCACGAACAGGCGCACGCGCGGGCGCTCTTGCAGGCTGACGATGCCTTCGGCGATCGGGCCCAGCACATCGGCCGGGATTTCAAACAGCTCGTCGCGCGGATAGCTTTCCAGCACGAAACCCAGGGTCTTGGCCTTGTAGCTGTCGTCCACGTAGTCGCAGTTGGCTACCACGCTGGCCACTTTCTGGCGTACCAGCGGAATGTCTTTCGGCGAAGCCTGATAGGCGCTGGCGGTGTACAGGCCGAGGAAGCGGCGCTCGCCGATCACTTCACCCTTGTCGTTGAAGCGCTTGATGCCGACAAAGTCGACATAGGCCGGACGGTGGATGATGGAGCGGGTTTGCGATTTGTTCAGGATGATCAGCTGCGGCAGGTGCGCCAGTTCGCGCAATTCTTGCGGCAGGGTTTCAAAGCTGGCGGAGTATTCCTTGTCACCCTGGTCGCGCAGGATGCCCAGGCCGGAGTCCTTGACGATCTTCAGGCTGTCCTTGCCATCGCGCTTGACCAGATCGTAGTCGCAGTAGCCCATGAACAGGAAGTGATTGCCGGCCATCCAGCCGAGAAAATCCACGGCTTCCTTGGCTTCGGCAGCACGCTCGCCCTTGACCTTGGCCAGGTCCTTGCCGATTTCGCCCAGCACGGCGCGCATTTTCGGCTCGTCGCTCACCAGCAGACGGATGTCGGCAATGATGCGATTCAGTTCGGCTTCCAGCTTTTGCAGGGTGGCGGCATCGCTGACACGGTCGATCTGCACATGGATGAAGGATTCCAGCGGCAGGCTGCGGTCCTGCGTGCGGCGGATTTCCTGCAAATTGCCGCTCTTGTCACGGCCAACCGACAGCACCGGATGCACCAGCAGGTGCAGATTGATGTTGTAGCGCGACAGCAGCATGGAGATGGAGTCGATCAGGAAAGGCATGTCGTCGTTGACGACTTCAATCACCGAATGGGTGCTCTGCCAGCCATCACGCTCGAAATCGGGAGTATAGATGCGTACCTTGTGCTGACCGGGGCTGCGCTTGCGGGCGAACTCGAAATGGGCCAGCGCGGCACCGAACAGGTCCAGCGAGGAAAACTGGCGCAGGTCGGCATGCTCGGTTTCTTCGAAGTAGATCGGGAAGAAACCGGCGAGTTGTTGTGTCTCCTTGGATGAAAGCTTGCTCTGTGCAACGGCCTGGATATCAGCAATCAGGCTCGCCAGTTCGGTCTTGTTGGTAAGCGACATGGGGCTTCTCTTGTTGTATGCACGGTTTGTGTCGGGGCATTGTAGTAACCCCGCTACCATCGGGATTTCCTTAATGCGACACCGACTTACAGAAAGATGGGATGCAGTGCAGCATGAAAAACCCGCCGCATGGGCAGGGCTGGTTTTTCTCCCACTATTTGCCTTATAGCAATGCGACAGCCAATTACAAAATGGCTAGCACAGCCTACATTGTATACAATCCGGCAATCAATAGTTAAGTGCATGATTTTGATGACATTTCACTTTGAATACAAATAGGGGTAAAATGCGCCCCTTCGCAATTTTGGGCTATCCGCCGCAAATGCGACTGATTGTTGGGCAGGACGATTCCTGCCACCATTGCCTGGCGTCTTCACAGGAGGCGTATGCAGGCATAACAACAACAGGTTCCGGCCGTGCTGTCCCAGGACAGCCATCCCATCCACGCCGGGTTTACAAAGTAAGACCATGAGAAAGATCGCAGGATCTTTCTTTGCCATGCGAGAAGCAGAGACACATATGAAGAAGGTCATTTTTGCTGCTGCAGTTGCAGTCAGCCTGTCCGGTTTTGCCGCCCACGCCGAAACCGTCCGCTTTGGTGTAGACCTGAACTACCCCCCGTTCTCCAAGCAAGGTGCTGATGGCAAGCCGGAAGGTTTTGACATCGACATGGCCAAGGCACTGTGCAGCGCCATGAAAGTCACCTGCCAGATCGTGCCGCAGGACTGGGACGGCCTGATTCCCGCACTGAATGCCAACAAGTTCGACGCTATTCTGTCTTCGATGCAGATCACCGAAGAGCGCAAGAAAGCCGTCGACTTCAGCAACAAGTACTACAACATCGCCAGCCGCATCGTGGCCAAGAGCAACACCCAGGTGTCGCAAACTTCCTTCAAGGGCAAGAAGATCGGCGTGCTGCGTGCCTCCACCCAGGAAAAGTTTGCCCGCGACTTCTGGGGCAAGAACGGTGCCACCATCGTGGCCTACACCAAGTCGCCTGAATCCTTCCTCGATCTGAAAGCCGGCCGCGTGGACGCCGTCTTTGTTGATGGCGCAGTGGGCGAACAGGAATTTCTCAAGACCGACGGCGGCAAGGGTTACGCCTTTGTCGGCCCCAACTATGCCGACGTGAAATACTTCGGCCTGGGTGCGGGCATCGCCGTGAAAAAGGGCAACCAGGCGCTGACCAGCCGCCTGAACAAGGCCATCGAGCAGATCCGCAAGGATGGCAGCTATAAGAAAGTACAGGACAAGTACTTCCGCTTTGACGTCTACGGCGGCTAACACGGCAAGCCCTGCCTGTGAAGCCATCCCCTGCCGGCGGCACGCTCGCCGGCAGGTATCGCCATACATAACAACGACAAGACACCCCGGAGAAACCATGTTCAAGTCCCTCATGGTGCTGGGCGCGTGCGCGCTCGGCATGACTGCGGCCGCCCACGGCGAAACCCTGCGCTTTGCCACCGATGCCAGTTACCCACCGTTCTCCCAGCAAGGCCCTGATGGCAAGATGAAGGGCTTCGACCCCGACATCGCCCAGGCGCTGTGCACTGCCATGAAAGTGACTTGCGAAGTGGTGCCGCAAGACTTCGACGGCATCATCCCTGCCCTGCAGGCCCGCAAGTTCGATGCCATCATCGCCTCGATGAACATTACCGAAGAGCGCAAGAAGGTCGTCAGCTTCTCCAACAAGTACTACAACATGCCCAGCCGACTGGTCGCCAAACAAGGCAGCCAGATCAACGATGCCTGGTTCAAGGGCAAGAAGATTGGCGTGCTGCGCTCGTCCATCCAGGAAAAATACGCCCGCGACAACTGGGTGAAGCTGGGGGCGAAACTGGTGTCCTATGCCAAGGCCCCGGAATCCTTCCTCGACCTGAAGGCCGGCCGCGTGGATGCCAGCTTTGTCGATGCCGCCGTGGGTGAGTCCGACTTCATCAAGACACCGTCCGGCAAGGGCTATGCATTCGCCGGCCCGGAATACAACGAGGTGAAATACTTCGGTGAAGGCGCGGCTGTTGCCGTACGCAAGACCGACCAGGCCCTGCTGGCCCGCATCAACAAGGCATTGCAGCAGATTCGCGCCGACGGCAGCTACGACAAGATCCAGAAGAAATACTTCAGCTTCGACATCTACGGCAAATAAACCGTTGCGGTAGTGACGGCAGCCTGCTGCTGTCACCGTCCCCTCCCGGGAAACACAGGGGTAGTACATGTTTTTACACGGATATCTTCCCAGCATCCTCGACGGAGCGGTGCTGACGCTGAAGCTGGCGGCGGCTGCGCTGGCGGTTTCGGTGGTACTGGGCCTGATTGGTGCCATGTTCAAGATGGCCCCGTCCAAAGCCTTGCGCACACTGGCCGAGCTCTATTCCACCGTGGTACGCGGCGTGCCCGACCTGGTATGGATGTTTTTGCTGTTCTTCGGCGTGCAGATGCTGCTGAACGATGCCGCCACCGCCATGGGCTGGGCGGCACCGGACATCGACCCCTTTATCGCCGGGGTGCTGACGCTGGGCTTCATTTTCGGTGCCTACATGACCGAGACCTTCCGCGGCGCCATCATGGCCGTACCCAAGGGACAAATGGAAGCGGGTGCCGCCTATGGCATGGGGCCGCTGCGCATCTTCCTGCGCATCACCTTTCCGCAAATGGTGCGCTTCGCCCTGCCCAGCTTTACCAACAACTGGCTGGTACTGGTGAAATCCACCGCGCTGGTATCGGTGATCGGCCTGAATGACGTGATGTACCGCGCCGATGCCGCCAAGTCCAATACCCAGGAGCCGTTCACCGTCTACATGCTGGTGGCGCTGATCTTCCTGGTGATCACCAGCGTGTCCAACATCCTGCTGGGCATGCTGGAGCGCCGCTACTCCACTGGTCTGAAGGAGAACGGCCTGTGATCGACTTTCACCTGATTCTGGACAAGCTGCCGGCCTTTCTGGGCGGAGCCGATGGCCAGCCGCTGCTCAGCACCAGCGATGGCATCGTGATGACGCTGCAACTGCTGGGAGCATCCCTGCTGCTGGGCATGCTGCTGGCCATTCCGCTGGCACTGGGCCGGGTATCCAAAAACCGTCTGCTCTCCGGCAGCGTCTGGCTGTATACCTATGTGTTCCGTGGCACGCCGCTGCTGGTGCAGCTGTTCATCATCTATTACGGCCTGTCGCAGTTTGATGCGGTACGGGACAGCTGGATGTGGCAGTACCTGCAAGATGCCTGGTTCTGCGCCATTCTGGCCTTCACCCTGAACACCGCTGCCTATACCACGGAAATCATCGCCGGCCAGATCCGCACCACCCACTGGGGCGAAATCGAAGCTGCACGCGCCATGGGCATGAGCAAATGGCTGATGATGCGCCGTATCGTGATTCCGTCTGCCCTGCGTCGCGCCCTGCCGGCCTACAGCAACGAAGTGATCATGATGATGCAAAGCACGGCGGTAGCCGGCCTGGTGACACTGGCCGACATCACCGGCGTAGCCCGGCGCATTTACAGCGACACCTATATGGCTTTCGAGCCCTTCCTGGTGGCCGGCGCCATCTATCTGGCACTGACTTTTCTGTTTGTCTGGCTCTTCAAGCAGGCAGAGCAACGCTGGCTGGCCTATCTGGCCCCGCGCAAGCATTGACAGCGTGGGCGGCAATGTTGCCGCCCTCTTTCAGCAATAGCCGCCATCCCACTGCGGCAGATGAAACCTTAAGACAAGGGTTGCAAGCATGAAACATACCGACGCGGCACCAGCCACCAACATCAAACTGCGCGTTGCCGACCTGCACAAAAGCTATGGCAGCCACGAAGTGCTCAAGGGGGTATCGCTGACCGCCCATGCTGGCGATGTGATCAGCATCATCGGCTCCTCCGGCTCGGGCAAGAGTACCTTCCTGCGCTGCATCAACATGCTGGAACACCCCAACAGCGGGCAGATCCAGCTGGGCGGCGAAGAGCTGCAACTGGTGGCCGACAAGAAAACCGGCGCGCTGCGTGCCGCCAGCCACAAGCAGCTGGAACGCATCCGCACCAAACTGGCCATGGTATTCCAGCACTTCAATCTGTGGGCACACATGACCGTGCTGGAAAACATCATCGAAGCCCCCATCCATGTACTGGGCCTGTCGCGTGACGAAGCGATCGCCCGTGCCCGCAAATACCTGGACAAGGTGGGCCTGAAAGATGTGGAAGGCAAATACCCTTCGCACATGTCCGGCGGCCAGCAGCAGCGCGTGGCCATTGCCCGCGCCCTGGCCATGGAACCAGAGGTGATGCTGTTTGACGAACCGACTTCGGCACTGGATCCGGAACTGGTAGGCGAAGTACTGCGGGTGATGCAGGATCTGGCACGTGAGGGCCGCACCATGGTGGTGGTCACCCACGAAATGGGCTTTGCCCGCGAGGTGTCCAACCACGTGATTTTCCTGCACAAAGGCAAAATCGAAGAGCAAGGCAACCCCAAGGAAGTGCTGGTCAATCCGCAAAGTGAGCGGCTTGCACAATTCCTCTCCGGCAGCCTTAAATAAATCGTACAATGCCTTTCAGATAGCAGCGTCATGCCAAGCACGGCATGACCTGCTTTTTTGGTATAGTGCTCACTTTTTTTGGAAAACATGGGTCATCCAATGCACGCTGCCAAACCGTTACGCTACGGTTTTCTCCTGCTTCCGCACGCTTCCATGGCCGATTTCGCCATTGCCAGCGAAGTGCTGACCCGGGCCAATCAGCTGGCCGAAAAAAAGCTGTATGAATTCCTGCCCTTGTCTCTCAACGGCCTGCCCGTCGCCATGTCCAACGGCCTGAAACTGCCGGTGGATCTGCCGCTGGCCTATGCACCCAAGCTGGACGGCCTGTTCGTCCTGGCCGACGACATCACCATTGAAGTCAATCTGGACGAATTCCTCAAAAGCATCAGCGGTCTGCATACCGACAAGCTGCCCATCGCCGGCATTGGCTGCGGCAGCTACTGGATGGCGCGCGCCGGCCTGCTCAATGGCTTTCGCGCCACCATACACTGGCAGGAAATCAGCCGTTTTACCGAGGAATTCCACGAGGTCATCGTCTCGTCCAATCTGTACGAGATCGACCGCAGCCGCATGAGCTGCGCCGGTGGCGCGGCCACACTGGACTTCATGCTGTCGCTGGTGGGCAGCCTGCATGGTCATGAATTCACCGCCCGCCTGTCGGAAATGTTCAGCATCGAACGGGTACGCCCGGGCAACGAACGCCAGCGCATTCCGCTAGCCACCCGCATCGGCGGCAGCCAGCCCAAGCTGACCGAGGCCGTCAGCCTGATGGAAGCCAATATCGAAGAACCGCTGACCACCGATGACATTGCCTACTATGTCGGCGTGTCGCGTCGTCAGCTGGAACGGCTGTTCAAGCAATACCTCAGCACGGTGCCATCCAAATATTATCTGGAACTGCGCCTGAGCCGGGCGCGCCAGTTGCTGCAGCAGACCAGCAAGTCCATCGTGCAGATCGGTCTGGCTTGCGGTTTTTCCAGTGGCCCGCATTTCTCCAGCACCTACCGCAATCATTTCGGCATCACCCCACGTGAAGAACGTGCCCAGCGCACCCAGGTGGTGGTAGAGCCGCGCTGACACCCCTTCACAATGCAAACAACAAGAGCCGCATTCGCGGCTCTTCGTCTATCCGTATCACTTGCCATCTAACTGGCAGACGGCTCTTGTACCGGTGTCGTCACAGTCTGTGACAGCGGTAGCTCGATACGGAAGCAGGCACCACTGGCCGGAATGTTTTCAGCGCAGATCAGTCCGCCATATTGCTCGACAATGGTCTGGCAAATCGACAAGCCCAGCCCCATGCCGTTCTGCTTGGTCGAGAAGAAGGGATGGAACAGCACTTCCAGCGACTCCGGCGAAATGCCACGGCCGGTATCGCGCACCTCCAGAATGGCTTTTTTACCCTCGCGCCGGGTATGAATGATGATGTGGCGCTTCATCACCGGCTCATCGCGCAGGGCGTCCATGGCATTGGACAGCAAGTTCAGCACCACCTGCTCCATCTGGATGCTGTCGGCCATCACAGCCATCGGGTAGACCGACAACAACTGCACCATCTCGATGCCACGTTCTTTCAGGTCGTACTCGGCAAGGAACATGCAGTTGCCCACCACCTGGTTGAGGTCTATCAGCCGGATTTCCATCGCCCGCTTGCTCACCAGCGCACGCAAGCGCTTGATGATTTCCCCGGCACGATCAGCCTGTGCCACCGCCAGCCTGAGCGCCGACTCCACCTGCGGGCGGCTGTCTTCACCAAACTCCAGCAGCTGCAGCGAGGCCTGACAGTAATTGGAAATGGCGGTAAGCGGTTGATTCACCTCATGCGCAATACCGGAGGCCATTTCCCCCATGGTATGGAGGCGCGCCACATGCGACAGTTTTTCCAGATGTTCCTTCACTCGCAGCTCGCTGGCCTCAAGTGCCTCGGCGGCGCGCTGCCGCACCGGTCCCATATCGCGCAGTGCGCACACCACGCCGGTCAGGCTGCCATTACGCGAGAACAGGGGTGCAATCGCTCCCTCCACCAGTCGCACATGCCCTTTGGCGGTTGCCAGCTGCATGCGTTCAGGCAACTCCACGGTGTGGGCGGCACGATAGCATTCGCTGACCGGGTCTTCAGCCAACTCGGCAGACAGCTCGCCAATCAAGCGGAATACATTCAGGAAAGGCTGGCCAATCACCTCCTCCCGGCTCATGCCCAACAGGGTCAGCGCCATCGGATTAGCCATCTCGATCTTTTGTTGCGGATCCAGTGTGATCACGCCATCGTGCACTGCATTCAGGGTGACCGCGGCGCGTTCGCTCTGCAAAAAGATCGCCTCATCCGCCTGGCTTTGCGCCCTCTTCATCGCCTGCCGCTGGCTGTAGATCAGCCATAGCGAAATCACCAGCGACAAGATCAGCCCCTCCCGCAACAGCAAACCACCCAGCTTGAAGTCACTCAGCAGAACATCCTTGCCAACCCGCAGCACAAACGGCTGCGACTCACTCACCAGTGGCAGGCTTAGCTCAAGCCGTGACAAGGCCGGAAACCAGTGCCCGGCATCGGCATGCTTGCCACGGGCATTGAAAATGCTACTACTGCTGTCCGCAGACAGAATCGACAAATCCAGCTCGGCCGGCACCCCTTCCGCCGGCGAGATGCTCAGCAACTTTTCACAATACACCACCAGCGCCACCACACCGACCAGTTGGCCACGGCCGGCAAGCCCTGCGGTGCCATTTTGACCCAGGAATACCGGCTGCATCAGCAGATACACCCGCCCACCCTCATACAGATCAAACGGTGCCGATGCCAGCTTGTGGCCGCTCTCTATCGCCTTGTGCATCTCCGCAGCAAAGCGCGGTTCATGTAACACGTCAAAGCCATAGACCGAACTGGCCGCCGGAATGTCCGGCTCTATCATGGTCACTACCAGATGCTGGTCGCGCACGGGCGCAGGCACCCAGCTGCGACGCCCGACAATATCGAAGTCACGGATAAAAAAGGTAGCTCCGAAGCGCTGCTGCATTTCGTCCAGAAATGCTTGCCGGTTATCACGGGTCACATTCTGGAAGAACTCCACGGTATACAACTGGGGATAATGCGAAAGAATCTGGTGTGAAAATGCCTTGAGCACTGGCATGTCGAACTTCTGCCGCGTCATCAGCAGCGCATCCAGAGCGGCAAGTACCGATTCATTCTGATCCAGCTTGCGCGCAATCACTCCATGCGCCAGCCTGGCGCTGCGATCAAAATCTTCCTGTATGCGCTGATATTCGGACATGGCCCACTGAATCCCGACCATGAGCGCCACACCCAGCCACAACAGAACAAACAGGTGTAATCGTTTACGCAGGAATTCGGCCAAGGTAGTCTTTCCGGGCTAGCAAAAGGAAATCGCCGCCAACACAGCGGCCAAGATAGCAAAGATTGCGTATTGTAACGTCACCAAGCCATCCCTTACAGCGTAGTACTGCTTAGCCTTCGCCCTGCCAGACGCAACAAAGCCGCCCCAGGGCGGCTTACGGAGGCATCGCGCCCAGCAGGCCAATGCAAA
>NZ_RFAR01000124.1 GCF_003693445.1 Aquitalea palustris | reverse complement strand
TAGTGTGGCATTCGCCATGTGAAAGTAGGACACCGCCAAACTTCCCATTCGCCAGCATGCTGGCTAGCAAAAAGCCCGGACTTGTTCCGGGCTTTTTGCATTCTGATCTCATCAAATCAACGCATGTCGGTCACCAGTGCCAGCAGTTGGTCTATTTCATTTTCATTGAATACCTGCAAGCCATGTTGTTGCAGCAACGCTGCGGTTACACCCTGGCCGTGCTGTAGCTGCTGACTGAAGCTCCCATCGTAGATGTCGCGATTGCCACAGGACGGGCTATTGGCTTTAAGCAATGCCAACTGGCAACCATATTGTTTGGCCAGCTGCAGGGTGAGCTCGGCACCAGCCTTGAACGGCTGGCTGACATCTTCGCCACTGGCAGTAACCACCCTGGCTTGGCCGAGCAGCACCTGCCGGCCATCGCCATGAATGATTTCTGCGGCAGGTCGTGGCACGGGGAGTCCACCTGCGCATTCTGGGCAGACGGGCAGTAGCTGGTAATGTGCCGCAAGTTGTGTCAGACATGCGGCATCCTGGCTCTTGGACTGGCCATCGTAGCGCACAGGCTGTCCCAGCAGGCAGGCGCTGATCAGCAATGGTGGTTTGTGATGGCTCACAGCATGGGCTCCAGCAATTGCGCCAGCCGCAAGGCAGACTGGCGGATAAGGGTTTCTTCGACGCCGGCATAACCCAGCACCAGCCCGTTTTGCTGGGGCTGCTGCAGGTAATGGCCGGATAGCGGGCGCAGCCATAGCTGCTCCCGGGCGGCAAGGCTGCTCAGTTGCTGGTCGTCGACATGGGCTGGCAGCCGGGCCACCAGATGCATGCCGGCCTGGCCTGCGGATAAGGGAAGGGCCGTGCCCAGAGCATGGTCCAGTGTATGGCGCAGCAGTTGTTGGCGTATGCGGTACAGCTCGCGCATGCGGCGGATGTGTCGGGCAAAGTACCCCTGTTCGATAAAGTCGGCCAGCGCCGCTTGCTGGGCATAGCTGCCTTCGCGGTAGAGGCGGGCATAAGCAGCACGGAAGCTATCGATCAGCGCCGGTGGGATGACCAGATAGCCTAGCCGTAATGCCGGAAACATCACTTTGCTGAAGGTGCCGACATAGATGACCCGCTCGCTGCTGGCCAAGCCCTGCAAGGAGGCGATGGGCTGAGCATCGTAGCGGAATTCGCTGTCGTAATCGTCCTCGATGATCCAGCTATTGCAGGTTTCGGCCAATTGCAGCAGCTCCAAGCGCCGTTGCAGCGACATTACCACTCCGCTGGGATATTGGTGGGAGGGGGTAATGTAGATCAGCCGTGGCGTGCTGTCGGCAGGCGCTGCCGCCGGATTCAGGCCTTCGTCGTCTACCGCTACGGGAGTGAGCTGCAGCCCGGCAGCTTGCAGTGCTGCCTGGGCGCCAACATAGCCCGGGTCCTCCATCCAGGCGCAGTCGCCGGCATCGCTCAACAGCCTGGCGGTCAGCTCCAGCGCCTGCTGGGCGCCTTGCACGATGAGGATATGCTCGGGCTGGCAGCGCACCGAGCGCGACAGCTGCAGATAGTCGCATACCGCTTGCCTGAGTTCTGGCAGGCCACCTTGTTGCTGATAATGCCACCAGTGAGCAGGAGCCTGTTTGCTGCGCACTTGCTGCAGTCGCTGCCAGGTGTGATGCGGGAACTGCTGTAATTCCGGCAGGCCAGGCGCAAAAGCACCAGTCAGCCCGGTGGGCAAGCGGCACTGCGCAGTCAATTGCTGCCCACGCTGTGACAGGCCGGCATGTGGCATGGTCAGTGGCGTATGGGCGCTTTGCTGGGCAAACACCTCGCTGACAAAAGTGCCGGCTCCCTGCTTGCTGTGCAGATAGCCTTCTGCCAGTAACTGGTCGTAGGCGGCCAGCACGGTATTGCGGCCGACTTGCAGCGCCTGCGCCAGGGCGCGGCTGGCGGGCAGGGCGGTGCCGCCTTTCAGTTGCTGACTGCGTATGGCTTCGCGTAGCAGACGGTATAACTGCTGCCCCAGTGTGGCCTGCCCGTCGCGCAGCAAGCAACGCTGCAGGTGTTCGATAATCCAGTCGGTTTGCACGATGGTGAGTGGTTCCTGCCTGAGGGTAGTAAGTGGTTCTTTTAGAGGAATCAATTTGCCCGTAATCTGCTGATATTGCAATGCATGCACAAGGAGAGGCTGATGACACAGCTGGAGTTCTATCAGGCCAAGCTGGCCTATGAAATCGATGCCGCTGATGTAAAGGCCGCACTGGATGCCGGGGAGAAGCTGATCCTGATCGATACCCGTGCTACCAGTGCATTTGCGCGGGAAACCATTCCCGGTGCCTTGTCCTTGCCACACCGTACCATGTCGGCACAGACCACGGCAGCGTTGCCGCGAGATGCCTTGCTGGTGCCGTTTTGTGATGGCATCGGCTGTAATGGCTCAACCAATGGGGCGATCAAGCTGTTGCAGCTGGGGTTTAGGGTAAAAGAGCTGCAGGGTGGGCTGGATTGGTGGAAGCGTGATGGCTACGCCACCGTTGGCAGCCATGCGGTGGCGGCCTCTTCCATTCACTGTGCCTGTTAGGAGTGCTTATGTCTGATGCTTTTATCGCGCAGCGCCTGGCTGCTGGCGAGGTCAATGCCCTGGGCCAATTGCATGGCCTGCCGTTGCCCGCGTGGCAGCCCTGTCCGCAGCCGCAGCCCGTGGTGTTGCAAGGACAATATTGCCAGCTGGAGCCCTTGTCGGTGGCCCGCCATGGTGAGGCGCTCTACGCAGCGATGCAGCGAGATGTCGCGGGCGCAAACTGGAGCTATCTGCCCTATGGCCCGTTTGCTGATCTGGCAAGCTATCAGCAATGGCTGAGCAGCATGGAAGGTCTGGCTGATCCGCAGTTTTACGCCATCGTGGACGCGGGGTCGGGGCAGGCTGTTGGCCTGGCGAGCTATTTGCGCATCGACCCGGCCAATGGGGTGATCGAAGTGGGCCATCTTAATTTCTCGCCCTTGCTGCAACGCACGCCAGCGGCGACCGAAGCCATGTATCTGCTGATGCGCCATGCCTTCGAGCTGGGCTACCGGCGCTATGAGTGGAAGTGCAATGCCCTCAACCTGCCTTCACGCCGCGCGGCCGAGCGCTTGGGTTTTCTGTTTGAAGGCTTGTTCCGGCAGGCGATGATCAGCAAGGGGCGTAACCGCGATACCGCCTGGTATTCGATACTGGATGGCGAGTGGCCGATGGTGCGCCAGACGCTGGAGCAATGGCTATCCAGCGACAATTTCGATGCAGCGGGACAGCAGCGCCAGGCTTTGGCCACGATGATGACAAGCTGGAGACAAGCGCAGCAATAAGCCTAATTGCGGCATTTGGGCCTCCCGAGGTTTCACCTCGGGTGGGCTGGCGGGTACAATGGGATGTTTTTGCTGATTTTTCTGGTTGACTGATGACACCTCATCCCCGCAATGCCCATATCAAGGGCGAGCCGCAACTGCCCAATCGCTTCATTTTTGGCGACGCCGTGGACGAGTCCGGTCTGGAAGCGACCGAGTATCTGGTGCATACCGCTGCTCCGGCCTTTGTCTGCCGGCTGGTTGGCAATGACTTCACCGACTTTGCCGGTCGTGATGAGGACGAGTTTGCCAGCGCGTTGTTATTCGACGTGGCTGGCAACCGCAGCGTTTACGTATGCAACCGTGGCTTGCGCCTGTTTGATTTCACCTTCACTGGCGAGGCCCCCACTGCGGCCCGTCTGCAGGCCATCTGCGACGAGGCCATTGCCTGCTATCAGCGCTTGCATGAAGCCTATGCCGAACGCGAAGTCGGTCCCAAGGCCAGGGAAATGCGCCAGGGGCCGACCGAGCCCTTGCCACCGGCCGAGCGCAGCCGCGCCATCCGTACCTTGCGGGAGGCGGCGCGTGCCGCCGCGCAGGATCCGATTCATCGCGCCGGTTTTGCCGCCCAGGTACAGCAGGCCCTGATGGGCGGTGACCAGGCGGTATTCACCGAAGCCCAGCTATCCCTGCTAGGCGAGCCGGCGGCACGTGCCTTGCTGGTGAATAGTGCACGTGATGCCATCGCCTTTCCTGAGGTAGTGCGGGCGGATGGCTCGGTGATGTCTTTCGAATTGTGGGCTTTGCCGTTTGCCTTTTCCCGGGCACAGGGTGGGGTGTGGTGGCACTTCCCCTTGCTGGAGCGACTGGAAACGCCGCTGGCGGATGCGCTGGATGTGCCGGAAAAAGCCATTCTGTGGATTTCTCCCACGCTGTTTACCGTGGACATGCTGAATGAGCGCGCCTGCCAGAACCTGATGCACCTGGCTGGCGTAATGGATGCCGGTTGTGATTTTGCGCCGCTGGATCCAGACTCTTCCCGCGCCACTTATGAGGCAGCACGCAAGACGCAGGACCCGCAGCTGGTGATTTCCTGGCTGCCTTTCCTGGTGGAGCGTGGTGCACTGCCGGTAGAGCAGGCGCGGCAATTGTCGCGCAAGGCGCTGGATGCGGTGATGCCGCTGGTGCAACAGGCCATCGGTGCCGAGATGGAATATGGCGAGGCCGAGCTGTTTGCTCCACTGCCGTGGTGGGAGTCTTTGCAGGCGGGCGTGCGTGCCTGGAACCGCAAGCGGCTGGGACTGACCGTGGCCTTGATTGCGACCCGGGTTGGCGGTCTGCAAGACCTGGAAGCCGTGGCCGAATATCAGCCGGAAATGCAGGGTTATGAGGTGGGCCTCAAGCTGCGTGGCAGCGAGGAACTGCTGGCGCGCTCGCCCTGGCTGATGGTGCCGGACGTGGCGCCGGACAAGGATGCCACCTGGCAGGACTTGTGCGATTGCCTGCGCGAAGCTGACATTCCACTCTCGGAAACCATCGTCAAGCTGCACTGACTGGTTTGTTGTCGCATGGAAAAAGGGCCGCTTGCGCGGCCCTTTTCTTTGCCTGGTATAGAAAGGCCGCAGAAGTGGCCTTTCACAGGAATGACAGGACTTACTTGTCCAGACCGCCCAGCAGTACGTATTTGATTTCCAGATAGTCTTCAATACCGTACTTGCTACCTTCGCGGCCGAGGCCGGATTGCTTTACGCCACCGAAGGGTGCCGCTTCATTGGACAGGATGCCGCTGTTGACGGCGACCATGCCATACTCCAGGCCTTCCGATACTCGGAAGATACGACCCACATCGCGGGCATAGAAGTAGCTGGCCAGACCGAATTCGGTGTCGTTGGCCATCTGGATGGCTTCTTCTTCGGTGCTGAAGCGGAACAGCGGTGCCAGCGGGCCGAAGGTTTCTTCCTTGGCCACTTTCATCGCCGGCGTCACGCCGGTAATCACGGTGGGTTCGAAGAAGCTGTGACCCAGGGCGTGGCGCTTGCCACCGGCTACCAGCTTGCCGCCCTTGGCCAGTGCGTCGGCAATGTGCTCTTCCACCTTGGCTACAGCATTGGTGTCGATCATCGGACCTTGGGTAACGCCGTTTTCCAGACCATTGCCCACGTTCAGCTTGGCTACTGCAGCCGCAAACTTTTCGGCAAAGGCATCATAGACGCCATCCTGTACCAGCAGGCGGTTGGCGCAGACGCAGGTCTG
>NZ_RFAR01000017.1 GCF_003693445.1 Aquitalea palustris | reverse complement strand
TTGCGCCGCCTTGCCGTACGCCATGTACTGTCTGCGGCAGCGCGCCTTGGCCCGGGTTCTCTACGCGGTTTTGTCAGCGGTTCTTGACCAGATGACGGGTAATACTCCACGCCAGCCGGGCCGCCGTCTTCGCGCCGTGGCTGTCGATATCGAATTGCGGGTTCAGCTCTACCAGGTCCGCCCCGGCCAGCTT
Source organism: Aquitalea palustris (assembly GCF_003693445.1). Classification (GTDB taxonomy): domain Bacteria; phylum Pseudomonadota; class Gammaproteobacteria; order Burkholderiales; family Chromobacteriaceae; genus Aquitalea; species Aquitalea palustris. The sequence goes on along the minus strand of NZ_RFAR01000017.1, from coordinate 24,132 downwards.
GCCGCTGGCGGCAATGGCACTGACCAGCGCTTCCACCACCGGCAGTTCCACGCCCATGGCGGCAGGGGCGGATACGGCAGGCATCACGCTGGCGGGCAGCACATCCAGATCGATGGTGAGATAGACGATGTCCACTTGGTCGATGAAGTCCTGCACGGTACGCTGCGCATTGGCCAGGCCCGCCTGGCTGAGCGCGCTGTCCAGCAGCCACTGCACGCCCAGCTGCCCGGCGCGGGCAAACAGCGCCTGGGTATTGGATGGCTCGGCCACGCCCAGACACAGGTAATGGAAGGGACGGCCAGCACTGGCGCAGTCGGCGGCAATCTGCGCAAACGGCGTGCCGGAAGTGGCCTCGGCTGCCTCGCGGATATCAAAATGGGCATCGAAATTGATGATGCCGATTACCTTGTCCGGGTGGGCAGCAGCCAGGCCGCGCCAGGTGCCATAGGCGGTTTCATGGCCACCACCCAGCACCAGCGGGAAATGCCCGGCACGCGCCAGTTGTTCCACCGCAGCGGCCAGCCGCAGGTGGGCAGCCTCCAGATCGCCATCGGCACAGGCCACATCGCCCATATCGCATAATGGCCGGTCCTGATGCCAGGCCAGATTGGCCAGCGCCTTGCGGATGACGGCCGGTGCGGCAACGGCACCGACACGGCCCTGATTGCGCCGCACGCCTTCGTCACAGGCAAAGCCGACAATGCCGATACCAGCCGCCAGGCCGGGGGCAAACGGCGTGGCCAGCTGATGCCAGCGGCGGGCCAGTTCGCCTTCGCCAGCATCAATACGACCGCTCCACAACTTCATATCCGGGTTCATCTTGCGTTTTCCTTGAGCGGACGCTGACCGCGGAATACCCGCTCGGCCAGCGCATTGACGCCGAGTCCGTAGACGATTTCGGCAGGGTGATCGATATCCCACAGCAGCAGGTCAGCCACGCAGCCCACCGCCAGCCGGCCATGGCTGTGGCCTCGGCCCAGCGCCTGCGCGGCATGGCGGGTGCTACCGGCCATGGCCTCTTCCGGGGTCAGGCCAAACAGCACGCAAGCCTGGTTCATCGCCAGCCGGATGGAGGCAAACGGGCTGGTGCCGGGGTTAAGGTCGGTGGATACGGCCATCGGTACGCCGGCTGCACGCAGCAGTTCGACTGGTGGTTTCTGTGTTTCGCGCAGGAAATAAAATGCGCCGGGCAGCAGCACCGCCACGGTGCCGGCCAGGCGCATGGCGTCCACTCCGGCCTCATCCAGGTATTCGATATGGTCGGCGGACAGACCGCCGAATTCGGCCACCAGCGCTGCGCCATGCAGATTGGACAACTGCTCGACATGGCCCTTTACCCGCAGGCCGTATTGCTGCGCGGCTTCGAATACGCGGCGGGTTTGCGCCGGGGAAAAACCCACGCTTTCGCAGAACACATCCACCGCCTCGGCCAGTTGTTCCACTGCCACGGCCGGCAGAATGTCGCGGATGACATGCTCGATATAGCCATCCGCATTGCCGGCAAATTCCGGCGGCAAGGCATGGGCAGACAGCAAGGTGGGAGATACCTCTACCGGCTGGCTGGCCGCCAGCTGGCGGGCCACGCGCAGCTGTTTCAGCTCATCGGTCAGGTTCAGGCCATAGCCGGATTTCATTTCGATGGTGGTCACCCCTTCGGCCATCAGCGCCTGCAGGCGCGGCAGGCTGGCGGCCGCCAGCTGTGCCTCGTCCAGTTCGCGGGTGGCGCGCACGGTGGAGACAATGCCACCACCTTCGGCGGCAATCTGCTGGTAAGGCACACCTTGCAGCCGCTTTTCCCACTCGGCCGCGCGGTTGCCGCCATACACCAGATGGGTGTGGCAATCGATGAAGCCGGGGGTAATCCAGCGGCCGGCCACATCCACCACCTCACCATCAAAGCTGGCCGGGTTCAGTTGCTGCTGCGGCAGGATGGCGGCAATACGGCCCTGCTCCACCACCAGAGCGTGGCCATGCAGGGCGCCATAGGCGGCGGCATGCTGCGTATCCATGGTGGCCAGCCGGGCATTGAGCCACAGGCTGCGTGGGCTATCGTGAGTGGGGGTCATGTCTGCTCCTGATTTGTATATACAAATAAACCGTATACAAAACCATGTCAACCGATACGTGATGTGATCACCAGACAAATATTATGCAAATAATCAACAAATTCAATGTTTTAAGAAAATAAAAAAGGGAGCCGGCGGCTCCCTTTGTGCGTCATAAATCCAACAGTATTTGTATAGTCAATTATTTGGCAGGCTGCGACTCAGCTATCCACCCAGTTGACCCAACCGTAATGCCAGGTCAGCAGCACGATGATGCCGAACACGATGCGATACCAGGCAAACAGCATGAAGCTGTGGCTGGAGATGAAGCGCAGCAGCCAGCGCACGCAGAAAAAGGCCGAGACAAAGGAAAACAGCAGGCCCACCGCCCAGATGCCCAGATCATCCGCCGCCAGCAGCGCCCGGTCTTTATAGAGGGAATACAGCGAGGCGATGATCAGCGTGGGAATGGCCAGAAAAAAGGAAAACTCGGTGGCCGCCTTGCGCGACAGGCCGAACAGCATGCCGCCGATAATGGTGGCACCAGAGCGCGAAGTACCCGGCACCAACGCAAAAGCCTGGGCGCAGCCTACCTTGAGCGCGTCCAGCGGCGTCATTTCTTCTACCGTCTGCACGCGGATGCTGTGCTGGCGGCGCTCGGCCCACATGATGACCAGTGCACCGATGATGAACATGCTGGCCACCACCGGCGCATTGAACAGATGCGCCTTGATGGCCTTGCTAAACAGAAAGCCCAGCGCCGCTGCCGGGCAAAAAGCAATGGCCAGGTTGAGGAGGAAGCGCTGCGCAGCGCGGTCATGCCGGGCGCCAGCCAGTACGCTGGCAATGCGGGCACGGTATTCCCAGATCACCGCCAGGATGGCGCCGGACTGGATGACGATTTCAAACAGCTTGCCGCGCTCGTCGTTGAACTTGAGCAATTCGCCGGCCAGGATCAGGTGGCCGGTGGAGGAAATGGGCAGGAATTCGGTCAGCCCCTCGACGATGCCGAGGATGGCCGCCTTGAGTAGCAGCAGGGTATCCATGATGTTGTTGTCAGTGTTGGCGGTTGGGAAAATGCAGAGCGCAGGTGTGCGCTGACAGCATAGCCGAACTGAATGACAGAATCACGGCACCAGGCCGGGGCCATGTAGTGCAAAGCACCGGGCCAGGCCGGTGATACCGGCAGTTTATTTCTTGACCCGGCTTTGCGAGCGCAGTTTGTAGCGGCCACCGGGGTGGACCAGTCGGGCAAAGGTGACCAGATTCTTGTAGGACCAGGTACGCCGCAGCACCAGCAGGCAGGGCTCGCCGGCGCTGATGTCCAGCATGGCCAGCTCGCGCGCATCGGGCAGCACCGCCTCTACCGTGTGTTCGATATCGGTCAGCGGGCAGCTTTCCATCAGGTATTCATTGGGCGTGCGCCGGCTGAAGTCCTGCAGGATGTAGTCTGGCGCCCAGGCCGGGTTGACGTAACGGTCTTCGAGCTGGATGGGCAGGCCGTCTTCGCGGTGCACCAGAATCGAATGAAACACCGGCGTGCCCACCTTTACCCCCAGTTGCAGGGCGATTTCCTCGCCAGCGGAGATGGTTTCCAGCTGGTGCACGTCGGCGCTGTGGGTATGGCCGCGCGCCTCGACTTCCGCCGCGATATTGTTGATGTCCAGCAGCGGCGATTCGGCCTTGCGCTCGGCCACATAAGTGCCATCACCGGCAAAGCGCAGCAGGATGCCGGCTTCGGCCAGATCGCGTACCGCCTTGTTCACCGTCATGCGCGACACGGAAAACTGCCTGGCCAGCTCCAGCTCCGGCGGTATCTTGTTACCCGGCAGGAATTCCTTCTTGCGAATGCCTTCCAGAATGTATTCCTTGATGCGCAGATAGCGCGGTTGAGCTGTGGCAGACACCTTGTATTCCATGAAGTCGGGGGATGATGAATTCTAGACTGCGGTGGCAGGGCAAAGACTGATCCAGCGCAGACCACCGTGCGCTAGCATGCCCTGTTCCCACCGCCCTGACCAGAGCATTGCCCCGGGTCAGCTACCCTCAGCCACAGATCAACGCCCGCCATTGCGCTATGATCATCCCATTTTCCTGCCAACGAGAAGCCACATGGCCATGAACTTGCCTTCCGGCGCCCGGCTGATAGCCCTGGGCAACGATGTCACCCTGCTGCAGCTGGACAGCGGTAGCTGCAGCGCCACCCTGTCCTTGCTGGGTGGCCAGTTGCTGGCATTCCAGCCTTATGGTCAGCAACCCTGGCTGTATATGTCGCCACAAGCAGTACTGCAAGCTGGCAAGGCCATCCGTGGCGGCGTGCCGGTATGCTGGCCGTGGTTTGGCCCGCACCCCGCTGATAGCAGCGCCCCGGCCCACGGCGTGGCCCGCCAGCAGCCATGGACATTGCTGGCGGTGCTGCGCGAAGGCGATGCGTTTCACGTGAAACTGCAGGGGCCAGACTGGCAGGGCCTGAGTGTCGTCCTGGAATACACCCTGTCCGACCATGTCGACATCAGCCTGCACACCCGCAACGACAGCGCCCAGGAGCAAGGCTATAGCGCGGCGCTACACAGCTATCTGGCGGTCAGCGACAGCCGGCGTATCCGCCTGCACGGGCTGGAAGAGGAAGTGTGCGAAGACAAGGTCGGCCGCCGTTACAGCCGGCTGCCGCCACAGCCGCTGACATTGCAGGGCGAGTTCGATGCCATTGTCTACAGCGAAGCCGACGTGCTGCTGGAAGACCCGCAATGGCAACGCCGCTTGCGCATCAGCCGCAGCGGATCGGCCAGCGTGGTGGTGTGGAACCCGTGGCAGGACAAGGCGGCACGCCTTGCCGACTTGCCGGATGACGGCTGGCAGGATTTTGTCTGCATCGAAGCGGCCAATGCCGGCGAGGACAGCCGCCTGCTGGCCGCCGGGGCCAGCCACAGCCTGTGCTGCCGGCTGAGCCTGGCGTGAGCAGCCCGCCCATCCTCCACGTCCCTTGCCTGTCCGCCACCCTGGCGGACAGGGTATACTGCACGCCATCCCGCCAGCACGGCGTCGAAGTGGACAGCTTGTAAATGGCCAGACAGAACACGATTTCCAGTTATCTCCCGGTGACCTTTCCCAATGGCAACCGGGTACGCCGCTTTGGCAAACATTGCCCGCACTGCCATGCCATGGTGGGTTGCGAACATATGTCCGGCCTGGCCAGCCTGCAGCAGGACAAGCTGTTTCTGGCGGCCCAGGGCACCTGCCCGGCCTGCCGGCATCGTTTTCCCATTGCCTGCGTCATCACCGATGACAAGCGGGTGCACCGCGTACTGCTGCCCTTGTGGGTCTATCGCATGTGGCTGCAAATGGCCACCCGCAACACGCCACAACCGGTCGCCCAGGCCAACTGGGAAGTACAGGAAGAAAACACCGCACCGGCCCAGCATGGCATTCTGCTGACGGATGACGAGGTGGTGGCCCGTTCGCCGGAGATCCTCGGCCGCTTTCAGGATCAGCCCATCAGTGCCTGGATCGAATACCAGGATCGGCGCTTTGTGTTTGAACGCGCAGCACCGCCGGGGCAGTTTGTTCTGGGTGAGCAGGAAGTGCTGCTGGCAGGCAAGCTGATTTACCGTCAGCAGGACATCGCCACCACGGCTTGAGATGGCCGGTATGTAGATACCTGACACCAGCCCGGCCTAGCCGGGCTTTTTGTTGCTTCACCAATCAGTAACCAGAAGCAGTGACTGCCACGACGCCGCCCCACTCCCCGTGGCGCGCGCCGTCTGGGGTGGGTTGGGCAAGGTTTTAAGCCGCCGCCCTGTCTGAGCCATTCGACGCTAGCGAATGGCGAGTTCGGCGGCGTCTTGCCCGGCCCACAGCAGACGGGGGTTTCGCGCAACCCGGGGTCGCCTAGGGGTGCAGGGGAGCTGGCGAGGCAGCTCCCCTGCCTGCTCGGTGGGCAGCCCCGCCATGAAAACAGTACCGCGTAGCGGTTCTCATAGCGGCTGACCAAGTCATTTGGTTCGAAGTAGCCTCGCTTTCCTTCAAGAAAGCGAGAAGGGTTTTTGCGTAGCGGTTCGACACTTTGCTCCGCCAACTGCTCAAGACATACCGATCCACCCTTTAGATACAGTAATCCCCCCACACCGCCTGTACCGCCGCCACAGCCGCCAATCCAGCTGTTTCGGTACGCAGAATGCGCGGCCCGAGCTTTAGCGGCGTCCAGCCCGCGTCCAGCGCGGCAGCCTCCTCGCGCGCGGAATAACCCCCTTCCGGCCCAGCCATCAGCCAGGCCCGCTTGGGTGCGCTGGCAATATCCGCCAGCTTCTGCGTCCCCAGCGGCGACAGGATCAGCCGGGCATCGGCATCCTGCTGCTGCTGCAGCCATTCATTCAGGCTGAGAATGGGCAACACCTGCGGCAGGGTATTGCGACCGCACTGCTCGCAGGCCGACTGCACGATTTCCTGCCAGCGCTGTACCCGCTTGTCGGCACGGTCGCCGGACAGCTTCACCACCGAGCGTTCGGCGGCGATGGGCTGAAAAAGCGACACGCCCATCTCCACCCCTTTTTGCAGGGTGAATTCCATGCGGTCACCGCTGGAAATGGCCTGCGCCAGCCCCAGCCATACCGGTGACTCGCGGCTGATGTCGTCAAACTGGCTGATCTGGCATTCGGCCGCGCGTTTTTGCACGGCTAACAGGCTGGCCTGATATTCGCCGCCCTGGCCGTTGAACAGGGTCAGGCTGTCGCCTTCCTTCAGGCGCAGCACCTGGATATGGCGCACGACAGCATCAGGCAGCGACAGGGTTTGCCCCGCCGCCAGCGGTGTTTCGATAAAAAACCTTGGCATGGCGTATTGAAAGTCCGTGGTGATAACGGTATTTTGCTTTGTTTGCTGCAGTTGCAACAACCCATCTTTAGCAAGTGGCAAAAATGATGGCACCCATGGGTCCTCATGATTGCTCCGGCGCTGTCACTTGCTTCAGCAGCGTCTTGCCCCTTCTGCCAAACAGCTTGGACAGGACGACAATCATGCCGCTGGCGCTCATGCCGGCGGCCATGCAGTTTACCTTACTGACTGATGCCGGCCAGATAGCCGCTGTTGTCGTTTCTGCCAGAGGCCGGCGAGCCGGTGCGGCAGGATACCCAGGAGAACACCATGCAGGTGCTTGAACAGGTGATGCAAGTTGTCCGTGACGTGGCCCGCCAGGAGGTGATGCCGCGCTTTTTGCGTGTGGGTAAAACACGCAAGGATGACGGCTCGCTGTTCACCGAGGCCGACATGGCCTGCCAGCAGGCGCTGGGGGAAAAACTGCCGGCCGTGCTGCCCCACCCGGTGCTGGGCGAGGAAATGACCCGTGAAGAGCAGGATGCGCTATGGCAGGGCAATCCGGATGGCCTGTGGGTGGTGGACCCCATCGATGGCACCACCAATTTCGTCAACGGCCTGCCCTACTTTGCCATTTCGGTGGCGCTGATGGTGCGTGGGGTCAGCGAGCTGGGGGTGATCTACAACCCGGTATCCGATGAAATGTTCTACGCCCGCCGTGGCCAGGGTGCCTGGCTGAACCAGCAGCGCCTGCCGCTGAAAACCACCCGCAACAGCATGGGCGATGCCATTGCCGCCGTTGAGGTGAAATACTTGCGTTCCGGCAAGCTGGCAGCACGCATGAGCAGCGTGGCACCGTTTGGCAGCCAGCGCAGCATGGGCTCCAGCACGCTGGACTGGTGCTTTCTGGCGGCAGGCCGTTACGACCTCTACCTGCACGGCGGCCAGCGCTTGTGGGACTATGCTGCCGGCGCAGTCATCCTGGAAGAAGCCGGCGGCCGACTGGCCAGCCTGAACACCGATGACTACTGGAGCGATACGGTGTGGAAGCGTTCGGTGATTGCCGCCATCGACCCGGAGCTATACGGCCACTGGCACCGCTGGGTGCGCGCCAACCAGTAGACTCAGGCATGCCTGCAAAGAAAACGGCCCCATTGGGGCCGTTTTGTATTACAGAGCCGACTACGCGGGGATCAATAGTTTTCCGGGCAGAAATGCCGTTCCACCAGCTCGATCAGGATATGCAATACCTTGATGTGCAGCTCTTGCACACGGTCGGCGTACTGGCCTCCCGGGGTGTTGACGTAGACATCGGCCAGCGGCTCCAGCCGGGTGGCAGCACGGCCGGTGAGGATGATCACCTTCATGCCCAGCTCACGCGCCACCGTCGCCGCATTGACGATGGTCTGGCTGTTGCCGCTGGTGCTGATGCCGATCAGCACGTCGCCAGCACGGCCATGGCTTTCCAGATAGCGCGAAAACACATGCTCGTAGCCAAAGTCGTTGGCCACGCAGCTCATGTGGCTGGGGTCGGAAATGGCGATGGCCGCCATGCCGCGCCGGTTGTTGCGGTAGCGGCCGGTCAGTTCTTCGGCAAAATGCATGGCGTCGCACATGGAGCCACCATTGCCGCAGGAGAAGATACGACCACCGGCAGCGAGGCTGCTTATCAGTTGCTGCGCAGCCGCTTCGATGCTGGCAAGGGCCTGGGGATTGGCCAGCAGATTATTGAGGGCAGTTTGCGCTTCAGTCAGGCTGGACTGGATGTGGGAAATCATCAGTGATCCGTCTTGCGTGCGGGCAACGGCACCTTGCCATTGCCACCAGTAAACAGGGCTGGCATAGCGGCCAGCCCCCTCATCATACCCTGCCCCCTCTGTTGCTGGAATTGGCGGGCAGGTAAATTTCAGCGCAACACGATCAGCGCCGTGCCGGCACAGCTGAGCAGGGCACCCAGCCAGGCAATCAGCGGTGGTGGCTGTTTCTGCACCAGCCACAGCATGGGTAGGATCAGCACAGGACTGAGCGCGGAAAGCATGCCCACCGTGGCGACATTGGCATGCTGCAAGGCCAGCATGATCAGCGTCATGCCCAGCCCCAGTGCCACCAGGCCGTTGAGCGCCGTCTGCCCCAGCATGCGCGGCGTATAAGCGCCACGGCTCCTGGCCAGAGACAGGCCACCCAGCAACAAGAGATAGTGTGCGGCACAGGCAATACCCATGCGCAGGGCCGATGCAGTGACCGGCTCCAGCCCGGCAGCGATGGCGGGTTTGGCAAAGAAGGTCCCCATGGCCTGGCACATGGCCGCCAGCATGCCCAGCATGATCCCGGCTTGCAGATGGGCCGGATGCTCCCAGGCATGAGCGTCTGCACTGCGCCGGCCAAAGGCCACGGCCAGCAGCACGCCACCAAATACCATGCTGCTGCCGACAAAGGCAGACAGGCTGAGCTTTTCCTGCAGGAATAACATGCCCAGCACCACGGAAAATACCGAATGCGTGGCAAACAGCAAACCGGCACGGCGCGGCCCCAGCCGGTTCATCGCGGAAAAATAAATGGTGTCACCCAGAAAAATGCCGGTCAGGCCGGACAGCAAGGCCGGCCACAGATTACTGGCATTGATGCTGTGCCAGCCACCGGAAAACAGGCTGATACCGCCCAATAACACGGTGAGCAGGCTCAAACGCAAGCGGGTAAAGGCAAAGGGGCCGAAATGGCGTGAGGGGCCGGCACCGAGAATACCGCCCCAGGCCCAGCAGGCTGCCGCGCCAACGGCGGCCAGGTCGTACCACATATTATCCAGTCTGCCCGTCCACAGATGCCGGGCCGATGATCATGACAAAGCCTGCCAGCTTACCTGTCCGGCGGCCATTCCGGCCAGCACGGCAGATGGTCCACCTCCAGCCAGGGACGGGTGTGGCTGGTCCAGATATGCGCACTGGCCTGCTGCGCGGGAGCATCATCCAGCGTGGCCACACGCAAGATGACATAGGGGCTGCCCTCGCGCTCGGCCAGCAGATGGCTGCCACATTGCCGGCAAAAATGGCGCAGCTTGCCGGGCGATGAGGCAAAGCTGCCCAGCAGCGCCTGCCCGCGCAGCCAGCGGAAATGCGGACGCAAGACCCCGGCTGTCGGCACATGGCTGGCCGCATGGGCTTTCTGGCAGGTCAGACAATGGCAATGGGTGATCGGCAGATCCAGCTGCTCTACTTCATAAGCAATGGCACCGCACAGGCAGCTGCCTAGCATGGCGCATCCTCCAAGAGGGTGATTTCCACCCGCTCCTTGCCCTTGCCGATATTCTTGCGCTTGAGTGCTATACGCCCCACCTCGCCGGTACGGCGCAGGTGGGTGCCGCCACAGGGTACGCGGCAATAGCCGGGTACTTCCCAGTAGCGGCGCTGCGCAGCCTCATCGGCAAAAGCACTGATGATGGCGCTGTCGGCATCGATCAGGCCCTGCACCTTGGCGGTGATGGCCGGCAGGTGCGGGGTAATGGCTTCGGGCAGGGCAAAATCGATGCGCGCCTTGTCGGGCGCGATATGCGCACCGATTTTTTCCACCCCGGCAAAGTCGCGGTAAATGGTTTCCAGGGTCAGCTCTGCGGCAAAGTGCAGCCGCATCAGCCGGTAGCGCCGTGGCCAGTCTATCTCTATCTGCACCGCAGCACCGGCCTGCAAGCCATGCTCGGCCGGCAGGGTATAGACGATGTCCAGCCCCTGTGTTTCCGCCTGCAACACCGGCCAGCCGCCTATCGTCCCGGCATCGCTCTCCTGACCGCCGGAAAAGGCATAGAAAATGGTGTGCTGCAGCCATAGCTGCGCGCCATCCACCTGCGTCACCGTGGTGCTCAGCGTGGTCTGGTAGGGGTCGATCCAGAACAGTTTGCCTGTCACAGCAGGCGCGCCAGATAGTCGACCAGGCTCAGCGGATAGCTGAAGGGCTGGCCCAGCAGCTGCTGGTACATATTGCGGTATTCCACATGCTTGGGCTGCAATACCAGTGCCTGGGTCAGTGACTGCACCGCTGCACGGCTGTCTCCCAGCTGCAATTGCGACATGGCCAGGATGAACCAGGCTTCGTGAATGCGGAAATTGAGCGACAGCGCCTGTCGTGCCAGCAAGACGGCCTCGGCGTAGCGTTCGCTCTGGAATGCCGCACCCAGCTGGCCGATGCTCTCTTCCAGCGGCGGCAGGGTGTGCTGCTTGCTCAACACCAGGGTATGGCCGTTGCCGACCTTGCTGTCGCTTTCCTCCTGCGCCTCCAGCAGCCAGCTCACCCCCAGACCCTGCTGGTTAAACCAGTTGAGCGCCGCAAACAGGCCTTGCAGGGTGAACACGTGATAATGCGTGCGCCATGGCAGGCCGGGTGACAGGCTTTGCGGCGTCATCTTGTGCTGAAAGGCCTCGATATGGGCATCCAGTCCGGTGATGGGGCGCACGCTGTCTTCCACCAGTGCGTCGCGCTTGGGCACGATCATGAAACTGATGCCCCCCTCACGCAGCACCCGCCCCCACTCCAGCCAGGCGCTGAAAATGTCCGGCACATGCTCCAGCACATGCGAACTGGCGATATAGTCCAGCTCGCCAGCGGCAAAGGGCAGTACAGTGGCATCGGCCACCACATCGACCTGATCCACCCCGCGGCCATGCCGCTGCTGTTCCTGTACGTAAACGCGATAATCAGCCAGATCGCGTTCATCCACATAGTTCACCCCGTCACAGGGGGCCACGCTGATGCAATCAGCCGGGGCCAGTGGATTGTGCGCACCCCGCCCCAGCTCAACGCCCTTGCCTTGCAACCATTGTCTGGCCAGCTCCATAAGCTCTTATCCTTGTATGCAGGCTGGCGTGTCCGCCCTACCTGCCAGTCTCTGATATACCTGTTGATCCAGCCGCTCCATCATGCGCTCGGGCCGCGACAAGGCGGTGAAGCCGTATTGCGCATACAGGCCATGCGCATCGGCGGTGGCCAGCAGCATGCGCCGCAGCCCCTGCAAGCCAGGATGGGCCAGGATGTGCTCCAGCAATGCCTTGCTGATGCCACGCCCGCGCCAGTCCGGCAGCACAAACACATCGGCCAGATAGGCGAAAGTCGCCTGGTCGGTAATCATGCGGGCAAACCCCACCTGCTTGCCAGCGACATATACGCCAAAACACAGCGAGCCGGCCAGCGAGCGCTCAAACACATCACGCGGCAAGCCGGCAGCCCAATAAGACTCTCCGCTGAGATAGGCGTAAATCATGTCCCGCTCCAGCCGGGCGGGGTCGCAGTCGAATTCCAGTACAAGCGTGTCAGACATGACAGGGCCTCATGGTGGCAAGGGCAAACAGGATATCAGGTGAGAGTGGCCGGATAGTGCGCAGCCACCCATTGTTCAAACTGCTGGCACATGGCGGCATCACCCTGGCTGTTATCGGCAATCAGCTCAGCGCCATGCACCAGACGGATGCGGGCATCCAGACCGGCAACCGCCGGCTCGAGATAAGGGCGGCTGGCGGCTGCAGCCATTTGCTGCCGGGCCTCAGCCCAGGCCTGCTCCACGCTGCGATTGCACTCGTCGGCCAGATAGCGGGCATTGAACGGCTCGCCGGTCAGGCTCTGCAAGGTGGCGTCGTGGCTGATGCTGTTGCCCGGCCCCCAGTAATGCTGGGCAAGCGCCGGGCCGATGGCCGGGTTGTCGGTCAGATAGCCATACTGGCGCAGGAAATGGGCACGGGTCTGATACACCGCCATATTGGCCAGCAGATAGCCGTGATAGGACGCTGCCGACTCCTGGTTCAGCAAATGCGGAATGGCCAGCAGCGGGCGCGGGCTGCAGGCAATGCCCAGGATACGCTGTTCACTGTTGCGGGCCAGCTGCAATACCTGTTCGGCGGTCAGCTGTTCATCCGGCAACTGGTAGAGCGCCGCCTCGAAATAACCCACCAGCAGAATCATCCGCTCCATGAAAGCACGGTAAGGCTGGCTGGCCTCGATGCCGGCATGGATCAGCGCCTCCGGCATGGGCTCACCCTGACGGTTGCGTGCATAGCGTGCCAGCCAGTCGGCATCGCCCAGCAGGCTGTCGCAGAACATGGACTGGGTTTCGGCATAGGCCATGGAAGTTGGCGCGAACTCCTGCGAAAAGCAGGGGGAATTCTGGGTCACGTTGGCAAAATGTGCCGCATGGCCGCCCTCGTGGAACAGGGTATTGATGGCACGGTCGCCGCTGCCCACCTGGTCGGGCGTGGCATCGGAGGTAAAGTTGATGTGCGCCGGCACCCACTGGCCATGTTCATCGATATAGCTGGGTTGCGGACCATGGCAAAAGCCATTCTGGTATTTGCCCTTGCGCTCGATCAGGTCCAATTGCAGCAGCGCGCCGCGATACTGTATGCCCAGGCGGCGGAAGCTTTCCAGCCAGCGCCCCACCGCCTTGGCAAACGGCAGGTAAGGGTCCATCTGGCGCGTGACATCGCCACTCATGTGGTGGCGCAGATTCCAGGCTTCCAGCGCACTGGCGCCCTTGTTGCTGGCCAGTTGCTTGAGTGCATTTTCATTGACCTGGCGGGTACGCTGCTCGAAGTCGTCCAGAATGGCGAACAGCGCTTCTGGCGTCATCCGCTCGTTTTTCTGCACCTTGTAGTCGAAATAGTCGCGGTAACCCAGGGCACGGGCAAAAGCATTGCGCTGGCGCACGATATCCAGCAAGCCATTGTCCAGCACCCATTGCTCCAGCTGCAGCAAGGCTTCATGCGAGCTTTTGCGGCAGGCTTCGTCCGGATTGGTGGCCATATTGGTCAGCAGCGTGCTAAGCGTGGCGTCTTCCCACTGGCCGTGCTCGTTGCGGTGGCGCAGGCTATGCGACTGCTTGCGCGCAAACAGCGCCGCCTCCATCTCGATCAGCCCGGCCATCAGCTGGCGGGCCTCGTCATTGTCGATGATGTTGCTTTCAAACAATGCCAGCCAGCCTTGCAAGCCATGCAGCAAGCCGGCCTGCTCCGCATCCGGCGGCAAAGCCCGGGCTGCGGCCAGCATGGCGCGGGTCTGCTGCAGCCGCTCGGGGCTGGAGATGAAATCCTTGTAGGCAGTTTCGGCACGGCCAAAACCGGCATGATCATCGGACATGCCCATGTAAGTAGACCAGAACAAGGCCTCCTTGGCGCGGTGCACGGCCAGGTATTGCTGATTCAGCTGCTGGAAAAAATCGCGGGGATGTTGCATGTTTCTCCTTTTACTACGGCCTGTCACTGGCACTTCATGAGCGCCATCGCCGGCAAACTGGCAGTTTCTGCCCGAACCGTGGCGGGGTCAACGGCTATTGCGCCCCTGCTGCTGCCAGCAAAAAGCCCGGCATGGCCGGGCTTGCACGAACGGGATGGCGCCATGGCTTTCAGGCGGCGGCAGCACTGCGTTTTTGCTGGCGCATGGACAGCAAGCCGGCCGCCGAATACAGCAGCAAGGCCAGCCAGATCAGGCAGAAGCCCAGCAATTTGGCGCTGTCGAATGGCTCACCGAACAGCCACACCCCCAGCGCCAGCTGAATGGTGGGGCCGATGTACTGGATCAGGCCCACGGTGGCCAGCTTCAGCCGGCGTGCACCGGCGGCAAACAGCAGCAGCGGCACCGCCGTGACCACCCCGGCCCCCACCAGCAGCACATCGCTACTGATCGCCTCATTCAGGAAAGCGCCCTGCCCCTGCCACTGGAACCACAGCAGGGCCGCCAGCGCCAGCGGTGCCATCAGGAAGGTTTCCAGTGCCAGGCCCTCCAGTGAGGCCAGCGGTGCTTTCTTGCGCAACAAGCCATACAGGCCGAAGGTGGCCGCCAGCGACAGCGCAATCAGCGGCACGGTGCCGCTAGTCCAGGTAATCCAGGCGACACCGGCGGCTGCCAGCAGCACGGCACTGCGCTGGATGGGCGTGAGCTTTTCTGCCAGAAACAGCCGTCCCAGCAACACATTGAACAGCGGGTTGATGAAGTAGCCCAGGCTGGCTTCCACCACATGGCCGGCATTCACCGCCCAGATATAAATCAGCCAGTTGAGCGACAGCATCAGCGAGGACAGGCCGAAAATGGCCAGTTTTTGCGGCTGGCGCACTGCCTCGCCCAACCAGGCCCAGTTGTGGCGCACGGTGAGGATGCCAGCCACGAACAGGGCAGACCAGACAATGCGGTGGCAGAGAATCTGCAGTGCCGGAATATGGTGCAAAGGCTTCCAGTACAGCGGAAACAGGCCCCAGATGACAAAGGCGATAAAGGTAAACAGCACGCCGCGGGTGGCGTCCTGCCGGGACTGGGCGGAAGACATGACAGACTCGATGCAGAAGGGGTTTAACGTGGCAGCTTAACGGCTTGGCCGGCGTGATGAAACCACTGGCCCGATAACATGCTGTTCTGCCATGAAAACAATGGCTGCATACCCATGCTGCACTGGCACAATCGCCGCACTGTCCCGCACTGTGCGTCAAGACCTTTGACGTTGACGTAAACGTAAGTTAGAGTCCGCCACATAGTCGCCACCGGCTGCGCCAAGGCATGGAGAATGCCACCCGGCCAGCGCGATTACGGCCTACAACATAAAGAAAGGCGTGTGTTTTCCCCGCGAGAAAACCCGCCGCCGCCACAAGCGAGAACAAGCCGCAGGCCGCACCGGCCACCTTACCGGTCCGGCCCAGCACGGCAGGAGGAGAAACCATGTCTATCCGTCATGTTGATCTGGAAGAAAAATATACGGCCGCCACCGGCCAGGTGCTGATGACCGGCATCCAGGCGCTGGTACGCCTGCCCATGCTGCAACAGGAGCTGGACCTGGCAGCCGGGCTGAATACTGCCGGCTATGTCACCGGCTATCGTGGCTCGCCACTGGGCAATGTCGATCAGACCATGCAAAAGGCCGAGCCCTATCTCAAGGCGCACAATGTGGTGTTCCAGCCCGGCCTGAACGAAGACCTGGCCGCCACCGCAGTATGGGGCACGCAGCAGGTGAATATGTTCGAGGGCGCCAAATACGATGGCGTCTACGCCATGTGGTATGGCAAGGGCCCCGGTGTGGACCGTTCCGGCGACGTGATCAAGCACGGTAATGTAGCCGGCACCAGTGCCAAGGGCGGTGTGCTGCTGGTGGCCGGCGACGACCACGCGGCCAAATCCTCCACCTTTCCGCACCAGTCCGACCACATCCTCGCCGCCAGCATGATTCCGGTGCTGTCCCCTTCCGGCGTGCAGGAAGTGATCGACTTCGGCCTGCATGGCTGGGCGATGAGCCGCTACTCCGGCTGCTGGGTTTCCATCAAGGCCATCTCCGACACCATCGAAAGCTCGGCGGTGGTGGACATCTCGCCGCAACGCTTCAACTTTGTCATTCCGCAGGACTTCCCCATTCCCGAGGGCGGCCTGTCCATCCGCTGGCCGGACCCGCCGCTGGTGCAGGAAAAACGCGTGCTGCACCACCGCCTGTATGCTGCGCTGGCCTATGCCCGCGCCAACAAGCTCAATCACATCACCCTGGATTCGCCCAAACCGCGGCTGGGCATCATCACCTGTGGCAAGAGCTATCTGGACGTGATGCAGGCGCTGGACGATCTGGGCATCGACGAGGCGCTGGCCGCCGACATCGGCCTGCGCATCTTCAAGGTGGGCATGGTATGGCCGCTGGAACCGGAAGGCGTGCGCCAGTTCGCCGAGGGGCTGGATGAAATCCTGGTGGTGGAAGAAAAACGCCAGATCATCGAATACCAGCTCAAGGAACAACTCTATAACTGGCGCGACGACGTACGCCCGCGCGTGGTGGGCAAGTTTGCCGAAAAAGGCGAATGGGCACTGCCGCACGGCGACTGGCTGCTGCCGGCTGCCGGTGAACTGACCCCGGCCATGATTGCCCGCGCCATTGCCAGCCGGCTGGCGCTGATCTTCGACAGCCCGGTGATTCACGACCGGCTGAAGTTCTACGACGAAAAAGAAGCCCAGCTGGTGCAGCCGCGCGAGGCCATTGCCCGCGTACCGCACTACTGCTCCGGCTGTCCGCACAATACCAGCACCCGCGTGCCGGAAGGCAGCCGCGCCGTGGCCGGCATCGGCTGCCACTACATGGCGCACTGGATCGAAGGCGACAGCACCAAGACCTTTACCCAGATGGGTGGCGAGGGCATCACCTGGGTGGGTCAGGCGCCGTTCACCAACACCAAGCACATCTTCACCAATCTGGGCGACGGCACCTACTTCCACTCCGGCCTGCTGGCCATCCGCGCCGCGGTGGCCGCCAAGGTCAACATCACCTACAAGATTCTGTACAACGATGCGGTGGCCATGACCGGCGGCCAGCATGTGGACGGCTATCTGGATGTACCGATGATGACCCGCCAGCTGGCGGCCGAAGGCGTCAAACGCATCGTCATCACCAGTGACGACCCGGACAAATACCAGAGCGTGCAAGGCCTGGCACCCGGTGTGGACGTGTTCCACCGCCGCGAACTGGACCGTCTGCAAAAAGAGCTGCGTGAAACAGAAGGCACCACCGTGCTGATTCACGACCAGACCTGTGCCGCAGAAAAACGCCGCCGCCGCAAACGCGGTGAGTTTCCCGACCCGGCCAAGCGCGCCTTCATCAATGAAAAAGTGTGCGAAGGCTGTGGCGACTGCGGCAAGAAATCCGGCTGCCTGTCGGTGCTGCCGGTGGAAACACCGCTGGGGCGCAAGCGCAAGATCGACCAGTCCAGCTGCAACAAGGACTACTCCTGCGTGGAAGGTTTCTGCCCCAGCTTTGTCACCGTGGAAGGCGGCAAGCTGAAAAAGCAGAGCCCGGCCGCCGCCACGCTGGAAGCCATGCCCGCCCTGCCCGCGCCGCAGATTCCAGTTCTGCATGAACCCTTCAGCATCATGATTACCGGCGTTGGCGGCACCGGCGTCGTCACCATTGGCCAGGTTCTCGGCATGGCAGCCTATCTGGACCACAAGGGTGTCACCGTGCTGGACATGGCCGGCCTCGCGCAAAAGGGTGGCTCGGTGTGGTCGCACGTGCGCATAGCCGACAGCCAGCAGCAGCTGCACGCGGTACGCATCGCCGCCGGCGATGCCAACCTGGTGCTGGGTTGCGACCTGGTGGTGACCGCAGCCGAAGAAGCGCTGGCCAAGATGCGCGAAGGCTTCAGCCACGCCATCGTCAACAGCTACGAATCCCCCACCAGCGCCTTCCTGAAAAACCCGGACGTGCGCTTCCCCAGCCGTGCCATGAAGGACGCAGTAATCGAATCGGTCGGTGCCGGCCGCTTCTGGGAAGTCAACGCTACTCGTCTGGCCACCGCACTGATGGGCGATGCCATCGCCAGCAATATGTTCATGCTGGGTTATGCCTGGCAGCGGGGTTTGGTGCCGGTGAGCGAGGAAGCGCTGATGGAAGCCATCCGCCTGAACGGTGCCGCGGTCAAGTTCAACCAGCAGGCCTTTGTCTGGGGACGCCATGCCGCCCACGATCCGGCGCGGGTGGAAGCACTGGTGAATCCCTCCTCCGTGGTGCAGTTTGTTCCACGTGAAACCGTGGATGGCGTGCTGCATCACCGGGCCAAGGAGTTGGTGGCCTACCAGAATCAGGCACTGGCGGAACGTTACAAGGCGCTGGTGGACAAGGTCGCCCGTGCCGAACAGGCGGTGAACCCGGCCAGCAGCGCACTGGCGCTGGCGGTTGCCCGTGGCTACTTCCATGTACTGGCCTACAAGGACGAATACGAAGTGGCCCGCCTGTATACCGATGGCGACTTCCTGCGCGAGCTGGCCAGCCAGTTTGACGGTGACTACCAGCTACGCTTCCATATCGGTGCTGGCTGGATCACCGGCCATCAGCCGAAAAAAGTGGCCTTCGGCCCCTGGCTGCTCAAGGGGATGAAGTTGCTGGCCAAGCTGCGCTTCTTGCGTGGCACCGCGCTGGACCCGTTTGGCTGGCAGGCGGACCGCAAGCTGGAGCGCCAGCTGATTGCCGAATTCGAGCAACTGCTGGACACGCTACTGGCGGGCTTGAATGCCGACAATCTGGCCACGGCGGTAGCGCTGGTCAAACTATTCGATGGCGTGCGCGGCTTTGGCCATGTCAAGGAAGCTGCCTGGAAACAGGCTGGCGAACGGCAACAGAGCTTGCTGGAGCGCTTTCGCCAGGCAGCGGGCAAGCGCAAGGTAGCCTGATGGTTTTGTGAGTGTTGTAGCAGTAAAGAGAGGGTGGTTCAGGCGCGGATGTGTTCATCCGCGCCCTTTTTTTGATCAAAAAATCCCGCTTTCGGGGAAAACACGCACCGTTTCAAGGCGTAGCCTGTCACGACAACATCAGGCTGAGGCGACGCGCCTCGTCCAGTGCCTGGTCAACACCGTTGTACTCGTCCTGCCACACCCAGATGCCGTGTACTGCATCCAGGGTTTCCACCAGCCACAGCCGGCCACTACTGCCAAGCGCCACCTGGCGGGCACGCACCGGGCGCCGATAGTTGAACATCACGATTTCACTGGTTTTTTGCACAGCCGGGGTATGCTTGCGCGGGCTTGAAAAGAAGGGCATGGCGTAACCTCCTGTTGGGCGATATGCCAGGCAATACAGAGCAAGCGGCGTGCCAGCTGACTCCATTCGATCAAAACCGGTGCGGTATTTTGACGCCGGCCGCCGCCGGGCTTAGCATGGCCGCATTCCCCAACCGGAAGCAACTGCATGGAAAACCGCAAACTCGCCGTCCTGATCGATGCCGACAACGCCCAGGCCAGCCTCACTGCCGAGCTGCTGGCCGAGGTAGCCAAATATGGCACGGCCATCGTCAAGCGCGCCTATGGCGACTGGACCACCACCCAGCTCAAGAGCTGGAAAGAGGTATTGCACAAGCACGCCATCCACCCCATCCAGCAGTTTGCCTATACCAGCGGCAAGAACTCCACCGACTCGGCGCTGATCATCGACGCCATGGACCTGCTGTACACCGGCAATTTCGATGGCTTCTGCCTGGTGTCATCCGACAGCGACTTCACCCGGCTGGCCACCCGTCTGCGCGAAGGCGGGCTGACCGTGATCGGCATCGGCGAAAAATCCAAGACGCCGCGCCCCTTCATTGCCGCCTGTGACAAGTTTGTGTTTACCGAAATCCTGCGCCCGGAAAAAGCGCAGGAACCCACCACCGTCAACGACAAGCCGAAGGCGCGCACCACGCGCCAGAGCAAGAGCAAACCGGCCGTGACAAGGGAAATCCACCCCTTGCAGGCCATGTTCACCTCGGCCATCGACGCGGTGGCACGGGAAAGCGGCTGGGCCGAACTGTCGGCGGTCGGTTCCTATATCGCCAAGAACGACCCCTCCTTCGACCCGCGCAATTACGGCCATTCGCGCCTGTCGCAAATGGTGAAGAAGCTGGACTTCCTCAGCGTGCAGGAGCAGCGCAACGGCTCCAAGCTGCACAGCGAAATCCGCATCAAGGATGGCGAGGCGGCCGAACCGGCCCCGGCAGCGGCGGCCACAGCCGTCGTGCACGCCCCACCGGAAAATCCGCCGCCAGCCGCAGCCCCACGCAAGAAACGCAGCCCGCGCAAGAAAACCGAACCCGCCGGCAAAGCCGGCTGAGCGGACGCTTCGATCCGCCCTGGCGCGTCCCACTGCGATGCGCCGGACTAGCTCATGACAGGAGAAAACATGCAGATACGTGATGCCAAGCTGGAAGACCTGGCTGTCATTCTGGATATCTACAACGAGGTGATCGCCACCTCCACCGCCATCTACAACGACGACCCGCTCAACCCGGGCGAATTTGCCATCTGGTTCCAGGACCGGCTGGCCGCCGGCTACCCGGTGCTGGTGGCTGAAGACCAGGGCGAAATTCTGGGCTTTTCCAGCTTCGGCGATTTCCGCCCGCGCCCCGGCTTCCGCTTTACCGTGGAGCACAGTGTGCACCTGGCACCCGCCGCACGTGGCAAGGGCATAGGCAGCGCGCTGGTCAGCGCGCTATTCCCGCGTGCCGAGGCACTGGGCAAGCACACCATGCTGGGCGCAGTGGATGCCGCCAACGAAGGCTCGATCCGCTTCCATGAAAAACTGGGCTTCATCAAGGTGGGCGTGCTGCCACAAGTGGGCTTCAAGTTTGGCCGCTGGCTGGACCTGGTCTACATGCAAAAATTCATCAGCGGCCAGAGCGACGGCCCGGTGTGATTCACCCAGGACATTGATGAAAAAGAAAAACGCCGCAGTTGCCTGCGGCGCCAGGCTGGTGGCAATGTGATTTGCTAAAACTCCACAGGACCCGGCAAAGCCGGGCCTCTTCATCAACATGTTGATCCGACAGCCTTCCCGTCTACTCCCTTTCCCCCCGCCCTTACCCTGTAAGGGGGCCTCGCCTTCTTGACTGAAGGCGAGAAAAAGAAAAACGCCGCAGTTGCCTGCGGCGTTTTCTGTTCTAGCTGCTGCGCTGTTGAAACAGCGTCCGTTCTTGAAGTTCTCTATTCTCTTCCTCTGTACGACTTAGCGCACGACTGCAACAATATCCTTACTGAACACCTTTTCGCAATACTTGCATTTCATTTTGATGTCTTTGGCCTGTGCCTTGACGAAGAAATGGCTCTTCACCGGCTCGGCATGCGAGATGCAATTGGAGTTGGGGCAGGCGAAAATACCTTCGATGCTTTCCGGCAGCTCCAGCTTGTGCTTCTTCACCACTTCGAAATTATCGATGACATTGACCGTGGCCTTGGGGGCAAACAGCGCCAGCTCGTTGGCCTGTTCTTCGGTCAGGGCAACGTTTTCCACCTTGATGATGTCCTTGGCCCCCATGTGGCGCGAGGACAGGTTCAGACCCACGGTAATGCGCTCGCCAGTTTCGGCCAGCTTGAACAGACGCAGAATGTTCACGCCCTGGCCTGCCGGGATGTGGTCGATGACGGTGCCTTGTTTCAGGGCTTCAACGGTACGGGTGTATTGCATGATGTTTCCTTCCCTGATTTATACGGTTTCGTTCAGTACCAGCGACAACAGCGCCTGACGGGCATACACACCGTTCTTGGCCTGCTCGAAATAGTAGGCATGCGGGGTGGCATCCACATCCACGGTGATTTCATCCACCCGTGGCAGCGGGTGCAGCACCTTCAGATTGGTACGGGCGGTCTTGAGCATGTCGGCGCGCAACACGAACTGGCCCTGGATTTTCTTGAACTCGGTTTCGTCAAAACGCTCACGCTGCACACGGGTCATGTACATGATGTCGATCAGCGGGATCACATCGTCCAGGCTGTCGACAATGGTGTACTCAATGCCCTTTTCGTCCAGCTCTTCGCAGATATAGTCCGGCATGGCCAGCTGCTCGGGGGCCACAAAGTAAAAGCGTGCGCCAAACAGCGACAGCGCCTGGGTCAGCGAATGCACGGTGCGGCCGTATTTCAGGTCGCCGACAAAAGCGATGGTGAGGTTTTCCAGCGTGCCCTGGGTTTCACGGATGGTGAACAGGTCGAGCAGGGTCTGGGTGGGATGCTGGTTGGAACCATCGCCGCCATTGATCACCGGTACGCTGGAGAACTCGCTGGCCAGCCGCGCCGCACCCTCCTTGGGGTGACGCATCACCACGGCGTCGGTGTAAGAGCTGATGATCTTGATCGAGTCAGCCAGGGTTTCACCCTTCTTGGCGCTGGTATTGCCACCATCGGCAAAGCCGATGATGTCGCCGCCCAGCCGCTGTACTGCGGTCTCGAACGACAGGCGGGTACGGGTGGACGGTTCAAAGAAACAGCTCCCCACCAGCTTGCCTTGCAACAGGTCATTGCGCGGCGTGCGTTTGAGCTTGCCCGCCGTTTCCACGACGAGCTCTAGCTCCTCGCGCGAAAAATCGGGGATGGAAATGATGTGTTTCCGATAGAGCGGGTTTGCCATGATGGGGGGTCCTTGCATTCTGCGAATTATTTTTGCCCATAAAAAAAAAGCCCCTGAGCAATCAGGAGCTTTTTTTCTGGAATTTCCGGGGTTCGGGAACAGTCCGGCCTGGCAGCAACGACACAACGCCACCGTGACAGGTGGTGCGGGCGCTAATGACAACAGCTGCAAATGGCGACAAGACGGCTCCTCCGAACAAACCCCGAGATTCTAATGCCAAACCAGCGGCTTGATAAGAGCAGTGTCGCATTTTGCAAATTCCATGACACCAATACGGCAAGGCCGCGACACACTCAGGCCGGCTGACGCTGCCATAGCAAACGCAATCCCAGCCCTATCATCATCAAGCCGCTGGCTCGCTGCCCCCATACTGCCAGCCGTGACACGGAGCTCGCGGCAAAAACCCGGCTTCCCAGCCACAGCAAGCCGGTCAGATAACTCAGATTCAGCAAGCAGAACACCACGCCCAATTGCAAAAAGCCCGGCAACACCGCCTGACCGGTCGACAGGAACTGCGGGAAGAAAGCCATGAAGAACACGATGGCCTTGGGATTGCCCACGGTCAGCAAGCAAGCCGAGTACAGTTGCCGCGGGCTGGCGGTGCTATCCGGCACAGGCGGCCGCGCCGCATGACGCCAGCACTGGCAACCCAGATAGATCAGGTAGCCGGCACCACCCCAGCGCAACACGGCAAACAGCAGCGGATTGGCCGCCAGCAAGGCCGCGACACCCAGGGCCGACAACAGGATCAGCAGCATGTCACCCAGCAGCAAGCCGGCCAGGGCCAGACCACCGGCATGCCAGCCTCCGCGCAGAAAGGCGCGCCATACGCACAGCGTGCCAGCTCCAGGCGTCATCACCAGCAATAGCGCAGCGGGTAAAAAGGCAGACCACAACATGGCAGCTCCTCGCAATGCCTGTGACATGGCAGTCATTCTGCAGCAGCCAGCCAGCAAAACGCCACCCCGCAGGGTGGCGTGATTTTGTACTGATCCGCCGGGTTTACAGCTTGAAATTGCTGACCAGGCTTTCCAGATTGGCCGACAGTTCGCGCAGCTGTGCCACCGAATCCGACACCTGCCGCACCACATGGCTATTGCTCTGCGCCATGGAACTGATGCGCTCCACGTTCTGGGCGATCTCCTGGCTGGCGGTGGACTGTTCGCGGGTGGAGGCGGCAATGTCGACAATGCTGGCCACCAGACCCTGGCTGCGACCCAGTACCGTGCTCATCGCCTCGTTGGCTTCATCGGCCACGGCCACGCTCAGCGTCACCTGCTCGCGGCTGTTTCTCACGTCATCCACCGCCTCGCGGGTTTCGCTGCCAATGGCATTGACGATGCGGGTAATCTGCACCGTCGCCTCGGCCGTACGCCCTGCCAGATTGCGCACTTCGTCGGCCACCACGGCAAAGCCGCGGCC
>NZ_RFAR01000123.1 GCF_003693445.1 Aquitalea palustris | reverse complement strand
CGTCACCTTTACCGACAGCCAGGGCCATAGCGCCAGCACCACCGCCCAGGTGGATGGCAGCGGCAACTGGACGGCCAGCAGCGCCAACCTGAGTGGTCTGGTGGACGGAGCCATCACCGTCAAGGCCGACGTCACCAGCGTGGCCGGCAACAGCGCCAGCACCAGCGTCAGCGACAGCAAGGACACCACCGCCACCATCAGCATCGGCAACGATGGCTCGGGCGGCGATCACGTCTACAACAAGGCTGAAAGCAC
>NZ_RFAR01000122.1 GCF_003693445.1 Aquitalea palustris | reverse complement strand
CAGACCAATCTGCTGGCACTGAATGCGGCGATCGAGGCAGCGCGCGCCGGTGAGTCTGGGCGGGGTTTTGCCGTGGTGGCCGACGAGGTGCGCAAGCTGGCCGAGCGCACGGCCAGTTCCACCCGGGAAATTGGTCCTTTGCTGGCGGTCATTGTCAACGGTACCCAGGAAATAGCCGGCGAGATCGAACAGGTTGTCCAGCAAGTGCAGCAAGGGGTTGAGCGTGCCGCCATTGCCGGCCAGGTGCTGGACGACATCAATCAGCGCAATGGGCGGGTGGCCGAGGTGCTGGTGGATATTGCCGCAGCCACCAGTAGTCAGTCCAGCGACAGTAATGCACTGGAAGCCGGGGTTGGCGAGGTGGCGCAGCATGCCGGCCAAGGCGCGAGCATGGCGCGTGACAATCATCTGGCCATGGGCGGATTGCTGCAGGAAACCGCTGAGTTACGCAGCAAGCTGGCGCGCTTCAGGGTGTGAGGTACGCTGGTATTGCCCGCGCTTCAAATGCTGGTGGCTGGCTTGTTGCGCCATAGCCGTGCCAGATGCGAGGCGCGCACGCCTGCCACAGCGGCCGGGCAAGGGGAAATCACCTTGTGTGCCGGCAAGCTGGTATCACGAATCAGTGCGTCGATATAGGCCGGGCCGTCACCACGGCGAATGGCAGCCACTTGCGGCTCGCTGGCTTTTTCGCGACGGGCCAATACCACGCCGATCTCATCATTGGCCAGGCGCACGAAGCTGCCGGGCGGGTAGATGCCCAGTTCCTTGATCAGCAAGGTGGTGTAGGCCGGGTCGAACTCGGTGTTCTTGCGCTGGAATAAATGGCCCAGTGCGGCGGCCGGTACCATGCCCGCGCGGTAGCTGCGCGGGGTGAGCTTGGCGCAGGTGATGTCGGCCATGTGCAGGATGTGCGCCAGTGATTCGATTTCGCCGCGTGCCAGGCCGTAGGGGTAGCCATTGCCCAGCCAGGATTCGTGGTGAGTCTGTACCAGCCAGTGCCACAGTTCGTCGCTTACGCCGGCCTCGCGCAAAATGGCCGAGCTCATCAGCGGGTGGCCGGCGATTTCTTCTTCCTGCTGCGGGGTCAGTGCTTCCTGCTGGTGGTACAGCGTGTTCTGCAGCTGGCAGATCGACATATTCATGGTGAGCGCTGCCGCCAGCACGGTATGGCGTTGTTCGCTGCTCAAGTGTGGGATGCGGCGGCTGAGCAGGGCCAGCAGGGCGGTGGTGTGCAGGGCATGGGCCGGGCCGTACTCGTTGAATGGCACCAAGAGCAGGCTGGCAATGACGCCATCCGGGTGCTGCTCGCTCAGGCGGACGATATCGCGTACCAGCAGGCTGACCTTGCGCGGG
The DNA here is from genome assembly GCF_003693445.1 of Aquitalea palustris. Taxonomy (GTDB): domain Bacteria; phylum Pseudomonadota; class Gammaproteobacteria; order Burkholderiales; family Chromobacteriaceae; genus Aquitalea; species Aquitalea palustris. The sequence continues at coordinate 6,119 of NZ_RFAR01000122.1, read as the reverse complement.
AAGTCTTCCAGTTGCAGGGCGTAATTGAGCAGGGTGCGGGTGCGTTGCTGCAGGAAAGCCATCTCGTGCAGCACGCTCTCGCGCACCATCATCGGGTCGGCTTCGGGCAGGCTGACGGCATCCAGCTTGTTGCCATCCACCGCATAGCCCATTTCCAGCAGCTTTTCACGCTGGCGGTCGCTCAGCACGAAATGGCCCTTGCTCAGCAGCAACAGGCCGTTCTTGGCATAAACATCCAGCGGCAGTTCCTTGCCCATGAGAATCTGTTCGGGCACTACCTTGTCATGCAGTTGCTTCTTGTTGCGGGTGTTCATGCGGCGATGCTGTCGGCTTGGGTTGCGGGTACTGCGTCAGCAAGGCGGCGCAGCAGCCGCAATTATAAGCGCATGGCTAGTCTGCTGCTTGGCTTTTACCCGCAATATCGCTGGCTCAGACCTTCCACAGGCTGGCCAGGAAAGAGATGCGCACGCCCGCCAGATTGGATGAGCAGGGGCCGGCGATCTTGTACTGCGGGTTACTGGTTTCGCGTAGCAATACTTCGGCATAGGCCGGGCCGTCTGCCTTGCGCAGTGCGGCTACTTGCGGCTCGCTTGGTTTGTCGCGGCGTGCCAGCACCACGGCGATTTCGTTATTGACCAGTTTGACAAAGCTGCCCGGCGGGTAAATGCCCAGTTCTCTGATCAGCATGGTGGTAAAGGCGCTATCGAAATCAACATCCTTGCGCTGGAACAGATTACCCAGCGCCGTGGCGGGCAACTGCGCGCTGCGGTAGCGGCGCGGTGCCAGCTTGGCGCAGGTGATGTCGGCCAGATGCAGCAAATGCGCTGGCGGCAGAATCTGCTTGCGCCCCAAACCAAAGGGGTAGCCACTTCCCTGCCAGTTTTCATGGTGAGTCTGCACCAGGGCGTGCCACAGTTCGTTTTCGATGCCAGCTTCACGCAGGATGGCCGAACTGAGCAGGGGGTGTTCCTTGATGGCGCTATTGTGCTGCGGCGTCAGTTGCCCTTCGTGGCTGAACAATTCATTCTGCAGCTCGATCTGCGAGACATTCATGGTGAGCGCGGCGCACAGCAGGATTTCGCGGTGACCGGGCGGCAGCTTCATCTGGCGGGTAATCAGTGCCAGCAGGGCGGTGGTGTGCAAGGAGTGCGCCACACCGTACTCCTGGAAAGGCAGCAGCAGCATGGAGGCCAACAGGCCATCCGGGTGGCGTTCGCTCACATTGATGATGGTCTGGGCGATGGCGCGCACGCGCTGTTCCAGATCTGGCTGGGTCAAGGCGTGCTGCAGCATATTGCGCACTCTTTGCTGCAGGAAGACGATTTCTTCGAACAGCGACTGGCCCTTGCGGTAGGTGTCTGCTGTTTTTTCGGCAGGCTTCACCTCGATCGGCTGTTCGGTAAAGCCCAGCTTGATCAGGCGATGCTTCATGTCCGGCGACAGCACATAATGACCACGCTTGAGCAGCAAGATGCCGTTCTTGGCGTAAACATCCATCGGCAGTTCCTTGCCGATGGAAATGGCGCTCGATTTGGGCTTGTCGGAAAGATTATTGTCGGACATGGTGCATTGTTTCGGATTGACGCTGCATTCTATGTTTTCGTCATCGCATATGCCAGCCATTTCCGCCAGTAAAAATTGATAATTATCATTGTTTGCTCAGGTCTTGCCAGGCTTTTTGTAAGCGTTTCACTGAAACTGGATAGGGCGTTTTCAATTCTTGCGCAAACAGGCTGACGCGCAGCTCTTCCAGCTGCCAGCGAAAATCCTGCAGTGCCGGTGATGGTTCGCCCGTTTCGCGTGCGCTGGCCATGCGGGCTTCCCACTTGTTCCACAGTTCGCGTATCTCGGCGGCGCGCTGGCCATCGCGTTGCGGATTGGCCGGCTGCTTGTCCATGCGCAAGCTCATGGCGCGCATATAACGGGTGAGGTGCGGCAGCTGCGACCAGGGCGTGGCATACAGGAAGCCAGGGTAGATCAGCTTGCCCAGCTGCTGTTGCAGCTCCTGGCCCAGCCGGTGCTTTTGCAGCTTGTTATAGAGTGGCATGTATTCGCTGCCAACCTGGCTCAGATACTGGGTCACCGCCTGAATTACCGCCGGCAGGCGGGTGCGGGCGCGGGTCTTTTGCTCGTTGAATGCCTTTTCGTTGCGCGGCAGTGCGTCTTCGCCAATAAAGGCACGGTCGCAGATGCAGGCAATGGCATCGGCCAGCAATTGTTCGACATTCGCCACATTGCGCAGGTTGAGGCCAATCTGGGTCATGCCGGACAGGCCCTTGCCCAGCTGTTTCATTTGTTCCTTCAATTGCAACTGCAGCAGGCGGATCACCCCGGCACGGTGGTGGCGCTCGGCCTCGGGCTGGGTATCGAACAGGCGGATGGCCACCTTGTCCTGCTCCAGTGTCAGTGCCGGGAAGCCAGTCAGCTGCTGGCGGCCACGGGCAAACTGGATGCTTTCCGGCAATTCGCCAAAGTCCCAGCTGCTGACATCGTCGCGTTCGAAGTCGGCACTGCTGTCGCGGAAGGTCAGCTGTGCAGCCTGGCCGAATTGCTTTTGCAGGGCCAGCAGATCACGGCCCAGTCCGATTTCCTGTTTGCCGTCGTCGATGATGCGGAAGTTGAACAGCAGATGTTCCGGCAGCTCCTGCTGCTTGAAGGCATCGCTGTCGACTTTTACCCCACCGGTTTCGCGCAGGATGAAATGAGCCAGCTGGCCGGCAATCGGTTGTAGCTGGTCCGGATTGCTGCTGAGGAAGCGGGTGACGAAATCCGGCACCGGCACGCAGCAGCGGCGTACTTGCTTGGGCAGGCCCTTGATCAGCTGCTGCAGCTTTTCGCGCACCATGCCTGGCACCAGCCATTCGAACTGTGCTGGCTGCAGGCGGTTGAGGATGGCCAGCGGTACATCCATGGTGACGCCGTCCAGCGGATGCCTGGGTTCGAAGCGGTATTTCAGTCGCAGCTTGCCATCTTCCAGTTCCAGCCATTCGGGGAACTGGTTTTCGGTAACGTGCTGGGCAGCGTGGCGCATCAACTCTTCGCGGGTCAGGTGCAACAGCTTGGGCTCGGTTTTTTCTGCTTCCTTGCGCCAGGCTTCAAAGCTGGCCGCATCGACCACATCGTTGCCGATGCGCTCGTGGTAGAAGGCGTACAGCGCTTCTTCATCCACCAATACATCCTGCCGGCGCGCCTTGTGTTCCAGCTGCTCCACATCGCGGATCAACTGCTGGTTACGCTGGAAGAAGGGGGCATTGCTGACGTAATCCATATTCACCAGAGCACCGCGGATAAACAGCTCGCGTGCTTCCTGGGGCGCAATGCGGCCATAGCTGACGGCGCGACGCGGTATCAGCGTCAGGCCATACAGGGTGACCCGTTCGCTGGCCACCACTTCGCCCCGGCTCTTTTCCCAGTGCGGTTCAAAATAGTGGTATTTCACCAGGTGGGAGGCCAGTTTTTCCACCCATTCCGGCTCGATCTTGGCGACGCAGCGGGCGTAGAGGCGGGTGGTTTCCACCAGTTCGGCGGCCACTAGCCACTTGGGCTTGCTCTTTTTCAGGCCGGAACCGGGGAAGACATGGAAGCTGACGCCACGGGCGCCCATATAGTCGTCGCCTTCCAGATTCTTCATGCCGATATTGCCTACCAGGCCGGTGAGCAGCGCCTTGTGCAGATTCTCGTAGACCACGGCATCCAGTTGCTGGCGCTTTTTCTGCGATAGCTGGGCGTCGATCTGCTCGGCGTCAGCATGGGCGTCTTCACGCTTGATCAGGCCCAGTTCGCTGGCGATTTCCGCCAGCTGGCCGTGTAGTTCGCGCCATTCGCGCAGGCGCAGATAGGACAGGAAATGCTCGTGGCAGGTATTCACCAGCAGGCGGTTGGACTTCTTGTGCTTGAGGGCATCGCTGAAGAAGTCCCACAGGTGCAGGTAGGACAGGAAGTCGGATTTTTCGTCGTTAAAGCGCGCCTGGGCGCGTTCGGCGGCTTCGCGGGCATCGAAAGGGCGCTCGCGCGGGTCTTGCACTGACAGGGCCGAGGCGATGATCAGCACCTCGCGCATGCAGCCGAAGTCGCGGCCGGCCAGCAGCAGGCGGCCCACTTTCGGGTCCACCGGAATACGCGCCAGCTCCTTGCCCACGGCGGTGAGTTCGTTATTGTCGGTGACGGCACCCAGCTCGGTCAGTACCTGGTAGCCGTCGGCAATCAGGCGGCTGCTGGGCGCCTCCAGAAAGGGGAAGGCATCCACCTGGCCCAGCCGCAGCGCGGCCATGCGCAAAATTACCGCTGCCAGATTGGAGCGGATGATTTCCGGGTCGGTAAAGGCCGGGCGGGCGTTGAAGTCTTCTTCGCTGTACAGGCGCACGCAGATACCGGCTTCCACCCGGCCGCAACGACCGGCGCGCTGGCGGGCGGCTGCCTGCGAAATCTTTTCCACCTGCAGCAGTTCCACCTTGGCGCGCGGGCTGTAGCGGTTGAGTCGGGCCAGACCGGTGTCGATCACATACTTGATGCCCGGTACGGTGAGCGAGGTTTCTGCCACATTGGTGGCCAGCACGATGCGCCGGCCGCCCGAAGGCTTGAAGATTTTCTGCTGGTCTTCATTGGACAGGCGGGCAAACAGCGGCAGGATTTCATAGCCGCGAATGCCGGATTTGCGCAGTTTCTCTGCCGTTTCGCGGATTTCGCGCTCACCGGGCAGGAAAACCAGCATGTCGCCAGCGCCCTGGCGCGACAGCTCGTCGGCGGCATCGACGATGGCGTCTTCCATTTCCATTTCGCGTTCGTCTTCGTCGCGCTGCTTGAGTGGACGGTAACGCACTTCCACCGGGAAGGTGCGGCCGGACACTTCAATCACCGGTGCGCCGTCGAAGTGGCGGGCAAAGCGGTCGGCGTCGATGGTGGCCGAGGTAATGATGATTTTCAGGTCAGGGCGGCGCGGCAGCAGTTGCTTGAGATAGCCCAGCAGGAAGTCGATGTTGAGGCTGCGTTCGTGCGCCTCGTCGATGATGATGGTGTCGTAGCTTTCCAGATAACGGTCGGTCTGGGTTTCCGCCAGCATGATGCCATCGGTCATCAGCTTGATGACGGATTTTTCCGACAGCTTGTCGGTAAAACGCACCTTGAAACCGACATGCTCGCCCAGCTGCGAGCCCAGCTCCTGCGCAATACGGGTGGCTACCGAGCGTGCCGCCAGCCGACGTGGCTGAGTATGGCCGATCAGCCCGTATACGCCACGGCCCAGCTCCAGGCAGATCTTGGGAATCTGCGTGGTTTTGCCGGAGCCGGTTTCGCCACAGATGATCACCACCTGATGGCCGGCAATGGCCGCCTTGATGTCGTCCAGCTTCTGGTTGACCGGCAGGGCGTCGTCGAACTGCGGGCGCGGCATATGGTTGCGGCGTGCTTCGGCACGGGCGGCCGAGCGCTCCAGTTGCTGGCTGATGTCGGCCAGTTGCTTGTCGGCAGGCAGGCCTTTTTTCAGACGCTCGCCAGCATCGTTCAGCTTGCGGCGCAAGACATGACGATCGCGGATCAGGCAATGGGCAAGGCGGGTTTTCAGTTGGGACAGCTGCTGGACAGGGGTGGTCATCGGGCAAAGAGCACTGGTTTACAGAAGACAGCCAGTATAACAGAGGCCGGGCAGGCGCCAGAAAGCAAAAGACCGCCGTGGAGCGGTCTGTTTGATGGTTTGGGCCAGGTCGTGGCTAGCTGGCGTGCTGGGCCTGCGAGGAGCGGCCCAGCTCGTCCAGCAGCTGGTCCAGCCGCTTGATGGCATCGGCGATGGAGCGGGTTTCGGTGGACAGCGAGCGGGTGGATTCGCCCACCGCGGTAATGTCGCCGGCAAACTGGGCAAAGCCGTGATTCTGGCTGTTTTCTGCCTGTGCCACCTGTTCGAGCAGGCCGGCCAGCTGGCGGGTTTCCTGAATGATGCCCTGCAGGTTCTGCTGGGCTTCCACTGCATTGTTGCGGCCGGCCTGCATCTGGTCGTTGCCATCGCGCATGGCGACGATGGCCTGATTGGTGCCATCCACGATCAGCTTGATCTTGTTGCCGATATCCAGCGTGGCGTTCTGGGTGCGTTCGGCCAGCTTGCGTACCTCATCCGCCACCACGGCAAA
>NZ_RFAR01000121.1 GCF_003693445.1 Aquitalea palustris | reverse complement strand
CGTCACCGTCCTGCTGCAACCGGGCGACAACTGGATGCTGCATGTGGCCGCCGAACAGATTCAGCCCGGCGACATCGTGGTGGCAGGTGTTACCTCGGAATGCACCGACGGTTATTTTGGTGACCTGCTGGCCACCAGCTTCCAGGCACGCGGCGCCCGCGCGCTGATCATCGACGCTGGAGTGCGCGACGTGAAAACCCTGCAGGAGATGGACTTCCCGGTATGGAGCCGCGCCATCAGCAGCAA
>NZ_RFAR01000120.1 GCF_003693445.1 Aquitalea palustris | reverse complement strand
TGACCACGCCATCATCGGCCTGGGCCACGATGCCCTGCGCACTGAGCCAGGGTGAGTACAGTCGTTCGAACGGCCCGGCCAGCTCACGGCAGCTGCCTGCATCCAGCAGGCTGTGGGCGCGTTCGCGTGCGCTCAGCTCGATAAAGCTGCGGCCCTGCAGCAGCCGGGTGATGTCTTGTTGATGGCTCATGCGGACAGCTCCTCCAGTGCCTGGGCCAGCCGCAGGCTGACCACGCC
>NZ_RFAR01000119.1 GCF_003693445.1 Aquitalea palustris | reverse complement strand
CCGACGAGGTGCGCAAGCTATCCGAGCGCACTGGCCAGGCCACCCAGGAAATTGCCGGTATGATCCAGGAAATCCAGACCAGTTCGGACCAGTCGCGTGCCTGTATGGAAGAGGCGGTAGGACGGGTGAAAACCGGTTTGAAACTGGCAGTGCAGGGCGGCGAGGCCATCTCGCATATTCGCGACAGCGCCACCGGGGTGGTGGACGTGGTGAACGAGATTTCTCATGCGCTGAAAGAGCAGGGCAGTGCCAGTAATGAAATCGCCCAGCATGTGGAGCAGATTGCCCGCAGTGCCAGTAGCAATGCCGCAGAATCCGCCGGTACTTCGCAGGAAGTGCAGGCCATGCATAGCCTGGCCAGTGATTTGCGCCAGCTGGTGTCGCGCTTCCACGTTTGATCTGGCCCCGTAGCAAGGAAAAAGCCCTCGGATGAGGGCTTTTTTGTTATGCCGCAGCTTCCGGCCGGCGGTTGCTTTGCCGCCGCTGCCAGGCCCCCAGGCCGATGGCTAGCAGCAGCAGGGCGATGCAGCTGCTGATCACCGGCTGATTGCCGTGCTGCATATAGGGCGTGAGGCCCTGGTAATCCTGCACCATGCCTTCCAGCACCTGCTGGGTGAAGGGGGCGGCCACGCTGGCAATCTCGCCATCGGGGCGGATGATGGCGGTCATGCCGGTATTGGTGGCACGCAGCATGAAGCGGCCGGTTTCCAGCGCCCTTGCCTGTGACAGCTGCAGATGCTGGCTCATCGCCACGCTTTTGCCAAACCAGGCCAGGTTGCTGACATTGGCCAGTATGCCGGCCTGTGCCGCCGGGCCGATCAGCTCTTCGCCAAAGCTGTCTTCATAGCAGATATTGAAGGCGATCTTGTGCCCGGCCAGCTGCAGCGGAGCCTGGTTGGCGCCACCACGGCTGAAGCCGGATAGCGGCATGTTCATGTACTGGTAAATCCAGCCGATCAGCGCCGGCAAGGGAATGAATTCGCCAAACGGCACCAGGTGATCCTTGGCGTAATAGGGCTGGGCGCTGTCGGTGAGGGTAACCACTGCGTTCAGGTAGCCGCGGCCATCGTTGGTGCGGCGTGGAATGCCGGTGGCCAGGGCCATGTTCTTGCGCTGGGCATCGCCGGCAATCATGGTCAGATAGCCAGAGGGCAGGTCGTCCAGGAATACCGGCAGTGCGGTTTCCGGCAGGATCATCACATCTGCCTGGGTACTGGCCACCTGCTGGTAATAAATCTTCAGGGTTTCCTCGAAGGTGGCCGGATCCCATTTGATGGCCTGGGGAATGTCCCCCTGGGCCAGCGCTACCCGGTAGGGCTTGCCGGTCGGGGTGGTCCAGCTGATGGATTGCAGCCAGAAACCGGCGCTCCATAGCAGGGTGATGCCGACCACGGCAGCCAGCCGTTGCAGGCGGCTGCCACTGGCGACCAAGACCAGCGCACCGGCAGTCAGTGCCACCAGCCAGCTGGCCAGGTGTACGCCACCGATGGGAATGAAGCCGGACAGCGGGCTTTCCGTTACCTGCGAATAGCCGATGGCACCCCAGGGGAAGCCGGTCATCACCCAGCTGCGCAGCCATTCGCCCAGCTCCCACAGTGCCGGGAAAGCGAGCAGCCAGCGCACCCAGGGGCGCTGGTCGATGCGCGTGGTCAGCCAGCAGGCCAGGCCCGGCCAGATGGCCAGATAGGCCGGCAGCAGCAACAGCAGCGGTGCGGCCAGCAGCGCGGGCAGACCGGCGACATCGTGCAGGCTGTGGTAGATCCAGTTGAAGTTGCTGGTGTAGGCGGCCACACCCCAGACATAGCCAGTGCGGAAGGCTAGCTGGGGATTGCGCTGTACCAGTTGTGCCAGCGCCGCCAGCGACAGTGGCAGCAGACCATAGAAGCGGTACGGCGCGAAGCCGTACAAGGTCAGGGCGCCGGCGATGGCGGCGGCAATCAGCACAAACAGGGTGCGCATGTCAGTCGTGGCTGCTTTCGGTGGTATTGGGGTGCAGACGTTCCACCAGCAGGGTCTGCAGGCGGCGGCTGTCGGCACGCAATACGGTGAAGCGCAACGAGCCGGATTCCACGGTTTCGCCACGCTTGGGCAGATGGCCGATCAGCGAAATCACCAGGCCGCCCACGGTATCGACGTCGTCGTCGGCGTAGTCGGTGGCGAAGTATTCGTTGAAGTCGGCCACTTCGGTGAGGGCGTTGACACGGTAACGCTGGTCGCGCACCGGTACGATATTGTTGTCGTCTTCTTCGAAGTCGTATTCGTCTTCGATGTCACCGACGATCTGTTCGATCACATCCTCGATGGTCACCAGGCCGGACACGCCGCCGTATTCGTCCACTACGATGGCCATGTGGTTGCGGTTGGAGCGGAATTCGCGCAGCAGTACGTCCAGCGGCTTGGATTCCGGCACGAACACGCCGGCACGCAGCGTGGCGCGCAGATCGAAGGTTTTGGGCGCATGGAAGTAATGCAGCAGATCCTTGGCCAACAGAATGCCCAGCACGTCGTCCTTGTTGTCGCCGATTACCGGAAAGCGCGAGTGGCCGGTGCGCAGCACATCCGGCAGCAGGCGCTCGATGGGGTCGTCGATACGGATGACGTCCATCTGGCTGCGCGGAATCATCACGTCGCGGGCGGTCAGGTCGCTGACTTCCAGCACGCCTTCGATCATGGCCAGCGCTTCGGCGTCCAGCAGATTGCGTTCAAAGGCGGAGTGCAACAGGGTAATCAGCTCCTCGCGGTCTTCCGGTTCGCGCAGGAGCATGGCGGACAAGCGTTCCAACAGGCTGGGCTTGTGTTTACTGGGGTCTTCCATGGGGTTAGCGTTTTTCCTCTAGATAGGGGTCGGGATATCCTAACTTCGCAAGAATGACAGTTTCAAGCGTTTCCATGATTTCCGCTTCTTCGTCATCCTCGTGGTCAAAGCCTTGCAGGTGCAGCATGCCGTGCACCAGCAGGTGGGCATAGTGGGCCATCAGCTCCAGTCCTTGCTCGGCGGCTTCTTTTTCCACCACCTCGGTACACAGTACCAGATCGCCAAACAGCGGCAGATCGGTAATGTTCTCGCCTTCATTCAGCGCAAAAGACAGCACATTGGTGGCGTAGTCCTTGCCGCGGTAGGTGTGGTTGAGGCTGCGGCCTTCTTCACTACCCACCAGCAGGATGCTGACCTGGGCCTGCTGCACATCGGCCTGCAAGGCAGCCTGACAGCAACGGCGGATCAGTTTGGCATCGGGCAGTTGCTGTGCCTGGCTGCGGTCTTCCAGCGTCAGTTGCAGACGGGCGGCCAGACGCAGCAGCGGGTTATTTCGCTTGGCTTGTTTCATCGTTTTTCAATTGATAGTGGTCGTAGGCATCGACGATTTTCTGCACCAGCGGATGGCGCACCACGTCTTCACTCTGGAAATGGTGGAAATGGATGCCGCGCACCTGGCCCAGAATCTTTTCCACTTCCACCAGCCCGCTTTTCTGATGGCGTTGCAGGTCGATCTGCGTCACGTCACCGGTAATGACTGCACGCGAGCCAAAGCCGATACGGGTGAGGAACATCTTCATCTGCTCTGGCGTGGTGTTTTGCGCCTCGTCCAGAATGATGAAGGCATTGTTGAGTGTGCGGCCGCGCATATAGGCCAGCGGCGCGATTTCGATCAGGTTCTTTTCGAACAGGCGGGTGACACGGTCGAAGCCCATCAGGTCGTACAGGGCGTCGTACAGCGGGCGCAGGTAGGGGTCGACTTTTTGCGCCAGATCACCGGGCAGGAAGCCCAGTTTTTCGCCGGCCTCCACCGCCGGCCGCACCAGCACGATGCGCTTGATGGCATCGCGTTCCATGGCATCCACCGCGCAGGCTACGGCCAGATAGGTCTTGCCGGTGCCGGCCGGGCCGATGCCGAAGGTAATGTCATGCTGGCTGATGGCCTTGATATAGCCGCTCTGGCGCGGGGTGCGGCCGCGCAGGTCGCCACGGCGGGTCAGCAGCACCGGCACATCGCCGTCCTGCTGCTCGTGCTGGCGTACTTCCACCAGTTCCAGCTGCACGTCGTCGATGGAGATATCGCGCTTTTCCGCCAGCAGATACAGCCGGGTCAGGCTGTATACCGCCAGATCGGCGTGTTCGCCGCTGCACTTGAAGTGCTCGCCACGGCGCTGGATCTGTACATCCAGACCGGTTTCGATCTGCTTGAGGTTTTCATCCAGCGGGCCGCACAAGCGGGCCAGCCGTTCATTGTCGACCGGATTGAAACTGAGAGGAGTGGTATTCATCGTGTAGGCGAAAGGTGGTTCAGTGGCTGAACAGCAAGGCAAACCAGAAACTGGCTTCCAGAACAAGCAGCACGCTGGCCAGCAAGGTCAGCAGCATGAACAGGCCATTGCGCAGCCCATCCAGGCTGAGCTTGTCCAGCAAATACAGCAGCAGGGCATACAGCGCCAGCGTGCCGCCAATGGCCGCCGGGCCAATCAGCAGCAACAGCGAGCGGCTACCCCAGCCGCCATTCACGCCGGGCTGACCCAGCAACAGGCTGGGCAGGAGTAACAGCGGCAGGATGATGAGGCAGGCCAGGGCTGCCCGGCGGGCGTGGCGGCTGAGCGGACGGGGCGCCAGCAATAGCTGGCTAGCGGAGTTCTGGCTCACGGCGCTCGCTCCTCCGCCGGGGCGGCCAGCACTTCCAGCCCGGGGGCGGTCATGCTGGGGTGAAATTCGGTGATGTCGTAACGCGCCAGCCCCGCCAGGGCGAACGGGTCCTGTGCCAGCCTTTGCTGCAGGGCATGGCGATCACCTCTGGCCAGAATAATGCCGCCAGTGCGCGGTTCCTTGCGACCGGAGGCGAGAAACAGCCCGTCGGCGTAGCACTGTTTCAACCACAGCACATGCTGTGCCAGCTGGGCGTCGATCTCTTCCAGCGGGGCGATATAACTGAGTGCAACTATAAACATGACGGGCCTTTGCGCGGGTGTCACGCGGTTTCTTGGGTCAGGATTTCACCCATCAGCGAGTGCGGACGGGCATCGGTAATCACCACGTCTACCATCTGCTTGAGCAGGCGCGGCTGGCCAACAAAATTCACCACCCGGTTGTTGGCCGTGCGGGCTGCCAGCATGTTCGGGTCTTTCTTGGAGATATTCTCCACCAGCACCCGTTGCACACTGCCCACCATGCTCTGGTTGATGGCATAACCGCGAGCCTCGATGACTTCGTTAAGTGCTTCCAGCCGGCGTACTTTTTCCGTGTGCGGGGTGTCGTCGAGCAGATTGGCGGCCGGCGTGCCAGGGCGGGCGCTGTAGATGAAGACATAGCTGAAGTCGAATTCCAGGTCTTTGACCAGCTTCAGGGTTTGCTCGAAATCCGCTTCGGTTTCACCGGGGAAGCCGACAATGAAGTCGGATGACAGGCACAGGTCCGGGCGCAGCACGCGCAGCTTGCGGATGATGGACTTGTATTCCAGCCCGGTGTAGCCGCGCTTCATGGCGGTCAGGATGCGGTCGGAACCGCTTTGTACCGGCAGGTGCAGGTGCGAAACCAGCTTGGGCAGCTTGCCGTAGCAGTCGATGATGCGCTGGGTGAATTCACGCGGATGGCTGGTGGTAAAGCGCAGTCGCTCCACGCCGGGCATTTCGTGTACGTATTCCAGCAGCAAGGCGAAGTCGGCAATCTCGCCATCCGCCATCAGGCCGCGATAGGCGTTGACGTTCTGGCCCAGCAAGGTGATTTCCTTCACGCCCTGCTGGGTGAGACCGGCAATTTCGGTCAGCACGTCTTCAAACGGGCGCGATACTTCCTCGCCACGGGTATAAGGCACCACGCAGAAGGAGCAGTACTTGGAACAGCCTTCCATGATGGAGACAAAGGCTGCAGCACCGTCGACCTTGGCCGGCGGGATGTGGTCGAATTTTTCGATCTCGGGGAAGGAAATATCTACCTGGGCCGCGCCGCTGTGCTGGCGGGCGCGGATCATTTCCGGCAGGCGGTGCAGGGTTTGCGGGCCGAACACCACATCCACATAAGGCGCACGCTTGACGATGGTGTCGCCTTCCTGGCTGGCCACGCAGCCGCCGACGCCGATGATCAGGTCGGGGCGGGCTTCTTTCAGCGGGCGGATGCGGCCAAGGTCGGAAAATACTTTTTCCTGGGCTTTTTCCCGCACGCTGCAGGTGTTGAACAGGATGACGTCGGCTTCTTCGGGATTGTCTGTCTTGATCATGCCTTCGGCATCGCCCAGAACGTCGACCATTTTGTCAGAGTCGTATTCGTTCATCTGGCAGCCAAAGGTCTTGATGTATACCTTCTTCATTGCTACGCGGATTCCAGCTGGTTCATTGGGTGGGCCTTACTGCTGACGCTGCTGCAGCAGCTCGATTTCAGCATCGCTCAGCACCCAGATACGGTTGATATTGCCTTGCAGATCCAGCGTGATGCCGACCGTCTGCCCCACCAGGGTGGGCAACTGGCCGGTGAGCAGGAAGCGGTTGTCGCCGTCATAGATGCGCAGGCCAGGTGCGGTGGCATAGCTCTGACCGGTGGGGATCAGTGTCGCCAGCAGCGCGCGCAGCAAGGAGCTTTCGCTCTTCACGAAAGTGACGGTGTTGTTGTCCACGCTGGAGATGGTGCCGGCCAGGATATTGGCGGGCAGCAGTCTGTTCACGGCCATGGCTGGCAGTGACAGCAGGCAGAGCAAGAGGGCGGTGATGAGTGTTTTCATAATCAAATGAATGTGTTGGCCGATTTTAGCACAGCCGGCCTGCTGGCGCAGGGGACTTGTCGGCAGCGCCAGCGCGGCTTTTTCCTGCTGCGGTGCGGCAAGGGCAAGCAGGAATCCTTATCGGGCAAGGGGGCGGTGATTTGTGCGCTGCAACTACATGACGAGGGCCAGCGGCACCGTCGTGGTGCGTGTCACCGGCTGCAGCCGGTGCTTGGCCGCGAGTCTTGCACCATGGTGTGGTTTTTTTTTGCTGCCATGTAGTTGAAAACTTACATTTATTGCGTGTTGTGCTTCCACCGACATGCCGGCTCTGCTATAAGTTCACCCAATTGCTGAGTACGTTTTAGCCTCTAATGAACAGCAGCCTGCCACTGCCTGCGCCCGCCGTGTCACATGACACTGCCGCGCCCGGTCACGCTGGTGGCGCTGCGCCTGGAAAGACAAGACATGAGCCGAGTTTTGCTGATCGGTAGCGTCAACATGGACCTGGTGGTGGAAGCAGACAGCTTTCCGCGTCAGGGTGAAACCCTGTTCGGCCACCGCTTTGCCACTTATCCCGGTGGCAAGGGTGCCAATCAGGCGGTGGCCGCTGCCCGGCTGGGCGCGGCAGTCAGCCTGATCGCCTGCCTGGGCAAGGATGCTTTTGGCGACCAGTTGCTGGCCGGCCTTAAGGCCGAGGGTATCGATACCCGCTGGATCAGCTGTGTGGACGAAGCCACCGGCATGGCCAGCATTACCCTGGCCGGTGGTGACAATGCCATCATGGTGGTACCCGGTGCCAACCACGCGCTGCAGCCCGCCCAGCTGGATGCGGCCGAGCAGGCCTTCATCGACGCCGATGTGGTATTGGCCCAACTGGAGGTGCCGCTGGCTACGGTAGAACATGCCGCCATGCTGGCGGCGCGCCATGGCAAGCCCTTCATCCTGAATCCGGCCCCGGCCCAGTCCTTGCCGGAAAGCTTGCAGCAGCAGGTTTCCCTGCTGACTCCCAATGAATACGAACTGGCCATCGCCCTGGCCAGCCAGCAGCCCTGGCAGCAATTGCTGAGCAGCCGCCCGGCAGGCATCGTGATGACCCAGGGCAGCCAGGGTGCCAGCTATGCCGATGCGCAAGGCAGCCTGCAGCAGATTGCCGGTTTCCCGGTGCTGGCGGTGGACAGTACCGGTGCCGGCGATACCTTTAATGGTGCGCTGGCGGCATTCTGGCCGCTGGGTCTGGCTGAGGCGGTGCGTCGTGCCAATGCCGCCGCGGCGCTGTCGGTGACCAGGCAGGGCGCACAGAGCGGCATGCCGACGCTGGCTGCCCTGCAACAATTTCTGGAACAACAGTCATGAAGAAACTGGGACATCTGAACCGCGACATCGCCCGCGTGCTGGCGGGCATGGGCCATACCGATAGCCTGGTGATTGCCGATTGCGGCCTGCCAATTCCGCCTGGGGTGGAATGCATCGACCTGGCACTGGCGCTGGGCGAGCCGGGTTTTGCCCGTGTACTGGAAACCGTCCTTGCCGATTTCCAGTGTGAGCGCGCGGTGTTTGCCGACGAGTGTCGCGCACATAATCCGGCGGTGGTGGAAACGGCTGCGGCCTTGTCGCGGCAGGGCGTGGCGCTGGAGTGGGTGAGTCATGAAGAATTCAAGCAACGCTGTCAGGCTGCGCGGGTGGTGATCCGCACCGGCGAGTGCACTCCCTACGCCAATGTGATTCTGCATTCCGGCGTGATTTTCTGAGGACCAGACCATGAATGTCGTCATGCAGGGCATCAGCAAGGCTTTTGGCCCGGTCCGCGTGCTGGAAGAGGTCGACTTTGCCATTGCCGGCGGCGAAATCCACGCCCTGATGGGCGAAAACGGCGCCGGCAAATCCACGCTGATGAAGATTCTCAGCGGGGTATACCGTAGCGACGGCGGTTCCATCCGCATTGATGGCCAGCCGGTAGAGATTCGCTCCACCCGTCAGGCGGAAGCCTGCGGCATTGCCATCATCCATCAGGAACTGAACCTGATCCCGCAACTGTCGGTGATGGAAAACCTGTTTTTAGGCCGCGAGCCGTCGCGCTTTGGCGTGATCGACAGCGCCCGTATGCGGCGCGAGGCATCGGCGCAACTGGCGGCGCTGGGTGCTGACAATATCGATCCGGAAGCCGAAGCCGGCCTGCTGTCCATCGGCCAGCAGCAGATGGTGGAAATTGCCAAGGCACTGGCCATGAATGCGCGTCTGCTGATCATGGATGAGCCGACAGCGGCACTGACCGAACGCGAGATCGATACCCTGTTCGGCCTGATGCAGGCGCTGAAGGCGCGTGGTGTCGCTATTGTTTATGTCTCGCACCGCATGGAAGAAATCTTCCGCATCTGCGACAAGATCAGTGTGCTGCGCGATGGCCGCTTTGTCGGTGAACGGGTGATTGCCCGCACTGACTTTGATGAAGTGGTGCGCATGATGGTGGGGCGCGAGATTGGTGATCGCTTTCCGCGCCGCACCGCCGCACCGGGTGCCGTACGCCTGCAGGTAACGGGGCTGGCCGATGCGCAGCATGTACGCGATATCAGTTTCGAGGTGCGCGCCGGCGAAGTGCTGGGCGTGGCCGGCCTGATGGGGGCCGGGCGCAGTGAAATCCTCAAGACCCT
Organism: Aquitalea palustris; assembly: GCF_003693445.1. Lineage (GTDB taxonomy): Bacteria > Pseudomonadota > Gammaproteobacteria > Burkholderiales > Chromobacteriaceae > Aquitalea > Aquitalea palustris. The sequence continues at coordinate 11,926 of NZ_RFAR01000119.1, read as the reverse complement.
GTTTGGCCTGAACCGGCGCTGTGCTGGTGCGGTGCTGCTGGATGGTGTGGCGCTGGAGCTGGACAGTCCGGGCGCGGCCATTGCGGCAGGCTTGGCCTTTGTCACGGAAGACCGCAAGAGCCAGGGCCTGGTGCTGGGCATGTCGGTACGCGAAAACGCCACCCTGGTGCATCTGCCGCAATACGCGCGGCTGGGCGTAGTGTCGGACGCCGCCGAGCAGCAGGCAGTGGCCGGGCTGATCGAGCAATTGCGCATCCGCACCCGCGATGCCGAACTGGAAGTGAAATCGTTGTCCGGCGGCAATCAGCAAAAAGTGGTGTTTGCCAAATGGCTGGCGCAGCCGCCCAAGGTGCTGCTGCTGGACGAGCCCACCCGCGGGGTGGATGTGGGCGGCAAGGCCGAGATTTATCACATCATCAACCAGCTGGCTGCTGCTGGCGTGGCCATCGTGATGGTGTCGTCGGAGCTGCCGGAAGTGATGGCCATGAGCAACCGCATCCTGGTGATTCATGAAGGTCGCCAGACCGGTCTGTTCGAGGCGGCCAGCGCCACCCAGGAAAGCATCATGGCGGCCGCCACCGGCACCGCGCATGCCGCCTGATTTCAGAGCAAGGAATACACAATGACTCCAAAACAAAAAGCCACCCTGCAGCGTCTGGGCCCCTTTATCGCCCTGGTGCTGGTGTCGGTGGGACTGGCCGTGCTCAGCCCGGATTTCCTCACCGTGGCCAATCTGCTGAACGTGATGCGCCAGGTGTCGATCAATGCGCTGATTGCCTTTGGCATGACGCTGGTGATCCTGCTGGGCGGCATTGATCTGTCGGTCGGTTCCATTCTCGCGCTGTCCTCGGTGGCCATCGCCACGCTGATCCAGGCGGGGTTCAACCCGCTGCTGGCCACCCTGTTGGGTGTAGTCGGTGGCGGGCTGATGGGCCTCTTTAACGGCCTGGTGATCAGCAAGGGCAAGGTGGCCCCGTTCATCGCCACCCTGGCCTCGATGACCATTTTGCGTGGCCTGGCATTGGTGGTGTCCGGCGGCAGCCCGATCACCGGCTTTGACAGCGATCTGTTCTCCATGCTGGGTGGTGGCTATGTCGCCGGCCTGGTGCCGATTCCGGTGGTGTGGATGCTGATCATGTTCGGCCTGTTTGCCTTTCTGCTGAAGAAAACCGTGTTTGGCCGCCATGTCTATGCCACTGGCGGTAACGAAGAAGCCGCCCGCCTGTCCGGCGTGAAGGTGGATCAGATCAAGCTGTGGGTCTACACCCTGTCCGGGGCCATGTCGGCCATGGCCGGCGTGGTGCTGACCTCGCGCTTGAATTCCGCCCAGCCGACGGCCGGCAGCGGTTACGAGCTGGATGCCATCGCCGCCGTGGTACTGGGCGGCACCAGCCTCACCGGCGGGCGCGGCTGGATCTTCGGCACGCTGATGGGCGCGCTGCTGATCGGCGTGCTCAACAATGGCCTCAACCTGCTGGGGGTATCGTCCTTCTATCAGCAGGTGATCAAGGGTGTAGTCATTCTGCTGGCGGTGCTGATCGACCGCAGCGGCAAGAAGTAAGTACTGGTTTTCGCATCAATAATGGCCCTGCGCCAGGGCCGGTCAACGCAAGCTAAATCATTAATCAGGGAGACTCACCATGAATCGCATTCTTCACCCGCTGCTGGCCAGTCTGCTGGTATTCGGCACTGCCGCCTGTTCCAAGCAAGGCCCGGACGGCGCCGCACCGGCTGCGGCCAGCGCCCCCGCTGCTGCTGCCGCCGATGGTCAGCTGACTGTCGGCCTGGCGGTATCCACCCTCAACAATCCTTTCTTTGTTTCGCTGCGCAAGGGTGCAGAAGACGAAGCACAGAAGGATGGCATCAAGCTGATTACCGTGGATGCGCAGGACGACCCGGCCAAGCAGCAGGCCAGCGTGGAAGACCTGATCCAGAAAAAAGTGAATGTCATCCTGATCAACCCGACCGACTCCTCTGCCGTAGCCAATGTGGTGAAGGAAGCCACCGGCAAGGGCATCAAGGTGGTGTCGCTGGATCGTAGCGTGAACGGTGCCGAAGTCAGCGCGCACATTGCCTCGGACAATGTGGCTGGCGGCAAGATGGCTGGCGAGTTCCTGCTGGAGAAACTGGGTGGCAAAGGCCGTATCGTCGAGCTGGAAGGCATTGCCGGCTCGTCTGCCGCCCGTGAACGTGGCGAAGGCTTCCACAAGGTGGTGGACGGCAAGGCTGATGTGAAACTGCTGGCCAAGCAACCGGCTGATTTCGACCGCGCCAAGGGCCTGTCGGTGATGGAAAACATCATCCAGGGTAATAAGGACATCCAGGGTGTGTTTGCGCATAACGACGAAATGGCTCTGGGTGCGCTCAAGGCCATTCAGGCGGCTGGTCTGAAAAACGTGGTGGTGGTCGGCTTTGATGCCACTGCTGACGCCGTTGCCGCAGTGAAAGCCGGTAGCCTGGCCGCCACCGTGCAGCAGCAGCCCGAGCTGATCGGTCAGTATGGCATCCAGACTGCCAAGAAGCTGGCTGCCGGCCAGAGCGTGGACAAGTTCATCCCGGTGCCGCTGAATCTGATCAAGCAGTAAGCAGCCATCTGCCGGAGGGGCTGCCTCACTCCGGCTGGCTTGTAATACAATTGCTACATCGCGCATAACCCCCGCTGCTGTCATGGTTGCCGGGGGTTGTTGCCATCTGTGATCAATTCCTGACAGGAAAGCCCGCTGTGACTGCCTACAAGCGTCTCACCATCGATGATATTGCCAGTCTCGCCGGCGTTTCGCGCACCACGGCCAGCATGGTGCTGAACGGCCATGCCGAACGCTACCGCATCGCACCGGCCACGGTGGAGCGGGTGGAGAAAGTGGCACGCGAGCATCACTTCAACCCGTCGCAATCTGCCCGTTCGCTGCGCAGCAAGCGCAGCAACAGCATCGGCCTGGTGATTCCCGACCTGACCAACTCGGCCCATGCCGCGCTGGCCCAGGCCATGGAAAACCTGTGCCGCGCCCGGGATTACCAGCTGGTGCTGGTGACCAGCGATGAGGACCCGGCGCGCGAAGCCGAAGGCATGGCGCATCTGGTGGCGCGGCAGGTGGATGGCATGGCGGTGGTGCCCTGTAGCAGCGATGCTGCCCGCTATCAGCCCTGGACCACGCGGCTGCCGCTGGTGTTTGTCGACCGGCGCATTGAGGGCAGTGGCATCCCTTCCGTGGTGACCGATGCCACCGATACCGTGGCGCGGCTGATCGGCAGCAAACTGGAGGAGGGCGTGCGCGAGGTGGTGTATTTTGGTGGCCAGCCCACGCTGTCGCCCAGTCGCGACCGTCTGGCCGGCTACCGCCAGGCCTTGCAGTCACACGGCTTGGCTGAGCAGGCGCACTGGGTGCAGGAGCGCGATTTCCAGCGCGCTTCCGGTTTTGCCATGATGCAGCAGTGGCATGCCCGCGAAGGGCGCTACCCGCAGGCCTTGTTTACCGCCTCCATCACCCTGCTGGAAGGGGTGCTGTCTTTCATGAGCCAGACCCACCGCCTGCGTGAAGCGCCATCCTGTCTGATGACTTTTGACGATCATCCGCTGCTGGATTGCCTGCCGATTCCGGTGGATGCCATCGTGCAGGATGGCCAGTCGATGGCGGAGCAATGCCTGCAACAGATCTTTGCGCTGTTGCAAGGCCAGCCACCGGGCAGGGCTGATGTGGCGATTCCCGCCAGCATCACCCGTCGATAGGGCGTACCGCTCACCGCCCGGTCATGGCTGGCGGTGCCATATGCCATACTCATCAATTTTCAGCACGATGAGTGACGCTCTGCCCATGGCATGCTAATGTCGGGCGGCTGTCATTTACCTGCAAGGACGTCCCGTGTCTGCTCGATTTCCCGCCATGTTGCGGCTGGCTGTGGTCTATGCCCTGATCGGCGTTCCTTCCCTGTACAGTGCCATTCCACCGGGCTATACCGCACCGGTGTTTCCGGCGGCCGGCATCGCCATGATGTCCTTGCTGCTGTGGGGGCGCGCGCTGTGGCCGGGCGTGCTGCTGGGCTCGTTGCTGGTGCAACTGGTGGCCAGCTGGCAAGCCGGCGTGCACGGCTGGGCCTATCTTGCGCTGCTGGTGGTGCCGCTGGCGGCGACCGTGCAGGCGCTCGGCTCTTGCTGGCTGATCCGCCGCTGGATTGGCTGGCCCAACCCGCTGGATCGTGCTGACAGCGTGATCCGGCTGATGCTGCTCATCATTCCGCTGTCCTGCCTGCTGAGCAGCGGCATCAGCGTGCCGGCGCTGGCGGCGCTGGGGGTGCTGCCGGCCAGCGATCTGCTGTTCAATGGCTGGAACTGGTGGCTGGGCGATACCTTTGGCTGCCTCATCATGCTGCCGCTGATGCTGGCATGGTTTGGCCGCCCGCGCAGTGAATGGCGCGCCCGCAGCGCTGCCTTGCTGTGGCCCATGCTGATGACCGCGCTGACCATGATCGGTTTCAGTGCGCTGATTCATCACTGGGAAGCGCTACGGGTGCAAAGCCAGTTCAACCGTGATGCCGGCCAGATTGAACTGGCGTTGAAAAAGCGCCTGGAGATGCAGCTGGATGGCATGCTGGCCCTGCAACAATTGCAGACCCACTCCCCGGCCGCTTCTGCCAGCCAGTGGCGCGAGCTGACCGCTTCCTGGCTGGCGCGTTTGCCGGGTACGCAAAGCCTGGGCTGGTCGCCGCTGGTCACCGATGCCGAGCGCGCAGCATTCGAAAGCAGTGCGCTGGCCGGTTCTGCCATTCTGGCGCGGGATGCCGCCGGTCATGTGGCGCCGTCGCCGCAGCGTCCTTCCTATTTGCCGGTGCGCTATATCGAGCCCCTGGCCAGCAACCGGCGGGCGCTGGGGCTGGACATCCTGTCCTCGCCCGAGCTGGCCACCACCATTCGCCACAGCCTGCAAAGCGGGCAGCCGGTGGTCAGCCCCGCCATCCGCCTGGTGCAGGAACCACAGCAGCAGAAGGGGGTGGCACTGTATCAGGCGGTTTACGCTCCGCTGGATGACAGCCAGCATCAGGTGCTGCGCGGGGTGGTGTCCAGCCTGTTCCGCATGGATGACATCGTCGCCAGTACGCTGCAGCATGGTGTGCGCCGTGATATCGAAGTGTGTCTGATCGATCGCGATGGCGCGCCCGGCTTCCACCGCCTGTCCGGCCCGGCCAATTGCGGCAAGGATGGCTGGTTCGGCCAGCGGCCGCATTTGCTCAGCCAGTTTTCCTTTGCCGGACGCAACTGGGCCTTGCGCCTGCGCGCCAGTGAGGATTATCTGTCCGGCTTGCGCAGCTGGCTGGAGTGGATCACCTTTGTGCTGGGGCTGGCCATGACCGGCCTGTTTGGTGGCTTTCTGCTGATTGTCACCGGCTATACCCGGCGTATGGAGGGCGAGGTACAGCAGCGAACTGCCGAGCTGGCCGATACCAACCAGCAGCTGCAAACCCAGCTGGATGCCACGCGCAAGGCCGAGGCCAATGTGACTTACCTGGCCTTGCACGACAGCCTGACTAGCCTGCCCAACCGGGCCTGCTGGCTGACCATGGCCCGCCATGCCATGGCCGAAAACGACAAGCGCCAGCTGGCGGTGCTGTTCCTGGACATGGATGAATTCAAGACAGTCAACGACAGCCTGGGCCACCCGGTGGGCGACCAGCTGCTGGTTGGCTTTTCACGCCGTCTGCAACAGCCACTGCCGCCGGATGCCATGCTGGCGCGGCTGGGTGGCGACGAGTTTGTCATCCTGCTGCCTTACCAGCAGCAGGCGCAGCTGGAGGCGCTGGGCGAGCAATTGCTGGCGCTGTTTGATTCGGCCGTGGTGGTGGAGCAGCACGAGCTGCGCTGCACGGTGAGTATCGGGGTGGCCTTGTTCCCGCAGGATGGGCAAGACCCGGACACCCTGCTGCGCCACGCCGACATGGCCATGTATGCAGCCAAGCAGGCCGGGCGAGACACCTTGCGCTACTACAGCCCGGAAATGAACACCCAGGCCATGGAACGGCTGACGCTGGAGCGCGACCTGCGCCGGGCGTTGCTGGACGACCCGGCGCAGCTGGTGCTGTACTACCAGCCGCAGCTGGATGCCGACACTGGCCGCTGCATCGGCTGCGAGGCGCTGGTGCGCTGGCGTCATCCGCTACGCGGGCTGATGTTGCCCGGCGAATTCATTGGCCTGGCCGAGCGCAGCGGGCTGATTGTCGAACTGGGACGCTGGGTGCTGGCCGAGGCTTGCGCCGAACAGGCGCGCTGGGCGGCGGCCGGCCTGCTGCTGCCGGTATCGGTGAATCTGTCACCGGTGCAGCTGGAGCGCAGCGATCTCACACCCTATGTGCGCGGGCTGGTGCAACGCTATCAGATCGCCCCCGGCATGCTGGAGCTGGAGCTGACCGAAGGCGCGCTGATGAACGAGGATGCGCGTTACCTGGAGGTATTCCACGCGCTGATGCAACTGGGCTGCCGCTTTGCCCTGGATGATTTCGGCACCGGCTATTCCTCGCTGTCCCGGCTCAAACGCTTCCCCATCAACCGGCTGAAGATAGACCGGGCCTTTGTCAGCACCCTGCCGGGCGGTGGCGATGACGAGGCCGTGGTGCGTGCCACGCTGTCGATGGCGCGTGACATGGGCATGGATGTGGTGGCCGAGGGGGTGGAAACTGCGGAACAGCAACTGAGCCTGCTGGCCATGGGCTGCACCCAGATGCAGGGCTACCGCTTTGCCCGGCCGCTGCCGGCGGCCGAGCTCTATCACTTTGTCGCCCGGCTACCGCAGGCGCAGAGTTCTGGCTGAATTGCGCTGACGCCTGCCTGACGACTGTGGCATAACATGCCGGCTCACCATCCTGCTGTCGAAGGGAGAATCTTGCTGTGAAAATTCCATCCGCTGTCGCCCTGCAACTGATGCATGGCAGCCATTACGCCACGCTGGCCAGCCATTCCACACAGCTGCCCGGTTATCCCTATGCCACGGTATTGCCCTATGTGCTGGACCAGGCACACCGGCCCTTGCTGCTGATCAGCGCGCTGGCCGAGCACACCCGCAATCTGCTGGCCGATGGCCGCTGCAGCTTGTCTATCGTGGAGGACGGTGTGAGCGATGTGCAGGCGGGTGCCCGGCTGACCCTGCTGGCCGATGCGCAGCGTATCGAGCCTGAACCCGCGCTGCTGCAACGCTTTTGTCGCTATCAGGCGGCAGCAGAGGATTTGCTGCAGCTGGATTTCATGTTCTTCCGCCTGCAGCCCTTGCGGCTGCGCTATATCGGCGGCGTCGGACGCATGGGTTGGCTGGAAGCGCCGGAGCTGGCTGGCCCGCCGCTACTGACGCTGGAAGACGAGGCGGCGCTATTGCGCCAGGCGGTGGTGGCCGATGGCATCCAGCTCTTGGGTCTGGATGCACTGGGGGCCGATTACCGGGTGACGGATGGTCCGGGGCATCAGCGGCTGCCGTGGCCGGACGCCATGCCCTCGGGCGCGGGCTTTGCTGCTACGGCCTTGCAGGCATTGGCCGCGCTGGCACCGGGCTAGTGGTCGCCGGCGCAGCCAGCAGGCTGGTCTAGAAGGACTCCATCGGCAGCAGATAGCGCCATTGCCCGCTGGGCAGGTCGCCCATGCCCAGCTTGCCGATGCGGATGCAGCGCAGGGCCAGTGGCTGCAAACCCAGGCCCTGACAGATGGCGGCCAGTTGGCCGGGTTGTACTGCTGTCAGCACCAGTCGCAGCTGGCGGTCGCTCTGGCGGCTCACTTTCAGGCTGCGCGGGGCTTTGCCCGGCAGTTTCAACTGCTGCAGGCGCTGTTTCAGTTCTTCTGCACCGGGTGCCGCTTCCAGCTGAATCAGGTATTCCTGTTCGGCATCGGCCAGCTTGCGCGCCAGCTTCTTGTCCAGTGTCAGTGCCACCAGGCCATGACAGCCTGCTTCCAGCGCACCGGCCTGTTGTAGCGGCTTCAGGTGGCGCGGATTGAAGACCAGCTCGCTGCCATCGCGTGCCAGGTGACTGGCCGGGGTAATCTGCGCGGCTAGCGACAATGGCTGGTCGGCTAGGGCGCGATGCAGTAGCAGGCTGATGCTGAGCTCACCCAGCGTCATGCGCGGCTTGTCCAGTTCGATGCGCTGTTCTGGCCGCACGCGGCTGCCCAGTTGCTGCACCAGCTGGCCATCCACCCTGACCCGTCCCTGTTCGATGAAGGCATCGGCTTCACGGCGCGAGCACAGCCCCAGTTCGACCATGCGTTTGGACAAACGCAGTTCCTGTTCACTCATTGCAGTACTCCAGTGCGATCGACGCAGGGTCGGGGTCGGCGATTATCCGCCTGCGCCCCGGTGCTGGCAATCGTGCTGCCGTGATTAAGCAGCGGCTCACGATTCAGGGCAGGAAGGGTCAGACCCGGCTCATGGCGTGGAAAGGCCTGATGGACAAGGCGTCCATGAGCCTGTTAACGCAGGTTTCAACCCGGCATCACCCGAGTATCACCGGTCGTACCGTGCTGCTCAGGCGGCTTTTCCTGCGGGCAGTGCTGCCGCCATGGCGCCAGCCATGTCGCGCGCAGCCAGGGCCAGAATGGCCGGGTCGATGCGTTGCTGCGCCGCCAGTTGCTGCAGGGTGGCCAGCACCGCGTCGGCACTGAGACCGGCGCGGTAGGGCCGGTCCTGGGCCAGTGCCTGGAAGATGTCGGCCACGCGCAGGATGCGCGCTTCGATGCACATGCTGTCTGCGCTCAGGTGGAAGGGATAGCCGTGGCCGTCCGGTTCTTCGTGGTGATAAGCCGCCCAGCAGGCGATTTCTTCAAAGCCGCGGATATGCCGCAGGATCTGGTAGGTTTCAAAGCTGTGGGCATTGATCAGGCTGCGCTCGCGGCTGGTGAGCCCGGCCGGCTTTTCCAGTATTTCATCCGGTACGCGCAGCTTGCCCAGATCATGCAGCAGGGCGGCGATTTCCAGCTGGTCGCAACGGCCAGGCGTCAGCCCCAGTCGCTCGGCCAGCCAGCGCGACAGCCCGGCCACCCCTTGCGAGTGGCGCGCGGTAAACGGGCTTTTGGCATCGACAATGCAGGAAAACAGCGTGGCCAGTTGCTTGAGCTGGGCCGTGCTGGCCTGGCAGGGCAGGCTCAGTTCGCGCATGTCCTGCAGCATGCCGGCAATACCGCGTGGCTCCAGTTGCAACCAGAAGGCTTCGGCCTTTGATGCCTGCAGAAAGACCTCGACCAGCTGCGGGGCAAAGTGCTGGCCGCTGCGCTGGGCGATCTGCTCACGGATGGCGGGGGTGTGCGTGAGCAATTCGCCACTGCTGTAAAAGGCGGCTGCCATGGCGTCTACCCGGTCTACCAGATAGATCAGGTTGGCCTGTTCCGCTATGTCGCGGCTGAGGCCAGGCATGGCTACCAGTTTTTCCCATGGCGTGTGGTGATAGCGTACCGGCTCGGCCATGGCCGCCAGCGGGCTAAAGCCGGCCAATAGCGCTGCACCGGTCAGGCAATGCTGCTGGGAGCCGGCCCAGTCGAACTCGCTGACCAGGTGGTGATGGGTGCGGGTGGAGGAGACGCCGATATCGTGCAGCAGGCCCAGATCAAACAGAAAGCTGGCCTGTGCCCGGCTCTGGCCTCGCGTCAGTGCACAGTGATAAGCCAAGATGCCGACCCGCTTGCCGTGGGCCACATCATCGATGCCGACCAGATCAAGTGCATCGGATAGCGCGTGTATCACCTCACGCAGGTCGACATGGATGCTGCAGTCGTCATGGACGTTGCGGCTGGCGGTGGCATTGGACATGGCGGGCTTTCGCAGGCAGAGGAAAGGCTGGCCCCCATGCCAGCCCCTGCTCTCAATCTAATCCATGGTGGCGGCTGGCGAAAGCCGCATGACTCGTTTATAGCCGGTAGGCCGCCACAATTTCCTGCATGCGCCGTGCCGATGCATCCAGCGCCTGCGCTGCCGTGGACGCCGCCGAAGCATCGTTGTTGGCGCTTTGTGCCATCTGGGCGATGTGGTCCACCTGCACCGCGATATCGGTGCTGGCGCTGGCCTGCTCGCGAATGGAAACGGTGATATTGCCGACCAGGCTTACCAGGTCGCGCGTGGTGTCGCCGATGCGGACAATGGCTTCCTGCGCCATGTCGGCCCGCTGCATGCCGCTCTCCACCCTGGCCACGGTGGCAGCCATGGCCTTGCCGGTTTGCTCGTTGCTGCCGGCAATGGCGCTGATCACGCTGTTGATCTCGCTGGTCATGCTGCTGGTGCGTTCAGCCAGCTTGCGTACTTCGTCCGCCACCACGGCAAAGCCACGTCCCTGCTCGCCGGCCCGCGCCGCTTCGATGGCGGCGTTCAGTGCCAGGAGGTTGGTCTGGTCCGCCACATCCTTGATCACCGACACCGCCGAAACGATGGAACGCGCCTGTTCGCCCAGCTGGCGCACGCTATGCGAGGCGGTGCCCACCGTGCCGGCAATGTCGCGAATGTCGCTGACCGTGCTGCTGACCACCTGGCCGCCGCTGCCAGCCAGCTCGCCGGCATTCACCGCCTGCTCGTTGGTGGCGGCTGCCTGCATGCCGACATGATTGATGCTGACGGTCAACTGCTGCACGGTGGCGGCCACGCTGGCCGAGATATCGCTCTGCCGGGCGGCGGTGCCGGCCACTTCGCCCGAGGCGCGCGCCACATCGGCCGAGGCCGTGGTCAGTTGGCGGATATTGCCGGTCAATTCGCTCAGGCTGCCCTGCAGTCTGCCAATCAGGCTGTTGAAGGCGCTGGCGGTGGCACCCAGCTCGTCATCGCTGTCCTGTGGGGCGCGGCGGGTGAAGTCGAGCGAATCGGCGATGCCGGTAATGGCATTCTGCAAACCGTTGATCGCCCGTGACAGTGAACGTGCCAGCGACCAGCTCATGCTGCCCACCACCAGCAGGCAGAGCAGCACGGTGGCCAGGCTGAGCAGCTGCACGAACTGCAGCAGCCCGGTGGCATGGCCGGCTTCCTGCTGTGTCAGCTGATAGTTGTAATGCAGATGGCTTTCGCCGGCAGCCAGCACGGCGCGCGCCGTGGGCACCAGCTGCCGCAGCGCCGATTTGGCCGCCACGATATCGCCGTTTTCGGTGGCTTCAAGATAGGGCTTGAGCACCCGGGCGTAGTCGTCCAGCCGGGCCTGGTCCTGTGCCAGCAGGCGCTGGTCATCGCTGCTGAGGGCCAGTGCGTGATAGCTTTTCAGTGCGGCACGGGCATCCTGCTCTTCATCGGCAATGGCCTTGGGCAAGCGTTGCAATTCATTGGCATTGTCAGTGGCCCCCAGCAGCAGCGAGTCGACGGTCATTTTCAGGGTGTCGGTCTGAAAGCGCTGCAGGGTCTCTACGCTGGGCAGGTCGCCTTCCAGCAGGCGCTGGATGAATTGCCCCAGACTGAACTGGGTATAAGCCATGACGCCTCCCAGCATGCACAGCCCCGTTGTGGTAACGATGGCCAGCATGGTAAGCCTGGACTTGATCTGCATGATGCACTCCCTGTTGTGCGCTTCTTCGCCAGCGGCTGCCGGCAGGCAGCCGTTCCCGCTGCCTGTAGCGCAAGGCTGCAGGCATGATTTGATCTGAAACTGTTCGGGTGAGGGGAGTCGTAGCAGACGAACTACTGCCGGCTTTTGCCGTTCTTTATCGTTTTATCACTACTGGCAGCTATTTTTTGCTGCGTTGTTCTATATTGTGCTGGCCTGTTTCCCTATTCTGCTGGGCAAGCAAGGCAGTAGTTATGCAGAAGTTTGATCAAACATGCAAGATATTTTGCCGGGTATCGACGCGATTGGCCATGCTGGCTGCGGCGCGGGCGCAACGAATCGCTGCGCTGCACTGAGACGGTGGGGGAAAAGCAAAAAGGCCAACTCGTGGGAGCTGGCCTTTTTGGTAATGCTGGTGGCGAATCAGGGACTCGAACCCCGGACCTGCGGA
>NZ_RFAR01000016.1 GCF_003693445.1 Aquitalea palustris | reverse complement strand
GTTGAGGTCGCGAGTTCGAGCCTCGTTTCCCGCTCCACAATTTATCAGTCAGACACAGCGCTGATTGAACACAAGCTACGGCGCGGTAGCAAAGCGGTTATGCACCGGATTGCAAATCCGTGTAGGTCGGTTCGACTCCGGCCCGCGCCTCCAAACAAAACCTTGTGCAACAAGGTTGTAAACGCCCAGCTTAGTCTGGGCGTTTACCATTTCTTCTGCTGAAGTCTCTTCAAAGTGCCTCGCTGTACCGATATGCAGATTGTTCTGTCCGTTGGACTCCTGATTTGCTAACCGGGCTTCCTGTCTTTGCGAAGTCAATGATGGGGGCGCAATGTGATCTTAATTGGCGGAGGCGGTTGGCCAGAGCATCATGTGGTGTCAGTTGCCAGTGGCGGTCGATGCAGGCATTGGCTGTGATGCGTCAATTCCGGGTAAATTGCGCGGAAATCATACGAGCCGCTATGATGGAGCGGGCAGGGGGCGAGCTCGCTAATGCAGCACCAGCTATACAGTCGCTGGCGACTGAGTTGCCACCCATGCGAGCGACACTCGCTGGGTTTCTGGGGCAAAGCATGCTGTCCCAGTCATCGTGGGTAGCTGCTTGAGTAGCGCTAACAAAGCCCCGACACCTGCGTTATGCCTCATTGCCATATGACTTGTATGGCTTTTGCTGGCGCACTTTGCCGCAGGGCTATGTTATTTTGTTGGCGGCACCAAACAGCGCTAGCTGAGGGCGGCAAGCCAGTCCTAGTGTTCCCATGAGGATTTTTACATCAGGAGTGAATGATTAATACATTCCCTGATCGCTCATCACTGTGTAGCCTTCAGTATGGTGCACTCAACGATCTTTATCTCATCCTGCTTTTGTTTTTTCATGTCGTATGTAATGCTGCATGTTCTATTTTCGGAATACTTAATCACCAATTGACCAGCACCATACTGCACTCTGGCAAATAGCTTGCCTCCCTGGCCGATCTCGCCAACGGTGTTCCCATCTTTATCATAGGCACTGGCACCAAATGGCAGAGGCTCTCCATTTGCGAAATGGGTTTTGAGTAGTAATGGAATGCCCTTCTTGGTTTTGAATTTAGCCAGCACTACCGAACCACTACGTGGGACGACTTCAGTGCTAGTGTAATCAAGCTCAACTCCATCGCTCATACTACCGGTCTCCAGCAGTACGCTATTCAGTCGATAGGAAGACAGCGAGGGTAATAAAGCATATCCATCAGCATTGATTTTAACGCCAATACTGGGAGTAACATGTGCTCCCTCCGCATCTTTGGCCTGAATAATCGCGGTACTATCCCCTAGTGGCTGGCCAAATAGTATGGTTCCAGCTGCACCCACTACCGAGCCAGTCAGTCCTAGTGATACTTGATTAGAATTATTGCCATTGCTAGCGCTGGCGCTGATAATGCCATTACTACCCTGATAGTTCAGGTTTCCGGCAATATTGTTGTTTTCACTTTGCTGGTTTTTATTATTGATAATATTAAGCCCATAACTGAGTTTTCTTTCTTCACCCAGTGCGCCATTAATATTCAGTTGATTGCTATTGTTACCGCTGGAATCGTGTTGGAATGATGTGCTAAAGCTTTTTCCCTTGTCCAGGTTCAAGCTCAAAGTCAGCATCACGGTATTAGTATTTTTTCCGCTTAAGTCAGTTTGTCTTCCTGTATTGATCCCGACACTTCCCCAGCGATATCCTTGCCTTAATCCCGCCTGGAACTGATTGTTACTACCTTGCCCCGCCCAGTAGGTTTGTGTCGCTCCACTAATATAAGCTGAGCTGTTTGTTCCAAATGTTTGATTAATGTTTATTTCAGCGCGGCTGCGTACGCGCGCATAGTTTTCGATATAACTAGGTGAATTACTGTCACTAGCTAATTTGTCGCGTGCATTCAGTGCATCAAGAATGCTCAGATAGCCAGAAGTAGAGTAGCGATAAGCGGCTAATGTTACATTTGTTCCGGTATTGTAGAATAATTTATTAAAGCTGATCCGATAAGATTGGCCGGTCAGCGATTGGCTGCCCAATGCTGTGTTTGACGTGGTCATGTCAAGACCGACTGCACCGGCACTTGTATTGAATACCGTACCTAATTGCAATGCTGAATAGCCTTCACTAGCTGTCAAGCCACTGTTCATTGTCAACAGGTTGGATAGGCCGCGCTGGTAGGTCAGCTGACCTAGAAATGGCTGACTATTCGTTAACTGGCGTACTTTACCGAGGCTGACACTGTAGCGATCAGATCCTTCTCGCAATGAACGTGGTACTGCAGAAAATGGAACCGTGAAAGTCGAACTGCGGCCGTCAGCTTCGGTAACGGTTACTTGCAGGTCGCCATTATAGCTGGAAGGCGCGAGATCTTTTATTTCAAAAGCACCCGGTGCCACGGTTGTTTCGGCAATAGTATAACCATTTTGTTTTATCGTCACTTTGGCATTGCTATTGGCAATGCCGCGAACAACAGGGGCATATCCGGTATCATTGATTGGTTTCATCCGTTCGTCACTGACCATGCGTATTCCACGCAATGAAACAGAGTCAAACAAATCGCCATCGGTAAAATTATCACCAATAATAAGCTGGGATTTTAATGCATCAAGATCGCGCTTTAGATAGGTTTCAACGGGAGTAATGGATCTGCCTGATGTATTGTTCCAGCTTGCTGATGTGGTATTGCGAAATTGCCAGCTGCCAATATTCACACCGGATTTGGCCAGGAGGTAAGCATTTTCCGCCGTATTGCCATTGTTTTTGGCATAGTAGAAGTTGCTATTGTAATCCAGCAAAAATGCAGGGAGTCCTGCTTCCCACCTTTCTGGTGGGACGTAACCTTGCATTTGCTGTGACATGTCTATTTGTGGGACGCTGATATTTAATTGTAGGTCGCTGCTATTGAAGTCATAAAATGCATTTTTTATGCGGGCGGCGATGTCTACACATTCATCATCTGCGCTTTCTTTGGCTGCAGGCAGGCTTTCGGATTTTACACCGAATTCCAGCAGAAGCTCACGGGGTACACAGGGTATTGCCGTGCTTGTGCTGGATTTTTTTATTACGGATAAGTCTCGACGACCCTTTACAATGCCATTGATATTTAGATCAATACTGTATGTTCCATCTGGTAGTGTGTTCGTTGTGCTGTATTTGCTGAAGT
Source organism: Aquitalea palustris (assembly GCF_003693445.1). Taxonomy (GTDB): domain Bacteria; phylum Pseudomonadota; class Gammaproteobacteria; order Burkholderiales; family Chromobacteriaceae; genus Aquitalea; species Aquitalea palustris. The sequence goes on along the minus strand of NZ_RFAR01000016.1, from coordinate 18,493 downwards.
CAAGATTTTTTAAAGATTCACCCCATAGCATGCTTTTATCAAAAACCGGGGCTGCAGCATTATCCTCAGCCTGTACCGATCGGCTCATGCCTGCCAATAAGGAAACAATTATAAGGTAAGTCGGTTTTATTTTGAATGGGGTGGTCGGGTTCACGTTCTTTGCTCAGTTGTATGCATCTCTTAAGTCAATGCATATTGTTTTATTCCTCAGTGTTTGCCGTGAAACTGCTCTGGCCACCGTAGTCATTGATGATGCTGAAGTTGATGCCTTGTTTTGATTCTGATTTATAGGGTTTTAATTCATATTCAGTGCTGCTGTTTGGTGCTATCATCGAGTTCTGTGGTGCCAGATCTACCATGCCATTTATTTCTTTTGTTTTGATATTGATTTCACTGAAGGTAACATAGTAAGGGCTGTTGTTTTTAACGCTGGTAACCCATTTCCCATTTCCTGTCTTTTTCTCAATGTGCCAGCTGAGCTTTTTGTTGATGTCTTCTGGTTTTATCGGCAAATTTTCAGGGCGGAAGAAGAATTTTATTCTGGTACGTAAGCCGATTCGCAATTGGTTGGGTGCATCGATATTTTGTGGTATCTCCAGTACATTCACCCAGAATAGTGACTCTTTTTCGGTGGGTAATTTTATTTCTCCAGTATAACGCACACGGATATTTTGACTTTTTTCCGGTGCAATTATTGAAATGGGAGGGGTGAGTATAAATGGTGCGGTTGTGTTGTCAGGTGTATCTTTTGGGTTGCCCTCGTCGACCCAGCTTTGTATCAGCGATGCTTTTTTACCATTGTTGTTTACGGTAAAAGTAATTTCTTTTTTATCGGCAGGGTAGATAATCCGTGTGCCGTTGATTGAGGTGTCAGCATTGGCTGGTACTACCCAGCCGGCGATGGAAATCAATGTAAAATAGCTAATGATTGCTTTCATATTACTCTCCCCGAGCTTGTTTTAATTTAAACAAGGAGGCCTTTGTCTGCCTCCTTGTCTACGCGACTAATATAGTCAGCTACAGCTGATATTGTTATTGGTATTGAATGGTGTAGTTAACTTTGCCGGTGACGGTACCTGCGCCTGCCGCTCCAGTAGCATAGTATTTTGCTTGATAATTCAATGTAGCTGCACCGTTGGCATCGATTGGGAAAGCAGCGCCACTGGTACCTGGACCATTGCTGGCGCCAATTACGATGGGAGTCGATGAAGTCAGGTTGTAGAGCGCGATTTCCACATTCGCGGCACCACCAGTAGCAGTATTGATCAGACGGCCTGAAGAGTTAACATCGCTACTGTTTTCAAACCAGGCTGCAGCTTTGGTTAGATTATTTGGGGCGGTCCCCAGACCAGTGCAACCTGTCAAGTTGATGGAAAACTGGGTGGTACCTGCAGTGGCACTGATTGTTGCCAAGCTACTTTTCGCTACTATCGGCAGCGTAACGGTGCCGTTGGCGCTACCACTACCTGCATTGATGGTGCAAGTAACGGCAGAGACCTGGCCGTTAAAAGTGATGCTGCCATCAGAAGCTTGGGCCTGAGTGGCAATACCTGCGAGCAACAAAGTGGCGGATGCGGTTGTGAGGAGTTTTTTCATAGCTTAAGTCCTTGGTGAAGGTGTGTTAACAACAAGCAGTGATTGCTCAGGTGGCACTATCAACCATCACGAAGGCTTAGTAATTGAGAGTAATCTTTTTTAAAGCTAGGAAAATTCCTAAGGATATGCTGTGGCAATCTACTTGTTGTAATTTGTAATTAATGAAGTGAACAGAAATGAACTATGTTTATTAATTATAGGCTTAGCCAAGACTTATGCAGATTGCAATCCGCCATGGCGGCACTTGTGGGCCGTAAAACCGCAAGCCATATGCATTGGTTCCGAGCAATATTTATGTCTTTGGGTGGCGTGTGAGTGCATGGCGATTGTCAGCCGCTGACGGTACGGCAATAATCTGGGTTTAGATGTCAAAGGCTTATTATGTTGATTGGTGAATCGCGTGTGGAACGCTTGGTGGTGCATCGGGTAGGCAATCAGGCGCGGGGTGAGGGCTTGCAACTGTCTGAGCGGGCCTGTGACGTCGATGACAGCGTTTCCTCGCTCATTTTGAGCGGCTACTTAAGAGGTGTAGTTTCTGACAAGAAGAAGCACCAGTTTTTTCATGAGTCTGATCTCAATCTGAATGAGATCTATCACTACACACGGCAATTTTTCCGTGATGAGCTGGACTTCCTCACGGTGTCACAGCGTATTGCCAAGCATCTGTATGCCCGCTCACAGCATCCGAATATCAGTGCTGGTGATTTGTTTGTCATTTTGTTTGCCGGTTTGTCTGATGGTGAGCGCGAGCTGCGTGCTTTGGGGGTGTTCAAATCGGAAGTGCGTGATGACTTTCTGTCGGTGATCGAGGCTGGCGAAGTATTTGATATCCGCCATGCTTCGGGGATCAATCCGCGCTTGATTGATAAGGGTGCATTGATTCTGGAGAACAGCCCGCTGGTGTATGCCGTGGATCGGGGGGGGCAGCAAGCCAAATTCTGGCTGGATGATTTTCTCAAGGCCATGCGGGTGCCGGATGCCAATAGTAGTAGCCGCATGGTGGCCAGTGTAGTCGAACAGCTCTCAGAGGAAATTGCCGATCCGCTTGAACAAGCTCGCTTCAAGGATGAGTTTTTGGCGGTGTGCGGAGCGGAAGAGGAGATGTCGACTGGCCAGGTCAGTTCCATCGCCGAAAAATTTGTCGGCAAGGAGCAGGTGAGCCAGGCATTTGACAGCGCCGCCGAGGCATATGGCTTTGCCCTGGATGAAGAAGCGCGGCTGCCAGCACAAAATATGGCTAAGCGTCTGGAAAAGTCGCTATCCAAATATGGCATCGGTCATGGCATCAGCGTACTGCTGCCTACAGGCATTACCCTGAAAAATATCCAGTCGGTGAATGATGGCGAGGGTGAGTTAAGCCTGACCTTGAAGCTGCACAAGCGCGACTGAGCACTGCTGTTGTGACAATAAAAAGCCCGTCAGTGATGACGGGCTTTTTACTTGGCGTGGTAAAGACAGTCTCAGTCTTCCAGCACACTGGCCATGGCTTGGGCGACATAGTCGACGTTGCGGCTGTTCAAGCCGGCTACGCACATGCGGCCGGAGCGTACCAGATAGACAGCAAACTCTTCACGCAGGCGGTCTACCTGTTCCGGGGTGAGGCCGGTATAGCTGAACATACCTTGCTGGGTGGTGAAGTAGCTGAAGTCACGCCCAGGCAAGCGGGCGCTGAGCACGGCAAACAATTGCTGGCGCATGGCCTTGATGCGTACCCGCATCTGCGCGACTTCGGTTTCCCATAGGGCAAACAGTGCCGGATCGTTCATCACGGCAGCGGTAATCTGGCCGCCATGGGTGGGGGGGCTGGAATAGTTGCGGCGTACGGTGGCTTTCATCTGGCCCAGTACGCGCTCTGCTTCTTCCTGGCTTTGGCAGATGATGGATAGTCCGCCGCAGCGTTCGCCATAGAAGGAAAGGTTTTTGGAGAAGGAATTGCTGACAAAGAAGCTGACTCCGGCATCGGCCAGTGCACGGATGGCGTAGGCGTCTTCATCCAGCCCCTGGCCAAAACCCTGGTAGGCAATGTCGAGGAAAGGCAGCAAATTGCCGTTCTTCAGCACGGGGATCAGTGCATCCCATTGTGCCTGACTCAGGTCAACCCCGGTGGGGTTGTGACAGCAGGGATGGAGCAAGACCACGCTTTGCGCGGGCAATTGCTTGAGCGTGGCCAGCATGTCATCGAACAGGAGGCCGCCGCTGTGTGCATCATAGTAAGGATAATCATGCACCTTGATCCCGGCACCCTCAAAGATGGCGCGGTGATTATCCCAGCTGGGCTTACTGATCCAGGCCTCACTGTGCGGGAAATAGCGTTTGATGAAGTCCGCCCCCACTTTCAGCGCCCCGGAGCCGCCTATGGTCTGGATGGTGGCGATGCGTTGTTGCTGTACCGCCGGGTGTGTGGCGCCAAACAACAGTTTTTGTACGGCGCTGCGGTAGTTGGCGGCGCCTTCCATCGGCAGGTAAGGGCGCGGTGCGGGAGATGCTGCACGGGCTGCTTCAGCCTGCTGCACCGAATCTAGCAGTGGGATGCGTCCCTCTTCGTCATAGTACAGGCCGATGCCCAGGTTTACTTTCTGGCTGCGGGTGTCGGCATGGAAGGTTTCCACCAGGGTCAGGATGGGGTCGCCGGGATAGGCTTCGACATGTTCGAACATGAGACGGCAATTCCTTGGAAGCGATCAAGTTAAGTAGTGAGTGGCCAGTCGTAAAGACAGGGTGGCAGCGATGCACAAGTCAGCCATCTTCGCGCAAAGCAGCCAACAGCAGCAAGTCATGCACCGCTTGTGCTGTTGGATAAGGGAAATTGCGCGTGCAAAGGGTGACTCTGCGGCAGAGTGCTGGCATAATCCGCCACTCGGTGCGCCCATGGCGAAATTGGTAGACGCAAGGGACTTAAAATCCCTCGACTTCGGTTGTGCCGGTTCGACCCCGGCTGGGCGCACCAACACCGTTACGCTGTTCGAGCCACATGGCTAGCAGACCAGTTGGTATCAGCCGGCTTTTGCTGGCATGCGCTTGCAAGCTGCATTACCATACAGGGCGCAGCAGCGTCATCAAGCTGACTGGCTGTGCTCGCGACGGGTTGTACACCGTCACCCCGTCTGGCAGGCTTGCCTGTCATTGAAAAGCATCACTGGATCTAGATAGAAGTTCATGAAGCCAAATACCGAAACGGCACTGGGTGCTGCTCTCAAGTCCGCAGTGCAGAGTCTGTCGAAGAAAAAACAGACTGAAATGATTGCGGAACATGTTTACAGCAAGTTCGAAGTGTTTCGTCAGTTCCGTCCGCTGGCTCTGGGCATCCATGAGAGCCTGATTGCTGCCTTGCCGCAATTCGATGCCACGCTGATCTCCCGTGTGGTGGCCAATCACTGCCGCAAGCCGCGCTATGTCAAATCCTTGGCACGTGGTGGCAAGCGCTTTGATCTGGCTGGCAAGCCCAACGGCGAAGTGACCGCTGAAGAGAAAAAGGCTGCCCAGCTGATGTCGGCGCCCAAAGCGGCTGTTGAAGCCAGCGCTGTGCCAGAAGCCAGTACTGTACCGGCTACGCCGGAAGGCCAGTCTGCCGAATAAGCGTTGATTCGCCCCCGTTACCAACCCCTTCTTGCCTTGGCAAGGAGGGGTTTTGCATTTATGTTGTCCGTTTTCTGCTGGAGGATGAGCTATGCGCTGGCTGCTTGCACCGGATTCCTATAAAGGCTCACTGGATGCTGCTGCGGTGGCAGAGGCGATGCAGCTTGGCATTGAACGTGCTGACCCGCAGGCCGTATGTATGCTGCGGCCGATGGCGGATGGTGGCGAGGGTACGCAGGATGCCTTGCATGCCGCCGTGGGCGGCCAGTGGCTGGAGTTTCCGGTGTGCAATGCCACGGGTGACACCATCATGGCCCCTTGCCTGCTGTTGCCGGATGGAACCGCAGTGCTGGAAGTGGCGCGCATCATCGGCTTGCCCGAAGCGGGAGACAGTCCGGTGGCGCAGCGTAGCAGCCGTGGTATTGGCCAGATGCTGGCGGCCTTGCTGCAGTCGGGGCAACGGCGTATTGCGGTAGCCTTGGGTGGTTCCAGTACCAATGACGGCGGGGCTGGCTGTCTGGCCGCCCTTGGTCTGCAGCTGCTGAATGCCCAAGGGCAACAATTGGACGGTGCGCTGCAGGATTTGCCGCAGTTGTTCACGCTAGATGCCGATGGCTTGCTGGAGGCTTTTGCCGATGTCGAGCTGGAAATCTGGTCGGATGTGGATAATCCGCTGAGCGGGCCACGCGGTGCAACGGCGGTATTCGGTCCACAAAAGGGTGTGGCTGCGGCGGATATCGTCCGCATTGATGGCGAGATTACCCATTTCGCGCAACTGCTGGATGCCCGCTTGCAACAAGATACCCGACACCTGCCGGGTAGTGGTGCTGCCGGTGGGCTGGGCTATGCCATGTTATTGCTGGGTGGACACATGCAATCGGGTGCGCAGGCGGTGGCGCGTCACCTCGGCCTGGCTGTTGCCCTGCAGTCGGTCGATTGGGTGTTCACCGGGGAGGGGCGCAGTGATAGCCAGACGCTGGCGGGCAAGGCACCAGCCTGCGTGGCTGCTCTGGCTGGTGCGGCCGCTGTGCCGGTCAGTCTGCTGTCCGGAGCTGTCATTGCCGACGAAGAGGGAGCACTGGCTGCCCGTTTTGCTGGCTGTTTTTCCCTGTGCAATCGGCCGATGTCGCTGGAAAGTGCGATGCAGGAAGCCCCGCAACGGCTGGCTCAACTGGCCGAGCAAGTGGCGCGTACCATCCTGGCGGCCAGGGCAGGTGCCTAGCCTTCAGTAGTGTGCTAGCTGACTTCGCCCCTGGCTGGTCTGGGCAATGTGCCGCCGCAATGCTTGCAAAAGCGCGCATCCCAATCATGGCCTTCGCTGAAACAGTGGGGGCAGAGGCGGGTGGCCGACTGCTTGTCAGTTGGGGTGGCCGATGCGCCGCGGGCGATTTCTGCCGTCACGATGCCGGTGGGCACGGCGATGATGCCATAGCCGGTAATCATCACCAGGCTGGCCAAGGCCTGGCCTAATGGTGTCTTGGGGGTGATATCGCCAAAGCCGACGGTGGTGAGGGTGACAATGGCCCAGTAGATGCCAACCGGAATGCTGGTAAAACCATTGGCCTCGCCTTCGATGACATACATCAGCGTACCCAGAATGATGACCAGCAGTACCACGGTGCCGAGAAACACGATGATCTTGCGCCGGCTGGCCAGCATGGCCCGTTTCAGCTCGCGTGCCTCGCCCATGTAGCGGGTGAGCTTGAGGATGCGGAACATGCGCAGCAGTCGTAGCACGCGGATATCGGCCAGGAAGCGGCTTTCCGGAATGAACAGGCCCAGGTAGAGCGGCAGGATGGACAACAGGTCGACCACGCCGAAAAAGCTGCGGGCGTAGCGTAGTGGCTTGTGGACACAGGCCAGACGCAGCAGGTATTCCAGCGTGAACAGAATGGTGAACAGCCAGTCCAGTACCTTTAATTGTGGGCCCCACTGCTGACGGATGCTGGCCACACTCTCCAGGATCACGGTGAGCAGCGACAGGACGATGCTGACAATCAGCGCCAGATCGAACAGCCGGCCGCTGCGGGTGTCTGCCTCAAAAATGATGATGTACAGCTTGCGGCGCCAGCCGCTCAAGGGAATCAGCTCTTCCTGGGTCGGCATGATGAATGTGGGACCAGTTGGTTCATTGAATAGAAGTAAACACTATTAGAGTTTTCTGAGCGCTCATATATTATAAGCGTTATTAAACCTTGCATTAATGTTGCCCGGGAGAATAAGACGATGCGTATCGCCAATACCGTAACCGACCTGATCGGCAATACCCCTCTGGTCAAACTGAACCGTGTTACCGATGGCTGCGTCGCCACCGTGGTAGCCAAGCTGGAGTTTTTCAATCCGGCACACAGCGTCAAGGACCGTATCGCGGTGGCCATGATCGATGCTGCCGAGCAGGCTGGCAAGATCGGGCCGCAGACGACCATCGTCGAGCCAACTTCCGGCAATACCGGCATTGGCCTGGCCATGGTTTGCGCCGCCCGTGGCTACAAGCTGGTGATCACCATGCCGGAAACCATGAGCCGCGAGCGTCGCCAGCTGCTGAAAGCCTACGGTGCGGAACTGATCCTCACCCCGGGGCCGGATGGCATGGGCGGTGCCATCGCCAAGGCACGCCAGCTGGTCGAAGAAAACCCGGACAGCTGGTTCATGCCGCAGCAGTTCGAAAACGCGGCCAATCCGGAAGTTCATCGCAATACCACGGCTGAAGAAATCTGGCGCGATACCGATGGCCAGGTGGATATCTTCGTGGCGGGTGTCGGTACTGGCGGCACCATTACCGGTGTCGGCGAAGTGCTGAAAGCCCGCAAACCAGGTGTGCAGATTGTTGCCGTGGAGCCGGATGCGTCGCCGGTGCTGTCTGGCGGGCCAAAAGGTCCGCACCCCATCCAGGGTATTGGTGCCGGTTTTGTCCCGCCCATCCTGAACACCGGGGTCTACGACGAAATCATTCGCGTCAAGAACGAGGATGCCTTTACCACGGCTCGGGCAGTGGCGACCCAGGAGGGCGTGCTGGTGGGTATCTCTTCCGGTGCCGCCGTGTGGTCGGCCATTCAGCTGGCCAAGCGCCCGGAAAATGCCGGCAAGTTGATCGTGGTGGTCATTCCTTCCTTTGGCGAGCGTTATTTGTCGACACCGCTGTTCGAACATCTGGCCTGATCGTTTTCGGCCACCCGCCTAACCCGGTATCGCCGGCCGCGCAGCTTCTGCCCGGCCGGTTTTGTTGTTCGCATGCCTGCTGGCAGCGAACTGCGTGACGGCGTATTTTGTCCAATCTGCCTCCACATCCGCTACACTACCGCCCATGCATTCCACCCTCAAAGTGCTTAGCCGGGTAGCCGGCCTGTCGCTGATGTTGTCTGCCTGCAGCTTGCTGCAACAGCCAGCCGCCCCGCAAACCACCGTGCGTCCAGCACGACCTGTGCAGGCCCAGCCGCTGCCGGACAGCAAGGCAGACTCGCTGTTCAAGGAAGCTAACCGCCTGGCTGGCAAGGTGAAAAGCGGTGAGCTGAATCGTGTGGCGGCGGCGGACCAGCTCAATGTCTATCGGCTGCGCCTGATCGGTGCCAACCTGGTCGATGACAACAGCTTTGCCATGTATCGCTATCTGGCGGTGGAGCGCGATGCCGGACGGCTGACGCAGGAAGAGTCGCAAGCACGCATGGAAATGCGCTTGCGCGAATGGATGCGTCGCTGGCCCAAGCTGCAGCCCAAGCCGCCGGTCCCGGTATTTACCAATTTTCTGTTGAAACTCTATGGATTGCCCGCCCTGGGCTGATAAAGCAATGAGCAAGAAGAAACATTCCAGTGCTTGCCCCTGTGGCCTGACTGCCTCCTTTGCCGACTGTTGCGGCCGCTATATTGACGGCGCGCAGCTGGCCCCTACCGCTGAGAGCCTGATGCGCTCCCGCTATGCGGCCTACACCATGAATAATGGCGACTATTTGCTGGCCAGCTGGCACTCTTCCACCCGTCCGGCAGAGCTGGATCTGTCGCGTGAAGAGCGCTTTGTAAAGTGGCTGGCACTGGACGTACTCAGCACCCAGGCCGGCAGTGCCAGTGACGACGCCGGCGTGGTGGAGTTTGTTGCCCGCTACAAAGTCAACGGCCGTGCCCAGCGGCTGCATGAAGTCAGCCGCTTTCGCAAGGAAGACGGCCGCTGGTTCTATGTGGATGGCGATGCCGAAGAAGGCTGAGCAAGCACTCTTGCGTCTGGGCAAATCCTGCTCCGGTCGCAGTTGACCCCACCGCCCCATCGCGCCAGCATGGGGCTTTTTCTTGCCGGATATTCCCATGCTGACCATCTATAGCGACAAGCACCGTCTGCAGCACGGCAAGGCCGAGCTGATCGATGGCACTCTCAAGCCCTGTTTTGAAACCCCCTCACGTGCTGACATGGTGTTGCAGGAAGTCAGGTCACGTGGCCTGGGACCGGTGCTGGAGCCGCAAGCGCATGGGCTGGCGCCGGTACTGCGGGTACACGATGCCGGCTACGTCGAATTTCTGCAAACCGCCTGGCAACGCTGGACGGCCATGGGGCGCGACTACGACGCCCTGCCCAAGATGTGGCAGATCCGTCGTCTGCGCGCAGCCATCCCCCAGCATGTGGAAGGCCAGCTGTGTTATTACTCGATGGACTGCGGCACGCCGCTGACCGCCGGCACCTGGCCGGCCATCACGGCGGCGGCGGATGTGGCACTGACGGCCATCGACCAACTGGCGGCGGGCCAGCGCGGCGTATTCGCCCTCACCCGGCCGCCGGGCCATCATGCTGCCCGCGATTATTGTGGTGGCTATTGTTTCTTCAATAATGCCGCCATTGCTGCGCAAAGCCTGCTGGATCGCGGTGCGAAACGGGTGGCCATCCTGGATGTCGACTATCACCACGGCAATGGCACGCAGGATATCTTCTATCAGCGTGATGACGTGTTGTTTCTGTCGATTCATGGCGACCCGGCGACCGAATACCCCTTCTTTCTCGGCTTTGCCGACGAGCATGGCGAGGGGGCCGGGCTGGGCTACAACTACAATTATCCGCTGCCGGCGGCTTCCAGCGTGGCCATGTGGTTTGCCACACTGGGCACTGCGCTGGGTGAAATCCGGCGCTATGCCCCGGATGCGCTGGTGGTGTCGCTGGGGGTGGATACCTTCGAGGGCGACCCGATCTCGCGCTTTTCCCTGACCAGCACCGACTTTCTACGACTGGGTGAGCAGATCGGCGGGCTGGGACTGCCTACAGCTTTTTGCATGGAGGGTGGCTATGCGGTGGAGCCCATCGGGCTGAATGCGGTGAATGTGCTGGAGGGTTTTTCAATGCACCAGTAGCTGGCATGCCCGTTGCCCGGCGGCCTCTTCATCGTACCTCAGTGGTAGCGTGTTTCCCCATCGCGGGTAATGGCAGATGAATATTTTGTTTCAAGTCAATATCTTGTCAGCAGCGGCTTGGTTTTTTGGAGGGGCACAGCTAGCGTTAAAGTGTGGGTGAAAGGAGATGGCAATGGGACTCGCTCTGAAAGGCTTGCTGTGCGAGCTGGAAAGCTGCCGCAGCAAGGGCATGACCACCGCAGCCGTGACACGGGTCGACGTGGTGCGTACGCTGGAAGTACCGCTGGATTTGCATGCCTGCCGCGAGCTACGCGTACTGGCACATGTGTTCAGTGGCGATCAGGCCGCACTGGCTGCCATGGTGCTGAAGGCTGCCTTGCTGGATATGCAGGAACATCTGGATGAAGATCTGGACCAGTTGGCGGAAAATGCCCGGATTTTGCTGGAAGATCCTTGCCACAAGGCAAGCGAGATCATCTAGGCGGGATATAACAACGGGGTCACCGGGGAATGAGGGAGTAGCAGGGCCGGCTTTGCCGGCCCTGTTTCATTGTATCTGCAGTATTCCGTAGAGGTTGTGCCATGGCTAAAGTGTTGCACTATTTTTATTGAGTGAATATTTTTAATAAAAATGCCAATTGAATTGTCTGGGTGTAAAAAAAGGGACGTTACGGCAAGGGGGAACCGCGACGTCCCAAGAAGAAACCATGTGCTGTATTGGGGTTGCTGCTGAAAACGAGTAAGCCACAGTTCATCCTAGAACAGGCAGCGGAAATTGCCCGACAGATTTTCATGCATATGAAATAAAAAAGGACAACCGAGGCTGTCCTTGTCGTAGCGGCTTGTCGCGCAAGGCGACTATCAGGGGCGCGGCAGCGTGACGCCAACCTGGCCCATGTATTTGCCGGCGCGATCGGCATAAGACACGTCGCACACTTCATCGGATTCGAAGAACAGCACCTGTGCCACGCCTTCGTTGGCATAGATCTTGGCCGGCAGCGGGGTGGTATTGGAGAACTCCAGGGTGACATAGCCTTCCCACTCCGGTTCGAAGGGGGTGACATTGACGATGATGCCGCAGCGCGCATAGGTCGATTTGCCCAGACATACGGTCAGTACCGAACGCGGGATGCGGAAATATTCCACAGTGCGTGCCAGGGCGAAGCTGTTGGGCGGGATGATGCAGTAGCCCTTGCCGGAGACTTCAACAAAGGAATCGGGGTCGAAATTTTTCGGGTCGACAATGGTGCTGTTGATATTGGTGAATACCTTGAATTCATCGGCACAGCGGATATCGTAGCCATAGCTGGAGGTGCCGAAGGAGATCACCTTTTCGCCGTTGATATTCTTGATCTGATTGTATTCAAACGGCTCGATCATGTTGTGATCCTGCGCCATACGGCGGATCCACTTGTCGGATTTGATACTCATGGTCGGGGGTCCGTTGCTGAAATTTAGATGGCTCCGATTCTAAACGGTATGACCCGGCACGGCCATATCTAGTCATGCTTTGCCGGTGCTGGCGAATGAATTGGGTTTGCTGTTCAGTTCGTCGCAGAACCCGTGGGGCCTGCTGTTATCCCTGCTGCATGGCGTGATTGCCATTTTTACCCTTTGGCCAGATGGGGAGGCAAGGCCGGAAATGACCGCAGTAGGGGTGTTTTGCGTGCAGGCTTGACGTGGCGCAGAGCGACTGCGCCATGGCGGGCGCAGACTGCGTCTTTTGTTCTGACGGGAAATCCAAGGCATGCATGTAGACCTGTCTGTCTCCTGGCTTGGTCTTGCCATGGCCAATCCTCTGTATAACGCCTCGGGCGTCATGTGCCGCAGCGTGGCCGAACTGGAGCAAGTGCGCACTTCGGCCGCAGGGGCGGTGATCACCAAGAGCTGTACGCCACAGCCGCGAGTGGGTAATCCGGAGCCGCGCTATTGTGCAACGCCGCTGGGCAGCATCAATTCGATGGGCCTGCCCAATGCGGGCTATCCCTATTACCGTGACTATGCGCGCAGCTATCCCTACGCGGCAGGCAAACCGCTGTTCCTGTCACTCTCCGGGATGACGCTGGACGAGAATCTGGACATGCTGCGCGATCTGGCGGCCGCAGAGCTACTCTGTTTGCCGGAAGTCAATCTGTCCTGCCCTAATCTGCCGGGCAAGCCCCAGCTAGGCTACGATTTTCAAGCTTGTAGCGAGGCGCTCACGCAAATCACGCGTGTTTACCAAGGCCCATTCGGGGTGAAGTTGCCGCCATATTTCGATCAGGTGCATTTTGCCCAGATGGCTGCTGTGCTCAATGCCTTCCCCGGCTTGCGTTTTGTCACCTGCATCAACTCCATCGGGAATGGCCTGGTGATCGATGTCGAGCGCGAAAGTGTGGTGATCAAGCCCAAGGACGGGCTGGGTGGCCTGGGCGGCAGTTATGTATTGCCGACGGCACTGGCCAATGTGCGTGAGTTTTATCGCTTGCTGCCTGACAAGCATGTGGTGGGATGTGGCGGTATCAATAGTGGCCGGGAGGCCTTCATGCATATTCTGGCCGGCGCAACCGTAGTGCAGATCGGCAGCTGCCTGTACGAAGAAGGCGAGGGGGCGTTTGCCCGCATTCTGGATGAGCTGAGTGCCTTGATGGTGCAAAAAGGGTATCAACGCCTGGATGACTTCCGTGGCAAATTGAAAACGCTGTGAGCTGAGAAGCGTACTTGGACAGTAACAGGGCCATCTTGTAGATGGCCCTGTTACATTTCAGTCGAAGCGCCAGCAGGCCATTGAGAGTGAACCCATACGCCAGTCATCGTGCAACTTGTGTGGCGGCGTGTCATCGGATGCCGCCCCCATGGTTACCAGGAGCGGGTTGAAATGCTCGTCGCTGGGGTGGTTTTCCCGGGCATGAGGTGCCAGCTGCTTCCAGTTGAGGATGTCTTGGGGCCGGTTTTGGCTTAGTGCATCGTCCATCCAGTGGGCAAAATCCTCGGCCCAGGATGGCGGGGCACTACCATCACGGCTGAGCTGCCACAGATTATGGGTATAGCTGCCAGAACCGATGATCATCACGTTGTCATCACGTAGCGCACGCAGTGCGCGACCCATCTGATAGTAAGTGTCGGCTGTTGCCGTATGCGGCAGCGAAACCATGACCAGCGGAATATCGGCCTGCGGATACATCAGCATCAGCGGTGTCCACATGCCGTGGTCCAGACCGCGCTGATCGGTGCTGCCAACGCGCAGGCCGGATTGGCGCAACAGGTCCATCACCTCTGCCGCCAGGGTCAGATCAGTACTGGCGGGATAGCGCAGGGTGTAGAGAATGGGCGGAAAGCCACCAAAGTCATACATCGTGCTTGGCTTCTCTGCCAGATTGACCGTGGGTAGGGTGCTTTCCCAGTGAGCAGACAGCACCACGATGGCCCGTGGACGGAGGAGCTGCTGGCCAAGCTGCTGCAGAAAGTCGCGGGTGGGACTGTGCTCGATAGGGAGAGTCGGTGCGCCGTGAGAAATAAACAGGGCGGGTTGTCGCGTCGTCATGGTGGTATTGCCTGCATTGATTGCCATGTGAACAGCTTAACCAGCTTTGACTGTCAAAAAAACCGTGAATTTCTCACTATATTGTTTACTAATAGTGAATAGTATTGCAGGGCAGTGTCGATTGATATGCCAGTGCCAAGGGCCTGTCCCGCCTTGCGCGAGCTAGAGTCAGACAAGGCGAAAACGAGCGGCAGCAAGTGGGGAGGCGCCGTTCCCTGCCATCACTATGCATTTTGCTGCCCTTGTTCATGCGGCATACCAGACGCGCCGCTGATCAGGTGCCGCGTCTACGCCGGGTGACTGGCGACAGGCGGGCTGGCCAAGGTGTGGTGTTCTGCCGGCTGCAATATCAAGGCCCAGCCTGCGCAGACGATGGCGAGGCCAACAAGTCGCCGTGCAATCAGGCGCAAACGACTGCGCTGCAATGTAGTGTGCTGTTGTTTCATGGTGCTCTCCCTATGGATGTTTTCATTTTAATGAGAATAATTCGCAAGTAAAATTAATCTTTTTAAATTGATGATTTGTTTTGACAATGATTGCCGGATGATCAAGGTCACGTCCGAATCTGTGGCAGAGGGAAGGCTGCAAAAAACCGGACAGCATGGGCTGTCCGGTTGGCTTGGTTTGCTGCGATGGCGTTGCTGCGTGCCAGGCGGATCAGTTCAGATCGAAGCGGTCCGCGTTCATGACCTTGGTCCAGGCCGCGACAAAGTCATGCACGAACTTCTCTTGACCGTCGTTCTGGGCGTAGACCTCGGCGTAGGCACGCAGCACCGAGTTCGAGCCGAACACCAGGTCGACCCGGGTGGCGGTCCAGCGTACGGCACCCGACTGGCGATCCCGGATCTCGTACAGGTTGTTGCCGGCGGGCTTCCAGGTGTAGGCCATGTCGGTCAGGTTGACAAAGAAGTCCGTCGTCAACTGCCCCACACGGTCGGTGAACACGCCGTGGGCGCTGCCGCCGTGGTTGGTGCCCAGCACCCGCAGGCCGCCGATCAAAGCGGTCATTTCCGGGGCGGTCAGGCGCATCAGCTGAGCGCGGTCCAGCAGCAGTTCTTCGGCGCTCACCGCGTAATCTTTCTTGAGCCAGTTGCGGAAGCCATCGGCCAGCGGCTCGAGCACGTCGAACGAGGCGGCATCGGTCTGCTCGGCCGTGGCGTCCCCGCGGCCCGGTGCAAAAGGCACGGTGATGTTGACGCCGGCGGCCTGGGCGGCCGCCTCGACGCCGACATTGCCCGCCAGCACGATCACATCGGCCACACTGATGCCAAACTGGGCGGCGATGGGTTCGAGAGCCGACAGCACGCGGGCCAGACGGGCCGGCTCATTGCCTTCCCAGTCTTTTTGCGGGGCCAGGCGGATGCGGGCTCCGTTGGCGCCACCGCGCTTGTCCGAGCCACGGAAAGTACGGGCGCTGTCCCAGGCCGTGCTGACCAGCTCGGCCGTGCTCAGGCCGGTGGCGGCAATGGCGGCCTTGACGGCGGCCACGTCGTAATCACGGCGGCCAGCCGGCACCGGGTCTTGCCAGATCAGGTCTTCTTGCGGCACATCAGGCCCGATGTAGCGGGCCTTGGGGCCCAGATCGCGGTGAGTCAGCTTGAACCAGGCCCGGGCGAACACTTCGGTGAAATAGGCCGGGTCTTGGTGGAAGCGCTCGGAGATCGCGCGGTAGGCCGGGTCCATCTTCATGGCCATGTCGGCGTCGGTCATGATCAGGCGGGTGCGCTGGGAGGCATCGTTTTCGACATCGGCCGGGTACTCATCGTCCTTGGCATCGATCGGCTCCCACTGCCATGCGCCGGCCGGGCTCTTGCGAAGCTCCCACTCATGGTTGAGCAGCATGTCGAAGTAGCCGTTGTCCCATTGGGTCGGGTGGGTGGTCCAGGCGCCTTCCAGGCCGCTGGTGACCGCATCGCGGCCAATGCCACGGCTGCTGTGGTTCATCCAGCCCAGGCCTTGCTCGTGCAGGTCGGCGCCTTCGGGCGCCGGGCCCAGCTTGGCGGCATCGCCATTGCCGTGGGTCTTGCCCACGGTGTGGCCGCCAGCGGTCAGTGCCACAGTTTCTTCATCGTCCATGGCCATGCGGGCAAAGGTCACGCGCACGTCGTGGGCGGTCTTGAGCGGATCGGGCTTGCCATCGACGCCTTCGGGGTTCACGTAGATCAGGCCCATCATGACGGCGGCCAGCGGGTTGTCCAGATCGCGTTCGCCCGAGTAACGGCTGTTGGGGCCACCGCTGGGTTCCAGCCATTGCTTTTCAGAACCCCAGTAGATGTCTTTCTCAGGGGCCCAGATGTCTTCACGACCGAAGGCGAAGCCAAAGGTCTTCAGGCCCATGGATTCATAGGCGATGTTGCCGGCCAGGATCATCAGATCGGCCCAGCTCAGCTGGTTGCCGTATTTGCGCTTGATCGGCCACAGCAGGCGGCGTGCCTTGTCGAGGTTGCCGTTGTCGGGCCAGGAGTTCAAGGGGGCGAAGCGCTGGTTGCCAGTGCCTGCACCGCCGCGGCCGTCGGCAATGCGGTAGGTGCCGGCCGAGTGCCAGGCCATGCGGATCATCAGGCCGCCGTAGTGGCCCCAGTCTGCCGGCCACCAGGGCTGGCTGTCGGTCATCAAGGCCTTGAGGTCGCGCTTGAGGGCTTCGACGTCAAGCTTTTGCACTTCTTCACGGTAGTTGAAGCCTGCGCCCAAGGGCTGGGTCTTGCTGTCGTGCTGGTGCAGGATGTCCAGGTTCAGGGATTTGGGCCACCAGTCCATATTGGACATGGTTGCCTGGGTCATCCCGCCATGCATGACTGGGCACTTGCCTGCAGAACTTGCGTTATTGTTCGCCATCACTTGCTCCTGTTGCGTGGGGTGTGGACTGTTGCGGGCAGGTTTCCCGTCAACAGATAGGGTTTTCAAGAATCCAGTGCAAGGGGTAGCGCTGTTTGCACTTTCAAGGCAAGCTCAGGCTCATCGTAGCCAGAGGCATTGCACCTGATCGTTCTATTGCAAGCCTGCAAATGCGGCCAGCATGTCGAGCAGGATTTCCTGCCATGTCTGATTGTTTTGCATGACGTTCTCCCTGTGTACTGGATTGATAGCTTAATTTGTACTGCATCACCTGTTCTTTGTTACTGGGATAATTCCTTAATCTTGATAAGAAATTTCCCATCCGGTGCTTGGGCTGTGAAGTGGGGCGCCAAGTTCAAGCCTTCACTACCCAGTCAGTAACAGGGTGATGTGCTTAGTATGGTAATGATTGATAGATTTGTTAAATTGATTGTTATTAATCGATTGTTAGATTTGTGCTATCAAAAAAAAAGAGCCCGCAGGCTCTTGGTCAATCTGAATGGGGTGGGACTCAATCCCAGGGCAGCTTCTCGTCACTGGCATTTTCCACGGGCACAGCAACGGGTCCCACCTGTGCAGGCGCGGAGGCAGTTGCAGGCGCTGCCTGGCTGTCTTCCAATCCGCCCAATGCTTCGATCAAGGCTTCTACCAGCTCGCCCAGCTCTTCACTCATCAGGGTGAATGTGGCTTCAAACAGGCTTTCCCGATCATCGCCGGCCTGGCTGGCTTCTTCCTGCAGGACATCCAGAAACTGAATGCGCTTGAGTTGCAGGGTATCGGTCAGCATGAAACGAACTTTCTCCTGCCAGATCAGGCCAACGCGGGTCACTTGCTTGCCGGTAGCAATATGCTGGCGGATTTCTTCTGCGGTCAGGTCCATGCGTGTGCAGCGAATGACTGCGCCATTCTCACTGCCATCTTTCAATTCGCAATCTGCATCCAGTTCGAAGCCATAAGGCGCTTCGCCAGCCGCCAGCCAGTCGGTCATGGCCGTATGCGGGGCCAGCTTGGTGCGGGGCAACGCAGCAGGGAAGGGCGGCAGTGCCTCGCGCAACTTGGAAACCAGCGCTTCCGCCTTGCTGGCGGTACCCGAATCCACCATCATCCAGCCGCGGCGGCAATCCAGATAAGCCGTTGTACGGTGAGTACGGACAAAGGCACGTGGCAGCAGATCGTCGGTAACCTGCTCCTTCAGCGCCAGTTTTTCCTTGCGGCCAACCTTGCGCAGCTCCTTCTCTTCGATCTCCTGCACCTTCTGCTCGACAAAATCGCGGATCACCCCAGCGGGCAATACCTTGTCTTCCCGTTTGAGTGACAGCAGCTGACAATCGCGGGCGGTGAACACCGAACTATCCAGGTGTGAAGCCGGTGCTACCCAGCCCTCACCAAACCAATCCAGCCCACCGCAATGTTGAAAGGGACTTTTCTCCAGTGCGGCAGCCAGCTTGTCGGTTTCGTGGATGGATTCGGAATTCAGGCGATAAAAAGATAGTTGCTTAAACCACATAATTGTTCCATAATGCGCGTCCTCTGATGCCGCTGATTGTAACCCGGAAACGGGCTGCGCAGCAGACAACAGATTGCAGATATTGTTGGGAAGCGGAGTGTAGCTTAGCCTGGTAGAGCGCTACGTTCGGG
>NZ_RFAR01000118.1 GCF_003693445.1 Aquitalea palustris | reverse complement strand
AAAGTAGAAGCTTCCGCTCAGAAAGCCCAGGCTGCTGATGCTTCCGCTCCGGCCAAGAAGCACGCTGCCAAAAAACACCACGCTAAAAAGCACGCTGCCAAGAAAGCCGCTCCGGCTTCCGCAGCAAACTAATCAGACGTCAGCGTCTGGCTCGCAATAAGTAAGGGGAGGCTTCGGCCTCCCTTTTTGCGTCTGTCATTTTCACCTGCAGCAAGATGCTGTTGCGTGCAGGCAAAGAAAAACGCCATCCGGCTGGATGGCGTTTTGTCTGTTGCCAGTGAAAAGTGGATTACTTTTCCACGAAGGCGCGTTCGATGGCGTAGTCGCCCGGCTCACCCATGCGCGGAGATTCCTTGAAGCCGAGGCCATTCAGGATTTCGCACAGGTCGTGCAGCATGGACGGGCTACCGCAGATCAGCACGCGGTCGTTTTCCGGGTTCAGCTGCGGCAGGCCGATATCGGCGCACATCTTGCCATTGGTGATCAGATCGGTCAGGCGGCCCTGGTTGCGGAAGGGCTCGCGAGTCACGGTCGGATAGTAGATCAGCTTTTCTTTCACGATATCGCCAAAGAACTCGTTTTCCGGCAGTTCATTGGTGATGTAGTCGTGATAGCCCAGCTCGCTGACCCAGCGTACGCCGTGGGTCAGAATGACCTTGTCGTAACGTTCGTAAACTTCCGGGTCCTTGATGATGGACATGAACGGTGCCAGGCCAGTACCGGTAGACAGCAGGTACAGGTTTTTGCCCGGCAGCAGGTTGTCTTGTACCAGGGTGCCGGTGGGCTTTTTGCTGATCATCACGGTATCGCCAACCTGCAAGTGCTGCAGGCGCGAAGTCAGCGGGCCGTCTTGAACCTTGATGCTGTAGAACTCCAGATGCTCTTCGTAATTGGAGCTGACAATGGAGTAGGCGCGCATCAGCGGCTTGCCGTTCACTTCCAGGCCGATCATGACGAATTGGCCGTTGATGAAGCGCAGACCGGCATCGCGGGTGCAGGTGAAGGTGAACAGGGTGTCGTTCCAGTGATGAACCGACAAGACCTTTTCAGCGGTCAGATTGGGGGAGGACATATAAATTGCTGCTCGCTATCCAAAAGAAATCAAGGAATGAGTGGTTGCCGCGATTTTACCCTTTTCGGGTCCGCTTGACTAAACATTGCTAGCCGTTCTCACTATGTCATTGTACATAATGATCAAATCGCCGCGCTGCCAGGCCCGGTGGCTGCTTGTGGCTCGCAAGGCATGTGGCCTGGTGGGAAAGTCAACTGGAACAGGATGTTACCTTAAACAATAGGCTAGCCCTAACGATTTCTTTCCGCTGTGTTTATTCCTGATTGTTCTTAATGGGTGATTGATTTAGATCAGCAAATTGTATTGCGCGCTGCGCTAGTGCATAAAGGTGTTGGCCAGGCCGCTGTTGTCCGACAGTGTACCAAGCCTTTTTCGGGTCGAATTCTATTGTCATTATTTTTGGGCAGCTGATGTCCTGGCGAGTACAATCTGCTGTTCTGCAGACAGAAAGCGGAGCGAGCGATGAAGCTGTGTGTGATTCCTGGAGACGGGATCGGTCATGAAGTGGTGCCGGTGGCGGTGGGCGTGTTACAGGCGGTGCTGCCTGGTTTGCAGCTGGTGTTTGCGGATGCGGGCTGGGAAGAGTTCTGCCGCAATGGCAAGGCGCTGCCTGAGCGCACCCTGGTGGCTGCCCGCGAATGCGGGGCAGTGTTTTTTGGCGCTGTCAGCTCGCCCATGCAGCTGGTAGAGGGCTATCGCTCGCCCATTGTGCAATTGCGCCGCGAACTGGGCTGCCATGCCAATATCCGCCCCACGCTCAGTTTGCCGCTGGCCAGCAGCCGTAGCGGCATTGATCTGATCATTGTCCGCGAAAATACCGAAGACCTGTATGTCGGTGACGAGCAGTCTGACGGTGAAGTGGCGGTGGCCATCAAGCGCATTACCCGCAAGGCATCGCTGCGGGTGGCGCGTAGCGCATTCGAACTGGCGCGCAATGCTGGCCGCCAGCGCATCACCATCATTCACAAGGCCAATATCCTGCCGCGTACCGATGGCCTGTTCCGCGACTGCGCGCGCGAAGTGGCACGGGAGTTTACCGATATTGCCGTGGATGAAATGCTGGTGGATACGGCAGCCCTGCGCCTGGCGCAGGCTCCGGAAAGCTTCGACATGCTGCTGGCACCCAATCTGTATGGCGATATTCTGTCGGATCTGGCTGCGGCATTTGGTGGCGGGCTGGGTCTGGCGCCTTCATTGAATCTGGGCGTCGCGGCAGCGATTGCCGAGCCCGTGCACGGTTCGGCTCCGGACATCGCCGGCCAGGGCATTGCCAATCCACTGGCTGCCATCCTCAGTGCGGCCATGCTGCTGCGGGTATGGTGGCAGCGGCCGGAACTGGCGCTGCGTATCGAGCAGGCAGTACACGCCACATTGCTGGACGGCATTGCCACGCCGGATGTGATGTCGCCCGGCGTGACAACCCAGCATCTGGCACGGGTGGTGATTGAACGGATCAGGCAGCAGCAGGAATAGAATGTGAAAGAGGGCGGCTTGACTGGCCGCCCTCCGAGGTGTGTCACTGCATGTTTCAGAAGGATTTGCGGGATAACGCAAACATCACATACAAGACTGCAACCCGAGCCGCGGCGAACATGTTTGCCAACGATGTTCTGCAAAACCGCGAACAGGTCATTACCAAAGAACAGGCTGTATGCACAGCACCAGATAAGTCGTAAAGCACTGATATTACGTGAACAATGCCCTTGGTTGCATGGGCGGTAACATCATGATCGCTGCCTGTTAGGGTGGCGGATAAGGGCATTCAAGCCCCGGCTAACTCATCAAGCTCAAGCAAAGTCTGTTGTTTCGTGTCTGGCTTACCGACGACCTGTCGTTGATGCATCCGTGATGGACGCTGGTAGTGCTCCCGGCTACGCTGAAGTAGCCGCCATCAAACCTGAGAAGGTGATGGGTTCTGAGCACAGGGTTGAACAAGGTTGTCGGAATCCGGCCAATGACTCATCCCAAACCCTCCCTGTTACTGAATGATTTCAGTATAGGCCTGTGTCTGGCGGACTCAAGTTTTTTTTGTAGCGCAGCGCCGGCGCGGCCATGGCAATGTGCTGAAGTCTTGCCCCTGCTGCCATGGGCGCTGCGGCCATTTTGCAACGCCGGCGCTGCTGGCGGTATCAACCCGCCTGTGGTTTGAGGATGGCGATGCGTTCTGGCGGATTGGGATGCAGGTGCTGTTCGAACTGGCGTGCGGCGGCTGCCCAGGAGAACCCTTCGGCCACCCGGCGCACATGGCTGCGGTCGATGTTCATTGCATCCAGGCAGGCCTGGCGCAGGTCATCGGCCAGTACGCCGGCCCCGCTGTTACCGACTACATCCAGTGGCCCGGCCACCGGATAGGCGGCTACCGGCGTGCCGCAGGCCATGGCCTCCAGCAGTACCAGGCCGAAGGTGTCGGTCAGACTGGGGAAGACAAACACGTCTGCGGCGCGGTAGAAGCGCGCCAGTTCGTTTTGTGGAAATACACCGGCAAAGTGGACTTCAGGATAGTCGCGCTGCAGGCGGGCCATCAGCGGGCCATCGCCCACCACCCATTTGCTGCCGGGCAGCTCGAGCTTGAGGAAGGCTTCGATATTCTTTTCCACGGCGACCCGCCCGATATAGACAAAGCGCGGGGCCGTGCTTTCATCCAGTCGGTCGCGTTCGCCGGGAGTGAACAAGTTGGTATCCACGCCGCGACTCCATAACACCACCTTGGTAAAACCGCGGGCGCGCAGGTCGTCGGCAATGGACTGGGTGGGCACCATGGTGGCGGCGCCGGCATTGTGGAAATGGCGCATCCAGGCATAGCTGATGGACAGCGGCAGGCGGGTGCGGGCGGCGATGTATTCCGGAAAGCGCGTGTGATAAGCGGTGGTGAAGGCAAGTTTGTGGCGCAGGCAGTAGCGGCGTGCCGCCAGTCCCAGCGGGCCTTCAGTGGCGATATGGATGGCGTGCGGCGCCAGTTCGGCAATCCGTCGTGCTACCTGGCGGTAGGGCAGGATGGACAGGCGGATGTCGGGATAGGTGGGGCAGGGCAGGGTCTTGAATTCCAGCGGCGTGATCATGTCCACCTGGTGGCCGAACTGGGTCAGCTCGCGGCTGGTTTCGGTGAGGGTACGGACTACGCCGTTGACTTGCGGTTTCCAGGCGTCAGTGACGATCAGGATGCGCATGGTGTCTCCTGGGTGGGGTCGGACAGTTGGGCAGTGGTGTCTGCCTGCGTCAGCATGGCCGGTGTGGCCGGTTGCGGCAGCCAGGCGGGTTGGGTGGCGGCTGCCTGGCCGGCGGGGGGCGGTGTCACGCCGGCGCTTTGCTTGTTTTTGCGGCGGGTGGGTTCGGGGGCGGATTGCAATTCGGTCCAGTACACCACTTCCAGCCGGCCATCGGCGTGTTCCACCAGGGCAGACAGGCTTTCCACCCAGTCGCCGCTGTTGCCGTACAGGATGCCGTCGATATCCCGCACTTCGGCCTTGTGGATGTGGCCGCAAATCACGCCGTCGTAGGCGCGGCGGCGGGCTTCGCCGGCAAGGATTTTTTCGAAGTCGCTGATGAAGTTGACCGCGTTTTTTACCTTGTGCTTGAGGTATTGCGACAGCGACCAGTACGGCATGCCCAGCTGCTTGCGCAGCCAGTTGAAGCCGCGGTTCAGTTCCAGAATGACGGTGTAGAGCGAGTCGCCTACATAGGCCAGCCATTTGATGTGCTGGATGACGCCATCGAATTCATCGCCATGGATGATGAGCAGGCGCTTGCCATCTGCCGTGGTGTGTTCGGCCTCGCGGCGGATGGCGATGCCGCCGAAATCCAGCCCCACATAGTGGCGGGCGGCCTCGTCGTGATTGCCCGGCACATACACCACCTGGCATCCCTTGCGCGCCTTGCGCAGCACTTTTTGCACCACATCGTTGTGGCTTTGCTTCCAGTACCAGGATTTTTTCAGCTGCCAGCCGTCGACGATATCGCCTACCAGATAGAGGTAGTCGGATTCGTTGTGCTTGAGGAAGTCGAGCAGATGGTCGGCGCG
This sequence comes from Aquitalea palustris, assembly GCF_003693445.1. GTDB lineage: Bacteria > Pseudomonadota > Gammaproteobacteria > Burkholderiales > Chromobacteriaceae > Aquitalea > Aquitalea palustris. The sequence goes on along the minus strand of NZ_RFAR01000118.1, from coordinate 9,883 downwards.
ACAGCCGGAGGTGCCCAGATGTACATCGGAAATCCAGATGGCGCGGTAGTGGCGGCTGCTGGTGGAGGCGGTGTCGGGCTGCATGTCGGGTCCGTTCTGCCGTGGTGTACCGCGCCATGCTGCATGGTGCAGATGACAGCGCGATGTGGCTTTGGTGACGCGCGGATGACGCCGTGCCAGAGATCGGCTGTTTAAGCGGCATTTAAGCGAGACGCGCTCTAATGGGCCTTGTCGCCGGAATGAACCGGTTTAATCCTGGAGATTCGAGAAATGAACAAACTGCTGCTGACTGCCCTGTGTGCTGCCTTCGCCGCTCCTGCCGTATTTGCTTCTGCCAAGTGTGAAACTCACCCCAAGAGCGAGTGGATCAAGCAGGAAGATTTCAAGAAACAGCTGGAAGGCCAGGGCTACAAGATCGACAAGTTCAAGGTGAGCGGCCAGTGCTATGAAATCTATGGCAAGAACAAGAATGACAAGAAGGTGGAGATCTACTTCGACACCAAGACCGGCAAGCCGGTGAAGAGCGAAGTACAGCAATAAGCTGCTGCCGGGTGGCCTACCCGGTTCCGGAGGGCCGGTTGCCGCTGGCGCCGGCCTGTCCTTTTGCTGAAGGGGAGTCGATTGATGGCTGACAATACCCAGGGAATCAAGGTGTGGGACCGTTTTGTCCGGGTATTTCACTGGACGCTGGCGGCCTGTGTGCTGGGCAATTATTTTGTGCTGGAAGATGGCGAAGGCCCGCACCGCTGGGCTGGCTATCTGGCTGCGGTGCTGGTGCTGTCGCGGGTGGTGTGGGGCTTTGTCGGCAGCAGGCCTGCCCGCTTTGCTGATTTCTTTCCTACGCCGCGCCGCTTGCGGGCACACTGGCAAGACCTGCGCCAGGGGCGGCTGGATGCCCATGCCGGGCATAATCCGCTGGGCGCCTTGATGATGTTGTGGCTGATGGCGCTGGTGCTGGGATTGGCTGTCACCGGCTACCTGCTGGGCACCGACGCTTTCTGGGGGGACGATGGCATGCAGGCACTGCACGGCGCGCTGGCCAATATCCTGATCGGCAGTGTCGGCCTGCATGTACTGGCGGCACTGGTGATGAGCCGGTTGGGAGGTATTAATCTGATCAAGGCCATGGTGACTGGCATCAAACCCATGCCGCAGCATGGCGAGCAGCAGGTCAGGCCGGCATGCGAAACAAGGAAATAAACATGCGCATATTGGTGGTGGAGGATGATCCGCTGATTGGTGACGGCCTGAAAATGGGGCTGGGCCAGCTGGGCTTTGTGGTGGACTGGTTTCGCCAGGGGCGGGAAGGGCTGGCTGCGCTGGCGGCGGCCCCATTTGATGCGGTGGTGCTGGACCTGGGCCTGCCCGGCATGGATGGCATGGACATCCTCGCCGCCTGGCGTCAGGCCGGGCAGGATGTGCCGGTACTGGTGCTGACTGCGCGCGATACGCTGGATGAGCGCCTGCAAGGGCTGGATGCCGGCGCGGATGATTATCTGGTCAAGCCGTTTGCCTTGAGCGAAGTGGCCGCACGCTTGCGGGCGTTGATTCGGCGGCGCCATGGCCAGAGTGTGAGCCGGCTGGTGCATGGCGCGGTGAGCTTTGATCCGGTGGCCCGCACGGCCTGGCTGGATGACAAGGCTCTGGAACTGACTGCGCGTGAGCTGGCCTTGCTGGAACTGCTGCTGTCGAGCAAGGGCCGGGTGTTGTCGCGCGAGCTGATCGAAGAAAAGCTTTACGGCTGGGGGCAGGAGCTGGAAAGCAATGCGGTGGAGGTGTATGTCCATCACCTGCGCAAAAAACTGGGGGCTGGCTTTATCCGCACCCAGCGCGGTGTTGGCTACGCACTGGGCGAGCCGCAATGAGGCAGCGGCCAACCCTGCAGCGCCGGCTGGCGGTGCTGCTGCTGATTACCGTGCCGCTGATCTGGCTGGTGTCCACGGCGGTGGCAGCCTATGAAGCCCATCACGAAGTCGACGAGTTGTACGACACCCAGCTCACCCTGTTTGCCCGGCAATTGCTCAGCGTCAACATGGGCGAGCGCGGTGACGACCCACTGCCGGTCTTGCCCAAGACCAAAAAACTGATTCGCGGCGGCGACCGTGGCGAGATGGAAGACGACGACATCGGCGTAGCGGTATGGAATGAAGCCGGGGATTTGCTGCTGAGTGACGGCAAGGGGCGCCATTTCAGCTTTGATGCTGCCCGGCGCGGTTTTTATACGGTCAGCGGCCAGGATGACACGGACGAGTGGCGCTTGTTCTATCTGCCGGCACCGGATGGCTCGCGACTGGTGGCGGTGGGCCAGCGGCAGAAGCTGCGGCACGAGGTGGTGCTCAAGGTGATACAGGGCCAGCTGCTGCCGTGGTTGCTGGGTTTGCCGGTCTTGCTGCTGCTGATTCTGTGGGCGGTGCGCCAGGGCCTGCGCCCCTTGCAGCTGCTGGCGGACAATCTGGCCGGGCGCAGCCCGCAGGAGCGCAGCCCGTTGCCGGAGAATGTACCGGGCGAGGTGCTGCCCATGGTGCGTGCACTGAATGCACTGCTGGCGCGGATTGCCGAGGCCATGGAGCACGAACGCCGCTTTACCGCTGATGCCGCGCATGAGTTGCGCACGCCGCTGGCCGCCTTGCAGGTGCAGGCCGAGGTGATGGCGCTGATGCCGGACGAAGCCGGCCGTCAGCATGCGTTAGCGCTGCTGCAGCAGGGCATTGGCCGTGCCACGCGGCTGGTGGAGCAATTGCTGGCGCTGTCGCGGCTGGACCCGCTGCAGGGCTTGCCTGCGGCGCAGCCGGTGGATTGGGCCGTGGTATGCCGCGATGCCATGGCCGATGTGGCCGCAGCAGCTGCCGACAAAAACATGCAACTGCAGTTGAACTGGCAGGACAGTCCGGCACAGGTCTTGCCGCTGACGGGTGATGCCACCTTGCTCACCCTGATGTTGCGCAATCTCTTGGACAATGCCGTGCGCTATTGCCCGGCTGCTGCCTGTATCGAGCTGCAGGCGGCGGCGACTGGCATTGTGGTGCGGGATAACGGGCCGGGTATTGCGCCGGAGTGGCTGGCGCGGGTGCATGAGCGCTTTTTCCGTCCGCCCGGGCAGGATATGCCGGGCAGCGGGCTGGGTTTGTCCATTGTCGAGCGCATTGCCAGCCTGCACGGCCTGCGCCTGCAACTGGCCAATCGCCCCGAGGGCGGCTTGCAGGTTAGCCTGCATGTGGCCTGAGTAAGTGGTTGCCTGCGACAATCTGTCGCATTGGCGGCCACAGCAGCATGGCGTAGGCTGAGTCAGTGTTAGCCGGGTTGCCCAAGGTTTTGCCCGGTACATCCAAGAGTTGCAGCCCGCCCCGACCCGGCGGGCTTTCTTTTGGCCATCGCCCCTTGCCGGGTGCGGTGGATCAGCCTTCTGGCTCGGCCTGGCTGCGCAATTGCCAGAACAAGGCATTGCATACCCCGCCCGCCACGGCCCCGACATAATAGTTGAACAGCGGGTCGTACAAAGCCGGTTGCAGCCAGCGGCTGTAATACACGGTGACGACGCCGCCGATGAGGGCGCCTGGCAGGGCAGCCAGCGCCAGCAGGCGCCAGCGCGGCCAGTTTTGCTGCCAGCGGCTGATGCCGGCATCCAGCGACAGGCGCAGCAGCACCAGCAGCATGCCGGCCAGCGCGGCCGGCATGGCACCGATGATGTAGGCCAGCATGGGGATGACCCCGCTGGCCAGCAAGCCTACCAGTGGCCCCAGCGCGATAAACAGGATCAGGCCGCAGCCTGCGAGTTTCAAATGTTTCATCCGGCTCAGTTCGACAAAAAGTGTTGCAAGACTAGCAGACTGGCCGGGCGGCGACGAGCAGGGTGCTGCTGTCGCGGTTCGCCACCGTGGTGAGGGGGACGGTCCGATCCCGCAGCCGGCCATGGCGTGCGGCATTATGTCGCAGTCACCATCGGCGCTGCGGGATGCTAAAGTGTCGGCCATGCTGGCCCAACTGTTTTCCTCTTCTTCTCGCCTGGTAGCTGATCTGCCGGATGCGGTGCGCCTGATCGCCCGTCTGCGCTGGCTGATGCTGGCCGCCGGTGGTCTGTTGTTGCTGCTGTGCGCACTGTCCGGCCTGGCGCTGCCCTGGCTGCTGCTGTTGCAGGCGCTGGCCACACTGGCCTTGTTCAACGGAGTACTCAGCCAGCGCTTGCGCCAGGGTAGCCCGGCCCTGCCCCTGTTGCGGCTGGGCTTGCTGGCCGACTTGCTGGCCCTGACCGAGTGCATGGCGTTCAGCGGAGGTGCGGCCAATCCGCTGGCCTCGCTGTATTTGCCGCCGGTACTGTTTGCCGCCCTGCTGTCGCCCGGCCTGTTTGCCTGGGGCCTGTCCTTGCTCAGCATGCTGGCCTATGCCGCGCTGTTTGGCTGGCATCTGCCCTGGCCTTTGCAGGGCAGCGATGCCGCGTATGCCTTTTCCCTGCATCTGGTGGGCATGTGGCTGACCTTTGCCCTGTCGGCGCTGCTGATTACCAGCTTTGTGTCCTGGCTGGCCCGCCAGCTGGCGGCGCGTGAGGCGGCGCTGGCTGCGGCGCGGGAAACCCAGTTGCGCGATGAACAACTGCTGGCGGTGGGCATGCAGGCGGCCGGCGCGGCGCATTCGCTGTCCACCCCCATCAATACCCTGACCCTGCTGGTGGAAGACATGCTGTTGCAGCATGCCGCCGATCAGCCGCTGCGCGAGGACCTGCAACTGATGCAGGCGCAGCTGGGCAGTTGTGCCCAGGCACTGGCACGGCTGAAGCAGGGCATTCAGCCACAGGGGGCCGCCATTGCGCTGTTTGCCACCCTGGCACAGCAGCTGTCCGGTTGGCGCAGCCTGCGGCCGGATGTGCGGCTGGACTGGCAGGCTCCGGCCGGTGCGGACCCGCAGGTACGGCTGGATGCTGCCTTCTGGCCGGCCTTTTTCAATCTGATCAACAATGCGGCCGAGGCTGGTGGCGGCGAGCTGACGGTTACTGCGTCCTTGCTGGACGGTCAGTTGCAGCTGGACATCATCAATCGCGAAGGCTGCCTCAGCGCCCAGCAATTGCAACGCGCCGGCCTGGCACCGCTGGATTCGGACAAGCCGGCCGGCATGGGGCTGGGGGTGATGCTCAGCCATGCCACGCTGGCGCGACTGGGTGGAACGCTGACCCTGGATAACCGTGCCGAGGGGGGCGTACACGCCTGCGTGCGGCTGCCCTTGCCACAGGAGGAGTGAAATGGCGCTGGATTTCCTGCTGGTCGATGACGACCAGGCTTTTGTCACGGTGCTGGCGCGTTCGCTGACGCGGCGGGGCTTTCGTGTGGAGTGCGCTGCCGATGGCCAAGCCGCGCTGCAAGCGCGAGATGAGCCACCGCTGCGCATCCTGCTGGACCTGAATCTGGAAGGCGAAAGCGGCCTGCGGCTGTTGCCCGAATTACGGCAGCGCTACCCGCATGCTGCCGTGGTGGTGCTCACCGGCTATGCCAGCATCGCCACCGCAGTGGAAGCGACCAAGCTGGGCGCGGTGCAATACCTGGCCAAGCCAGCGGGCGTGGATGACATCCTGGCGGCCTGCCAGCAGGTGATGGCCAATCCGGAGCTGCCGCTGTCACCGCAGCCGATGTCCTTGCGCCGGGTCACCTGGGAGCACCTGCAACGGGTGCTGAACGAGCATGATGGCAATATTTCCGCCACGGCCCGCTCCATGGGCATGCACCGTCGTACCCTGCAACGCATGCTGGCCAAGCGTCCGGTAAAAAGCTAAAACGCATCAGCTGTTGTATTGCCAGCACAGTACTGTGGCTGGCCAACTGGCAAGCTGCTTGCCGTCCGGCTTTGCAGTGGCGAGGCGGCTTGCGCGCAGCGTGGCGCCGGCTTGCCCGCCCTAGCCCTGCTACAGCAGTGCTTTGTCCTCTTTCTTGCCAAGCAAGCGCTAGGAAACTTCCTGTCTCTCCCCCTGTAAACCTCTGTTTTCATCAGCAGGTCTTTCCGGATGGCATCAGAAAATATGATTGGAGCAAATGCCCCAGAATGCCTATGGTCTTTTGATGCATTCCAAACCACGACAATAGAGGGGAAACAAGATGCGTGGACAAATGATGGAACAGCCGCTGCTGATCTCCGCCCTGCTGCAACATGCCGAAACCTACCATGGCGATAGTGAAATCGTGTCGCGTACCGTGGAAGGCCCGATTCACCGCTATACCTACCGCGAAGCCGCTCGCCGCACCCGGCAACTGGCCAATGCCCTGGCCGGCCTTGGCGTGCAGCACGGCGATACCGTGGGCACCCTGGCCTGGAATGGCTACCGCCACTACGAAATCTACTTTGCCACCTCCGGCTCCGGCGCCATCTGCCATACCGTCAACCCGCGCCTGTTTGCCGAGCAGATCAGCTACATCATCAATCACGGCGAAGACAAGGTGCTGATGTTCGATTTGAGCTTTCTGCCCGTCGTCGAGCAGATCGCCGCCGAACTCACCACCGTGCAGCATTTTGTCTTGCTGACCGACCGCGCCCACATGCCGCGCGAGTCCACGCTGGACAACCTCTTGTGCTACGAAGACCTGGTCAACAGCCACAGCGACCAATACCAGTGGCCGCATTTCGACGAAAACACCGCCTCCAGCCTGTGCTACACCTCGGGTACTACCGGCAACCCCAAGGGCGTGCTGTATTCGCACCGCTCCACCGTGCTGCATGCCTTTGCCAGCTCACTGCCGGACAGCCTGGATATCTCGGCCCAGGGCGCCATCATGCCGGTGGTGCCGATGTTCCACGTCAATGGCTGGGGCCTGCCCTACAGCTGCACCATGAACGGGGCCAAGCTGGTGTTGCCCGGCCCCAAGATGGATGGCGTCAACCTGTACGAGCTGATCGAGACCGAAGGCGTCACCATGGCCGCCGGCGTGCCCACCATCTGGATGATGCTGTTGCAGCATTGTCAGAAAAATCACCTGAAAATCCACAGCCTCAAGCGCGTCATCGTTGGCGGTTCGGCCGCACCGGAAAGCATGGTCGACCAACTGGCCGAACACGGCGCCGAACTGCGCCAACTGTGGGGCATGACCGAGCTGTCGCCCTGCGGCACCACCAGCACGCCCAAGTTCAAGCACAAGGGCTGTGACACCCCGACACTGCGCGGCTTGCAAACCAAGCAGGGCCGGCCGATTTACGGCGTGGCCATCCGCATTGTCGACGACGAAGGCAAGCCGCTGCCCAATGACGGTGTGGCCTTTGGCAATCTGCAGGTCAAGGGTTCCTGGGTGCTGTCGCGCTACTTCAAGCGCGAACTGGACGACTCGCATACCGAGGATGGCTGGTTCAATACCGGCGACGTGGTCACCATTGACCGCGATGGCTATATGAAGATCACCGACCGCACCAAGGACGTGATCAAGTCCGGCGGCGAGTGGATCAGCTCCATCGAACTGGAAAACATCCTGGTAGGTCATCCGGCAGTGGCCGAAGCCGCCGCTATTGGCGTGCTGCATCCCAAGTGGGACGAACGCCCCTTGATGGTGGTGGTGCTCAAGCCCGGTGCCAGTGCCACCCGCGAAGAGCTGATCGGCTTTTACGAAGGCAAGATTGCCAAGTGGTGGACGCCGGATGACGTGGTGTTCCTGGACGAGCTGCCGCATACCGCCACCGGCAAGCTGCAGAAGATGAAATTGCGTGAAATGTTCAAGGATTACCAGTGGGCATGAGCGCTAAGAGCGGCTGACAAAAGCGCGTAGAGAACCCGGGCCAAGGCGCGCCGACGCAGACCGTACAAAGAGTACGGCAAGGAGGCGCAAGGCAGGCGCGGGGGTTTTGTTAGCGGCTCTAAGCCGCTGAATTGAATGGACAGAATAGAGCTTTTGCGCTAAATTGTGCATCGCACTGAAGGCCGCAAGGCCTTTTGTGGTGTTAGCCCCTCGAAGCATCAAGCTGGTAACCCCAGCCAGATGTTTCTTCCTCGTGTTGGCCCCTGAGAACCCTCAGGGGATTTTTTTTGCCTGTCGCCCTGCTTCCCGCCTTCCCCGCGTTGCCATCTGGCCGCCCCCGCTGTCTTGTCGCCGGCTTGCCCTGCTGGGGCAGGGATCCGTGCCGCCTTGTTTTCTCATTGTTCAGTACCCGTGTTGGTCCCTGGTCAGCTGCTTTGCTGTGCTGGATCAAACTGTAAATTAGATTTTCATAATTTAATGATTGCCATGCGTGCTTGCCGCCAAAATGTCGCATGGCTGAACGAGATTTTAACGGTGAGCTGAAACAATTCGACCCTTAGACCGGATAACAAAACCCCCGCTCCAGCGTTGCGCCGCCTTGCCCTGCACCCTGTACTGTCAGCGGCGGCGCGCCTTGGCCGGGTTAGCTACAAGGTTTTGTGAGCGGCTCTTAACCAACCGAGGGGGAAACATGAAATCCTTGCGAAGCAAGCTGATTGCCTTCAATGCCTTGCTGATGGCCTTGTTTGGCCTGGTGCTGGTGCTGATTGTGTTCATCCAGATGCGCGGAGAAATTCTCAGCGGGCTGAATCACGAATTCGACTCTGCGCTCAAGGGGCAGAGCAGTGTGGTGAAAACCTGGCTGGATGAAAAGAAACAGGAAATCGCCGCCCAGGCCAGCGTGGCGGGCGAGGCGGATGCCCTGCGTTTTCTCAAGGTGGGCGCCAAGGCGGGTTTCAATGTGAATTACGCCGGCTTTGCCGATGGCCACTCGCTGTTTTCCGATGACTGGTCTGCCCCGGCCGACTACAAGGTGACCGAGCGCGACTGGTATAAGCAGGCCATGGCCGCCGGCAAGCCCATCGTGACCGAGCCCTATGTCGATGAAGCCAGCAAGAAGCTCACCATTACCGTGGCCGCTCCGATCAGCCATGGCGGCAGCCCGGTTGGCGTGGCCGGTGGCGATGTCTTTGTCGATAGCCTGGTCAAGTCGGTGCTGTCGCTGCAGATTCGCGGCGATGGCTATGCCTTCATCGCCGACAGCAAGGGCAAGGTGCTGGCGCATCCGCAGGCGGGACTCACCCTCAAGCCCATCAGCCAGCTGGCCCCCGAGCTGACCGCCGACAAGCTGGCCGAGCTGGCGGGTTCGGACAGCCTGCAACAGGTACGCATGGGCGATCAGGACATGCTGCTCTCCGTGCAGCGCATTCCGGACAGCGACTGGCTGATCGGGCTGGCCACGCACAAGGATGCCATCCTGGCACCGCTCAATACCCTGCTGCTGACCGTGGCCGGCTTGAGCGTGCTGGTGTTTGCCTTGCTGATTCCACTGGTCGGGGTGCTGCTGGGCCGCATGCTGGGCGGACTGGTGGCCTTGAAAAATGCCATGGAAGACATTGCCCACGGTGAGGGCGATCTCACCCTGCGGCTGCAGGAGGGCGGGCAGGACGAAATCGCCGCCACCGCCCGCGCCTTCAACCAGTTCGTGACGCAACTGGCCACGCTGTTCCGTGGCCTGCGCGACAATGCCGGCGGGGTGGTGGCGGGTGTCGGCCAGGTGTCTTCCCAGGTGCAGGGCGTGGCAGACAGCGCACGCAGCATTTCCGACATGTCTTCGTCCAATGCCGCCACGCTGGAGCAGATTACCGTCAGCATCGCCCATATCGCCGACAATGCGCGGGCGGCCGACCAGCTGGCCAGCGCCACCGGCAGCGGGCTGGAGTCCGGCGCGCAGGGCATGCTGCAGCTGGCTGATGGCATGGAAAGCACGGTGCAGTCGGTTCGCTCGCTGGAAAGCATGCTGGCGGCACTGGAGCAGCGCTCGCAGCAGATTTCCGGCATTACCGAGGTGATACGCGATATCGCCGACCAGACCAATCTGCTGGCGCTCAACGCCGCCATCGAGGCCGCCCGCGCTGGCGAGCAGGGCCGCGGCTTTGCCGTGGTGGCCGACGAAGTGCGCA
>NZ_RFAR01000117.1 GCF_003693445.1 Aquitalea palustris | reverse complement strand
TCATCACGCTGATGGTGTCGTAGTCGGATAGTGAAGTTGCGCCGCCAGGTCCAGTAACAATCTCCACATAGTCCTCAGTCATCCCCTTCCGCGTACCCGCAAGATGCCGCTGGCGTCGGTCAACCCGGCACTCGTCGGTGAGCCAGTCACTACAAGTTTATATTGGCCATCCGGGTCGCAAAATTAACCCGGTCATGTCCAGTGGTGGCTTTGGTAATACTGGCAACGTTAATATCCTCAGCTGATAGCCGGGGTAGTGCCTGAGCTGTTGAAGTTGACCAGGCTGGTTGGCGCTATCTGGCGCAATGGCTTGATATCGATCAGTCCTTCGCCGTGGTGTATGCAGCCAAGAAACCGGTGGTCGGATCGCCGATTCCCGGCCTGGTACAAGCCAGCAGCAGCTGAGTAGCCGTTAGCGACTGGGCATCGGCAAAGCTGACCTGGTTACCGACTACCGTCAACAGGTTGGCCAGGGCCGTAACATCTTCGGGCATGCGCTTCATGAGCGGTATTGGGCGCAGCACATGAGAAGAGAAAACGGAGGAAAGGGTTGGGTATTACAGCGGTTGATTAATACCGCAGGCGTTGAGGTTGCCTGGTAAGCCAAGGGGAGGGGATTAGATAATCAGCCATCAGCCATCAGCCATCAGCCATCAGGCAGTAGGTGGCAGATCTGATGGCTGCTTGATTGTTGCTGCAGGGATGGGGGTTTGATCTCCAGGCTCCAGATAGCCCAGCCCTTTTCTACGCTGCTTCAAACCAAGCTTAATGGCAGCGGTACCTGTCAGAAAAAATACCACAGCAGTACCGAATGCACTGCTAAGAAGTGAGCGGCCATGACTGTGGGCTCGAAGATCTGGAGCAAATGCGTATATCCCGCTAGCAGTGAGCAGAAGGACACCAACGCATACTTTCCCAAACCAGCCAATAATGTTTCCTTGCCCCTTGCTCATCAGCAAGCGCCATGCAGAGCGCAGGCAAAAAACAGCCATTAAAGCAAATGACAGCAGTGCCAGATTAAGCTCAAACGGTAGTTTTTCGTGAACTTCGAGGTAAAGCAGACAGAGAGCCGCTGCACCAAAGGCTACACCACACAATCCCATTGCTATTCCGGCAATGAATGCCACAACCGGTGAGACCTTCTTGTCTAGATCGTTGTGTATCAGTACCACTCACTGGCCTCCGATCACGTCATCAGTCTTGAATCCATAAAGCATATTCCTCGACTGTCGCGGCAACAAGCACACCAGTCAATGCCCTGATGCACTCTCGATGGTGAAATTAACACGCGGTGTCGCGTCGGTAGTTCGGCCTTAGCGGTCATTGGCTCAAGTTTACGCCAATGACCACTATCGACCGTGAGCAGTCGTTGGCGGCTAGTACAGAGAAGCAAAACCATATGCTACCTGCGTATTGCGAGCCCAATCATTTAACTTATACAATGTTCAAGTTAAATGATTGGTGATATGTCCATGGAAGGTCGAAAACGCGTAAAGCAAGTCGAAGCTACGCGACAGAAAATCATGTTGGCCGCATTTCCGCTGCTGACCGGCGGGTCGTATGATGCTGTATCGATGGAAGAGATTGCTCTTGCGGCAGCGGTTTCACGCACGAGTCTTTACAACCATTTCGACGATAAGGCAGCTATTCTCGATGCCTGCTTCGCTGACGAATTTTCTGCTGGCGCGTTAGAGCTACTAGGGCGCGCTACAAAAATCTCTGGTCGGCGCGAACGCTTAGCCTATGTGTTCGATGTGTTTGCAAAATGGGCCGCCCCTAAGAAGACGCTACTCTTGCCGGTCGTCTTGCATGGCATTCGGCAGTCCCTCGCCCATTCCCATGAGGTACACCCCTTACAAGCTTTTTTCGTAGCCCTCATTGAATGCCCGGCGTCGAATGCTGACGATAAAAACGACCTTGAAATGTTGGCGCACTACCTGCGGCACATGTATCTGGCTGCGACACTGAGATGGCTTGCGAGCGAGGAACCAGGACCCGAAATGTTCTTTGCAGAAATGCTTTCCCTTTTCCTTGATGGTGCAGAAGTCAAGCGAGGCACAACATGAAAATAGGTCTTCAAGCCTGGGGGAGCGAGGGCGACATCGCGCCTTTTCTTGCTCTAGCCACCGGTCTGGTCGAAAAAGGGCATATCGTGACCTTGGTCGTTACTGATAACGTCGGTCGTGATTACACTCAGCACGCAAGAGAAGCGGGATTTGAACTCGTTAGCGTGCCTATGCCGTTACCAGCAGATGGTTCTGACCTCGATGACATATGGCGAAGGATTATCCAGATTGGTAATCCATTAAAGCAGGTTGAGCTGGTCCTACGATATGGCTACGACCCCGTCGCAGAGAAGATGCTTACGGCCGCGACTGATTTGGTAGTAAGCAGTGACATTGTGGTTGGCCACTTCTTTGCATATCCGTTGCAAATTGCTGCGGAACTGGCGGGTAAGCCGGCCGTTACACTCGCAATCGTCCACAATTGTGTCCCAACTCGAACACACCAAGCCCCCGGCTTGCCGGATTGGGGCACATGGTCCTATGCCTTGGGATGGCGACTTGCAGGAGCGATTGTTAACAGGGTTTTCTTGCCTCGCTACAACGGGCAGCGCCAGCGCGCTGGATTACCGCCAGTAAACGACACCATGTCTGAAGCGTGGACGAGTAAACGACTTAACCTCCTGGCAGTGAGCCCGTCAATTTGTCAGAGGCCTAGCGATTGGCCGAGTCAGCACGTTGTAACTGGATTCATCAATGCAGTGAAGCCGACCTTAGAACTACCACTCCCTGTGCCATTGAAAACATTTGTCCACGATGGAGAGCCGCCTATCTTCATCGGCTTTGGCAGCATGATGCTCGCGAGTGCGATTGAATATGCAAAGGAGACTGTGCAGATTTGGTTAGATGCAGTACGACAACTTGGCAAGAGAGCCGTTATCCAATTGCCTGAGGCATTGCTTCATCTAGTACCGAACGATAGGCACTTCCTTGCATTTGCGTGGGCAGATTATCGACAACTTTTTCCGTGTTGTTCGGTCATCGTTCATCATGGGGGGGCTGGTACTACGCAGTCAGCGCTCAGAGCAGGCCGTCCGGCGATTATTGTTGCGCACGTTTCAGACCAGTTTTTTTGGGGAGAAGAATTAGAGCGATTAGGTGTCGCTGGACCCACACTGCAACGAAAGGGGCTAAATTCGTCGAAGCTAAGCAGCGCGATCACAAAGACGCTTGCGAACCCTGACCAGGCTCATCGAGCAAAGGCACTTGGTGAGTCCATTTCTAAAGAGAATGGAGTCGCCGTGGCCATTGAGGCTATTGAAGATTGTTATCAGTCAGCGCGTTACGAATAGCGGGGAAGCGTTTTAACCAACTTCCGCTTCACATTCAGACTATTCGATTAGATTAGCAACACTCGCTGTGAGCTTCTGGCTGATAGCAGCCATGCTATCACATTGCCATTAATGACCGCCTTGGCCGACGGCCTGCCACTGCTCTAAGTGTGAAGGCAGCTGGTCGGCCAGAGCTGCCGTTTACGGTGATTGCGAAAACTGGCTGCTTCGCTGAATGAAGCAGCCAGTCTTTTGTGCTGACTATCCTGACTTCTTTGGCTACGCTACTTGCAACGTTTGCGAACCAGATCTGGAATTCACACTATACAAACCGGTCTCCCAAGTCAGCGCGGATCTGATGTGTATCGTAAATAATGACCAACTTCTCAATCAGGCCTTGCGCATTAAAGTCAAAGACATCGACGCAATCGAAACGGACCTTGCTGCCATCTCGTAGTACCCAGTCATAGCGGAAATAGGCGTTTGCAGTGCGATTGCCTTGTGTGCTCTGGAAAATATCCAGCAAGGTAATACTGCTATTGCCGGATGCATCGGCCAGTTTTGAATAAAATGGCCGGGGAGTCACCCAGCCCAGCAAGGGCGAGTAGATGCGGGCATCGGTGGAAAATAAGGACACAACGCCGTCTACATTGCCCTGTTCAAGTTGGTGCAGGTACTCTTTCAGTATCCCGGAAAATTTGTTTGCTTCTGCATCAGACATCGGTTTCACCTATTTCTGCTTGGAAGCCAGACCTTAGCAAGGATGATCGTGAGCGGTATATCGACTAATTTTGAACAGGGGGATGCAAAGGATGCATACCCCCTTGCTATCTTGACCCGGCCTTTGCCGTCCATGATGGGCTTGCAAGCCTTTGTCGCGGTAGCGAGTCTGGGAAGCCTCACCCGAGCTGCTCGGCAGCTATGCCGTACCCAGGGGGCGGTTAGTCGACAGATTCAACAGCTGGAACAGTTTTATCAGCAGGTGCTATTCCATCGCACACCCAGCGGCATGAGCATGACTCCTTATGCCGAGCGCCTGTATGCCGTGGCGAGCAAAACGCTGGGTGACTTGAGTAGTTTTTCCTGCGACTCCCAGCTGCAGCCTGACCGTATCCGGCTACGTTTGCCTTCCACCTTCGCCTTGCGCTGGTTCCTGCCCCGGCTGTACGTCATCCAGCAGTGCTTGTCAGGTATCCTGCTGGAAATCAGCACCAAGGTGATTGATCGTCCTGAGTTCGGCAGTGGCGATTTTGATGCCATGATTGCGCGCGGTAACGGGCAATGGGAAGGGCTGAGGTCTGCGCAGCTGTTTCCCGAGCAACTCACCCCGATGTGCAGGGCCGAGCTGTCGTTGGATCTACAGGTGCCAGCGGACATGGCACACTATCGACTGATCCACGCCAATGGTAGCCAGCAAGAATGGCAATCCTGGTGGCAAACCTATGCGGCGGCCCCCATGCCGGGGCAGCACCTGTTTTTCGATTCCCTGGACGCGGCAGTCAATGCAGCCACTCAGGGTTACGGTATTGCGTTGGCAGACCCACGATTATTTCAGGATCAGCTGAGCCAGGGCACCTTAGTCATGCCATTTCCCCAGTGGCATAGCGGTGAGTATGGCTACTATCTGGTAACGCCTGCTTCATCAGCGAACCTTCCGAAACTAGACCTGCTGGCCAAAACCCTGCATTCCTTGGTTTAAAACGACTTCATCGCTGGCTCCCAGCAAGACGAGGTGACAGAGATTGGCGTAGTTTCGGCCTAAGCTGCCTTTCAATCGATGAGTGGTGAGTGGCTGGTTTACACACAATTCCGGACACGCTCTTTGGTCAGGTACTGTTTGCCTACACTTATCATCGTACAGTCAGGGTAGTTGCTATAGCTGGGCCGACCAGTTTGCTGATCGATACAGATATAAACTTGGGCGGCCGCTGTTGCGCTGGCCAACAGCAGGACCGGATCACGTCTTTACAAACAGGCAGCCCGCTTTAGTAGCCAGCCTAGTCACGACCCTTTCCAACTCGACGGCATTAGATTGTTCCAAGTGTGCAAGAAAGCGGACTTCATGTCCCCAGCATCCTGGTCGTTTCAAGCGCAACGCAATGATGGGTACGACTTCGTCGGGCTCATAGCCAAAGGGGGCCCTGATCTGCGAGATGCTTGACCAAGAAATCAAGCCCTTCCGACCATGATATTTGACCAGCAGGCCGCGACTGGTTTCCCAGACCTCCTCCGCGAGATCGTTCGTAGCGAAGTAGTGCTTGATGCCAATTACAAGTGGCGCAAGGATAGAGAAAGCCAAAAGAGTTCCATTCCATAGGGGGTTGTGCTCATGTTGACCTACCCACACGGTAAGGATCATAACAGTTGAGCACAGTAGTCCGATTACTCTGGTCAGTTTTCTATACCGTACAGGGTTGCTTGAAATGATTCTGTGCACCAGCCCCTCCAGTCGGTTTCGCCACATTCGATCTCATAGATGAATGTGGATATGTGCAGTTTACGCTGAACGGTTTCTTCATGTGTAACTGATTTAGATACGTGCTACTCAATACTAGAGGGTGTCATGCTATCGCTTAACTTCATACCAATTTTTATCGAGATACTCTCGCTCCTCTCCGGAAATGGCTCGATAAATGCGAAAGGGATTGCCAAAAATACGAACAAAATGCCAATCTCCAAATTCATCAAACCTCCTACAGGATGTCGTTACCGATTCAAGTGATATGATTTTGTGTCGTCTTCTGGTTTTGCGGCCATGCAACTTTAATCTTCTAAGAAAATCAACATCTTCTGCAATATGCCGTCTTTCATCGAATCCGCCGATAGCATCAAAATCTGATTTTTTAAACCAATACAAACCAAAGGATAAACCAAGAAAAAATGCGGGGACCAACATCATGCCGTAACCAACAGCTATTCCAAGAGATAATCGTTCAGGTTTTATTCGTATGCCACCTCCAAGAGCGTTTGGATTATTGGCGTACCGGTATATTTCGGCTAGCACACCCTTCGACATCCAGCTGTCGGCATCAATTGTGATCACCCATTCGCTTTTTGCATGAGCAATCCCTATATTTTTATTGCTGAAATATTTTTTGAGTTATTAGACAAGATAGTGGCGCCATAGGTTTGCGCAATTTCTTTAGTTTTGTCTGTACATCTATTTAAAATTACGATTATTTCAACTTCCAGATTTTTTGGAATTGCCTGATCATTTATTGATGAAAGGCATCGATTAGTATATTTTTCTTCATTATGCGCAGGGATGACAATGCTTATTTTCATTTAACTTTCCAATATGTTTGCTGGAGGTAATTAAACTGCACCCGACTTGCTTCGTCGCATAAAATCGACCACACAGTCAACTCTACCTTTGAATCGCTCCGGCTCCTCTAGATACTCCTGAGCCGTTGGAAATTTTGTTTCTCAAACTCTACCGGCGATAGCCCGTTTGCGGAACC
>NZ_RFAR01000116.1 GCF_003693445.1 Aquitalea palustris | reverse complement strand
CCGGGGGTCGCGGGTTCGAGTCCCGTCCACTCCGCCAATATCAAAAAAAGCAGCCATCGGCTGCTTTTTTGCATTCCCATTCGATATCCTCTGCCCCCAAGCCAGCCAGCGATACGATGCTCATGGTCGTGAAAACCATGTGCATGCAGCCCACCCCAATAGACAGGGGCATGCAAGTCCAGCAGGAGTGTGTAAATAATCCGCCATTTACGCAAAAAACCCGGCATTGCCGGGTTCTATCGTGTCGCGCCAAATTACACCGCCAGCAGTTTAACCACTAGCGGCTGTGGTTGATGGCTCAGTTCAATCCTTGCGCATGACCAGCCAAAGCTGCATGGCAATGACGCCGACAAAAAATACTGCCACCCAGAACGGCATGGCCTGGCCCAGGAAAGTCCAATCCACTTTGGCACATTCACCACTCCCCTTGAATACCTTGGAAAGCACATCCCATAGCGGTGAGGTTTCCATCAGATAGTCCAGCCCAGGTCCGCAGGCCGGCACCTGGTCTTCCGGCAAACTCTGCAACCACAGCTGCCGCACGGAAACCGCTCCACCCGCCAGTGCAGCCAGCACACCAAGCCCGGCCCACAGGCGATAGCCGCCACGACCGGGATTATGCAGGGCTGCCAACAGAGCAATCAGGCCGACGGTAATAACACCAACGCGCTGGAAAATGCACAACGGGCAAGGCTCCAGCAGCAAAACATACTGCGAATACAGGGCAAAGCCCATGGCTGCGGCACATCCGGCAGCCACCAGAAAGAACCCTTGTCGGCGCGATAAACGAATACTCACAACATCCCCTTGTTTATGTTTTGGGCTGAAATACGAAAGCTCTGAGATTTTGCTACAGACTCAAAGTTCCAGAAATTGTTTGATGGCTTCGCGCTGATTCAGCGCATCCTTGTAACCAAGCGCAATCAGGGCACGACAATATCCCGGCTCAAACAGCAAATAAGTCGCCAGCGTCATACCACGCTGGCGCGTGCCACCCGCCCCCTTCATCAGGAAGCGCAATACTGGCGGAAACTGGTGTGCATACTGGTAGGCAATGCTTTCCAGTGATTTACTGGGGTTCAACATGAAAATGTCCACTTGCTTGAGGCTGGTTTGCGAGCACAGCTCCTGATGCCCTTCCAGCAATGACACCGTGTGATTCACCCGTAACAAGCGCTCCATATCCATCGACATGCTGTCGATGAACACACTATTGAGCAGGTGGCCGAATATTTGCGCCGGGCTTGGCGCCAGGCCGGTCGTACGGCGCTCGACCCCTTGCGGTCGCTGGCTGCTCAAACCCACGATAAACAGCTTTTCCGCCCCCAAATGCAAGGCTGGCGACAAGGGCGCCATCTGCCGAATGGCACCATCGCAATAATGCAGCTTGCCGATCTGGGTCGAGGGAAAGATCAGCGGAATGGCGGAAGTCGCCATCAGATGATCCAGCGAGATTCTCTCGCGCACACCCATGCGCTGATGACGCGACCACTCATTGATATTGGACTGCCCCTCAAAAAAGGTCACCGACATGCCGGTGCTGAAGCAGGATGCCGTCAGCGCCAGTGCCTGCAGGGCATTCTGTTCCAGTGAATCCTGAATACCGTCCAGCGGCATGGTACGAGCCAGAAAATCGCGCAATGGCGCATTATCCAGAAAGCTGCGCGGATTACGCCAGCCGCGGCCACCCGTAGCGATGGAAATGCCAAAATGGAAAAAGGTCTTGAGAAAATAACTTAGGCTGGCATCGTAGACGTTATTGATGTGCAATTGCTTCCACATCTGCGCCAGATAGCGCACCGCCTGGCGATAATTGCCCGCCCCGGCAGCCACTGCCACGGCATTGATGGCTCCGGCCGAAGTACCACAGATAATGGGAAAGGGATTGCGTTCCGGCTCCGGCAGCAAACGTGAAATGGCCAGCAATACACCCGCCTGATAGGCGGCACGGGCGCCGCCTCCCGACAGCACCAGACCGATCTTGCTCTTCCCCGCCATCTTGCACCTCGCTGTGGATGCATTAGTTGTTGTTATAGGCATAGCCGGAAAACGGCTGCTCTGACAAGCAGCCGCATCACACCAGCCTTAGTCCTCGCCCGCCACGGTCATCGACTCGATCAACACCGAACCCATGACTTTGCCACCTCGTGACAAGGTATCCGTACCGACCGCCACCATGTGCTGGAACATTTCACGCAGATTGCCTGCGATGGTGATTTCCTCCACCGGATAGGCGATCACACCATTTTCCACCCAGAAGCCGGCCGCGCCGCGTGAATAATCGCCGGTCACGGTATTGATGCCATGCCCCAGCAGTTCGGTGACCAGCAGACCCGTCCCCACCTGCAGCAACAACTCGTCAAAGCTCTCGCCCGTGCTGTGCACCAGCAGATTATGCGGGCCGCCAGCATTGCCGGTTGTCTGCAAACCGAGCTTGCGTGCCGAGTAACTGGCCAGCATATAGCCCTGCAATACCCCCTGATCAACCAGCCGTCGCGCCGAGGTTTCCACCCCTTCACTATCAAAGGCACCGCTCGACATGCCACGCAGCACAAAGGGATCTTCATCCACCGTGATATTGGGATGGAAAATCTGCTGCCCCTGGCAATCCAGCAAGAAAGAAGACTTGCGGTACAAATTACCACCACTGATCGCCGACACCAGATGACCCAGCAAGGAGGCCGCCACTGGCGCCTCGAATAGTACCGGGTACTGTCCGGTCTTCACCCGGCGGGCCGACAACCGACGCACAGCCCGCTCGCCCGCGATACGGCCGATCTTGAGCGGATCATCCAGATCAGCCGGATGACGTGCGGCCGAGTACCAGTAATCACGCTGCATCGAGCCGCCCTCTTCCGCGACGACTGCCGCAGAAATGCTGTGACGGCTGCCGGGATAACCCGCCAGAAAACCATGGCTGTTGGCATAGATGAAATGACTGGCTTGTGCGGATACCGAAGCGCCTTCCGAATTACGGATGCGTGCATCCACTGCCCTGGCAGCATCTTCACACTGGCGCGCCAGCTCGATCGCCTGCTCCACCGGCAGATTCCACGGGTGGAACAAGTCAAGATCGGGAAAATCGGTGGCCAGCAACTGCCGGTCCGCCAGCCCGGAACACTCGTCCTCGGCCGTAAAGCGTGCGATATCCAGCGCAGCCTTCACCGTATCCTGCAGAGCGGCTTCGGAAAAATCAGAGGTACTGGCATGGCCCTTTTTTTGGCCCAGGTAAACGGTGACCGACACCCCCTTATCCTGGTTGTACTCGATGGTTTCCACCTCGCCCAGACGCACGCTGACCGTCTGTCCCAGGCCTTCGGAAACATCCGTTTCCGCGGCAGAAGCCCCATGCTGTTGCGCCAGTTCCAGTACACGACTGGCGATGCCTGCTAATACGTCTTTGCTGAAACTGAATGTGTTGTCTGCCAATGTCTTATCTACCATGATGTATTTTGCCTTGCCGATGCGGCGGTGCAGCCGGCCACCACCGCCTCCGACGTGTTTGCACGGGAAGCGACACGTCTTTTCCGGTATCATACCAGCCTTGAAAACCGTAGAGACTTTTGAACGATGACTGATTACCAGGACGACAGCCTGCCTGACGGCATGATCAGCAAGTCCCAGCGCAAGCGCGACATGGACGCGCTGCAGGATCTGGGCAAGGAGCTGGTCGAACTCTCCAAGGATACGCTGAAGAAAATGCAGCTGCCGGAGGATTTGCTGACTGCCATTCTGGACTACAAACGCTTTACCGCCCATGGCGCACTGCGCCGCCAGTTGCAGTACATCGGCAAACTGATGCGCGACATCGACGCAGAACCGATCCGCCAATACCTGCTGGTGATCAAGGGCGAATCGTCCGAGCACATTGCCTGGCAGCATTTGCTGGAACGCTGGCGTGAACGCCTGATGAGCGATGACAAGATGTCAGCCGCCTTCATCAACGACTTCCCCGGCACCGATCCGCAACAGCTGCGCACGCTGATTCGCAATGCCCGCAAGGAACAGGCCGAGAACAAGCCGCCCAAATCCTTCCGCCTGCTGTTCCAGCTGATCAAGCAAGCCATCCCCGAGCCGGGCAAACCGCGAGCCCAGCAAGATGAGCAAGCAAACGAATACGGAGAAGACGAGTAATGCTGAAGATAGGCCTGGTTTCGGTTTCGGATCGCGCCAGTAGCGGCGTATACCAGGATCAGGGCATTCCTGCCCTGCAAGACTGGCTGACTCAGGCGCTGGCCAGCCCGTTCGCCACGGTTACCCGACTGATTCCGGACGAACAGGCAGAGATTGAAGCCACGCTGCGTCACTTGGTGGACGAGGAAGGCTGTCATCTGGTGCTGACAACCGGCGGCACCGGTCCGGCTCCGCGCGATGTCACCCCCGATGCCACCCTGGCAGTGGCCGACCGTGAAATGCCCGGCTTCGGCGAACAAATGCGCCAGATCAGCCTGCGCTTTGTGCCGACGGCCATCCTGTCGCGCCAGGTCGGCGTCATTCGCAACAGCTCGCTGATTCTCAATCTTCCCGGCCAGCCCAAGGCGATCAAGGAAACCCTGGAAGGACTGAAGAGCGAGCAGGGCGAAACTCTGGTACCCGGCATTTTTGCGGCCGTCCCCTACTGCCTCGACCTGATCGGCGGCCCTTATGTCGAAACCGTGCCGCAGATCGTCAAGGCATTCCGCCCCAAGTCGGCACAAAAACCTGCCTCAGCCTGATGTCCTACCGTGCTCCGGCATGGCTGCCAGACGGCCACAGCCAAACCATCTGGCCAGCACTGCTGCTGCGCACGCCACGGCCACCCTATCGGCGCGAGCAGTGGCCGACCCCGGACGGGGCCAGCATTGCACTGGATTTTGTCGATGGCCGGCCCGGTAGCCCGCTGGTCGTGCTGTTTCATGGTCTGGAAGGCAGTAGCGACAGCCACTACGCCCGCGCCCTGATGCAGGCGGTGGCTGCACGCGGCTGGCATGGCGTGGTGCCACACTTTCGCGGCTGCGGCGGCATGGACAATCCCTTGCCACGCGCCTACCACGCCGGCGATGCCGCCGAAATCCGCTGGATACTGCAGCGGCTGGCACTGCGCTATCCGCTGATGGCAGTCGCTGCGGTATCGCTGGGGGGCAGCATGCTGCTGAACTATCTGGCCGAAGAAGGCCCGTCGGCCCTGCCCCGTGCCGCAGCCGCGATCTCGGCCCCGCTGGATCTGGTCGCCGCCAGCACCCGGCTTGACCGTGGCTTGGGCAGGCTGCTGTATACCCGCATGTTCATGAATACCCTCAAGCCCAAGGCACTGGCCACCCTGCGCCAGCATCCGGGCCTGTTCGATGCCAGCCGGGTGCGCCGCGCCCGCACCTTTGTCGAATTTGATGATGTCGTCACCGCACCGCTGCATGGTTATGGAACGGCACTCAATTACTGGCAACGCGCCAGCAGCAAGCCACGTCTGCGCCAGATCAGCTGCCCAACGCTGATACTGAATGCCCGCAACGACCCTTTCTTGCCGGCATCAGCCCTGCCTACCACAGCCGATGTAAGCCCGGCCGTAGTGCTGGACTTTCCGCAGCATGGTGGCCATGTCGGCTTTGTCAGCGGCCGCTTCCCAGGCAACATCCACTGGCTGCCACAGCGTCTGCTCGACTTCTTCCTGCCCTATCTGCAAAACAGCAGCGGCCAAGCAGATCCGGTAGCCAAACCTTAGCGTCACCCGACTCAGCTCGACGGCACCGACAGACAGGCCGCTGCGGCATGATTGCCAAAGCCGGCACAGTTCTGCATGATGTCCGTTTTGGCTGAACGCATTACCACAGGCTTACAGAATGTCCGACATCCTCAATACCATCGTCGCCACCAAGCATCAGGAAGTGTCCGCTGCCCTGCAAACCCGCCCGCTGGCCGAAGTACGCCGCGCAGCCGAACTGCGTGCTACCGACAAACGCGACTTTGTCGCCGCCATCCGCGCCAAGCATGTATTGGGTCAGCCGGCGGTAATTGCCGAAATCAAGAAAGCCAGCCCGAGCAAGGGTGTGATTCGTGCCGACTTCGACCCGGCAGCCATTGCCGCCAGCTATGCGGCTGCCGGTGCAGCCTGCCTGTCAGTACTGACCGACCAGCAATATTTCCAGGGCGATGCCGCCTATCTGGAAGCTGCCCGCGCCGCCTGCCATTTGCCGGTGCTGCGCAAGGATTTCATGGTTGACGAATATCAGCTATATGAAGCCCGCGCCATGGGTGGCGACTGCATCCTGCTGATTGCCGCTGCCCTGCCGCTGGCCCAGATGCGCGATTTCGAAGCCCTGTCACGCGAACTGGGCATGGCCGTGCTGGTGGAGGTCCACAATGAAGAAGAACTGGAACAGGCACTGCAGCTGGATACCGAGCTGATCGGCGTCAACAATCGCAATCTGCGCACTTTTGAAGTCAGCCTGACCACCACGCTCAAGCTGCTGCCCGGCATCAGCAATGGCCGCATCGCGGTAACCGAAAGCGGCATTCTTAGCGCCGATGACGTGCGCCTGATGCGCAGCCATCAGGTACACAGCTTCCTGGTGGGCGAAGCCTTCATGCGTCAGGACGACCCTGGTGCAGCCCTTGCCGGACTGTTCTTTCCGCAAAACTGAAACTTGTCATCCACGTGGATGGCAATAGCAAAACGGCCACCCAAGCGGTGGCCGTTTTGTATTCCAGTACCTGGTTTCAATAATCAGCACCCAGATAAATATAGCCGCTGAGTTTGCCATTCTTGGCATTGCCCACCCCCAGAAAGAATGGGCCAAAAATGGTATCAGCCGCTAGAAACACCGAACCGGCGGGAATCCATTGCGTTGTGTGGCCATCGAAGGGATTGCCCCACACCCGCCCCACTTCGCCCGACACCCCGGCATACAGACCGCTGCCCAAGGCCGATGGCAGCGATGATGCACGCCAGTACACCATCAGTCGTGACAAGGCCACCTTCTCGCCCAGCAACTCGCCAGCCTGATAGCCGGTCAGATTGAGGAAGCCGCCCAGCGACTCCAGCCGGTAGTCATCCGGCTTGCGATTGACAATGCCACGCGCCTTGCCTGTCAGCCGGAAGGTCAGATCACCAAAGGTTTTCACCCCTTCCACCACTGCATCATAGTCACGGCTGGCGGTATAACTGCCCATGGCCGGCAAGGACGAAGTCAGCACGGCATTCATGAAATACCCTGATCGCGGCCAGCGTGGATTGTCAAACTGATCGAACACCAGTTTGCCGCGAACCCCGGCGTAGCTGTGATTGACCGTGCCATTCAGCAAAGAGGAGTCACCCAGCGACAGATAGCTTTCCACCCGCGAATCAAACAGCCCAAGTCGCAATTCACCGTAACGCCCCAGCACCGTACCGACATCGGCATTGAACATGGTGATATCGTTGCTCACTTCGGCATATTTGATGTGATTGTCATCGTAGAATGACAAGGGCTGCTGGTGATAACTGAGCGACGCCGCTGCAAACAAGGGACTGTCATACGACCAGGGCTGGTACAGCTCGGTCTTGAACAGCTTGTCCTTGCCGATGACCATCTCGTTCCGCCACGAGCCACCCGCCGGGTTCAGCCAGTTACGCTGGTGGGAGGCCAGAAAGCTGAAGTTGGAATCGCCTGGTGTCGAGCTGTTGAGGCTCAGGCCGAAATGGACGGTATTGGGACCAATATTCTTTTCCAGTGGCATCACGGTCATGATGTTGTGGCCATTACGGGAGTCGATGGCGTAACTCAGCTGATCATAATCACCAGCAGCAAACAGCTCGCGCAGCTTTTCGCGTACATCGCTCACCGTCTGCCCGCCCTTCATGTCGGCCACACTGTTGGCCAGCCCATCAACATTGACAAAGCGACTGTCGGATTTGACCTGGATATCATCCACCACCGGATAGGGCGGCAGCTTCAAGCGCTCGCGCCAGGCGGCATAACGCTCGGCACTCACCGAAAAGCGGCGCAGTGCCTGCTCCTGAGCCATTGCCGCCGCATTGCCACGCTGAATGATGGCCTGGTTTTCCACGAAATCGGCAGCGCTATAACCTTTCAGGTCGGGTCGGATCAGCACATCATCCGCTTGCAGCAAGGCCATCTGCTCCTTGACGTTACGGCTGACCATCAGATTGGAGGTCTGTGCCACCACGTCAAACAGGCTGTTGATCTGGTCCTTGCTTAAAGGCGGCGTGCCGACATCCACCACGATCAGGTGCTGCGCGCATTGCCGCGCATCCTGAATCGGCAGGTTACGCGCCAGGCCACCATCCACCAGCAGCCGGCCATCGGTTTCCACCAGATCGAACAGACCGGGCACGGCCATGCTTGCGCGCAAGGCCTGGGCCAGCGGCCCCTTGTCAAACACGACCGCCTCGCCATTGGCGAGATCAGTGGCCACCGCCCGGAAAGGAATAGGCAGTTTTTCGAAGGTATCCAACTGGCGGTCGCGGGTCAGCTTGCGGATGAACATCTCGATTTCCTGCGAATTGATGGCACTGCGCGGCACCCGCAGCTGCCCGTCCTGCAGGCCAAAAGTCACATCGAGATAGTTTTTGTAATCATCACGCTTCTTGTCATAGGGAATATCTGTGCGCGGCAGACGCCCGGACAGCATCTGATCCCAGTTGGCATCACGGAAATCGGCTGCCATCTGATCCAGATCCAGTCCATTGGCATACATGCCGCCAACCAGTGCGCCCGCGCTGGTACCGGCAATGCAGCGGATGGGAATATGCAGACGCTGCAGCTCGCGCAGCACCCCCAGGTGGGCAAAGCCGCGCGCGCCACCGCCGCCCAGCACCACGCCCACCCCTTCGTCCGCAGCCAGTTCGAATGCACGGACCTGCGGCGCAGTGAGCAAGATGGGCAGCACCAGAATCAGCAGTTTCAGCGAAATTTTCAAAATTCTTTTTGTAGCAGGATGCATATTCAGTAAAAAACGGAAATTTACTATTTCACCTAAGCTGCACGGTGACGTAAGATATAGTGTCATACATTCGACAAAACATAGAGCCCCATAAAGCTTAAGGCACAATGTTCGATTTTAAATCTCTGGTCAGTTCCCTGCTCACAAAAAACTCCCTGGCAACCGGTATCGCCCAATCGGCGACCTTGCTGGTGAGAGATTTGCCGCAGGCTGAATACTTTACTGCCCTGGTTGAAATCATCAAGGCCGTCTCCAAAATAAACGCGGATACCGATATCCCGTTGAAGGAGCGCATCAAGACCCTGGTCTACGTCGACGACAAGGCCCACAACATTCATCACCAGCTGTGCCAGGACTTTCTGGCCGCAGTACCCGGCAGCAAAAACTATCTCCCTACCATTCTGGCCTTCTGGCACGAACTGGCCAATGCCTACCAGATTTGCCTGCGCCTGTATCAGGCCTCGCCCAACAATGCCATGGAAGCCGATATCCGGCTGATCACCGCGCGTGGCCTTCATCACCAGATGCGGCTGATCGCCTGGAATTCACTGCGCTATCTGAAACCGGAAGGCTCGGTCTGGCAACAAGGCTTCCGCTTCTACATGCAGGCAGAAGATGCCGGGGTTGCCCGTACCCCGCTGATGCTGTACCCCGACTCCTCGGTGGAAGTCAGCTGCGAACAGCTGCTATTGCAAGGCTGCATGCTGTATCTGGCACAGACCGACAATATGCTGCACCGTGAGATCATCGCGGTCGACCAGATGATGATGCCGCTAAGCCAGGGCATACGCCTGGAAAAACAGCCGCCGGCACAAGAGCCGGTCTTCGTCATCAACCTGAGCATGCCGGAGCACCCACAGCCATTGCTGCGTGGCATGGCCGGCAAATGGCTGCGCTACTGGTCCACCAGCGATCTGACCAGCCGCCTGGCCGACCTGATGTTCGACCTCGACCGTGCCATTCCCGCCTCGCTCAGGGCACTTGAGGCCAAGCTGGAACGGGAAGAATGGCTGGCCTTGTGCGAAAAACTGGCCATCCGCTGGTCTGATGATGGCGGCAAATCGCTACGCAAATCCGAGCGCTCGCTGCACAGCTCGAACGCCCAGGTCACCATCGGCTTCGAGCGGGCAGCCTTTACCGTCAAGATTCAGGACATCGAAAACAACCAGAACACGCCGTCCCAGGAGTGGAAAGTCAACGACATCAGCAGCAGCGGCATGGGGCTGACCTTCGTCGGCAAGAGTTTGGAACAACTGGCTATCGGTCGCCTGATACTGGTAAAAACCGAGAGCCACCCCTTGCTGCTGGGTGCCATTCGCCGCATCCTGCGCCAGCAGAATGGCACCAAGGTCGGCATAGAAATTCTGGGACAAAGCCCAGTCGGGGTATCGCTGAGCGACCCTGCAGGCAATCGTGACCAGCCGGTCACCGCGATTTACATTACCCAACCGAACTCGCGCAAGAGCCAGCGCTGGTTCCTGATGCCCAAACAGCTGGCCGAGCCCGGACGTGAGCAGATTCTCACCGCACAGGGCAAGTCCTACCTGATCCGTCTGAAAAACCCGCAGCAGGAGTTTGAGGATTGCTGCAATAGCGATTTCGACACCCTGTCCAAGGTGGACTGAGGGCGAAGCCACGCAGTCCACCTTGCTGCACCTGCAGCGCCACCAGGCACAGCAAACAAAAACGCCCGCAATCGCGGGCGTTTTGACGAACAGGCAACAGCCTTACAGCACTTCAATGATGCCGGCAGCACCCATGCCAGTACCGATACACATGGTGACCATGCCATAGCCTTGCTGACCGGCATTACGCATGCCATGTACCAGCGTAGCGGTACGGATGGCACCGGTAGCACCCAGCGGATGACCCAGCGCAATCGCGCCACCATGCGGATTGATTTTGCTGGTATCCAGCTCCAGATCACGGGTCACGGCCAAGGCCTGTGCGGCAAAGGCTTCGTTCAGCTCGATCCACTTCAGCTCATCCTGGGTAATGCCAGCCTGCTGGCAAGCGGCCGGGATGGCTTCCTTGGGACCAATACCCATGATTTCCGGCGGCACACCCTTGACCGCAAAGGTCACATAGCGCGCCAGCGGCACCAGGTTGAACTCCTTGAGCACACGCTCGGACACCAGGATCACCGCACCGGCACCATCGGACATTTGCGAAGAGTTACCGGCAGTCACCGAGCCCTTGGCATCAAACACGGTTTTCAGCTTGGCCAAGCCTTCCAGCGTGGTTTCGCGGCGCGGACCTTCGTCGGTATCCAGCAGCTTGGTCTTGCTGATGACTTCGCCTGTTTCCAGGTTCGGCGTACGATAGGTCACTTCCAGCGGGGTGATTTCGCTCTTGAAAGCACCGGAATCAATGGCGGCGATGGCACGGCGATGCGATTCGACAGCAAAGGCATCCTGATCTTCGCGCGACACACCCCATTGCTGGGCCACTTTTTCTGCAGTCAGACCCATGCCATAGGCGATGGCAAAGTTTTCGTCTTTGGCAAAGATTTCCGGGTTCAGCGATACCTTATTACCCATCATCGGCACCAGCGACATCGACTCGGCACCGGCAGCAATCACCACGTCAGCCTCACCCAGACGGATGCGGTCTGCCGCCATCTGTACGGCATTGATGCCGGACGAGCAGTAACGGTTGATGGTGATACCGCCAACGGTATTGGGCAGACCAGCCAGCAGCACGCCGATACGCGCCATGTTCAGGCCCTGCTCCGCTTCCGGGAAGGCACAACCCACCACGCAGTCGGAAATCAGCTTGGGGTCCAGCGTCGGCACCTGGGCCAGCGCGCCGCTAATCACATGCGCCAGCATGTCATCCGGGCGCACATGACGCATCATGCCACGCGGTGCCTTGCCCACCGGGGTACGGGTGGCTGCGACGATATAGGCTTCCTGTACTTGCTTAACCATTTTTTCAATCTCCTGGCAGCCGACGGCTCCGCCCCTCGCGGCCGTCGGTCTGATGCATTGTTTCGTATTAGTTGCGCAGCGGTTTGCCGGTGGTGAGCATATTGGCAATGCGATCCTGGGTTTTGGAATTTTGCAGCAAGGTCATGAAGGCCTTGCGTTCCAGATCTAGAATCCACTGCTCGTTCACCAGCGTACCGGCCTCAACATCACCACCAGTCATGACATCGGCGATTTGCGAAGCAATGAAGAAGTCATGCTGGGAGATGAAATTGCCTTCCAGCATATTGATCAGCGAGCCCTTGATCGAGGCGGCACCAGAACGGCCAGCCACCGGGAAGCCCTTCACCTTCAGCGGCGGGCGATAACCGGATTCGGCCATGGCCAGCGCTTGTTGCTTGGCGACATACAGCAGCTCGTAAGCATTGAATACCACCGGATCGCCCTTGCGGAAGAAACCGATTTCCTGCGCTTCCTGACCACTGGTCGCCACTTTGGCAGTGGCAACCGCCATGAAGTAGTCCTTCAGCGCGGCCAGCACATCACCCTTGGCTTCCTGTGCGGCACGCAGGGCAAACTCCTTGCAGCCACCACCGCCCGGCAACAGGCCGACACCCACTTCCACCAGACCAACGTAGGACTCCAGCGCGGCCACAGTCTTGTCGCAGTGCATGGCAAACTCGCAGCCACCGCCGAAGACATAGCCCTGGGTTGCAGCGACAGTCGGCACCTGGCTATAGCGCAGGCGCATCGAGGTATCCTGGAAACGGCGCACCGTGGTATCGATGGCAGCCCAGTCGCCAGTCATGAAGGCCGGCAACATGGATTGCAGGTCGGCACCAACCGAGAACGGCTCTTCGGTCTGCCAGATCACCAGACCCTTGAAACGGTCTTCGGCAATATCCAGCGACTTGTTAAGGCCATCAATCACATCCGGGCCAATCGCGTGTGCCTTGGATTTGAACGACACCACCAGAATTTCATCACCGGTAGTGAAGGCACGCACGCCATCATTCTCGAATACAGTTTCACCCAACGGGGCCGAAGCTTCGCCCAGTACACGGGCAGGTGCCAGTTGACGCTGGTACACGTCCAGTGTCGAGCGGCCTACCAGATTCTGTCCGGCAGCATTGTAGGAGCCACTGGCAAAGTGCACGCCAGCACGATCGGCCTGCAAGGCCCAATCCGGCAGTGCGGCCGCGGACAAGGTCTTGCCAGCCTTGATGTCTTCATCAATCCACTGTGCCAGCTGTTGCCAACCGGCAGCTTGCCAGGTTTCGAAGGGACCTACCGACCAGCCAAAGCCCCAGCGAATGGCAAAGTCCACATCACGGGCGCAGTTGGCAATATCCGCCAGATGGTAGGAGATGTAATGGAATACATCGCGGAAGCAAGCCCACAGGAACTGTGCTTGCGGATGTTCGCTGGCGCGCAGCTGACGGAATTTTTCCGCCGGATCAGCAATCTTCAGGATGTCCTTGACCGCGTCATCACCCTTCTGACCGGCACCAACATAATCGCCCGCGGCAGCATCAAAGACGAACATTTTTTTGCCGTCTTTCTTGTAGATGCCCACCTTGCTCTTGGCACCCAGTGCACCGGCGGCAATCAGCTTCTGCAACCATTCCGGCGACTTGAACAGGCCATGCCACGGATCACCCGGCAGGGTGTCGTCCATGGTTTTCACTACATGCGAGAAGGTGTCCAGACCCACGACGTCGGCCGTGCGGAAGGTGGCGGATTTGGGACGACCGAGGCGCGGGCCGGTCAGGTCATCGACAATATCAAAACGGATGCCGAATTTTTCGGCATTGGCAATGGTCGCCAGCATGGAGAACACACCGATGCGGTTGGCGACAAAGTTCGGGGTATCCTTGGCACGTACCACGCCCTTACCCAGGGTGGTCACCAGGAAGCGCTCCAGATTATCCAGAATGCCCGCATCCGACATTACGCACGGGATGATCTCGACCAGATGCATGTAACGCGGCGGGTTGAAGAAGTGCACACCGCAGAAACGCGGGCGCACCGAATCAGGACAGCTCTCGGCCAGCTTGTTGATCGACAGACCGGAAGTGTTGGTAGCAAAAATGGTGTGTTCGCCCAGATGAGGCGCCACCTTGTGATACAGATCCGCCTTCCAGTCCATGCGCTCGGCAATGGCTTCGATGACGATATCGCAATCCTTCAGCAGGTGCAGATGATCTTCGTAATTGGCCGGCTCGATATAGCCAACGGCATCCTTGTTGGATAGCGGTGACGGCTTGAGCTTTTTTAGGCCTTCCAGGGCCTTGAGCACGATGCCGTTTTTATTACCTTCTTTAGCCGGCAGGTCGAACAGAATGGTCGACACCTTGGCATTGACCAGATGAGCGGCAATCTGCGCGCCCATCACGCCAGCACCCAGCACCGCCACTTTGCGTACGTTGAACTTGGTTTGAGACATGGTTTCCTCGTTATGTTGAAACTCATCAATCATGGGGCAGGCCCCTCATGCCTGCCTTGCTGTCGGTTGATGACGGCTTGCACCGTCATCAACCTGCCACGCCTCTAAACCTTGATTATCTGTTTAGAAGCTGTAGTTGTACTGCAGACCAAGGAATTGCAGATTGGTCTTGTAGCTACCCGTAGTGGTTTCACCATTACCGGTGCAGGTAGTTGATGTCGGCGAGCAACCATCGGTGTAATTGATATTGGCATTCTTGAAGAACACATAAGAATAGGCAAAATCAATCGACGACTGTTTGCTGAGTTTGTAATTGGCACCAAAAGACAACCAGTAACGGTCGCTATCCGGCAAGGCAGGATGGGTCTCGTCGGCATTCTTGACCGGCGACTGATCCCAAGCCACACCGGTACGCAGCAACAGGTTATCGCTGTAATGGTAATTGGCGCCCAGCGACAACTTGAATGTATCGCGCCAGCCTTGCTTGATCACCAGATCGCCCTCACCCGGCTGACTGAACTTGATATCAATCTGATCCATGCGCGAATGACGCGTCCAGGTCAGGTCGGTCATCAGGTCGACTTTGTCATTCAGCTTGTGAAAGCCATTGACCGAAATGGACTCCGGGGTATCCACGGTTACGGTGCCATCAGAATTTACGTGATGGAAGTTGTTTTGGATGATGGACACAAATGAACCGGCCCCTCTCAAATCCCAATACGCCTGTCCATCAAGCTTCTGACGGATATTAGAACGGTACGCAACGCCAAAGCGTGTAGCGTCATCCAGTTGGTACATATAACCCAGATTAAAACCGAAGCCCCAACCGTCAGCACTTAATGAAGCTTGACCATCGCTACCACCAACAACTGACAAGTCAACAGCCTTGCTCAGATAAGCTTTCATGTATTGCGCTGAAACACCAAAACCAAAGGCGTGGTGATCATCCAGCTTGTAAGATACCGAGGGATTGAAATTCAACGTTTCCAGCTTGATGCTTTCCAGCGAATAGCGGCCCGCCCAAGTTTGACCGTAATTCAGCTCAGCACCAAACGGTACGAATACGCCCAGACCAGCCGTCCATTTATCATTGATCTGATGGGTGGCATAAAACGATGGGGCAACCACATAATCCGGCGCATAACCGCTGGTACTTCCACCACCGGTTGATGCACTTTCATTGGTCTTGGAACCTTTGTCGGTATAGCTGGAATCAGGCACAACCAGGGTGAGGCCACCCGAGAAATTGTCGCCGGTCAGACGCGACATGCCAGCCGGGTTATAAAAAATGGTCGATGCATCAGCAGCTTCTGCGCCGTTGGCAAATGCCGTGCCTTGAGCGGAAACGCTTTGCGAGCCGAAGTGGTAACCGGAAGCCAGTGCTGTGGAAGAGAACGCCCCGACGGCAACTCCCATGAGCATCACGGATTGGCTGAGGTGCTTGAGTTTCATGTTATCCCTCTCTGCGAATATATCTGTATGTAGTCCTAGTCGCTTTTTATGTCCGTATTGCTACGGATCATTTTGGATACTACCAGAGAATTAGAGCATGTCCACTAAAATAAGAGCGTTTGTTCCAAACGATCGTTTCACATAACAAACAAGCAACAAAAAGCACCAAAATCAAGAAACTTCGGCCAAATTACGCGATTTACCATCCATATCCACAGCCACAAATGTTGCAATCACCTCAGTCACGAACACCAGTTCGCCATCCAGCCTTTCCGCCTCCACTGCAATCTTCAGCGTGACCGACTTCTGCCCCACGCGCAGCCTTTCTACGTATAGATTGACCACATCCCCCAATAAAATGGGGTGGGTAAACTGGAAAGCATTCACCGCCACCGTGGCCACCGGGCCTCGCGCCAGACGCTCGGCATCCAGGCTGCCCGCCAGATCGATCTGCCCCATCAGCCAGCCGGCCTGCACCTTACCGTAGGCATTGGTAGCCGTCGGCAGGGCACGCACCCGCAAAGTGGGAAAACGCTGTGCATTGCTATCCATGTGGCGCTCCTGGTGATCGCTCAGCAAAGAAGCCGCCAGGCAGCTTCTTTACTGAACGGCCGGATGCTTCCATCCGGCACTTCATTCAGTGTAGAGAATTGCTTCAGAAAATGTGACGCTGCAGTAGCGTATCGTCATGGCGTTCCAGTGCCATGTCGAAATCATCCACCATGATGACATCACGTTTCAGCTTACGCGCACGCGCTACCGCATCGAATTCGGCTTGCGTCACCAGACCGGCACGCAAGGCCTCTTCCAGACGCTCTTTGGCAGTAATGGCCTGGAACTTGCCATCGCGCGCCAGCTTGCGCAGCTTCTGCTCAACCGGCTCAGTAGCCAGAATCGCCGTCAGCGCATGCTGCAGAACACCCACCGCATCCTCTTCGGAAGGCGGCACATACATGCCACGCGTGAGTCGCTCACGCATACCGCCCGGTTCCATCATGGCGCGGGCCACCTTGGTGCCAATGCGGTCGGATGCAGGCTTCAGGGTCAGACCCCACGGGAAGATGATCTTGCGTAGTACCACGGCCAGACCACGGCTCGGCAGGTTGGCAAGAAAGCCATCCATGGCCGCCTGCAAGTCGAACAGCGCGTTTTCAACTGCCCAGCGCAGTACGGCCAGATCTTCCTTCTGCGCGCCTTCGCGCTCAAAACGCTTGAGGCAGGCGGTAGCGATATACAGATTGGACAGCATGTCACCCAGACGGGCCGACAACTTCTCGCGGAATTTCAGCGAGCCACCCAGACTGAACATGGCCATGTCAGACAGCAGGGCAAACGCGCTGGAGAAGCGGGTGATCTGCTTGTAATAGCGTGCGGTTTCGCCACCACGAGGCGCACCAGCAAAGCGTGCCCCGGTCAGGCCCAGCCACAATGAACGGAAAATATTGCTAATGACGAAGTTGATGTGACCGGTAATGGCACGATCAAACCCGGCGCCATCATTGGCCATCGCAGCCTTCATTTCACGCAGCACAAAGGGATGGCAGCGAATGGCACCCTGACCATAAATAATCATGGAACGCGTCAGGATATTGGCACCTTCCACGGTAATACCGATGGGAATGGACTGATAGGCGCGAGCCAGATAATTGCGCGGGCCAAGCACCACCGCCTTGCCACCATGGATGTCCATTGCGTCGTTGATGGTTTTACGCATGCGCTCGGTGTTGTGATACTTCAGCACCGCGGACAGCACGGATGGCTTTTCACCCATGTCCAGACCGGTCAGCGCCAGATCTTGCGAGGCCTCCATCTGGTAGGTGTAGCCAGCGATGCGGGCCATCGCCTCGTCCACACCTTCAAACTTGCCGA
The DNA here is from genome assembly GCF_003693445.1 of Aquitalea palustris. Lineage (GTDB taxonomy): Bacteria > Pseudomonadota > Gammaproteobacteria > Burkholderiales > Chromobacteriaceae > Aquitalea > Aquitalea palustris. The sequence continues at coordinate 18,727 of NZ_RFAR01000116.1, read as the reverse complement.
TGGGCAGGCCGAACTGGTCGCGGATGCGGGCATAGGCACCGGTAGTGAAAGTGGTAACCTTGCCGCATGCCACCGACATGGCCGGCAGGGAAATGCAGCGACCAACCGACAAGCACTCCACCAGCATGCGCCAGCCCTGACCGGCAAACTCGCGACCGCCGATGATCCACTCCAGCGGAATGAACACATCCTTGCCCCAGGTGGGGCCGTTCATGAATGCGGCACCGCCAGGGAAGTGACGACGGCCGATGCATACGCCCTCATGCTCGGTGGGCACCAGTGCGCAGGTGATGCCGATTTCTTCTTTGTCACCCAGCAGGTGGTCCGGGTCGTACATTTTGAATGCCAGCCCCAGGATGGTGGCCACCGGCGCCAGGGTGATCCAGCGCTTTTCCCAGCTGACGCGCAGGCCCAGCACGTTTTCATGGCGCTCGCCGCTACGCGGATCGGTATAGCTACCCCGGCACACAATGCCGTAATCCGGAATGCTGCCGGCATCGGAACCCGCATACGGGCTGGTCAGGGCAAAGCATGGCACTTCAACACCCTTGGCCAGGCGCGGCAAGTAGTAGTCTTTTTGTGCTTCAGTGCCGTAGTGCTGCAGCAACTCGCCCGGGCCGAGCGAGTTAGGCACCATCACCGATACTGCTGCCGTACCACCACGGGTGGCGATCTTGGTCACCACCTTGGCGTGGGCATAATTGGAAAACTCCAGACCGCCATATTTCTTTTTGACGATCATGCCCAGGAAGCCATTATCCTTGATGAACTGCCACACTTCGGGCGGCAGATCCTTCAATTCATGGGTGATCTTCCAGTCATCAATCATCGAGCACAGTTGCTCGGTGGGGCCATCCAGGAAAGCCTGTTCTTCTGCATTCAGCTTGGCATCAGGAAAGGACAGCAGGCGCTGATAATCCGGCTTGCCGGAAAACAGATCCCGATCCCACCATACCGTGCCGGCATTGATCGCCTCTTGCTCGGTCTGCGACATCGCCGGAGTGATTTTTTTGAAAATGCCAAAAACCGGACCGGTAAACACGGCACGGCGCAAAGGCACGATATTCAATACCGCCGCCACGATGGCGGCAACACTCCAGACAACAACGGAAACCGGGCAGCCAAACGCAAACTGCAGCACAGCGAGCCAGCCCGCCAGCACTACAGTCCACGCCAGCACCGGCGCGCGATAATACGCCAACGCACCAATCAGTGCGATGAGAAGAACAGCAGCTAACATTGTGATTTACCCTCGTGTTGACCCTGCTTAACCTTCGACAGGCGAGACCAACCCGGCAACCACAAACGGCACAAGATACTTCACAATCATGTCAGGATCCCTCGCGGAAACAATCTGGCTGCGGGTGAATATCTTCAGCACATCGTTTCCGGCAAAGGCGTTGAACATGACACTGAATGCAAAGTGCATCCGCCAGGCCAACTCCTCAACACCAAGCTCGGGCAGCGCATGATGAAAAGCGCGCGAGTAGCGTTGCACGAACACACTGTATTGCTGTGAGATGGTTTCGCGCAGCAGGCGGTGGTTTTCCACCAGCGTACGCGACAGAAGTCTGACAAACAGGGCCCCGCCCCTCGCAGGATCCTTGGACAGCGCCAGACACGGACGGATGAACGTCGTGACCAGGCTTTCCACTGACAGCTTCTCTTCTCTTGTCTCCAGCTCATCCAGCTCCGCGAGGCAGGACGCAATCAAGGGCGCCAGCCTGCGCATGAACACGGCTTCAAACAGTGCATCCTTTGAGCCGAAGTGATAATTCACTGCGGCCAGGTTGACTTCGGCCTGCTGAGTAATCATGCGAAGCGAGGTAGCCTCGAAACCGTGCTCCACGAACAAGCGCTCGGAAACGTCAAGAATTCTTGTTGCCGTATCCGGGCGGCTGGCTTCCATGTTCTCTTGTGCCTTTTTTGTACTTGCAGGGTATTTGGTCTTGTCCATCTCAGCTTTCGAACAAGCGTTTCAAACTTACGTTTTAATTTGATCAGTGTCAAGAAAATCATCTGCCATTCCATGACGGATTTCCTTGCTACCATCGCGAAAACGGCAGTCTAAGTCTAGACTGCCGTTCGTTTGAATGAAACGCAGGTATTAATGTTTAGTCAAGCCCACGTGCCAGATCGGCCTGCAGATCGGCAACGTTCTCCAGCCCGACCGCAACGCGGATCAACCCTTCCTCGATACCGGCTTTCAGCCTGACCTCCGGCGCGACGCGCGCATGGGTGGTCGATGCCGGGTGGGTAATTGTACTCTTTACATCGCCCAGGTTGGCAGTGCGCGAGATCAGTTGCACGCCATCCACCAGCTTCCAGGCGCCGGCACGTCCTCCTTTTACCACGAAAGACACCACGGCCCCGCCACCCTGCTGCTGACGGGCAGCCAGCTCATGCTGGGGATGACTGGCCAGCCCGGGATAATACACACGCTCCACCGCCGGGTGCGCTTCCAGCCACTGCGCCAACTGTAGCGCGTTGGCACTATGCTTTTCCATGCGCAGCGACAGCGTTTCCAGACCGGACAGCAATACCCAGGCATTGAACGGTGCCAGGGTCGGGCCTGCGGTACGCACATGCAGATAGACCTGCTCGACCAGCGCATGACTACCCACCACCGCCCCACCCATCACCCGGCCATGACCATCCAGATACTTGGTGGCCGAATGCATGACCAGATCAGCCCCCAGCTTGAGCGGCTGCTGCAGCGCCGGGGAACAGAAACTGTTATCCACCACCAGCAAGGCATCATGGCGGTGAGCAATGGCGGCCACCGCTGCAATATCGGCAATTTCGGTCAGCGGATTAGAGGGTGTTTCCAGAAAAAACAGCTTGCTGTTCGGCTTGACCGCAGCCTCCCAGGCCGCCAGATCGGTCGCATTGACAAAGGTGGTTTCCACGCCGAACTTCGCCAGCAAACCGGCAAACAGATTGGTAGTGGAACCAAACAGGCTTTGCGAGGAAACGATATGATCGCCCGCCTTCAGCAGGCTCATCATGATGGCCTGGATGGCTGCCATGCCGGTGGCGGTGGCAATGGCGCGCTCGCCACCCTCCATCAGCGCCAGACGCTGCTGAAAGGCAGTCACCGTGGGATTGGTGAAGCGGGAATAGGTATAGCCTTCGATTTCGCCCATGAACATGGCGGCAGCCTGCTCGGCCGATTCATAGCAAAAGCTGGAGGTAAGGTGCAGCGCCTGGCTGTGCTCGCGATAGTCGCTGCTTTCACGACCGCCACGGATCGCCAGCGTCTCGGCGTGATATTGCTCCGGGGTATTTTCAACTGACATGATGATTCTCGGGTCTTGTTGTCGGCTGCGGGTCACCATGACCAGCCACCGCCTTGTGCTGCCTATATTGCCTGATCACCCGGCATTATTTAAATGAAATTGCGGCATATGGATGTCAGCTGCCAGCGCTATGTACGGCAGCCACAAAGAAAAAACCGGCCGCAGCCGGTTTTTTACTAAGCCTGATTTACATCAGGTTTTGTTCTGCCACATTCAGGTTCAAATCGATCATCTGGGTGCTGACCGGATTTTCATCCTTTTTGCCGCCATCGCCACGCGCACACTCGATGGCATCCAGATAGGCTGCAGTAATGTCGCCGGTGATGTACTGGCCGTCAAAGCAGGAAGTTTCAAACTCATGCAGCGCGGGATTAACCGAGTGCACTGCTTCTTGCAGGGCTGCCAGATCCTGGTAGATCACGGCATCGGCACCGATTTCTTCGGCGATTTCCTGTTCGGTACGCCCGGTAGCCAGCAGTTCGGCACGGGTGGGCATGTCGATACCATAGACATTGGGGAAACGCACAGCCGGGGCTGCCGAGGCGAAGTACACCTTGCGCGCACCGGCATCGCGTGCCATCTGCACGATTTCCTTGGAGGTGGTGCCACGCACGATGGAGTCATCCACCAGCAGCACATTACGGTCCTTGAATTCGCAAGCGACCGGGTTGAGCTTTTGACGTACCGACTTCTTGCGCACTGCCTGGCCCGGCATGATGAAGGTGCGGCCAATGTAGCGATTCTTGATGAAGCCTTCGCGGTACGGCAGACCCAGGCTATTGGCAAGTGCCAGCGCACTGGGGCGGCTGGTATCCGGAATCGGCATCACCACATCGATATCCAGCTGCGGCAGCACGCGGCGGATCTTCTCGCCCAGCTTCTCGCCCATCACGATCCGCGCCTGATAAACCGAAGCGCCGTCGATCACCGAATCCGGGCGGGCAAAGTAAACATATTCGAACAGGCAGGGCGCATGGCGCACTTCCTTGGCGCACGGGCGGGCGTGGAAATCGCCATCGAAGCTGACGAATACCCCTTCACCCGGCTCGACATCACGCAAGATGCTGAAGCCGGAACAATCCAGCGCCACGGATTCAGATGCAAACATGTATTCGGCCTTGCCCGTAACATGTGTGCTACCAATCACCAGCGGGCGGATGCCGTTAGGATCGCGGAAAGCCACCAGGCCATAACCGGCGATCAGCGCCACGACGGCGTAGGCGCCACGTACACGACGGTGTACGGCCTCGATGGCACCAAAGATGGCCTCCACGCTCAGCTCGAAACCTTCCACGCGCGCCGCCAGCTCGTGGGCAAACACGTTGAGCAGGACTTCGGAGTCGGAGTTGGTGTTGATATGGCGCAGGTCGTGACGGAACATGTCCGCCTTCAACTCTTCGGTATTGGTCAGGTTGCCGTTATGCGCCAGCACGATGCCAAACGGCGAGTTGACATAGAAAGGCTGGGCTTCCGCCAGACTGGAAGCAGAGCCTGCCGTGGGGTAACGCACATGAGCGATACCGGCATTGCCCATCAGCGAACGCATATTGCGGGTGCGGAACACGTCGCGCACCATGCCGCTGCCCTTGTGCATGTGAAAGGTCTTGCCACTGGAAGTGACAATACCCGCCGCATCCTGTCCACGGTGCTGCAGCACTTGCAGTCCGTCATACAACAACTGGTTGACGGGAGACTGCCCTACCACGCCTAGGATTCCACACATTGCTCTACTCTCTCTTCCCAACTACCTGGATTTTCAGACAAAACATACAGCCAAAGAAAAAGGCGGAAATCTTGAAGTGAAGATATCAAGATATTCCGCCTGTTTCATCACACTATCCCGTGTAATGCAGGTTGTCTGCCAGCATTGCCGGCAGCCAGGGCCTTAATGACAAGGCCAATGATTCAAATGGAGCGGCCAATACCGCATTCCTCCACATAGGCTGGCGCGGCAGATCACTCAGACCGCCCACCAGCACCAGCACCGTGACCAGCACCAGCCCGCGAGCCAGACCGAACACGGCACCCATCAATCGATTCAGACCACCCAGGCCGGTCGAGTCCAGCAAACTGGTCAGGGTGATGCGCAATAAAGCCGTGGCCAACCACGACAGGAAAAACAGCAGCACAAACGAGGCCACCAGACGCAAGCCCTGGCTGGGCAGCTCGTTCGGCATGAAAGTTGCCAGCAAGGGCGACAACTCCTTGGCGCACCAGAAAGCCAGCAGCCAGGAACCCAGCGACAGCACTTCGGCCACCAGGCCGCGTACCAGCGCCACCAGCACCGAACCCAGCACGATGGCTATCACAATGTAGTCGAAGACGGTCATCGGCGCTTACTTGTTGACGATGATGCCGGATACGCCGGCCTGCGACAGCTTGTGCAATGCGGCCTCCGCTTCAGCACGCGAGGCAAACGGCCCCACTCGCACCCGGGTCACTTCACCTTTGCTGGTCTGCACCTTGCTAAAGTGAGCAGATACGCCCAAACCGGACAATTTGCTCTTGAGCGCGTCGGCCTTGGCCGGGTCAGACAAGGCTGCCAGCTGGATCACCGCCTTGCCACCGGCGACATTATCCACTTTTTCCGCCCTGGACTCACTTTTCTTTGTGGCCGCACTGCTGGGTGCCGGTTCTTCGTCGAAGTGCCCAGCCAGAATTGCGGCCGGATCAGCCTGCTTGCGCTTGGGCTGCTCCGGCTTGCTCAGTGGTTTGCTGTCAGCCTTGGGCGGTTTTTCCGCATGCGCCACCAGCGGCTTGGCTTCCGCCGGTTTGCTGGCAGACTTTTTCTTCACCGGCTCATGTACAGTCGGCTGGCTGGCTGTTTCAGCCGGCTTGGGCTTGCTGGCTTGTACTGCGGCCACGGCGCCGACAGCAGCGACTGCCGCCACTGCCGGTGCGGCATGACTGGCGGCAGCGGCAGGCCTGTCGGGCTCGACCGAAGCCAGATCTGCCGGCAACTGGGTACCGGCTGGCTTAGCCGCCGGAGCAGAAGCTGCCGCCAGATGGGCGGCCGAGGCCTGCACCTTGCTGGCCAGCGGTGCCGAGCTGGCGCCCACTATGGTTTCTGCCGGCGGCAGGGCTGCCTCAGCCGGTGTGCCGGAGGCCTCGCTGGCGATCTCCACCGACTCGGGGCGCATTTGCTGCTCGGGCAGGTGGCCAACGACATTCCACAGTACACCGGTGGAAACCGTGACCAGCACAACCGCCCCCACCAGGCGACGCCTGGCGCGCTTGCGCAACAGAATCAGTTCATCGTGAGCAGACAGAGCCATGCAATCCTCAAATTCGTTGCTGACGGGCTTCCATCACCTCGGCCACGGTGTGGAAAGAGCCGAAAACGGTAATTCTATCATTCTCACCCGCTGCCGATAAGGCAGCTTGCCAGGCCGAGGCCACATCGACAAAAGCCTGCACCTTGCCAATACCCAGTGCTTGCAGGCGTGCGGCAATATCCGCCCCACTCTGCCCGCGCGGCATATCCAGCCCGGCAACGAACCAGCCGTCAAATTCGCCACGCGCCAGTTCTGCCACAGCCGACAGATCCTTGTCGGCCAGCATGGAAAACACTGCATAGCGGTTTTCGACAAACGGCAGCTGGCGCAGGCTGGCCACCATGGCCTTGACCGCATGCGGATTGTGGCCGACATCCAGCACCACCAGCGGACGGCCTGGCAATACCTGGAAACGCCCCGGCCAGTCCACCTCGACCAAACCTTGCTTGAGCGCACCGATTCCTACCGGCAGGCGCGCATGCAGGCAGTCGAGCACCGCCAGCGCCGCCGCGGCATTACCCAGCTGATAGCCGCCGCGCAGGGCCGGCATCGGCAAGGCATGTCGCCGTGAAGTACCCATCTGGAAAGACCACTGGTTCTCCATGCGCTGGTAACTGTAATCCCGCCCGACCAACTTGAGATCGGCACCGATGGCAGCAGCATGCTCCAGCAAGCGCTGCGGCGGCTGTGGATCCGCACAGATGGCCGGCTTGCCTGGGCGATAGATACCGGCTTTTTCATAGCCGATGTCTTCGCGGTTGTCTCCCAGAATGGCCGCGTGATCAATATCCACACTGACCACCACCGACACATCCGGTTCAAAGATATTGACCGCATCCAGCCGCCCGCCCAGACCGACCTCCATGATGGCCACATCGACCTTTTCTTCGATGAAGCTGTGCATGGCGCCCAGCGTGCCGAATTCGAAATAGGTCAGCGAGGTATCACCACGGGCGGCATCGATGGCAGCGAAGCTTTGCATGATGCGCTCGTCACTCACCGGCTGCAGATCGATCGCCACGCGCTCGTTGTAGCGGTGGATGTGCGGTGAGGTGTAACAGCCCACCTTGAAACCGGCGCGCTGGTACATGGTGGAGAGCATGGCACAGACCGAACCCTTGCCATTGGTGCCTGCCACCATGATGACGGGAAAGGCCGGCTTGAGTTGCATGGCATCCCACACCTGGCGTACCCGCTCCAGCCCCATGTCGATGGCGCTGGCATGCAGGCCCTCGAGCCAGCCCAGCCATTCGTTCAGAGTTGTTTTTTGCGTCATGGATGCTCTACGACAGCAGACGGGTCAGTCTCCGCGCCTGCATGAAACCACAGCAGATAAACCCGTAACTGCCGCAATGCTTGAGCTTCAGCACTATCCGGCAACAACAGGTAGCTGTAACGACGGCCTGCGGCCATCACTTTGACAATAATGAGAAACGGCGAGATGAAACAGTCGTCTCCGGGTAATACTTCAAGCGAGCGACCGGCATAGTGCCAGTGCATACGCCCCAGTCCATCCACCGCGATAGCTTGCAAGGGACTGCTTCGCCACCAGCCATTGGCGCGCAAGGCCAGCCAGCCAAGTACCCACTGCAAGGGCAGCAGCCACCACAAATTCTCGACATACCCCAACACCAGCACCGCAGACAGCAACAACAGGCCGGACAACAAGCCCAGCCAGTAGCGCGACGGGCGAATGCTCAGGGCAAAGGGTGGCAGCAACTGGCGCGCGCGCATGGCCGGCGCGCTTACAGCTCGCTGGTCGGGGTATTGCTGATGTCGGCGTCGACGGTATCCAGCACGGTGGAGTGGATCTCCACGTCAAACCACTCCCAGAAGGCCTTCAGCGACATATCCTTGGGCCACAGGTCTTCGTCGTCATACCACGAAGCCACTTCAATCTTGAACAGCTGCTCGTACTGCTCGTCAATATGGGCTACCGCCTCTTCCGGCTCGTTGAATTCCGGCAGCAGGATCACCGTGCAGTCGCTGCGCAGGCTGTCCAGAGTCAAATCCACCATATCGTTGCCGGGCACGGCATTCAGCCAGTCCAGAAACGCTTGCTTGGGCTTGATCACAGCCACCGAGCGGTCAACAAAATACATGGCAATCCTTTCCATTCCGAGTTGGCGCGCATTGTAACCCAAGTCGGCAAGGGCCAGCACGCCGCATGCTACAATTGCGGCCATTGTCACCCGATTACAAGATGCCTCAATGTCATTGATTTCTGTTGAAAAGGCCTGCCTGGCTTTTGGCCACCACGCCCTGCTGGATAATGTGGATTTTGCACTGGAGCCTGGCGAAGTGGTCGGCCTGATCGGCCGCAACGGCGCGGGCAAGTCGTCGCTGCTCAAGGGCATTGCCGGTGCCATTACCCTGGACGACGGGCGCATCAACATCAAGGGCGATGTGCGCGTGGCCTACGTGGCGCAAGAACCGGAATTCAATCCGGAACAAACCGTATTCGAAGCGGTTGCCGAAGGATTGGGCGATCTCAAGGCGCTACTGGGCGAATATCATCACATCACCCAGCAACTGACTCTGGCCGATGCCGACCATACCGCCGCGCTGGCACGCCTGGAAACCCTGCAGCATGAGCTGGAAGCCCGCGACGGCTGGCAGTTCGACGCCCTTATTGCCACCACCCTGTCCCACCTGAACCTGAACCCGGACACGCTGATCAGCGAGTTGTCCGGCGGCTGGAAAAAACGGGTGGCGCTGGCCCGCGCACTGGCAGCCAAACCGGAAGTGCTGCTGCTGGACGAACCAACCAACCACCTGGACGTTTCCGCCATCGAATGGCTGGAAGGCCTGATCAAGAACTTTGCCGGCAGCGTATTGCTGATCACCCACGACCGGCGCTTTCTGGATAACGTAGCCACCCGCATCATCGAACTGGACCGTGGCATTCTGCGCAGCTACCCGGGCAGCTTCACTGCTTATCAAGTACGCAAGACCGAAGAAATTGCCATCGAAGAAGAACAGAACCGCATCTTCGACAAATTCCACGCCCAGGAAGAGGTGTGGATCCGCAAGGGCATCGAGGCGCGCCGCACCCGTAATGAAGGCCGGGTACGCCGGCTGGAGGCCATCCGCCGTGAGCGTAGCTCCCGCCGCGAGCGCGTAGGCCAGGTCAATTTCCAGCTGGACCCGGGCGAACGCTCCGGCAAGCTGGTGGCCGAACTGGAAGGCGTGAGCAAGGGCTTTGAAGGGCGCACGCTGATCAAAAATTTCACCACCCGCATCCTGCGTGGCGACAAAATCGGCCTGATCGGCCCCAATGGTGCCGGCAAAACCACCTTGCTCAAGCTGATCCTCGGCCAGCTGGAGGCTGACAGCGGCAGCATCAAGCAAGGCAGCAAGCTGGATATCGCCTACTTCGACCAGTTCCGCGAGCAGCTGGATGAAGACACCAGCGTGGCCGACATCATCAGCCAGGGTAACGACTTCGTCGAGATCGGCGGCGTCAAGAAGCATGTGATGAGCTATCTGGAAGACTTCCTGTTCTCGCCACAGCGTGCGCGCAGCCCGGTCCGCTCGCTGTCTGGTGGCGAACGCAACCGCCTGCTGCTGGCCCGGCTGTTTACCCGTCCGGCCAATGTACTGGTGCTGGATGAACCGACCAACGATCTGGATATCGATACGTTGGAACTCCTGGAAGATGTGATCGCCCAATACTCCGGCACCGTTTTCCTGGTCAGCCACGACCGTGCCTTCCTCGACAATGTGGTCACCCAGGTGATTGCCTTTGAAGGCGCAGGCCAGCTGGAAGAATACCCGGGCGGCTATCAGGACTGGATCGACACCCGTGCCCGCATGGCCGCGATGAAACCGGCGGAAAGCAGCAAGCCGGCCGCAGCCCCCAGCGCCACACAGGCGCGTCAGGACAAAGCCAAACCTGCTCGCAGCAAGCTTTCCTACAATGAAGGTCGTGAGCTGGCGGCCTTGCCGGACGAAATCGCCGCACTGGAAACCGAGCAGGCCAGCCTGAACCAGCAATTGCTGGACCCGAATTGCTATCGCGACCACCCCAAGGACGCCATTGCCTGGCAACAGCGCATCGAGGCCATCGATGAACTGCTGCTGGACAAGCTGGCGCGCTGGGAAGAACTGGAGGCAAAACAGAAATGAGTATCCACCGGCCCACCTCGCCCGAACGTCGCCGTTTTCTTGGCGGTGCCCTGCTCGGTTCGCTGGCCCTGTGGCTGAGCGCCTGCGGAACACCTCCCCGCAAAACCAGTCAGGTGCGCCCCCATCCTTCACAGGACAAAACGCTGTCCGCGCTCAAGGCAGACGGGGCGGGCCGGGAGATTCTCATGTACACGCTGGGCTTGCTGGATCTGGACTACAAGTTTGGTGGTGCCAACCCGGAAGCCGGGCTGGATTGCAGCGGCATGGTCAGCTACATCTACCAGAACGCCGTTGGCGTAAAGCTGCCGCACAATGCGGCCCAGATCGCCAGCCTGGCCCGCCCCATCAGCAATAGCCAGATGCAGGTGGGCGACCTGGTGTTTTTCAACACCATGAATCGCTCTTTCTCGCACATGGGAATTTATATCGGCGACAGCAAGTTCGTCCATGCGCCGCGCACCAATAGCGCCATCCGCGTCGACCGGCTGGACAACAGCTACTTCGCCGCCCGCTTTGAGGGCGCACGCACGCTGTTTGCCTGAATTATGAGCACATCCTGGGCCAGCCGGCTGCAAGACAGCTGGCAGCAGCGCCCCATCCTGCACCGCGATGGCGTATCCCTGCAGGAGGCCTGGCTGCTACGCAAGCTGCAGCAAACCCTGAATGGTGACAGCCTGCAAATTGACGGCCTGTCACTACTCAGCCGCGACAGCACCCTGCATCTGACTGCACATCAACCCCTGGCTGCCCGGCTGACCCTGCATTTCGATTTTTTGCCCATAGACTGGAACAGCCGGCAGATCTGCTTGCGTTATCACGTACAGGGCGAGGCCATCGCGCCTTCCACCACTCGCCGCTTGCTGGGCGGGCTGCTACTGGGCGTGCTGGAAGGCGCGTTTGGCCACAAGGCATTGCAGCAACTGGCCAAGCCGCTGGACTGGCTGACGCTGGAGCAGGATATCGCCATGATAGACCTCACCCGCTTGCCCGCGCTGCAACAATGGCTGGATTACCCGCTGCTGGGCAAACCGCTGGCTGCGCGCCTGACCATCAAGGCCATCGAAACCAGCCCCGGCTTGCTGCGTATCCGCCTTGGCCGTTCACCAGCACCTGCAGACTGAAAAACGAAGCGCATGCTGATTCATCTGGCGCAATAAAAAAACCCCGCCGCAGCGGGGTTTTTCGCGTCAGGGTGAAATCAATCAGCCCTTGACTACCTTGGCGATGGCTTCAGCCACGTAAGGCAGGTTCTTGCTGTTCAGCGCGGCCAGGCAGATACGGCCGGTGGAAACGGCATAGATGCCGAATTCGCTGCGCAGCACTTCCACCTGAGCGGCGGTCAGGCCGGTGTAGGAGAACATGCCGCGCTGCTGCGCCACGAAGGAGAAGTCCTGCTCCACGCCCTGCGCCTTGATGGCATCAACCAGACCGGTACGCATGGCGCGGATGCGGTCACGCATGCCGGCCAGCTCGTCTTCCCACTGCTGGCGCAGCTCAGGGCTGGACAGCACGGCAGCCACCATGGCGGCACCATGGATAGGCGGGTTGGAGTAGTTGGTGCGGATCACGCGCTTCAGTTGCGACAGCACGCGGCCGGTTTCTTCCTTGCTGGCGGTCACGATGGACAGGGCGCCAACACGCTCGCCGTACAGCGAGAAGCTCTTGGAGAAAGAGCTGGACACGAAGAACTGCAGGCCAGAAGCAGAGAACAGGCGCACGGCCACGGCGTCGGCATCGATACCATCGGCAAAACCCTGGTAAGCCATGTCCAGGAAGGGAACCAGGCCCTGGGCGCGGCACACTTCTACGACTTCAGCCCACTGGGCGTCGGACAGATCGGCACCGGTCGGGTTGTGGCAGCAAGCGTGCAGCACGATCACGGAACCAGCAGCCAGGCTTTGCAGGAAGGATTTCATGCCGGCAAAGTCGACACCACGGGTGGCGGCGTCGTAGTACGGATAATTTTCTACTTCGAAGCCGGCGGATTCGAACAGCGCGCGGTGGTTTTCCCACGACGGGTTGCTGATGTAAACCTTGGATTCCGGGTTCAGACGCTTGAGGAAATCGGCACCGATTTTCAGTGCACCAGTACCACCCAGTGCCTGGGCGGTTACCACACGGCCAGCAGAGATCAGCTCGCTGTCAGCACCGAACAGCAGGTTTTGCACGGCACTGTCGTAAGCGGCCGGGCCTTCGATCGGCTGATAACCACGCGGCAGCATGGCATCAACACGGGCCTTTTCCGCAGCCTTGACGGCAGCCAGCAGCGGAATCTTGCCATTGTCGTCGCTGTAGACACCCACACCCAGGTTCACCTTGAAGGGACGGGTATCGGCGTTGAAAGCTTCGTTCAGGCCAAGAATCGGGTCGCGCGGGGCCAGTTCTACCGCGGCGAAGATCGAAGAGGTCATGCAGGGGCTCCATTTGCTTTGCAGAACAGCCGCAACCGGGGCGCTGACACAGGCAGCGGGCCGCGGCTGATTGATGAAAATCTTTGTCCGGCACAAAGTTTACCACCATCTGGCCGCTTGCTGCCGACCCAGGCCGACAAAACAACAAGCTGCCACCGGCTTACTCACTGGCAGGACAAATGGCATATCCTGCAAGAGCAGGCAGGCATCCGTGCCAAGGGCTGAACCATGCGGCAGCTTGCCCAGTCTTACCCCAAGCACAAACGCATATACCGGAGAGCGCTCATGAAAAAAGGCATTTTGCTGTTCTGGCCGTCCTTTATCATCGCCGTACTGGCCACCAGCGTATTTTTCTCGATTTTCGACCCTGCCGAACTCACGCTGCATGGCAATGCCCTGTTTGCCGACAAATTATCGGCCTACTCGGTATTTTTCCTGATCAGCTGGGCTTTTGGCGCACTGAACACCGCCATCGTACTGGTACTGGAAAAGTCCTCGCGCGATATCAACGGCTTTACCCCCCCGCCGGTCCAGCCCATGGATGAGGCGGAAGACCCGCTACGCAACTAAGCGGCCAAGCGGTCAACAAGCAAAAGGGCGACCCTGGTCGCCCTTGTTCATTGTCACACCGCGAAACCTCATGCTGTCTGCGCTGCGGATGTCTGACACACCACGAAATATTTGCGCACCGCCTGCACCACCTCGAATACGCCGACAAAGCCGGCCGGGATCACGGCGGCCTCGCCAGCCTGCACTTCGACAACCTTGCCAGCCTCGTCATGCAGGCGCACCAGCCCCTCGATCACGCAGAAAAACTCGTGCTTGTCTGCGGCAAAGTGAATGCGCCAGGCACCGGGCTCACAAGCCCAGATGCCGCAACTGAGCGCCTCATCGGCGGTTTCGTAATGGGTCCAGGTATGGCGTTGCGGATTGCCCGCCAGCAGACGATCCGCACGCGGCTGGTCAGCCACCGGCATAACGCTTTGGGAAAAATGGGTAATGGCAGCCATAACAGTTCATTTCCTGCAGATGAAAGCCGCCATTATCGCCGCAGCCAAGCATCGGGGCCAGACTTGCCCAGCCGCTGCGCCATGGTGCGCAACATCAGCTTGCTCAGCAACCAGTGCACTGGCATCACCAAGGCCAGATACAGCCAGCCAGCCCAATGATGCGGCCTTACCCAGGTTTCCACCTGCAGGCGACTGCCGCCAGCCTCGGGACTGACCGACAGCAGAATGCGAAAATCCAGATGGCGGTCATCCTCGCCCAGCACCGCCAGTTGCGGTCCAAGATGCATGATGCGAAACATGCCGATATGACCGCCCGGCTGCAAGGACAGCGTTCCGGCTTGCTGCATGGGGCCGGTCTTGAGACCAAAGCGGGCCGCCAAGCGGTTACGCCATGCCATCAGCGTGGCCGCCCAAGCGGGAGCGGCACTAGAAAACGCCGTCAGCAGCTGCTCTGCGCCGACCTCTGCATTCTGGCAGTGCTGCTGATGCTGGTCGCGAAACGGGTAATCCGCAGCCTGAGGCAGGGTATCCGGCATGGAGGGTGCTCCAGGATGAAAACCTGATTATCCTGCTGCCTCGGTCAGTAGCTCTATTCCTGAAACTACCTAGTGCCCAGTGCCAATGAAAAACCGGCCGCACGGGCCGGCTTGTCATTGACTGCACGGTGATCAGGCGAACACCAGCTGCCCGTTGCGCGCCTCCACCAGAATGGTGGCCTTGGGCGGATACTTGCCGGCCAGAATGCTCTTGGCCAGCGGGTTTTCCAGCTCGTTCTGGATGGCACGCTTGAGCGGACGTGCGCCATATACCGGATCGAAGCCTGCCTCGGACAACAAGGACAAGGCCTCTTCGCTGATTTGCAAATTCAGCTCCAGCTTGGCCAGCCGGCCTTCCAGACCCTTGAGCTGTATACGGGCAATCGCCTTGATGTTCTTCTCGTCCAGCCCGTGGAACACCACCACCTCGTCGATACGGTTGATGAATTCGGGGCGGAAGTGTGACTTGACCTCGGCCATCACTGCCAGCTTGATCACCTGATAATCATCCGTCGCCATGGCCTGAATCTGCTGGCTGCCCATATTCGAGGTCATCACCACCACGGTGTTCTTGAAGTCCACGGTGCGGCCTTGGCCATCGGTCAGCCGGCCATCATCCAGCACCTGCAGCAGGATGTTGAACACATCCGGATGCGCCTTTTCCACCTCGTCCAGCAGAATCACGCTATACGGTTTGCGGCGCACCTGCTCGGTCAGATAACCGCCTTCTTCATAGCCGACATAGCCGGGAGGCGCACCAATCAGCCGTGCCACCGAGTGCTTCTCCATGTATTCGGACATGTCGATGCGGATCAGGTGATCCTCGCTGTCGAACATGAAACCAGCCAGCGTCTTGCACAGCTCGGTCTTGCCCACACCAGTCGGCCCCAGGAACAGGAAGGAGCCATAAGGCTTGTTGGGGTCGGCCAGGCCGGAACGCGAACGACGGATGGCATCGGCCACTGCGCGTACTGCTTCATCCTGCCCTACCACACGCTGGTGCAGTACTTCTTCCATGCGCAGCAGTTTTTCGCGCTCGCCGGTCAGCATTTTCGATACCGGAATGCCGGTGGCCCGGCTGATGACTTCGGCAATTTCCTCGGCCCCCACCTGGGTACGCAACAAGCGGTTGGGCTTGTTGTCCGTGCCAGCATCGGCGGCTTCCGCTTCACGTAGCTGTGCTTCCAGCTGCGGCAGCTTGCCGTATTGCAGTTCGGCCAGCTTTTGCCAGTCACCCTTGCGCTTGAGGTCTTCCATGTCCACCTTGAGGCGGTCGATTTCCTCCTTGATGGTCTGGCTGCCCTGCGCAGCGGCTTTTTCTGCCTTCCAGATTTCTTCCATGTCAGCGTATTCCCGCTGCAGGCGCTGGATTTCGTCTTCAATCAACTGCAGACGCTTCTGGCTGGCTTCGTCGGTTTCCTTGTTGACCGCCTCGCGCTCGATCTTCAGCTGGATCAGCCGGCGATCCAGCTTGTCCATGGCTTCCGGCTTGGAGTCCAGCTCCATCTTGATACGGCTGGCTGCCTCGTCGATCAGGTCGATGGCCTTGTCCGGCAGGAAACGGTCGGTAATGTAGCGGTTGGACAGCTCAGCCGCCGCCACGATGGCCGGGTCGGTAATGTCCACACCATGGTGGATCTCGTACTTTTCCTGCAGGCCACGCAGAATGGCGATGGTGTCTTCCACAGTCGGTTCATTCACCAGCACCTTCTGGAAGCGGCGCTCCAGCGCAGCGTCTTTCTCGATGTACTTGCGATATTCGTCCAGCGTGGTGGCACCGATGCAGTGCAGCTCGCCACGTGCCAGTGCCGGCTTGAGCATGTTACCGGCATCCATGGCGCCATCGGCCTTGCCCGCACCCACCAGGGTGTGGATTTCGTCGATGAAGATCAGCGTCTGGCCGTCGTCCTTGGACAAGTCATTCAGCACGGCTTTCAGGCGTTCTTCGAATTCGCCACGGAATTTGGCACCGGCAATCAGCGCGGCCAGGTCCAGCACCAGCAGGCGCTTGTTTTTCAGGCTGTCCGGCACTTCGCCGTTGACGATGCGCTGCGCCAGGCCTTCGACAATGGCAGTCTTGCCCACGCCCGGTTCGCCAATCAGCACCGGGTTGTTCTTGGTACGGCGCAGCAGCACCTGAATGGCACGGCGTATTTCATCGTCACGGCCAATCACCGGGTCCAGCTTGCCGTTACGGGCGCGCTCGGTCAGGTCGGTGGTGTACTTTTTTAGTGCCTCGCGCTGGCTTTCCGCGTCCTGACTGCCCACGGTCTGGCCGCCACGCACCGCCTGGATGGCTGCCTGGATAGCATTGTGGTTGCCGCCATGCTCTTTCAGCAGGCGGCCGGTTTCACCCTTGTCCTGCGACAGGGCGGACAGGAAGGACTCGCTGGAAATGTATTCATCGCCCTGCTTGCTGGCGATCTTGTCGGTGACATTGAGCAAATTACCCAGATCACGCGACACGGTGATTTCACCATTGCCACCCTGCACTCTGGGCAGACGCTGGATGGCCGCCTTCAGCGCCAGCTTGAGGGCCGGTGCATTGACACCTGCCCGTGCCAACAGTCCACCAATGCCGCTGTCGTTGTCATCCATCATGGCCAGCAGCAAATGCTGCGGCTCGATATAGGCATGGTCTTGCGCCAGCGCCAGGCTCTGCGCCTCACCCAGGGCCTGCTGGAATTTCGTGGTCAGCTTTTCAAATCGCATAGAGAAGCTCCTTCAAGAATATGACTCTGATTTCTTTTGCATTTTCAATAATGACCCGCCGTGCTGTCCTATCAGAATGCGCGACGGTGTTAACCAAGATATGTGGGCGGATTTGAGCACTACAAGATAAATATCTGAACAATCCGCACCGAACCTACACGTTTATTGCTGTAGGCCAATACCGGCTGGCAGGTCGGAACTGCAAGTAATGCAACCCGCCTTTGGAACAGAATATTCCTGATGGCTATCACCTAGTCTTATGGAAATTTCCTGGCATTTATTTTCATTTTTCCAGCCATGCCAAGTGAACTTTCCATATCACTTCATCACGCCAAACATGCGATGAAATCCAGACAAGGAGCCAGGTATGCACAAACTCATCATGATGTTTGCTGGGCTGTTAGGCAGTGTCGGAGTCTATGCCGACAGCAGTTTTTCCCTACTGCTCAGCGGTGCGTCCATCCACAGTGGCTGTCAGCAGGGCAAGGGGGAGAAAGCGAAAAGTTGTGAGTTCAATAACAACAACCCAGGGCTTGGACTGGAGTGGGCTTTTGCCGGGAATGAGGACAATGGCCGCTGGTTCACACGGGCAGCAACTTACCGCGACTCATTCGAGCAGCAGGCCTGGTATGTGTCGGTAGGCTATCGCAAAGAATGGCAAATCATAGGCCCAGTCTATCTGGGGGCCGGGGTACAAGCCGGTTATCTGGATGGTTCAGGCATCAAGGGGGTCGCGGCGCTGCCCATGATCAGTGTTGGTAGCAAGGACGTGGCACTGGAAATCGGTTATGCACCCAAAACCAACACCGTCGGCCAGCATAAGCGAGTGAATGTCACCACGTTCAGCCTGCGCTGGAGCTTCTGAATCGCTCATACCAATAAACAAGGGGACGCTCTTAGCATCCCCTTGTTTATGTCACTGCCACCGGCTCAGGTACGGAAGGCGCGCACTTCTTCCTTCAGCGAGTCGGCCAGTCCCGCCATGTGGCGGGCGGTTTCGGCCGAGCGCTCGGCCGCCTCATTGCTGCTTTCTGCCTGGCTGGCCACCGAATTCACCCGCTCGGCCATTTGCTGCACGATATCGCGCTGCTGCGACAGTTCGCGGTTGATGCGCTGTACCACTTCCATGGCGCGGCGCGAGTCTTCCACAATCGAGGCAATGGCCACGCGGGCACCGGAGGTAATGGCAGCGCCTTCCGAGGCCTGTACGACTGACTGGCGCATCGACTTGACTGCATCATCAGTGGCGGACTGGATCTTGCCGATCATGCCGCTGATTTCCTGGGTGGACACGCTGGTACGTTCGGCCAGCTTGCGTACTTCATCGGCCACCACGGCAAAGCCACGGCCCATTTC
>NZ_RFAR01000115.1 GCF_003693445.1 Aquitalea palustris | reverse complement strand
TCCGCGTGTCCGTGGTTCGATTCCGCGACTGGCCACCAGAATACAAAAAAAGCCAAGCTTACCGCTTGGCTTTTTTGCATTGGTGCGGCGTGCCTGGTGTAGTCCTGCGGCTACATGGTGGCAGGTGTAAAATGGCCAGCTCCCACTACAAGCGGAGTTTTGCCGTGTACCGTTTCATCGCCTCCGACCTGGACGGCACCCTGCTGGATGAACACCACGCCGTCAACGCGCTCACCGCGCAAACCCTGCAGCAGCTGGAAGCACAAGGCCTGCGCTTTGCCCTGGCCACTGGCCGCCATTATCTGGATGTAAAAGGCATACGCGATGCGCTGGGCATTTCCGCCTACCTGATCAGCTCCAACGGTGCCCGCGTGCATGATGCGCAAGACCGACTGATCCACAGTGCCAACCTCGACCCCGCCATCGTGCGCCAGATTGCCCAGCCGGAATTTGCCGCCGGCACCATACTCAATTTCTATCTGGACGATGCCTGGCTGATTGATCAGCCCTGCCAGTATCTGCTCGACCTGCATGCCGATTCCGGTCTGCATTACCAGATCGAGGCGCTGCATCAGCATGGTGGCGCGGGTGTCGGCAAGGTGCTGTATATCGCTGATCATGCCCATTTGCTGACCGTGGAGGCCAAGCTGCACCAAGCCTTGGGAGATGCGGCCTATATCACCTTCTCGGCCGACAACTGCCTGGAAGTGATGGCACCCGGCGTGTCCAAGGGCCATGCCTTGCGGCTGGTGCTGGACGAGCTGGGCATCAGTACGGCCGACTGCCTAGCCTTTGGTGATGGCCAGAACGATATCGAATTGCTGCAGACCGCCGGTCACCCGCGGGTGATGGCCAATGCCCACCCACGGCTGGCCTCGCAGCTGCCGCAGGCGGCCACGGTGGCCAGCAATGCCGAGTCCGGCGTGGCCCTGCATCTGCGCCAGTTGTTTGCCTTGTAGTTCTTCTGTTGTAGGCAGGATGCAATGAAAAAGGGCTGCCAGTGGCAGCCCTTTTGTGTTGCAGATAGGCGGATCAGCCTTGTAGTGCCTGTGCCAGTACGGCGGCCTGTTCGCCCACCACCAGATGCCACACACCCGGCTGGGTCTGCACGCAGGCCACCACGCCGGCTTGCTGGGCCGCAGCCTGATCAAACACCGCCGCCTGCTTCAGCTCAACCCGCAGACGGGTATGGGCGATGGCTTCCACCTTTTGCACATTGCCACGGCCACCCAGTGCGGCCAGCACGGCTGCTGCGGTGGCGGCCACTTGCGGATCGGCGGCCACGGCGGCCGGCGCTGCTGCGGCGCTAACTGTGGCAGCAGGGGCGGCGCTGGCGGCGGCTGCCGGCAGTTCGGCATCGTCACCGGCGGTTTTCAGGTAGATCTCCATATCGGTTTTCAGGTTTTCCGATTGCGGTCCGAAAATGGCCTGAATGCCGCTACCCACCTGTACCACACCGGATGCACCCATGGACTTGAGCTTGGCCTGGTCGACATGGGCCGGGTTTTTCACCGCAATACGCAGACGGGTGATGCAGGCGTCCAGATTGGTGATGTTGCTGCGGCCACCAAAGGCCAGTACCAGGGCGCGGGCGCGCTGGTCTTCACTGACTGCGGCCTGTGCTTCGCCGCTTTCATCTTCACGACCCGGGGTTTTCAGGTTGAACTTGAGGATGACGAAGCGGAACACGCTGTAATAGATGACCGCGTAGATCGGGCCGAGGATGAACACATACCAGGCGTGATGCGACTTGTTGCCGATCAGGTTGAACATCAAAAAGTCGATGCCACCTTGCGAGAAGGTAAAGCCCATGTGCATGTCCAGCGTATTGGCGACGAACTGCGCCGATGCCGCCAGGCAGGCATGGATGAAGTACAGCACCGGAGCCACGAACAGGAAGGCAAATTCGATGGGCTCGGTAATGCCGGTCAGGAAAGAAGTCAGAGCGGCGGAAATCATGATGCCGCCCACTTTCACCCGGTTTTCCGGCTTGGCCGTGTGCCAGATGGCAATGGCAGCAGCCGGCAGGCCGAACATCTTGAACAGGAAGGCACCGGACAGCACGCCAGCGGTCGGGTCGCCAGCAAAGAAGCGGTTGATGTCGCCGTGGATGTGCTTGCCGCTGGCATCGACAAAGTCGCCCATTTCAAAGAAGAAAGGCACGTTCCAGATGTGGTGCAGGCCAAACGGAATCAGCAGACGTTCGACAAAACCATAGACGGTGGCTGCAGTGCGCGGATCGCTCACGGCAGCCCACTGCGAGAAGCTCTTGATGGCGCCGCCAATGGGTGGCCAGACAAAGGACAGCACTGCACCCAGCACGATGGCCGCCACGGCGGTGACGATGGGCACGAAGCGCTTGCCGGCAAAAAAGCCCAGGTACTGCGGCAGATTGATCCGGTAGTACTTGTTGAACATGTACGCCGCCAGGCCACCGGCCAGAATGCCGCCGAACACGCCAGTCTGGATGGACGGCATGCCCATGATGGTGTCGGGTTTCACACCCATCAGCCCGGCCATCACGCCCAGCGTGGTGGTCATCACCAGGAAGCCGATGGTGGCGGCAATGGCGGCCACGCCGTCGTTTTCGGTAAAGCCCAGCGCCACGCCCACGGCAAAGATCAGCGGCAGATTACCGAAGATCACGTCGCCGGCGTTTTTCATCAGCGACAGGATGGCCAGCAGCACGGTGCTCTGGGTGTGGAAATCGGTGGCGCCAATACCCAGCAGCAGGCCGGCTACCGGCAATACGGCTACCGGCAGCATCAGCGATTTGCCGATTTTCTGCAGAAAAGCGAAGGATTGATCAAACATGATAGTGATTCCTGCGTAATGCCCCAGCCGTCAGGCGGCGGGAGCCAGCACCGTCCGGGCCAGCCGGACGGCAGGTTTCATTGCGCTTAACGCGCCTGTTGCGCCAGATGGCTGCGCACTTCTGCCACGGTAGAGAGCGCCAGTACCTGCTGCGCCAGCGCGCGGCATTCGTCCATGCTCCAGCGCGCCAGTGTGGCCTTGACCGTCGCTACCGACGGTGTGCTGACCGACAGCTCGCTCACGCCCAGGCCAACCAGTACCGGTGCGGCACGTTCGTCCGACGCCAGGCCACCACACACGCCTACCCACTTGCCGTGGGCGCGCGCACCGTCGCAGGTCATGGCAATCATGGCCAGTACGCCCGGATGCAGCGCGTCGGCCTGCTTGGCCAACTGCGGGTGGCCACGATCCATCGCCAGCACATACTGGGTGAGGTCGTTGGTGCCGATGGAGAAGAAATCCACTTCCGGCGCAAAACGCGCAGCCAGGATGGCGGCGGATGGCACTTCCACCATGATGCCCACCTTGACGTCGGCGTGACCGCTGGCAGCTTGCTCTTCGGCCAGAATGGCCTTGGCGGCACGCAGCTCGTCCAGGGACGCCACCATGGGGAACATGATGTGCAGGCGGGTGAGCGGAGCGGCTTGCAGAATGGCACGCAACTGGGTGCGCAGCAGGTCCGGTCGATCCAGGCTGACGCGGATGCCGCGCAGGCCGAGGAAGGGGTTGTCTTCCTTGGGCAGCGGCAGGTAGGACAGCGGCTTGTCGCCACCTACGTCCAGCGTACGTACTACCAGCGGGCGTTCACTGCCCAGTTCGCGTGCCACCGCGCAGTATTCGGCGGCCTGTTCGGCTTCGGACGGGGCGGTGTCGCGGTTATCGAACAGGAATTCCGAGCGCAGCAGGCCCACGCCTTCGGCACCGGCCTTGACTGCTTCGCGGGCATCGGCGGCGTTGCGGATATTGGCTACCACTTCGATACGGCTGCCATCGCTGGTTTGACCCGGCTGCTGCGACATGGCCTGTTCGGCGGCGCGACGTTCGGCCAGACGGGCGATGGCGGCTTCTGCCTCGGCTTTTTCGGCTGCCGTGGGGGCAATATTCAGGGTGCCGGCGCTGCCGTCCAGAATCACCTCGCGACCATCTTGCAGTGCCAGCGCGGCTTGCGAGATACCGCAGATGGCGGGAATGCCCAGCGAGCGGGCCAGAATGGCCACGTGGCTGGTGGCGCCGCCGGTACGGGTGCAAAAGCCCAGCACTTTGCTTGGGTCCAGCGCAGCGGTGTCGGACGGGGCCAGGTCTTCGGCAATCAGGATGGAACCGGCCGGTACGTCCAGCTCGCTCTGTTTCACCCCGGCCAGCAAGGCCAGCACGCGGCGGCCCACGTCGCGGATGTCGTTGGCGCGTTCACGCAGCAGGGCATTGTCCTGTGCTTCCAGGCGGGCGGAATAGGCGCTGAAGGCAGCACGCCAGGCCCAGGCGGCAGACTTGCCATCGGCCAGGCTGGCGTAGGTCAGTGCCAGCAGGTCCGGGTCTTGCAGCAGCTCCTGGTGCATGGACAGGATGGCGCGCTTGGCCTGGTCTTGCAGCTGCGACTTGATGGCCTCGATCTGCTCGGCGGCCTCTTCGGTGGCACGGGTGAAGTTTTGCTGTTCCACCACGCCGGCAGCACCGGCTTCGGCCACGTCGAATTCCTGCAGGCGATGGTGGAAGATGCGGCCAATGGCGATGCCGGGCGAGGCGCCCACGCCGGCCAGTACGCCAGCACTGTCCTGCTGCACCGGCTGGGCGGCTACCGTTGCGACGGCCGTGGGTGCTTCGTCCAGGCTTTCGCCGCAACGGTCCAGCAGCAGCTGCGACAGCTCGGCAATGGCGGCGGCGGCATCGCTGCCGGTGGCCACGACCTGTACCTGATCACCGTTTACCGTAGCCAGGCCCATGATGCCGACCACCGATTTGGCATTGGCCAGCTTGTCACCCAGCTGTAGCTGGATATCGGCAGCAAAGCGCTTGGCCGCGCTGGCGAATACCGCAGCAGGGCGGGCATGCAGGCCGGCCGGGTTGCTGATGGTAATGCTGTCGGAGCTGAGGGTTTCACCTTCGGCTTGCTGGGCTGCTTCGGCTGCGCCTTGCAGATCCAGCGTCATGATGATGCTTTTGCCGGCTTCGACCAGACCGCTGGCACAGGTGAGTTTTTCCACCACTTCGCCATTGGTGATGATGATCTGGGTGAGCAGGCTTTGTGCGCGGCGCGCCACCAGGTCCAGGTCGAAATCGATCAGCGGCTGTCCCGCTTTCACGTGCTGGCCTTGTTCCACCAGCGGCACAAAGCCTTCACCCTTGAGCATGACGGTGTCGATGCCGATATGGACCAGCACTTCGACGCCGTTGTCCGAGGTAATGGTCAGGGCGTGGTGAGCGGAGTGGATATTGCTGACAGTACCGCTGACCGGGGCCAGCAGCGAGCAGGAAGTCGGGTCCAGGGAAATGCCGTCACCCACCATTTTTCCGGCGAATACCGGATCGGGGACGGTGTCCAGGGCAACCAGCCACCCGGAAAGGGGGGCCAGAATGTCCAGTCGTGGCGCGGGAGAGCCCATGTGAAACTCCTCAGGAGTTGATTGCAACAGTTATTTTATTACGAGCGATTGTTGGGGCAGGATTAAGCCGCAACTTAGCGTCAAAGGCAAGTGCCTATTCAGCCCGTAGTACGCAAGAATATTGTTATTGCAGGAATAAACCTGTTTTTTAGCAGAGTTGTGTAGGCAGATTGCAACGTTGCTATCATGCCAATATTGTAATTTAGCTACAGTCTTAATGTGAAAGTGGCTTGATGGCCGTCAACAAAATCATCTACGGCTGCTGCAGCTTTGCCACAGTGTGGCGGGCTGACGAGGGAGTGGCTGTTCGCCCAGAGCACAGCCACTCCAGCATAGCCTTATGCCGGGTAGCGACAAGGCCTGATGGTTTGGTGCCGGGACAAGTGAAAAGGGGCGATGCGCCGTGTCTGGCGCATCGCCCCTTGCTTGTTGGTGGATGGATCAGGCTTGTTGCTGGCCGGCCGGCTTGTCGCCCAGCAGGAACAGGGCCAGCGAGCTGCTGATCAGGAAGGCAGAATATTCCCAGCCGCCGCCCTGATTGGTGAACATCCAGCCATTGGCACCATGTACCAGCACGATGGTGCCAGCCAGCAGCGGTACCAGCGCCAAGGCGACCCAGCGTGCTTTCAGCCCCAGGATCAGCAACAGGCCGCCTGCCAGTTCGGCGGCCATCGACAGGTAGCCAACGAAGCCGGGCAGGCCCAGGCTAGAAAAGAACTGGGCCGTACCAGCCGGGCCGAAGACGAACAGCTTGGTGGCACCGTGTGCCAGATACATCAGGCCCAGCGACAGGCGCAGGATGAGGGCGGACAGAGCGGGAGAGGTAATGTTCATGGTGAAAACTCCTGTAGCGGTATGGGCCCGGATAGGGGTGGGCGGTTGCAGTGGGAGCATTTGACCATGGGTATAAAGCTGAATAAATATGCTATAAATTAAGATATTGTTTACCAATTGGAAATTATATGGACAGGTTTTCTGAAATCCGTGCCTTTGTCACCGTCGCCGAGCAAGGCAGCTTCGCCGCCGCGGCAGACCGGCTCGACCTGTCGCGTGCCATGGTGACCAAGCTGGTGTCGGCACTGGAAACGCGGCTGGGGGTGCGGCTGATGCATCGCACTACGCGGCGCTTGTCGCTCACCGAGGCTGGCGAAACCTATCTGGCCCAGGCGGGTAGCCTGCTGGCCGAGCTGGAGGATCTGGACGCGCTGCTGTCGCAGGGGGCCAGCAAGGCCAGTGGCCGGCTGCGGGTGACCGCACCGGTGTCGTTTGGCATGCGCTTTCTGGGCAGCGCCATTGCCGGTTTCCAGCGCCAGCATCCGCAGGTGGACGTGGAGCTGTCACTGAACGACCGCAAGGTGGACCTGGTGGAAGAGGGCTTTGACCTGGCCATTCGCGTGTCCAATCTGGCGGATTCCTCGCTGATCGCGCGGCCGCTGGCCAAAGTGCGCGACCGGCTGTGCGCCGCGCCGGATTATCTGTTGCGGCGTGGTGTGCCGCAGCACCCGGACGAACTGGCCGGGCACGATTGCCTGCTGTACACCCTGACCAGCCAGCCCACGCTGTGGGAGTACCAGGCGCCGGATGGCAGCAGCGGCCGGGTCAAGGTGAAGGGTGGTTTGCGTGCCAATAATGGCGACATCCTCACCAATGCCGCCATCCAGGGCATGGGCATCATCCGTCAGCCGGAATTCCTGCTGCAGCAGGCGCTGGCCGACGGGCGGCTGCAAGTCATCCTGCCGGATTACCAATGGCTGTGTCTGGATGTATCGGCGGTATACCCGGTGCGTCGGCATGTGCCGGGCAAGGTGCGGGTATTTGTCGATCATCTGGTGGCCTTTTTTGCCGAGCAAAAAAATAGCCCGTCGGGTGACGGGCTGTAAGACTGACTGAAAAGGGGGCGGATCTTAGTGCTTGGCCGGTACGGCATCCACCTCCGGCAGCACTTCGCCGTTCAGCACACGCTGCATGCGGTCCTGATCCAGTGCTTTTTCCCATTTGGCTACCACCACGGTGGCCACGCCATTGCCGATCAGGTTGGTGATGGCACGGGCTTCGGACATGAAGCGATCCACGCCGATCAGCAGCGCCAGGCCTTCCACCGGCAGCTTGCCGCCCAGGGTAGCCAGGGTGGCGGCCAGGGTGATGAAGCCGCCGCCGGTTACTGCGGCCGCGCCCTTGGAGGTCAGCAGCAGCACGCCGATGATGCCCAGCTCTTCACCCAGGCTCAGCTGCACATTGGTGGCCTGCGCGATGAAGATGGCGGCCATGGTCAGGTAAATCGAGGTGCCATCCAGATTGAAGGAATAACCTGTCGGAATCACCATGCCCACCACCGGTTTGGCGCAGCCCAGGTGTTCCATTTTCTTCATCATGCCTGGCAGGGCGGATTCGGAGGAAGACGTGCCCAGCACCAGCACGATTTCTTCCTTGATGAAGGCGAGGAATTTGAAAATGCTGAAACCGTTGAAGCGGGCAATGGCTCCCAGCACGATGAAGACGAAGGCAAAGCAGGTCAGGTAGACACAGACCATCAAAAAGCCTAGCTGCTTGAGCGAGCCCACGCCATATTTGCCGATGGTAAAGGCCATGGCACCAAAAGCACCGATGGGGGCCAGCTTCATCAGCATGTTGATCACGCCGAACAAGGCATGCGAGAACTCGTCCAGCATGGCCACCACGGTCTTGCCGTTGTTGCCCATGCGGGTCAGCGCCAGGCCCAGCAATACCGAGAACAGCAGCACCTGCAGGATTTCACCGCTGGAGAAGGCGCCCACCACGGTATCCGGGATGATGTGCATCATGAAGTCCACGGTATTCATGTCCTTGGCACCAGCGGCGTACTTGGCCACCGATTTGGCATCCAGCGTGTGCGGGTCCACATTCAGGCCGGCACCCGGCTGCAGCAGGTTCACCACCACCAGGCCAATGACCAGCGCCAGCGTGGTCACCACTTCAAAGTACAGCAGTGCCTTGATGCCGACCCGGCCCACTTCCTTCATGTCGCCCATCTTGGCAATGCCCACCACCACGGTAGAGAAAATGATGGGGGCAATCATCATCTTGATCAGCTTGATGAAGGCGTCACCCAGCGGTTTCATCTTGGCGGCGGCTTCCGGATAGAAACTACCCATCAAGACGCCGATGGTAATGGCAACCAACACCTGGAAGTACAGGCGTGAGTAAAGCGGTGTTCTGGCTTGCATGTCTGGTCTCTTGTTCGCAGATGTTCGGATATCGAGCGCTGTGCCGGACCCTGCTGGGTCCTGTTATATCTAACATCCTAGCAAGCGATCGGTTGCCAGCTAATTGCTGATATCCCTAAGCTGTGCCATTGAGCATGGATAGATTCCGGCCTGCGGCAGGACTACTGGCAGTGGCGGATGTTAGCTACAGATATTTATTGCTGTTATTCTCAATTGTTTATTCAAATGGCAAGATGCATCCTGCTGCTGTCTTCATCCCGGCCATGGGCAGGTGCTGATCACCGGACCGGTGCCGGCTGCTGCGCCTTCAGGCTGCAACTTGCGGCATGGCGGCTCATCCGGTGTGTGGTCTAAGAAAAGGAAAATGTCATGAGTCAGGCAGCCATCATTCCTGCGGATCTACGTGAACGCATCCACCAGCTTATGTCCCTGTTATCCCTGCAGCATGATCAGCAATGCTTCCCGCTGCTGGCTGATGTATGCAGGCTGGCCGGGGTCGACATGAATGTCGCCAGCCAGCTGTACATGGAATGGCGTAAGAGCCAGCAGGCCAATATTGCCCCCTTGCCACAGAGCCTGCCTGGCGAACTCAATCAGCAGGCCGGGCTTGTTCTCGACCATACCTGGCAGCAGGCGCAGCAGCGGGCCAATCAGTATGTGCGGTCAGCACAGGCTGCCTGGCAGGACGAGCGGCAGGAACTGCTGGCCGAGCAGCGTGATCTGGCCTTGCTGTGTGAACAACAGGCGCAGGAACTGGATGCCGTCCGGCAGCATTTGAGCAAGGCGCTGGCAGGCGCTGCGCTGCAGCAGGCGGCGAGCCCGCTGGCAGCTGCACTGCCCACAGTAGACCAGGATGAGCAGCTGCAGAGTTTGCAGCAGCAGCTGGCCGAGGCAGTTCAGGCGCTGGCCGAATCTGAGCAAGCCTTGAGCCGCATGCGGCAGCAAGCGCAGCTTCCCCCGGATGACCAGCTACCCGCCTTGCAACAGGAGGTGGACACCCTGCGCAGCCGTCTGGCACAGGCCGAGCAGCAAGCAGACCAGGCACAGCAGCTGCAGCTGCAAGCACAAGCAGAAATGGACGCGCTGCAGCACAAGTTGGAACAGATGCAGGAGGAGCTACGTACGCTGCGTTCGGACAAGGAAAGCGCCTATCGCGCGGTGGCCAATCTGCGCCAGCAGCTGCAGCAGCTCAAGCAGATACAGCTGGCGACACCGGAAGAGCAGGCCGAGCGCCTGGCACGCCTGAAAATGCTGGCCTTCAGCCCCAGCCTGCCCAGCCAGCTCCCATCCGATACGGAGCCAACCGAGCAAATATGGAAGGCCCGCTAGCCGCGAAGGCTCAGTGGAACTGGCGGATATAGGATGCGACGCCGCTGAGCAGCATCTCGATGGAAATGGCCGTCAGCACCAGGCCCATCAGCCGTTCCAGCGCGGTAATCGCTTGCTCGCCCAGTAGTTTCTGCAGACGTCCGGAAAACAGAAACACCACGGTAGTGACCAGCATGCAGATGGTGAGTGCACCTATCCACTCCAGCATGCGCGCCGGCTCGCGGGTGGACATCAGCAACACCGTGGCCATCGCCGAGGGGCCGGCAATCAGTGGAATGGCAATCGGCACGATGAAGGGCTCACCATGCATCTTGTCGCTGCCGAACACGCTGCCGCCCTCGCTGGGGAAAATCATCTTCAGCGCAATCAGAAACAAAATCACCCCGCCAGCGACCTGCATCGACTGATCCGTCAGGTGCATCACATCCAGAAAATTGCGACCGAAGAACATGAAGGTCAGCAATACCAGAAATGCGATCAGGCATTCGCGATAGACCACCTTTTTACGCCGTTCCGGTTTGACTTGTTTGAGCGCACTGATGAACAGCGGGATATTGCCCAGCGGATCGGTAATCAGAATCAGCAAGACCGTGGCGGAAATGAAGGATGTTTGCATGGTGGTGTCGACGTGTTGGTGGAGGCGATGTTCTGTCTGTAGTGACAGCTATTTTCTTGATAGTTAGTTTTTGGGAAAAATGCTATTGCAATTGTACGACTGTTAAGTTAATGAAATTTTGTGTGGTGCTTGCAGTGCTTATTGGTTGATATTGTTTATTTTTTGGGGTGCGTGTTATTTATTTTGGAGGCTATGCAATGGCCGGAAGCAAGAACGTAAATTTTTATATGGCTTTGGGTGTGGCTGCCAATGCCCTGTGGGGAGCGGCTTTTGTCGTGCCCTATGCCTTGCATGATTTTCCCTCGGAATTGATTACCGTTTTTCGTTATGTAGTATATGGTGTCGTGTCGATTATTATTTTAGTGCTGCTAGGCTTGGGAAATGTAAAGATTTCCTTGCCCATTTTCATGCTGGGAAATGCCATCTCATTTTGTGGTAATGTTGGCTATTATCTTTTCCTGACCTTGGGTATCCAATATAGTGGCTTCGTTTATCCTGCACTGATTATTGGATTGTTGCCAGTTTCTGTCATTCTGGTGGGCGCATTTCAGGATAAAGTGTGGTCACTGCCTGGCTTGTTGCCAGGTATTGGCCTGATTGTTTCTGGGATTGTGTTGATTAATTATTTGAATGTGGGTGGTTCTTCAAGTCTCTTGCTCAGTGCTGATCGTGTCCGTGGCATCATTTTTTCACTGATATCTTTATTGCTGCTTACCATGTATTGCATTGCTAATGCCAGTTTTCTTAAGTCCAATACTGGTATTTCTTCATTGCGTTGGGCAGGTTTTTTGGGTATTTGCGCATTATGGCAAAGTCTCCTGCTGGCGCTCTTCGCGTATATGTTCGCCGGGTATGATATGTCGGTGTTAAGCGCTTATTCTGCCGACCGTTTAGCTGCATTTATATTCGGTGTCGTGTTTTTGGGTGTCTTTGTATCTTATCTGGCGATGTGGCTGTGGAATGTGTCGTCACGCCATGTTTCCAGCATTGTGGCAGGGCGAGTGCTTTGTCTGGAAACCATTTTTGCCCTGGCCTACGGTTATGCACTTGATGCTCGAATCCCGCGCGTATTCGAACTGCTAGGAATTTG
Source organism: Aquitalea palustris (assembly GCF_003693445.1). Lineage (GTDB taxonomy): Bacteria > Pseudomonadota > Gammaproteobacteria > Burkholderiales > Chromobacteriaceae > Aquitalea > Aquitalea palustris. The sequence goes on along the minus strand of NZ_RFAR01000115.1, from coordinate 2,326 downwards.
CCTTATTGTGTCCGGCGGGTATCTTGTCCAGCGGCATGCAGAAGCAGCACGCCAGGATGTGTGAGCTAGCGTCGTAAAATCAGTCCTGCGCCAAATGCAGGAAGATAAACAAGGCCCGGCAATGCCGGGCCTTGTTTATCACGCATGCCGCAGGGGATTACTCGGCATCCTTCCCTTCGTCGGCCGCGTTATCGGCATCGGCAGCCGGTTTTTCGCGGCGGGCACTGCCGGCCACCATGGGAATGGCAAACAGGCGGCAGGGCAGCGAGCCGTTGAACAGCGGGGTGCGACGCTTGACCGACAGGTGAATCATGTCGGACAGGCGCAGGTCGCCACTGAAGAAGTGGGCAGTCCAGCCAGCAAAGTACGCTTTCAGCCAGTCGCCCAGCTGCGGGTACAGCTCGGCCAGCGCGTCTTGCTCATCCATGCGCACGCCATAGGGCGGGTTGGTGACGATAAAGCCGCTGTCGGCAAACGGGCGTGCTTCCAGGATGTCCTGTGCCTGCAATTCGATGGCATCGGCCAGGCCGGCGCGTTGCAGGTTGGCACGGGCAATCGGCAGCATGTTGCGGGCACGGTCGCTGCCCTTGATGGCCAGGTCGCGTGCCGGCAGCTCGGCGGCGCGGGCTTCGCTCAGCAGGGCTTCCCAGGACAGGGCGTCGAATTCGCGCAGGCGCTGGAAGCCGAAGCGGCGGTTGCGGCCTGGTGCACGCTTGAGGGCGATGTCGGCTGCTTCCACCAGGAAGGTGCCGCTGCCACACATCGGGTCCAGCAAGGGCTGGCTGCCATCGTAACCGGCAATCAGCAAGATGCCGGCAGCCAGGTTTTCCCGCAGCGGCGCTTCGCCGGTCTCCTCGCGCCAGCCGCGCTTGAACAGCGGCTCGCCGCTGGTATCCAGGTAAATGGTGGCATGGTCGCGGGTGAGGAAGGTGTGGATGCGCATGTCCGGTTCGCGGGTGTCCACATTGGGACGACCGGCGTTGGCCTGACGGAAGCGGTCGCACACGGCATCTTTCACCTTGAGCGAAACAAAATCCAGGCTGCGCAATTGTGCGCCGATGGCATCGGTTTTTACCTTGATGCTGCGCGATACGTCGAACCAGCGCGGCCAGTCGATCTGCATGGCCAGCTGGTAGATGTCGCTTTCCTGCTGGTAGCCACCTTCGGCCAGTTTCAGCAGCACGCGGCTGGCGGTGCGGCTGTAGAGGTTGGCCTTCATCATGATGTCGGCGTCGCCATTGAAGGCCACGCCGCCGTCTACCTTGCTGACATTGCTGGCGCCCAGTGCATTGAGCTCGGCGACCAGGGTCATTTCCAGGCCACGCGGGCAGGGGGAGAACAAGGCCAGCTGATTGTGGCGCAGGCCGGACAGGGCATAGACCGACTGCTCGGCGGGCTTGCCACTCCAGGCCGGCTTGGCGCTGTCGCCATGCTGGCGGCTGTCGTGCTGGCGCGGTGCGCGCGGGTCGCGCTCCATGCGGCGATTATTGTCGAAGGGCTTCAGGCTGCTCGGTCGGTCGCTCCAGCTGCCACGTTCGTCGCGTGCATCACGGCGCGGGGCCTGCTCGCGGCTGTCTTCACGGCGGAAGCTGTTGTCACGCGGGCTGTCGGATGGCTTGCTGAACAGTTTGCGCTGGCCGCCTTCGGCACGCGGCTTGTCTTCGCGCTCGAAGCGGCGCGGTGCGGCTGCTGTGCTTTCATCGCGACGGAAGCGGTTTTCGCGCTCGGCGCTCGGTGCCGGCAGGATTTCCGGGTCGTAGTAACTGGCGGCATTATTGCGCTCGCTCGGGCGCGGGGCCTGTTCGTGCGGGCCATCATTGCGCGGTGCGGCAGGTTTGGAGAACAGCTTGCGCGGTGCCTGTTCCTGCGGCGCTGCATCGTCGCTGCGGAAACGGTTTTCCCGCTCAACCGGCGCCTTGTCGTAGCTGCGCGGGCTGTGCTGTTCTTCGCGTTCAAAACGGCGCGGGGCTGCTTCGCGGCGGAAGCTGTCATCGCGTGCTGCAGGCGGCGCGCTGCGCTCGGCCGGCTTGGAAAACAGCTTGCGCGGGCCTTGTTCTACTGCTGCCGGAATGGTGGGGGTACTCGCCGCAGGGGTATCCCGCTCCACATGACGCGGCGCATGCGGCTTGTGTTCGATCTGGCGATCAGGTTGGCTGTTCAGCGGTTTGCGGCCGGACGGGCCACGATCACGTTGATAGCTGCGTTCGCCTTCCGGGCGACGCGATTCGTGCAGATCACCACGGCTGTCGGCCGGGTGCAGGCTGCGCGGTGCCGAGGCATCGCGTTCACGCGGCGGGTAGGGCTTGCGCTCGCGGTCGTCGCGGTT
>NZ_RFAR01000114.1 GCF_003693445.1 Aquitalea palustris | reverse complement strand
GGCATGGGTGGTGGTGGTGGCGAAGAGTGCTGCGTCAGTGTGCCGGAGAAGTGGCAGCCCGGCATGATGGCCACTATCGAGTGGACCAAGGATCCAAGCCCCGGATTGAATCCCGGGGGAATCAAACGACCCAGATCCAATCCTGATGGCACGACAACGCCTGCGGTGACTAAGTGGTACGAGGCACACGAAGCCAACTACACCCAGCACAGCATCACCATCCCGGTACCTCCCTACCAGGAGGTAGGTGCATTAGTGCTGGTTTTTCTGCCTTGTGACAAGGTCTATCCACTGATCGACACCAAGGAACTTGGCCGGGTGCTGGGCCAGCTGCCATATGGCGAAGGCCGTGCCATGGAAATCATCCGCTGCCTGGGAGCCTCCCCGACATGCCAGCCTTGATCAAACCGCCCCGCTCAAACCACTCAAGCAACCGCAGAAGCACCACCTTGCCTTCGCCCACCGCGCACCTTGAACGAGACTGACATCATGCAATGGAAAACTGTTGTTACCACGCTATTACTCACTCTGAGCCTGAGCGCCTGCGAAAGCATGGCCCGGCCCGCCACTATTGGTGCTGGAGCCAGTGTCGTCAACATCATGTCAAACGCCACCATTGTCCATGCCAGCTTTAATGGCCAGGGCATGGGTGGTGGTGGTGG
>NZ_RFAR01000015.1 GCF_003693445.1 Aquitalea palustris | reverse complement strand
TCGATCTGGCGTTTGCGCCAGTCTTCCAGCGCCTTGGGGGCGGTGGTGTAGTGGCCGTGGATGTCGATGATCATGCTTGCTGTCCTTTCCAGATGGCGGAGGGAATCATGACCTCTCCGCGCATGATGAGCCGTGCGGTGCGCAGCAGTGCCGCGCGGATGACGTTTTGCGGGTTGGCCGGATCCAGTTCCAGATCCACCGAGAATTCGCCGGTAGGGTGTTCCACCGATACCAGATGGCGCAGGCCAGACTGCATCTGCGCGATGCCGGCGGTGACCGAGCCTTCCAGTACGCAGGCGGTGCCCACGGTCACCGCCGCCAGCACGCCGATGGCGTCGTGGCAGACGTGCGGAATGAAGCAACGGGTGCTGATGCTGCCGCCATCACGCGGCGCGGCAATCAGACACATCTTGGGATAGGTTTTCTTGCTGACATCGCCCAGGCCCATCAGCTGGCCGCATTGCAGGCGCAGCGCTTCCAGCCGGGTTTTCAGTTCGGTATCGGCATTCAGCTCGGCCACGCTTTCGTAGCCGCTGCGGCCCAGGTCGGCCGCGCGCAGCATCACCAGCGGCATGCCGTTGTCGATACAGGTGATTTCCAGTTCACCCACGCCATCCAGCTGCACCGCGTCCTTCACCTTGCCGGTGGGCAGCAGGCCGGAGCACACCGAACCAGCGGTATCGAGAAAGTTGATGGTGATGGGGGCAGAACTACCGGGCACGCCGTCGATACGGGCCTCGCCGTCGTAGCAAATCTGGCCAGCGGGGGTGTGTACCGTCACGTCGCATTGCATGCCGGTATTGAGCGTGAGCACACGGAAGGTGCTGGTTTCGCCCTGCGCCGTCACCAGGCCGCGCTCCAGCGCGAACGGCACCACCGCCGCCAGCATATTGCCGCAGTTGGGGGTGGTATCCACCGTGTCCTTGTCCGGCTGCAGCTGGGCAAACAGGAAGTCCAGGTCCACACCGGGCTGGCTGCCGCGCGAGATGATGCCAACCTTGCTGGTTAGCGGGTGTGCTCCACCCAGTCCGTCAATCTGGCGGCGGTCGGGCGAGCCCATGACAGCGAGCAGCACACGGTCGCGCAATGCCTGATCCTGCGGCAGGTCGTCTGCCAGGAAGAAAGGCCCGCGTGAAGTACCGCCACGCATGAACAGAGTCGGGATAGAGGTTTGCATGCGAGGATTGTGTTCCCGCGCATGGCATTAAAAAAGAGCACGATCGCTCTAGCAGATATAGCAGTTTGCTATATATTGAGGGCATGAATGGCAATGGCCCGACTGGCGGGCCATCAATAAAAAAACAGCAGGAATCAGGACTTGAAGTAAGGTGACCCGAGCGAGGCCGCACCCAGATCATGCGCAGCATCCTGCAACAGCAGGCCCAGCTCCGGCAGACGCTCAGCCGGAATGCGGCTGGTGGGGCCGGCCAGCGTCACCACGCCCACCACCTGCTGACTTAGCGGATGGATGATGGGCGCAGCCAGCGAGGTCATGCCCGGTTCATAGCTATCCACCGCCACCGCATGACCACGCGTGCGGGTGGCATGCAGCACCGCCAGAAAGGCGGCAATGGTGCGCGGCGCATTCGGGCCGTAGTCATGGCCATTGCCAAAGCCCTGGCGCGCGACAATCTGCAATGCTTGCTCGTCGCTCAGTCGCGACAGCCAGGCCGGGCCGCTAGCCGAACAAAACAGCGGTGGATTGCTGCCCATGTCCGGGTCGTAACGCAGGCCGGAGCGTGCGCCCTGCGCCTTGGCCACAAAGGTGATCAGCTCGTTTTCGATGATGCCCAGCCGTGCCAGTTCGCCCGAGCTGCGCGCCAGGTGTTCCAGAATGGGCTGAGACACATCGGCCACGCCGCTGGTGGACAGGTAAATCAGCCCCAGCGACACCAGCTTGAGCGATAGCTGGTATTCGCCCTTCTCCGCATGCTGGCGCACATAGCCTTGTTCGATCAGCATGGCCAGCAGGCGGTGGGCGCCACTGCGCGGCATGTTGAGGGTGTCGGCAATGACATGCAGCGGCAGTTGCCCGCCATTACGGGCCAGCAATTCCAGAATTGCCAGCGAACGCTCCATACTGCCTGCCATGTCATCTCCCTTGCTGAATATTGTTCCGGATTTGAACACAGTCCATTTTGATCAGCAAGCCGCCTGCCCCGCTCCCGACCGGTGCCGGAGACATTACACCTGGAAGCGGGCGACCGACTGGTGCAGCGCCTCGGTCAATTGCTCCAGCTGCGCCACATGCTGGCACGCCAGCGCAACAGCGTGGCCGGACTCCTCCATCCGCCCGGAAATCTGCTCGATGTTCTGCGCCACGCTATTACTGGCCTGGCTTTGCTCGGTGGTGGCGCTGGCAATGCTGCGTACCTTGTCCAGCGCCAGCGCGGATGCACTATTGATTTGCTGCAGTGCCTCGCCAGCCTGTGCTGCCATGTCCACCCCCATGGCCACTTGCGGTGCCATGGCCTGCATGCCCTGCACCACAGCGGCGGTATCGGCATGCACCGCCTGCACCGTGCTGGCTATCTGTGCGGTGGCGGTGCTGGTGCGCTCGGCCAGCTTGCGTACTTCGTCGGCCACCACGGCAAAGCCACGGCCCTGCTCGCC
>NZ_RFAR01000014.1 GCF_003693445.1 Aquitalea palustris | reverse complement strand
CCCCCGCCCTTGCCCTGCAAGGGAGCCTCGCTTTCCTTCCAGAAAGCGAGCGAGGGGTTTGATGTAAATCGTGCTTACTTGCTCTTGTTGGCCTGGCGGTACAGCTGGATCAGCCGGCGGGTGGAGCTGTCGTGCTCGGCCGCCTTCAGCTTGCCGGTCAGCTCGCCGTGAATGGTTTTTGCCAGTTGCTTGCCCAGCTCCACCCCCCACTGGTCAAAGCTGTTGATGCCCCAGATCACACCCTGCACGAAAATCTTGTGCTCGTACGCCGCAATCAGCGAACCGAGATTACGCGGATCAAGAAAGCTCATCAGCAGGGTATTGGTGGGGCGGTTGCCGGCAAACACCTTGTGTGGCACCAGTGCTTCCAGCGCATCGCCCTTCATGCCCTGGGTCACCAGCTCGGCACGGGCTTCCTCGGCGGTCTTGCCGCGCATGAAGGCCTCGGCCTGGGCGAACACATTGGCCAGCAGGATTTCATGGTGCCCCGGCAGGCTGCCACGGCTTTCCAGCGAGGCGATCAGGTCGATCGGCGAAATATGCGTACCCTGATGCAAGAGCTGGAAGAAGGCGTGCTGGCCGTTGATGCCGGTTTCCCCCCAGATGATGGGCGCGGTTTCGAAATTCACCGGGCTGCCATCGGTGCGGGTCTGCTTGCCGTTGGATTCCATGTCCAGCTGCTGGATAAAGGCCGGCAGGCGGTGCAGATACTGCTCGTAGGGGGCGATGACATGGCTGCCGCCGCCAAAGTAGTTGATGTACCAGATGCCTATCATGGCCAGCAGCACCGGCATGTTCTGTTCGAACGGCGCATTACGGAAATGCTGGTCCATGATGTGGGCGCCGTTGAGCAGCTCGGTGAAGTTTTCCTCACCCAGATACAGCATGATGGGCAGGCCAATGGCCGACCACAGGCTGTAGCGGCCGCCCACCCAGTCCCAGAATTCGAACATGTTTGACGGGTCGATGCCAAAGTCCGCCACCGCTTTCTGGTTGGTGGATACCGCGACAAAGTGCTTGGCCACCGCTTTTTCGTCACGGGCACGCTGCAGGAACCAGTCGCGCGCGGTCAGGGCGTTGGTGAGGGTTTCCTGAGTGGTGAAGGTTTTCGATTCCACCACAAACAGTGTGGTTTCCGAATGCACCTTTTTCAGGGTTTCCTTGAGCTGGGCACCGTCCACATTGGAAACGAAGTGCATGTTCATGCGCGGATGGCCAAACGGCCGTAGCGCACTGCACACCATCAGCGGGCCCAGGTCCGAACCGCCGATGCCGATGTTGACGATGTCGGTGATGGGCTGGTTGGTGTAGCCCAGCCATTCGCCGGAACGCACAGCGTGGGCAAACTTGCCCATGCGCTCCAGCACCGAGTTCACCTTGGGCATCACGTCTTCGCCATCGACAAAGATGGGGGCATTGGTGCGATTGCGCAGCGCCACATGCAATACGGCACGGTTTTCCGTGGTGTTGATCTTCTCGCCCTTGAACATGGCCTTGATGCGCTCCGGCAGGCCGGCTTCGCGTGCCAGCTGCATCAGGCCCTGCAGGGTTTCGTCGGTAATACGGTTTTTGGAGTAATCCAGGAACAAGCCACCCACTTCCAGGCCGTAGCGTTCGGCCCGCTCCGGGTCGCTTTCGAACAGCTCGCGCATATGCAGTTGCTTGGCGTCGGCAAAGTGGTCCCACAGTCTTTGCCAGGCGGGAAGTTGGGTCAGGTCGCTCATGATATCAATCCTCTTCTGTCCGTTCTGCCAGTCTTTTCGCTTTGAGACTGTGCTTGGTTTTTTCCAGCTGCCCGATCACGCCCGGACCGCGGCGCAAGGCCACGCCCACGGCCAGCACGTCGATCAATACCAGGTGGATGATGCGGGAGATCATCGGGCTGTAGGTTTCATTGTCTTCCTGGGTGTCCGCCATCAGGGCGATGGTGGCCGCCCGTGCCAAGGGCGAGCCACTGGCGGTGATGGCCACCACGGTGGCACCCGAAGCAGTGGCTTCTTCCACTGCGTCCAGCAACTCACGCGAGCGGCCGGAGCTGGAGATGGCCACCAGCACGTCGTCGGCATTCAGCACCGAGGCTGCCATCATCTGGATGTGAGTGTCGGCATAGGCAACGGTGGAAATGCCGAAACGGAAGAATTTGTGCTGGGCGTCAGCAGCGGTGATGCCGGAGTTGCCCAGGCCGTAAAACTCCACGCGCCGCGCGCGCGAGATGGCCTCGATGGCCGCTTCGATGGCCTGCGGATTAACGTCATTACGGCTTTTCAGCAGGGCGGTGACGGTGTTGTCGAACACCTTGGCGACGATTTCCGAGGTCGGGTCTTCCGGGCGGACGCTGGAATGCACATAGGGCACGCCGGTGACCAGGCTGCCGGCCAGTTTCAGCTTGAAGTCGGGCAGACCCGAGCAGCCCATGGAACGGCAGAAACGGATGACCGTGGGCTGGCTGACGCCGGCATTGCGGGCAATATCTGCCACCGCAGCCTGCATCATGGTATAGGGCTGTTCCAGCACCAGCTCGGCCACCTTGCGTTCGGCCGAAGACAGGGCTTCAAGCTGAGACTTGATTCTTTCCAGCATGGGTCAGTGCTCCAGGTGCGCCGCCAGCGCTGCCGACGCGCCGATGAGCGCAGGGTAGCGGCTATCGATGACAAATACCGGAATCGCCGCCAGATAAGCGGAGAAACGGCCCTTGTCTTCGAAGCGCGGGCGGAATGGCGACGTTTTGAAGTAGTCGATCAAACGTGGAACGATACCACCGCCAAGGTATACCCCGCCACGTGCGCCTAGCGTCAGCGCCAGATTGGCTGCGGCCGTACCCAGCATGGCGCAGAAGGCATCCAGCGTTTCGCGGCAGCGCGGACAGGTACCGGACAGGCCACGGCTGGTGATGTCGGCAGCGGACAAATCTTGCTCGGGTTCGCCGGCCAGTGCCGCCAGCGCGTGATAGATCAGCACCAGCCCCGGACCGGACAGCAGGCGCTCGGCTGACACATGCCCATGCCGTTCACGCGCATAGTGCCAGATGGCGGCTTCGCGCTCGTCAAACGGGGCAAAACTGACATGCCCGCCCTCGCCGGCCAGCGGGCTATAGCCGCCGGGATAAGGCAGCAAGGCAGACACCCCCAGGCCGGTGCCGGGGCCGATCAGCGCCAACGGGCTGCCGGCTACCGCCTCGCCGCCGCCCACCTGCACCAGCTCATTGCGGGGCAGATGCGGTAGCGCCAGCGCCAGCGCGGTGAAATCGTTGATGACAATGAGCGAAGTCAGCCCCAGCGCCAGCCGGGTGGCTTCAATGGAAAAGGCCCAGTGGTGATTGGTCATCTGCACCCAGTCGCCAGTGACCGGGTTGGCAATGCCGATGGCGGCATGCGCTACCGCACGGGTATCGACGCGCGCCAGATAGCTGCGCATGGCGGCTTCCAGCGTGGGAAAGCTGGCACAGGGCAGGACTTCGACATCCTCCAGCACCGCCGGAGCGGTTTCCAGCGCAAAGCGGGCATTGGTGCCGCCGATGTCGGCCACCAGTCGTGGCCAGGTATTAGGCAGTCCAGTAGACATCGATGGGGCACTCCGTCTGCAGCAGGAAATGGCTGATGGGCAGGCTGTCGTTGATACCCTGTACGGCCTGATCGAACACCTTGCGTTTGCCCGCGCCCTGGATGGCCAGGATCAGGCTGTCGCAAGCCAGCAAGGCAGCCTTGCTCATGCTTACGCGCAGATGCGGCGCGGTCAGCGGCTGCACGGTCAGCAAGGGCAGGCTGCGTGCCATGTCCAGCCCGTCGGCCAGGGCCGCAGCCCCGGGGAACAGCGAGGCAGTGTGGCCATCCTCGCCCATGCCCAGCACCGCTACGGTCGGGCGCAGATACGCCGCATTCGCCGCAGCCAGTTCGGCTGCAGCATCGCCAGCCTCTCCCACCAGCGGCAGAAAGCGGGCGACAGCCGCAGCATCCTGCAGCAGATGTTCGCGCACCAGCGCGGCATTGCTGTCCGGGTGATCGGCCGGCACGAAGCGCTCGTCCACCAGGGTGATCACCACGCGGGACCAGTCCAGCGGCTGACTGCGCAGCGCATGGAAAAACGGTACCGGCGACTTGCCGCCGGACACCGCCAGCACGGCGCGGCCATCGCGTTCCAGCGCCTGGGCCAGACGTCGGGCCACCGTGGCGGCCAGCGCGACGGAGCAGTCCGCCGCCTCGGAGAATTCATACCATTTCATCAATGCCATCCTCACGTTGCACCCGGCCCCTGGCCTAGCATGGCGCCGGGTGAATGCCGCTCTTGCTGGCCGGCTTGTTATGAATTGTCCTGCCCGGGCCGCCGTGGCGGGAGGCCCGGATGGGGTAGCTCGATCAGCTCTCTTCGTGCCAGCTGATGCCGTCGCGGCTCAGCAGCGCGCTGGAAGCGGCCGGGCCCCAGGTGCCGGCGGTGTATTGCTTGGGCGGGGTATTGCTGCTGTTCTGCCAGCATTCCATGATGGGCATCACCCAGCGCCAGGCTTCCACCAGTTCGTCACGGCGCATGAACAAGGCCAGCTTGCCGCGGATCACGTCCAGCAGCAGGCGTTCGTAGGCATCGGCACGGCGTACCTTGAAGGCCTTGTAGAAGTCCAGATCAAGGAAGGCCGGCTGCAGACGCATGGTGTCGCCCGGTTCCTTGGCCAGGAAATACAGACGGATACTTTCTTCCGGCTGCAGCTGGATCACCAGCCGGTTGGCGGTGTGGCTGCCGCTGAGCGGGCCGGAGAACAGCTGGTGCGGCACATCGCGGAAATTGATGACGATCTCGGCCAGGCGGTCCTGCATGCGCTTGCCGGTACGCAGGAAGAAGGGCACGCCAGCCCAGCGCCAGTTGTCGATTTCCGCCTTGATGGCAACAAAGGTTTCGGTATGGCTGTCTGCCGGGATGCCCTGTTCCTGCAGATAGCCCACCACCGGTTGCCCGGCCACGGCGCCGGCCTTGTACTGGCCACGCACCGTCTTGTTGGCCACATCCTGCTCGCTGAACGGGCGCAATGCCTTGAGTACCTTGAGCTTTTCATCGCGCACGGCATCGGCTTCCATGCTGGCTGGCGGTTCCATGGCCACGATGCACAGCAGTTGCAGCAGGTGGTTCTGCACCATGTCGCGCAGCGCACCGGTGCCATCGTAGAAGTCACCACGGGTGCCCACGCCCAGGTCCTCGGCAATGGTGATCTGCACGTCGTGAATCCACTCGCGCCGCCACAGCGGTTCAAACAGCGCATTGGCAAAACGGATGGCCATCAGGTTCTGTACCGACTCCTTGCCCAGGTAGTGGTCGATACGATAAAGCTGCTCTTCCTTGAAGAAGTGCGCCACATCGTCATTGATGGCATTGGACGAATCCAGGTCGATGCCCAGCGGCTTTTCCAGCACCACGCGCACATTAGGGCGGTTCAGGCCAACGGCGGCCAGATTCTCGCAAATGCCGGCGAACAGATTGGGCGCGGTGGCCAGATAACAGACCACCACCCGCTCCGGGTGCTGTCCCACTGCTTCGGCCAGTGCCGGATAGTGGGCGGCGTTGCCGGCATCCACCTGCAGATAATCGATACGGCTGCAAAAAGAGGCCCAGGCTGCTGCATCGAAGTGTTCCTTGACGTGCTGGCGCGCGCTCTTTTCCACCAGGGCCAGGTAGTCGTCGCGGCTCATCGCCTTGCGGCCCAGTGCCAGCAGGCGGCCTTGCTCGTTGAGCAGGCTGGCGGCGTGCGCCTGATAGAGGGAGGGCAACAGCTTGCGCATGACCAGGTCGCCGGTGCCACCGAACAGCACCATATCGAAAGCGGGGGTAGGCGTGCTACGGTTATCCATAGTGATCTTCCGTCTCGTGCATTTGCAATGTAGTTATATTACCACCCGATTTTGGCATGTCCATGTGATTTGCCGGGGTAATACGCAGAAAGCAACACCTGCCATTTCATGAAAATTTTGGCAGAAACCTTTACCAGAAAGCCTCTCACACTCATTCAACCGGATAAGCCGGCAATTGGGTCAGGCTGTTTTCTTGCAATTTAAGTGTAGTAAAACTACCATTTACCCACATTCATCACGGGAATTGCCATGGCCCTGCACCCGGTACTGCACACTGTTACCCAGCGCATCATAGATCGCAGCCGCGAGCGTCGCGCGGCCTATCTGAATCATCTGGCTGCCGCCGCCCAGCAGGGCAAGGTAGAACGCGCCCAGCTGTCCTGCACCAATCAGGCCCACGCCTTTGCGGCCATGCCGGACAATATCAAGATCCACCTTAAAGAAGCGCATCGCCCCAATCTGGCCATCGTTTCCGCCTATAACGACATGCTGTCGGCCCACCAGCCGCTGGAAGCCTACCCGGCCTGGATCAAGGAAGAAGCGCTCAAGGCCGGTGCCACCGCCCAGTTTGCCGGTGGCGTGCCCGCCATGTGCGACGGCGTGACCCAGGGCCAGCCCGGCATGGAGCTGTCGCTGTTCTCGCGCGATGTCATCGCCATGAGCACCGCCGTGGCGCTGTCGCACCAGATGTTCGATGCCAGCCTGTATCTGGGCGTGTGCGACAAGATCGTCCCCGGCCTGCTGATTGGCGCGCTGACTTTCGGCCATCTGCCGGCGGTGTTTGTTCCGGCCGGCCCGATGACCACCGGCATCGCCAATGATGAAAAGGCGAAGGTGCGCCAGTTGTTCGCCGAAGGCAAGGTGGGAAGGGATGCGCTGCTGGAATCGGAGTGCCAGTCCTACCACGGCCCCGGCACCTGTACCTTCTATGGCACCGCCAACTCCAACCAGATGATGATGGAAATCATGGGCCTGCACCTGCCGGGTACCGCCTTCGTCAATCCGGGCACACCGCTGCGCGAGGCACTGACCCGCGCCGCCGCCCGTCAGGCCGCGCACATTGCCGCCCAGGGTGACAATTTCACCCCGGTGGGCCGCATGATCGATGAAAAATCCATCGTCAACGCCATCATCGGCCTGCTGGCCACCGGCGGCTCCACCAACCACACCCTGCACCTGGTGGCCATTGCCCGCGCCGCCGGCATCGATATCAACTGGGATGATTTCGACGAGCTGTCGGCCATCATCCCGTCGCTGACCCGCGTCTACCCCAATGGCAAGGCCGACGTAAACCACTTCCACGCCGCAGGCGGCATGGGCTTTGTCATCCGCGAACTGCTGGGCGCCGGCCTGCTGCACGAGGACGTGGACACCATCGTCGGCCGTGGCCTGTCGGCTTATGCCAACGAACCCTGGCTGGACAATGGCGAACTGAAATGGCGTCCGGCCCCGGCCGTGAGCGGCGACGACAGCGTATTGCGTACTGCAGCCAACCCGTTCAGCGCCGATGGCGGCCTGCGCGTGGTGGCAGGCAACCTGGGCCGCGCCGTAATCAAGGTGTCTGCCGTCAAGCCAGAACACCGCGTGGTAGAGGCCCCGGCCGTGGTGTTCCACGACCAGAACGAACTGTTGGCCGCCTTCAAGCGCGGCGAACTGGAACGCGACTTCATCGCAGTCATCCGCTTCCAGGGCCCGCGCGCCAACGGCATGCCTGAGTTGCACAAGCTGACCCCGGCGCTGTCCATCCTGCAGGAACGCGGCTTTGCCGTGGCCCTGGTCACCGACGGCCGCATGTCCGGTGCTTCGGGCAAAGTGCCGGCTGCCATCCACGTCTCGCCGGAGGCGGTAATGGGCGGTAGTATCGGCAAGGTTCGCGATGGCGACATCGTGAAACTGGATGCCAATGCCGGCACGCTGGAAGTGAAAGTGCCGGCCGAAGAATGGGCGGCGCGCGAGCAGATCAGTGTCGATCTGCAACACAATCAATTTGGCGTAGGGCGTGAACTGTTCGCGGTATTCCGCGAATCCGCCGATGCTGCGGAAGCTGGTGCCATGAGCTTCCATCACCCGCTGTGGAGAAACTGATATGGACGCTTTGACCCTGTTGCGTCAGGGACCGGTTGTGCCGGTCATCGTGGTAAATGACGCCGCTGTTGCGGTAGACCTGGCGCGCGCGCTGGTGGATGGCGGCATTCGCGTGCTGGAAGTCACCCTGCGCACCAAGGCGGCACTGGCCGCCATGCGCCGCATGCGCGATGAAGTACCCGGTGCCATCGTCGGTGCCGGCACGCTGCGCAACCGCGCCCAGCTGGAAGCAGCGCTGGACGCCGGTGCCCAGTTTGGCGTCAGCCCCGGCCTGACCCCGGAACTGGCCTCGGCTGCGCGCAATGCCAACCTGACCCTGCTGCCGGGTGTGGCCACTGCCTCGGAAGCCATGCGCGCCCAGGACGAAGGCTTTGACATCCTCAAGCTGTTCCCGGCCGAAGCCGTGGGCGGCATCAAGCTGCTCAAGTCGCTGGCCGGCCCGCTGCCCGACCTGCGCTTCTGCCCCACTGGCGGCATTGATCTGGTCAAGGCCAAGGAATACCTGGCCCTGCAAAACGTCCTGGCCGTTGGCGGTAGCTGGCTGACCCCGGAAGACGCCATCGCCAACCGCGACTGGGCGCGCATCACCGAGCTGGCCAAACAAGCCAGCGCACTGACGCAGTAAACCCTCGTCTGCCCTGACAAAGCCCGCCTGGTGCGGGCTTTTTTGTTGCAGCGCACACCGCACGCTAATGGCACAGCCCGGCTGATCTGCACTACCATCAGGCCTTCACCTGCCGCCTGCCGCTCCTATGAAACTGTTTCTGGCCGAAGACGATGCCGTACTGGCCGATGCCCTGCTTACCCGCCTGAGCCAGCTGGGCTTCGAGGTCTGCCATCGCAGCGATGGTCTGGCCGCCCAGCAGATGCTGCTGAGCGAAGCATTCGATGCCGTCATTCTGGATATCGGCCTGCCCGGCCAAGACGGGCTCAAGGTGCTGCGCCATGTGCGCGTGCATCAGCCGGCACTGCCCATTTTGCTGCTGACCGCACTGGACAGCATGGAAGACCGGGTCGCCGGGCTGGATGCCGGTGCCGACGACTATCTGGTCAAGCCCTTCGACTTCCCCGAACTGGAAGCCCGCATCCGCGCCCTGCTGCGCCGCCAGCGCGCCAGCGATAGCGTGCGTGACGAACTGCAACGGGAAGAACTGCACTTTGGCCCGCTGCGACTGGACCGCAGCGCCCAGCGCGCCTGGGCCGGCGCGCAGCCGCTGGAGCTGTCGGCACGCGAGCTGGAGCTGCTGTTCATCCTGATGAGTCAGGCGGAAAAAGTGCTGAGCAAGGAGCAAATCTCCGCCGCCCTGTCCGGCGAGGGGGAAGAAATCGGCAGCAATGCGGTGGAAGTGTATGTGCACCGCCTGCGCAAGAAGCTGGATGGCAGCGGTGCCGGTATCCGTGCGGTGCGCGGGCTGGGCTATCTGCTGACGCTGGCCGAAGACAGCTAAGCCGCCATGCCGCGCCCGCGCCAACTTTCCCTGCGCCGCCAGTTGCTGATCTGGCTGCTGCTGCCGCAGCTGGTGCTGTGGCTGGCCGCCGCCATGCTGGCGCATGCCATGGCGGTGCGCTATGCCAACGAGGTCATCGACCAGACGCTGGCGCAGACCTCGCGCGCGCTGGCGCGGCAGGTCAAGCCCTTCGGCAACGGTTTCTATGTCGACTTCCCGCGCGCCGCGCGCGAAATCCTCGAAGAAGACCCCACCGACCGCGTCTATTACATGGTCAGCTCGCCACCAGCCGCCTTTTTGCTGGGCGAACCGGCCATGCCGCGCCCACCGGCCACGCTGGCCGCCCGCGCTGGCGCCAGCTATTTCTATAACGCCAGCATGAAGGGCCAGGATGTACGCGTGGCCGCACTTTACCTCCTGGCTGGCACGGTAGAGCAGCCGCAGCTGATGCTGGTGCAGGTGGCCAAGAGCCGCACACTGAGCGCCGAGCTGACCCGCAAGATCCTGCTGGACATGGGCCTGCCCCTGCTGGGACTGATGTTGCTGACCAGCCTTCTGGTCTGGGCCGGCATCAGCCGTGGCCTGTCACCACTGCGCCGTTTGCGCCGGGTGGTGGAGAACCGCTCGCCACGCGATATGGCCCCCATCGAGGTCAACAATGCCCCGGCCGAAGTACGCGCCCTCACCGCCGCCATCAACAGCCTGCTGGAAGAGGTCAATCGCCAGGTGGAGCAGCAACGGCGCTTTATCGGCGATGCCGCGCACCAGCTGCGCACGCCGCTGGCCGGGCTGAAATCGCAAAGCGAGCTGGTCAAGGCCGAACTGCTGGGCAGCACGCCGGACATCCCGCGTGCCTGCCGCCAGCTGGAGCAGGTGGAAACCAGCGTGGCGCGCTCCATTCACCTGGTCAACCAGCTGCTGGCGCTGGCACGGGCCGAGCCGGAAGCCGGCCTGCAGCTAAAACGGCTCGACCTGAAGCAGCTGTGCCGCGAAGTCACCGCCGAGGCTGTGCCACGCGCGCTGGCACGCAAGCTGGACCTGGGGCTGGACAGTGACGACGACAGCCTGCTGGTGCTGGGCCATGCCGGCCTGCTGCGCGAACTGTTGGCCAATCTGCTGGACAATGCCATCCAGTACACCCCGGCCGGCGGAGAAATCACCGTGACACTGCGCCGGCTGGGCCGGCAAGTGCAGTTGCAGGTGTGCGATAGCGGGCCGGGCATCGCCCCGGCAGAACGCGACAAGGTGTTCCAGCGCTTTTACCGGGTCAACAGCCTGGCTGGCGGCAAGGGCTGTGGCCTCGGGCTGGCCATCGTGCAGGAGATCGCCCGCCGCCATCACACCCGGGTGGAACTGAGCGACAACAGCCCGCACGGGCTGTGTGCCAGCCTGCTGTTCCTGCGGGAAAATCCCCCCGAGCAAACCGGCCCGTAGTGTAGTTGACACACTACGGCGCACCATTTTGTTGCATAGCAGCACCAGCGCAGTGCCTTATGTTTATTGAATTATCTCCAATGTCATGCTGCAACGCATTCAGGCTTTGTCATTTTCTTACAGCATTTCGCTTCAAACCTTACACAAAACTTACAATCTGCCGCTATAGTTCTTGCACATCCGGCCCCGGTCCTGGCCGAGCGCCGCCGGATGCACCATAAAAAACCGAAATGCAACGCTACAAGATGGAGACAAGAGAATGAAACGCAAACAGCTGAGCGCAGCACTGCTGGCCGCCACCCTGCTGCCGGCCACGGTATTTGCCGGTGAAGTGGAAGTGCTGCACTGGTGGACCTCGGGCGGCGAAGCCAAGTCCGTGGCCGAACTGAAAAAAATGATGAACGCCAAGGGCGATAACTGGAAAGACTTCGCCGTGGCTGGTGGTGGTGGCGACAATGCAATGACCGCGCTGAAAACCCGCGTGGTATCGGGCAACCCGCCGACCGCCGCCCAGATCAAGGGCCCGGCCATCCAGGAATGGGGTGCCGAAGGCGTGCTGGCCAATATCGATGCCGTAGCCAAGGCCGAAGGCTGGGACAAGCAACTGCCGCCGGTAGTCAGCCAGGTGATGAAATACAAGGGCCAGTACGTGGCCGCCCCGGTCAACGTGCACCGCGTGAACTGGCTGTGGGTGAATCCGGATGCCTTCAAGAAGGCCGGTGCCAAGGTGCCAACCACCTGGCCGGAATTCTTTGATGCTGCCGAAAAACTGAAAAAAGCCGGTATCCAGCCCCTGGCCCATGGCGGCCAGCCGTGGCAGGACGCCACCCTGTTCGAATCGGTAGCACTGGGTGTAGGTGGCCCGGGCTATTACAAGAAGGCTTTCGTGCAGCTGGATCAGGCCACGCTGGCCGGCCCGACCACGGTCAAGGTGTTTGAAACCCTGCAAAAAGTGAAGGGCTATATCGACAAGGGCGCAGCGGGCCGTGACTGGAACCTGGCTACCGCCATGGTCATCAACGGCAAGGCCGGCATGCAGTTCATGGGCGACTGGGCCAAGGGTGAATTCACCGCCGCCGGCAAGAAGCCGGGCAAGGACTTCCTCTGTGTAGCCGCACCGGGTACTGCCGGCAGCTTCACCTTCAACATCGACAGCCTGGCCATGTTCAAGCAGAAGGACGCCGCCGCGCAGAAGGCGCAGGCTGACCTGGCCGAAACCGTGATGAGCAAGAACTTCCAGGAAGTGTTCAACCTGAACAAAGGCTCGATCCCGGCCCGTCTGGACACGCCGATGGACAAGTTCGACGACTGCGCCAAGAAATCCAAGGCTGACCTGACCGCCGCCTCCAAGAGCGGTGGCCTGGTGCCCAGCTTCGCCCACAAGATGGCCATGCCGTCGGCCACCGAAGGCGCCATGGACGACGTGATTTCGCAGTTCATGAACTCATCGATGAGCCCGAAAACCGCCACCGAGCGCCTGGCCAAGGCCGGGAAAGTGCACTAAGCGAGCAGCAACCTTGCCCCGGGTCAGCCGACCCGGGCGCTTTTTTGCCGTGGACAGCCCTGACGCAGCAAGCGGCCAGCGGCTGTCTGTCTAACTCCTAGCTAAGCAAGCCATACCGTCTGACCATCCGTCCTGCCTTCCCGCCAGGACAGATCGACGCTGCGCGCCCCGCGCGGCATCGCCTCAGCGGCATGGCGAGGATTGATTCATGTCCACACCCCAATCACAAGCCAGTCTGTCGGCACTGGCAGACCGCTGGCTGCCCAAGCTGGTGCTGTCGCCCACCTTGCTGATCAGCCTGGTGTTCGTCTACGGCTTCATTGCCTGGACCGGCTGGCTGTCGCTGACCGAATCGCGACTATTGCCGCAGATGGATTTTGCCGGCCTGGTGCAGTACCAGGCACTGTTCGAGAATGACCGCTGGTGGACCGCCGTGGCCAATCTGGGCATTTTCGGCGGCCTGTTCATCGGCTGCACACTGGCAGTCGGCCTGTTCCTGGCCGTGCTGCTGGATCAGAAAATCCGTGCCGAAGGCACGCTGCGCACCATTTACCTGTACCCGATGGCCTTGTCCTTCATCGTCACCGGCACCGCCTGGAAATGGATGCTCAACCCCGACATGGGCCTGCAGAAGGTCATCAACGACTGGGGCTTTCCCGACTTCACCTTCGACTGGCTGGTGGACCCGGACAAGGCCATCTACACCGTGGTGATTGCCGGGGTGTGGCAGTCGTCCGGCTTTGTGATGGCGCTGTTCCTGGCCGGCCTGCGCGGCATCGACGATTCCATCATCAAGGCCGCCCAGGTGGATGGCGCCAGCCTGCCGGTGATCTACTGGCGCATCATCATCCCCAGCCTGCGCCCGGTGTTTTTCAGCGTGCTGCTGATCCTGTCGCACATCGCCATCAAGAGCTTCGACCTGGTGATGGCACTGACCGGCGGCGGCCCCGGCACCGCATCCGACGTACCGGCCATCTTCATGTACCAGTTTGCCTTTACCCGTGGCCAGCTGGGCCTGGGGGCCGCCTCGGCCATGATGATGCTGATGACCATCGTCGCCGTGCTGGTGCCGCTGATGTATATGGAAACAAGGAGCGCCAAACGTGGCTAAACACCTGACTCCCGGCCGCATCGTGCTGTATGCCGCACTGCTGCTGATGGCCATTTATTACCTGCTACCACTGTACGTGATGCTGTCCACCTCGGTAAAAACCCTGGACGACATCCGTGGCGGCAACCTGATTGCCCTGCCGCAATCCATCACCCTGGATGCCTGGAGCAAAGCCTGGTCCAGCGCCTGCACCGGCGTGGAATGTGGCGGCATGAAGGGCTTTTTCTGGAATTCGGTGAAGATGGCCGTGCCATCGGTGCTGATTTCCACGCTGATTGGCGCGGTCAACGGCTACGTGGTGTCGATGTGGCGCTTCCGTGGTTCGGACGTGCTGTTCACCCTGCTCTTGGTGGGCTGCTTCATTCCCTTCCAGGTGGTGCTGCTGCCGATGGCGCGCCTGTTGGGCGAGCTGGGCATTGCCAATACCACCAGCGGGCTGATCCTGGTGCACGTGATTTACGGCCTGGCCTTTACCACGCTGTTCTTCCGCAACTTCTTCGTCACCATCCCGGACGAGCTGGTAAAAGCCGCGCGCATTGACGGTGCCGGTTTCTGGACGATTTTCCTGCGCATCCTGCTGCCCATTTCCGGCCCCATCTTCATGGTGTGCGTGATCTGGCAGTTCACCCAGATCTGGAACGACTTCCTGTTCGGCGTGGTGTTTGCCGCTGGCGAATCGCAGCCCATCACCGTGGCGCTGAACAATCTGGTGAATACCTCTACCGGGGTGAAGGAATACAACGTGGACATGGCTGCCGCCATCATCGCCGCGTTGCCCACCCTGTTCGTTTACATGGTTGCCGGCCGCTATTTCGTGCGTGGCCTGACAGCCGGTGCTGTGAAAGGTTGAACGATGGCCGCTCTCTCCATCAATAATGTTTGCAAGACTTACGCCAACGGCACCGATGTGCTCAAGGGCATCGACATCGCCATCGAAGACGGCCAGTTCCTGATACTGGTGGGCCCCTCCGGCTGCGGCAAATCCACGCTGCTGAACATGATTGCCGGGCTGGATGATATTTCCAGCGGCGATATCGAAATCGGCGGCAAGCGGGTGAACGACCTGTCGCCCAAGGACCGCGACATCGCCATGGTGTTCCAGAGCTATGCGCTCTACCCCTCGATGAGCGTGCGCAAGAACATCAGCTTCGGCCTGGAAATCCGCAAGATGCCGCAGGGCGAAATCGACGCCACCGTCGAACGCGTGGCGCAGATGCTGCAAATGACCCACCTCTTGGACCGCAAGCCCTCGCAGCTGTCCGGCGGCCAGCGTCAGCGCGTGGCCATGGGCCGCGCTTTGGCGCGCAATCCGTCCATCTTCCTGTTTGACGAGCCGCTGTCCAATCTGGACGCCAAGCTGCGGGTAGAAATGCGCACCGAAATCAAGCTGATGCACCAGCGGCTGAAATCCACCATTGTGTACGTCACCCACGACCAGATCGAGGCCATGACGCTGGGCGACCGCATTGCGGTGATGAAGGACGGCATCGTGCAGCAGTTCGGCAGCCCGCAGGACATCTACGACAATCCGGCCAATCTGTTTGTGGCGAGCTTCATCGGCTCGCCGTCGATGAACTTCATTCCGGCGCAGGTGGTGGAATCCGCCGGCGTGCTGGGGGTGAAAATCTGCGACGACCAGGGTTGCGTCATCCTGCCGCTGCCGCATGCCCAGGACAAGATGAAGCCGTGGCTGGGCCGCGAAGTCATCTTCGGCATCCGCCCAGAACAGATCACCGATGCCCGCACCGCCTACCGCGAAGGGCTGCCGGTGATGGCCTGCCATATCGACGTGATCGAACCCACCGGCCCGGACACCCTGGTGTTTGTCTCGCTCAACAACACCAAGGTATGCTGCCGTACCCACCCGACAGAAGCCAAACTGCCGGGCCACAGCATGGAACTGGTGTTCGACGTGTCCAAGGCCGTGCTGTTCGACCCCACCACCGAACAACGGATTGCCTGATGCACAGCTTGTCATCTGCACAACTGGCCCCGGGAGGGCCAGTTTTTTCTCCGGTGGCCGCCGGCCTGTGGCGGCTGCACGACTGGAATTTTTCCTCCACAGAACTGGCGCAATGGATAGAACACGCCATTACACTTGGCATCACCACCTTTGACCATGCCGATCTCTATGGCGGCTTTCGCTGCGAGGCGCTGTTCGGCCAATGGCTGAAAGCCAATCCCGGCCAGCGTGAGCACATCCAGCTGGTAAGCAAGTGCGGCATCAAGCCGGCAGACCCGGCACGCGGCTGGCAGGTAAAGCATTACGACAGCAGCCGCGCCCACCTCCTGGCCTCGGTGGATGCTTCCCTGCGCAATCTGGGCACGGACTATCTGGACCTGCTGCTGATCCACCGCCCGGACCCGCTGCTGAACCCGGACGAAGTGGCCGATACCTTTGCCAGCCTCAAGGCCAGTGGCAAGGTGCGCCACTTTGGCGTGTCCAACTTCAGCCCCAGCCAGTTTGCCCTACTGGCAGCGCGCACCCCGCTGCTGACCAACCAGCTGGAAGCCTCGCTGCTGCACACCGCCCCGCTGTTCGATGGCAGCTTCGACCAGTGCCTGCAGGCCGGCATCCGCCCCATGGTGTGGTCGCCGCTGGCGGGAGGCCGTCTGTTACAGCCGGCAGCCCACCCGGCACTGCACGCGGCCCTGCAGCAGGTGGCCACCGAGTTGGCCGTCACCCCTGCCACCGTGGCGCTGGCCTGGCTGTTGCGCCACCCGGCGCGGCCCATTGCCATTTCAGGTTCACGCCGCCTGAGCTCACTGGATGAGGCAGCCGCAGCCTGCCGGCTACAGTTGGACCGCCAGCACTGGTTTGCCCTGCTGGAAGCAGCCCACGGCCACTGCGTGGCCTGACAGCGATAGCACGCGGTGTTTTAAATCTTTTTTTCCGCGCTGCTTCGCCTAAGCTCAATAAGCCAGGCAATGACAAAGGGGGTAAGACATGCAAGTGGCGGACATTTTTGAAAAAGCCTCGGGACGGCTGCCGATGGTGCCCAAGGTGGTACAGGAGCTGATCGAAAGCTTTCACAAGACCGATATCAATATCGATGAAATCAGCGACAAGGTAGGCCATGACCAGGTGCTGACCGCGCGCGTGCTGCGGCTGGCCAATACCGCGCGCTTTGGCGGCAGCCGCCGCGTCGGTTCGCTGGATGATGCCGTGGTACTGCTGGGCTTCGACAATCTGCGCATTCTGGTGATCGCCTCCGGTATCACCGGTGCCACCGCCGGCATTGCCGGTTTTGACATGAAGGGCTTCTGGCAGCGCAGCTTTGCCATGGCCAACACCGCCAAGCGGCTGGCCCGGCTGGCCAAGCTGGATGCCCAGCTGGGTTATACCTGCGGCCTGCTATCCAATATCGGCGAGCTGGTACTGCATGTGGCCATGCCGGAACAAGCCGTGCAGATCGACAAGATCGTCGCCGGCGGTGCCGACCGGGTCGCCACCGAACGCATGTTGCTGGGCGTGGACCTGACCGAAGTGGGTGCCGAGCTGGCACGGCGCTGGAATTTCCCCGACGACATCCAGCAAGCCATCCGCGATCAGCACGATCTCTTGGGCGATGTCACCCAGTTTGCCATCGTGATCGGCCTGGCGGCCTATCTGGTGGCCGGCTTCAATCACGACATGAGCGAGGCCGACATGCAAGCCACCCTGCCGTGGACGGTGGTGGACAAGCTGGGCATCGAGCGCGACGCCATCAACGCCGCCATGAGCGAACTGAAAGAAGCCTGTACCGGCATCGACGATATGTTCTGAGCCAGCGTAGCAATACGAAAAAAGGCTGCCTCCTGGCAGCCTTTTCTGTTTGACTCCTGAGTGGAAGCGCCTTGCTGGCTTAACCTTCCTCTTCCTCGCTGGCCGCTTCGACATGGCCCACCACGCCGGTGAAGCGGAACTCGATCTCGGCCATCAGTTCGTCGATGCGGATCACGCTCAGCTGGATACGGTCGCCCCGCGCCAGCTCAGGCAGGCCCGGAATGCGTACGCGCATCGGCAAGCCATCAATACGCACCAGATCTTCCTTGATGAAGGTAGCGGTGATATTGCTGACCCCTTCCTGAGTAAACCAGCGCAGGCACCAGAAATGCTCCAGCTTGTCCTGGAAGCCCAGATAAGCCGAATAGGTGGTGTCAAAATCGCGCAGCAGGGCAAACAGCATGGCATTGCCCTGTTCGAACTGCGGCTTTTCGCCACGGATCATCGCGGTGAGCTGGCGCTGGTTGACGAAGTCGGTAGCACGGCGCAGCGGCGAGGTGGCCCAGGCATATTGCGCCACGCCCAGGCCGATATGCGGCTCGGGACGGGTGGTCATGCGCACCTTGCCCATGCTCTGGGCGCGGTACATGGCCGGGATATCGGCCTCGGCCAGCATACGGCCCCATTCGCTATTGGCCAGAATCATCAGTTCCGACACCAGCTTGTCCATGGGTGCACCGCGCTTGCGCAGGGTGATCTGCACCTTGCCATCGACCACATCGAAGTTGTAGTCCATCTGCACCGGGCGGGTGGGGTCGTATTTGCCACGGCGCTTTTCCAGCGCATTGGCAAAATGCCACAGCCAGGTCAGTTCCTGCTTGAAGGGGTAGTTGATACCCGGATCGTTCAGCAGGGTGTCTTCGTTGAACTGCTGTTCCAGCTGGGCATGGCGCAGGTTGGCCCCGATGCGCACCTTCTCGATGCGGCTTTCATAAGCCACCGGTTCGAACTCGGGCGTCACGTCCACATACAGGCTGAGCGCCGGGCAGTCCTGGCCTTCTTGCAGGGTGAAAGCCTGTACCACGTCATCCGGCAGCATGGTGATCTTGTCGCCGGGGAAATACACGGTGGACAAGCGGCTCCACACCAGCTTTTCGATGTCCGAATCCACCGGCACGCCCAGCGTGGGCGCGGCGATATGGATGCCGACCCGCTTGTTGCCATCCGGCAGATCCACGACCGACAGCGCATCGTCGATCTCGGTGGTATTGGCATCATCAATGGAGAAGGCCACCGCCTCGGCCAGCGGCAGATCCTGCGGCAGCTGCGGTGCGGCGTATTTGCCGAAACCCGCGCCCTTGGGGAAGTACTCCATCAGGAAACCGGCCATCAGGTAGTCGGGCACCGAGCTGATGCCGCCCACGCTTTGCGCCAGTTTCAGCGGCGGCTGGTTCAGTTCGCGCGCGGCCTGATCAAAGGCCTTGAACTCCAGCGTGCTCTTGTCCGGCTTCCACAGCAGCGACATCAACTGGCTGCGGATGGCCTCGGGCAAGCTGCCGGCCTTCAGTTCGGCTACCCAGCCGTCGATCTGTTCCTGCTCGCGCTTCTTGCGCTCGATGCCGGCCAGCGCAGCTTTCAGGGCTTCTTCCGGGGCCTTCTTGTAACGGCCCTTGCCCTTTTTGTAAAAATACATGGGCGCGCCGAACACCCGCAGGATGATGGCTGCGCTTTCCAGTGCCGAAGGCGCATGGCCCCAGTAATCGGCGGCCAGCACATCGTGCTCGAACTCGTCTTCCGGGCTGCACTCCCACAGGAAATCCAGATCAATTTCATTCGCCATTTTTTCTACGGCGGGCAGAAAATCTGCCACAGTCGAGCTAAACTCGAGGAAAACATTGCTGGATTTGATCTTGGCTCGCTTGCCATGTTGAGTATCTACCTGCAAGCTGGCATCGGAACGGGAAACGATCGTGCCAACCTTGAAGGAGCCGCTTTCTTCGTAAAATACGTTCATTTGCGCGCCAACTGATTCATTAAGCCAAAATTATATCATTTCACCTCCAAGCCCTGCGCCACTTTGCAAACGCCGGCGCAGCAACAGGGTTTGGAACGGCTGGCAAAACCTCGTAGAGAATCCGGGCCAAGACGCACCGCCGCAGACAGTACAAATAGTACGGCAAGGCGGCGCAACACCGGAGCGGGGGTTTTGTCAGCGGGTCTTAACATGCGGCGGCCACAGGCCAGCTCGTCTTTACATAACAATTCGCATGTCGGCAGGAAGCGGGTATTCACCATGACGCTGGAAAGCAACGCAAATATTTCGGCAAGAGAGCACGCGGCACGCGAGATCGACCGTATTGGCCACATGCTGGTTACCCGCTGGGATCGCTCGCTGGCCGCGCATCTGCTGTCCTTGGTCAGTAATCTGGAACGTTACATTCAGGGTGAAGACGCCGCACAACTGCTGCCGGAGTGCCTGGCACTGCGCGAGCTGTTACAGCTATGGCTGATACAGAACGACACGGTGCCGGGTGAAACCGAACGCTATGGTGCGCTACGCCACCATCTGGGCATCGTCAGCCAGCTGGCCATGATGGAAGGCCGCCAGCTGTTGCCGGAGTACTTCAGCGGTGGACTGATGCAGCAGGGCCCGCATCTGGTCTATCTGTGGATGCCGCCCAGCGAGGAAGCGCACAACCTGAGCGAGCAGCTGTCCTGCTATGGCTTCATGGTGCAGACCATGTACCAGGCCTCCAAGCTGGCCCAGGCGCTGCAGGAGGCCACGCCAGCAGCGGTGGTGGCCTATACCGACTTCACCCCCGGCGACCCGATCATGGCGCTGGCCGATACCATACGCGGCCTGTGTCCGCTGCTGTTCTGCTCGCCGCGCTACGACTTCGAGGCGCGGCTGCAAGCGGTGCGAGCCGGTGCCGCCGGCTTCCTGGCCTGGCCGCTGCTGGCGCACGAGCTGATCGACAACCTGAACTTTGGCGACCTGGGAGAAAAACGCGATCCGCTGCGGGTGATGATCGTGGAGGACATGGCCTCGCTGGCTGGCCTCTACGCCAATGTGCTGAACAGCCATGGCGTGGATGCGCTGCAGGTGACCGACCCGGCACGGGTGCTGGACGGCATCGTGCAATTCCGCCCGGACCTGATCCTGATGGATATGTACATGCCGGAGTGCAACGGCATGGAGCTGGCGCAGATCATCCGCCAGCAACGCTTGCTGGACGGGATTCCCATCCTGTTCCTCTCAGTGGAAAAGCGTCAGTCCATCCAGCTGGATACCCTGACACTGGGCATTGACGGCTTCCTCACCAAGCCGGTGGCGCCGGAGGAGCTGGTGGTCACGGTGATCAACCGCGCCCGCCGCTACCGCAAGCTGCGCTCCTACATGATCAACGACAGCCTCACCGGCCTGCTCAACCACTCTCATCTGTATGCCCAGCTGGAATACGAAGTATTGCGCGCCAAGCGCGACCAGCGTGCGCTGTCGCTGGTGATGCTGGATCTGGACCACTTCAAGACCATCAACGATAGCTATGGCCACCCGGCCGGCGACGAGGTGCTGGTGAATCTGGCGCGCTTCCTGAAAGAGCGGCTACGCCGTTCCGACCTGATCAGCCGCTATGGCGGTGAAGAATTTGCCATCGTGCTGCCCGGCACCCGCCAGGAGGACGCGCTGCGCATCATGAATGCCATGCGCCAGGCCTTTTCCCAGATCGAGCAGCGCAGCAACCAACAAACCTTCCACCAGACCTTCAGCGTCGGCATCAGCTCGCTGGCCAGCGCCGAGGACACCACCCAGCTGGTGCAGCAGGCGGACGACATGCTGTACCAGGCCAAGCGACTGGGACGCAACCGGGTAGAGGGCTACTCACCCGAGCAGTCCCCGCTGTCGCGGCGCGAATCCGAGGCCTGAATCCGGCAAAGCACCCGCCCAAGCAAAACGCCCGCTAAGCGGGCGTTTTTCATCTTCAACAGGGTGGTGCAATCGCACCCACCCGCTCAGACTGCGTCGGCCAGAATCAACCGTACATTGTGCTCTTCCAGCAGCTTGGCCAGCGACTCTGGCGGCTCGGCATCGGTGAACACGGTGTGGAATTCACTGATATGCCCCATGCGCACCAGGGCATTGCGGCCAAACTTGCTATGGTCGGCCGCCAGGTAACGGTGACGGGCATTGGCCATCATCGCCTGCGCCACCCGCACTTCGCGATAGTCGAAATCCAGCAGCGAGCCATCGGTCTCGATGCCGGACACGCCGATGATGGCGTAATCCACCTTGAACTGGTTGATGAAGTCCAGCGTGGCCACCCCGGTGATACCGCCATCCGATGCACGCACCACGCCGGAGGTAATCATCACGGTGAAATCCGGGTTGGCCGACATGATGGAAGCCACATGGATATTGTTGGTGATGACGCGCAAACCCTTGTGGGTAATGGTAAGCGCCTGCGCCACCGCCTCGATGGTGGTACCGATGCTCATGAACAGCGAGGCATGATCGGGAATGCTGCCGGCGATCATGTCGGCAATATGTGCCTTTTCGCTCTGGAATTTTCCTTTGCGCGCAAAGTAATCCTCATTCTCCACGCTACTGCCCAGAGCAGCACCGCCGTGATAACGGCGCAGCAAATTTTCTTCGCACAGCTGGTTGATGTCGCGCCGGATGGTCTGCGGCGTGACATCGAGCAGTCTGGCCAGCTCTTCGATCGGCATGAAGCCGTTTTCGCGGACCAGCTGCAGAATCTTGTCGTGACGGGGTGAGCGGCTCATAGGGATTCGATTCCGAAAATCATGTTTAGTTACTAACATATTTTCCGGTCAAAGGGCAAATGCTTGCACCTATCCGCCCTTGACCCGCCACAAGCCGGCAGCGAAAGCCGTATCCCGTACAACAGCTAGCCGGACGCACCAAGCACGGCCTGCATGGCCGCTGCCGCCAG
The DNA here is from genome assembly GCF_003693445.1 of Aquitalea palustris. GTDB lineage: Bacteria > Pseudomonadota > Gammaproteobacteria > Burkholderiales > Chromobacteriaceae > Aquitalea > Aquitalea palustris. The sequence goes on along the minus strand of NZ_RFAR01000014.1, from coordinate 43,176 downwards.
TGCCGCCGTGGTATCCACTGCCGGCATGCCGCAATTGGCCTCGTCCAGCACCAGCGGTAGCTCGGTACAGGCCAGGGCAAGGCCATCGCAGCCCTCGGCACGCAAGCCAGCCACCACCAGCAGCAGCTGGCGCAGGCCATCCGCACTGGCCCTGCCGGTGGGCACCAGCTCGTCAAAAATCACCTGCTGCAGCATGGCCTGCTGCGCCGGATCCGGAATGCACTCTTCGATGCCCACAGCAGCAAACGGCGCACGGTAAAGATGGGACTGCATGGTCCAGCGCGTGCCCAGCACGCCCACCCGGCGCAAACCACGGCGCTGGCAATCGGCCGCCACCACATCCAGCATGCTCAGCACCGGCACGGGGGAGCGCTGGCGGATGCCGTCGATACGGCAATGCACGGTATTGGCCGGGATCACCGCCAGTTGCGCCCCGGCCACGGCCAGTCGCTGCAAAGAGCCGACAATGGAGTCCTCGACAATATCCCAGCGCTCTTGCAACTGGGCGGCATGCACCACGCCAAAGTCTGGCTGGTCCAGCACGAAGCGGGGGTGATGATGGTGACCGCCACACATGAGGGCGGAAAGTTGATGCATTTTGGACAGGCAGTCCAGCGCACCGGGAACGGTTACGCCGGCAATGCCGATAACGGGGAGAGTCATGTTTGGGCTTGTCATCCATTAGAGGGGTAGCTCGGCACGTGGGCGGGTACGCGGTTCGGAAGGCCTATTATGCCATTCGGGACGCAGCAGGAACTCGCTGATCGGCATGGGCCGCGCATAGCGGTAGCCCTGCAGCAGATGGGCACCATGCTGGCGCAGATAATCTTCCTGCTCCACGTACTCCACCCCTTCTGCCACCACTGTCAGCCCCAGCTTGGCCGCCAGCTGCAAAATGCTGTCCAGGATATCCGCCGACAGGCTGTCACTGCCGATGCCGGCCACAAAGCTGCGGTCTATTTTCAGTTCATCCACATCCATTTTCTGCAAATAGGACAAGCTGGAATGCCCGGTGCCGAAATCATCGATGGCGATGCGCACGCCCAGCTCGTGCAGCTGCGCCAGCAGGGCATCGGTCTGGGGGCCGGTGGTGATCAGTTCGCGCTCGGTCAATTCCAGGGTGAGCCGGATGCTGCCAGGCGGGAAAACCGCCAGAAAGGCGGCGCAGTCGACCGGCAAGGAGCCATCCGCCACATAGGCGGCACTGACATTGATGCTGATCTGAAAACCGGCCGGCAAGCTGAGCGTACCCAGTTGCGCGGCAGTCTGCTGCATCAGCGAGCGGGTCATGGCCACGATATGGCCGGTACTCTCGGCAAAGGGGATGAACAACTCCGGCAGCACCATGCCATCAAGCGGATGCTGCCAGCGCATCAGCACCTCCACCCCGCACCACTGCAGATGGTGGCTGTCGACCAGCGGTTGCAGGTAGGGAATGAATTCCTGCTGGCGGACTGCCCTTTGCAGTTCGCGGCTGGGCGCACCACTGCGCAGCAGCAGGCGATGAAAACCCCAGCTGAAAGTGCAGCTGAACAGCAGCAGCAAAACCAGCTGATCCGGCTCCTGGCTCAGTCTTTGCAGCAGCATCTTTGGCATGGAGTAGTCCATGACGATGGCTAGGGGATAATGCGCGGATGCCAGGCTGCGCTGTTGCCAGTAAGGGCGGACCGGCGGGAAGGTCATGCCACCGTCTTCGTCCAGCCAGCGTTCACCAACCTGCAGATAAAACCGGGTATCCCGCTCCAGATGGGCCAGTCGGTCCTTGAGATAATCACTATCCACCACGACCTGGATGCCGTTGACATCGCTACGTTTGGCCTCCAGCCACAACATCAGCAAGGGGTGCCAGGGCGACAAGCGGTTGCCGCGCCATAATTGCAGCCGTTCCGCACGCGGGTATTCCTGCGAATAGGCCGGTGCATGCCAGCCAATGACCGAATCGCAATACACCCTGCCCGCGTGATCAACCAGCCGCATCGAACGGACATAAGGCTGGGTCGTGACCTGACGGCGTATTTCCGGATAAATGACCGGACACTCCAGGCTGGGCTGCTGCAGCATGCTTTCGCCGACTTTCTGGGCCTGATCCAGTATCTGTTCGATCTTTTTCAGCTTGAAGGCCAGCTGGCTCGCCAGCGTGTGCTGGATGCCCGCATGAAACTGATACAGCATCAACAGGCCGCCCAGCATCAACAAGGCCAGGCCGGGCAGCATGGTCAGCATGATGCGCTGGCTGCGACCCAGCGGTTCGATGGAAGGAAATTGCACGGAACCCCCGCTGAAAATTCATCACAGGTCCCACTGTAGGCCAATAAAAAACCGCCGAGAGCGGCGGTTTGGTTTGAAACTGTATTAACTGATCAACCTGCCAGTCTTGCCTTGTGGCGGGCAATCTGGGCACGTACCTGATTGGGTGCGGTACCGCCAACATGGTCACGCTGGGCCAGGCTGCCTTCCGGCGTCAGTACCTGGTAGATGTCCTGCTCGATCAGCTTGCTGAACTGTTGCAGCTCTTCCAGCGACAGATCGGCCAGATCCACGCCACGGCCTTCGGCATAGCGCACGCTCAGGGCCACCACTTCGTGGCTGTCGCGGAAGGGCAGGCCCTTCTTCACCAGGTAGTCGGCCAGGTCGGTGGCAGTGGCAAAGCCCTGTAGCACGGCGGCGCGCATGGCTTCCGGCTTCACGGTGACGCCACGCATCATGTCGGCGTAGATGCGCAGGGTGTCGATCAGCGTGTCCACGGTGTCGAACAAGGGTTCCTTGTCTTCCTGATTGTCCTTGTTGTAAGCCAGCGGCTGCGCCTTCATCAGGGTGACCAGCGCAATCAGGTGGCCTACCACGCGGCCGGATTTGCCACGTACCAGTTCTGGCACGTCCGGGTTTTTCTTCTGCGGCATGATGGAGCTGCCGGTGCAGAAGCGGTCGGCGATGTCGATGAAGCCGACACGCGGGCTCATCCACAGGATCAGCTCTTCCGACAGCCGGCTCAGGTGCACCATCACCAGGCTGGCGGCGGCGGTGAATTCGATGGCGAAGTCACGGTCGGACACGGCGTCCAGCGAGTTGTGGCAGACATCGTCAAAACCCAGCAGCTGCGCGGTGTAATGACGGTCGATGGGGAAGGTGGTGCCGGCCAGTGCGGCCGCACCCAGCGGCAGGCGGTTGACGCGCTTGCGGCAGTCGCTCATGCGTTCGGCGTCGCGTGCCAGCATTTCCACATAGGCCAGCATGTGGTGGCCAAAGGTCACCGGCTGGGCCACTTGCAGGTGGGTGAAGCCCGGCATCACGGTGTCAGCATGCTTTTCTGCCAGCTCCAGCAAGCTGGTTTGCAGTTCGGCGATGAAGCCGACGATGGCGTCGATCTGCGCGCGCAGCCACAGGCGAATGTCGGTGGCTACCTGGTCATTACGCGAACGGCCGGTGTGCAGGCGTTTGCCGGCATCGCCAATCTTGTCGGTGAGGCGACGTTCCACATTCATGTGCACGTCTTCCAGATCCACACTCCACTCCAGCCGGCCGGCGCGGATATCGTCCAGGATTTCAGCCATGCCGCGTCGGATTGCCGCCACGTCGTCATCGGACAGCACACCCGCCTTGTTCAGCATGGCGGCGTGCGCCAGCGAGCCTTCGATGTCGAATTCGGCCAGACGTTTGTCGAAGTCGATCGAGGCGGTGTATTTCTTGACGAGTTCGGAAACCGGTTCGCTGAAGCGACCGGACCAGGCATGGCTTTCTTGCATCTCGATGATTCCCTGCGGTGATTGTTCTGGGCTACCCCAAGGCAGCAGCGGCAATTATAGGGAAAGCCTCCCCTCAGGGCGAGTCGGCTCTTGCCCGGCTGTGGCATTACCGTGTCATGGGTGTGGTTTGATCCGCCAGCGCATCGGCCAGATAGTCGATCAGCACCCGCACCTTGGGCGCCAGATAGCGATTGGGCGGATACAGCAGCCAGGCCATGCCGCGATAGGCGGTGGTGAACTCCCAATCGTCCAGCACGGTTTCCACCTGCCCCGCCGCCAGTGCGGCCTGCGCGGTAAAGTGCGGCAGGGGTGCAATGCCCAGGTGGGCCAGCACGCCTTGCAGCCGCAGTTCGCTGTGATTGGTGGCATAGCGGCCACTCACCGCCACTGTCAGCTGTTCATTGCCACGCTGCAGCTGCCAGCGCTTGTCGGCCTCATGCTCGGCCAGGTACAGACACAGGTGCTGGGTCAGATCACGTGGATGGACGGGCCGGCCATGCGTGGCCAGATACTGCGGCGAAGCACACAGCAGCTGGCGCACCGGCAGCAAGGGCCGCCCGGCCATGCCCGGCGGCGGGGTGTCGGTCACCCGAACGGTTAGGTCCAGCCCCTCGGCCAATGGGTCGACATCGCGGTCGCTGATGAACAGCTCCACATCCACCTGTGGATAACTGGCGAGGAAGGCCGGCATCAGCGGTGCCACCACAAAGCGGCCAAAAGCCTTGGGCATGCTGATGCGCACCCGGCCCTGCGGCCGGGCATGTTGTTGCTGGGCCAGTTGCACCGCTTCGTCGGCGGCATCCAGCATGCTGCGACAGCGTGCCAGCGTGGCCTGCCCGGCATCGGTCAGCCGCAGCTGGCGGGTAGTGCGTTCCAGCAGCCGCACCCCCAGCGCCGCCTCCAGCCGTGCTACCTGGCGGCTGAGCGCCGATGGCGTCATGCCCAGCTGCCGTGCCGCCGCCGAAAAGCTGCCACGCTCCACCACCAGCACAAATACCGCCATGTCCGGCAGCATGGCTATCAAGCCATTTGTTCCCATTACGCACAATTCCTGTTCCGACAACAGCGATTATCAAGCCATGAGCAGGTAATGATAATGAGCGCACTGACCCGACAATGAAAGCCCGCCATGCCCAGCCGCCACCCCTTGCATCAACGTTACCCCGGCCTGCCCGACCTGTTGCTGCTGCTGGTGGCCATGGTATGGGGCAGCAGTTACGGGCTGGCCAAGGAAGCGCTGCAGTTTTATCCGGTGCTGGGGGTGCTGGCCTTGCGCTTTGGTCTGAGCTTTTTGTTATTGCTGCCGGCCCAGCGCACCCTGACCGATCCTCACGTCCGCCGCGCAACCCTGGGTGCGGCCCTGCCGCTGGGGCTGGGCCTGCTGGCGATTTTCCTGTGCGAGACCTATGGCATCGCCCATACCACGGCGGCCAATGCCGCCTTTCTGATCAGCCTGTGCCTGGTGCTGACGCCTTTTGCCGAATGGCTTTTGCTCGGACAAACCCCCAGCAAGGATGCGCTGCTGGCGGCAGGTGCCGCACTCTGCGGTGCCTGGCTGCTGAGCGGTGCCACTCATTTGCAGCTGAACAGCGGTGATCTGCTGATCCTGCTGGCCGCCGTTCTGCGTGCCCTGGTGACCAGCCTCACCCGCAAGCTGACCGCAGACCGGCCGGTAGCCACGCTGGCGCTGACCGGCCTGCAAGGGCTGCTGATCTGCCTGGGCTGCCTGCTGCTGGCCAGCCTGAACGGCGGCTTGCCCACCCTGCCGCGGCAGCCGGCATTCTGGGGCGATATCCTGTTTCTGGTCTTGTGCTGCACCCTGTTTGCCTTTTTCGCCATGAACTACGCGCTGCGTCACAGCAGTGCCACCCGGGTGGCCTTGCTCACCGGCAGCGAGCCGGTATTCGGCGCCCTGTTCGCCGTGCTATGGCTGGGCGAGACGCTGAGTGCCAGCAGCTGGCTGGGCGGTTTGCTGATGGTGGCAGCCAGCCTGTGGGCAGTACGCCCGGGCAGATGGCAAGCCGTCACCGCCTGAATGCCGCCGCGCTGATTGGCCGTGCCGGACAGCGGCTTGCTATGATGCAGCTACCTGTCCATTGCCACCGATTCCATGCGCCAGCCTCAGCGACAACACCCGGTTTTTGCCATCCCTGATTTCCGTAATCTGGGGGTGATGCTGCGCATCATGCTGTCACTCAATCTGCTGCTGTTATGCAGCGCCGTTTTCCAGCCGGATGGCGATACGCTGACCCTGCGCATCCTGAGCCGGGCCAGCTGGGTGGAGCCGTCCCTGCTGCTGAGCCTGGGCCTGCTTGCCCTGCTGTCACCCTGGCTGGCCCGGCAGCAGCGCGGCAGCTGGCTGGTGGTAGCCCTGTGCATGTTCTGCGTACTGGTGCAGGACAGATTGCTCAATCCGCTGGAGCTGCCGCGGCTGGACCGCCCGCTGCTGGCGGCGCTGCTGGCCCTGTTGCTGCTGCACTACTTCAGCCTGCGCCAGCGTGCACTGTCGCCGGCACTGGGCGAAGCCCGGCTGGCGGCACTGCAGGCGCGCATTCGCCCGCACTTCCTGTTCAACAGCCTGAATGCCGCCATCGCCCTGATCCGCTCGCGGCCGGAAAAGGCGGAAATGGTGCTGGAAAACCTGGCCGACCTGTTTCGCGCCCAGATGGCCGACCCCGGCCATACCTCCAGCCTGGAGCGGGAAATCGAGCTGGCCAGGATGTATCTGGCCATCGAAAGCGAGCGGCTGGGCCAGCGCCTGAACGTGGTATGGGATATACAGGCCGCACTGGATGCCAGCCTGCCACCACTGCTGTTGCAACCGCTGGTGGAAAACGCCGTGCACCATGGCGTGGAGCGCTGTGGCGCTGGCGGCGAGATCCGCATCCGCGCCCAGCTCAAAAGCGGCCAGCTGTTGCTGAGCGTCAGCAATCCGCTGGCGGCCGAGCCTGCTGAACCGCATCGCGGCAACCGCATTGCACTGGACAATCTGCGCGAACGGCTGGAGCTGTTTTACGATGCCGAGGCCTCCTTGCAGGTGGCCGCCGCCGATGGCCAGTACCATACCCTGATCCGCCTGCCCTATCGCCCGCTGTCGCCCCAGCAACAATCCGCACTGCTGCACTGAACACCACTAAGGGAGCCACCATGGGCAAGAACCGCCTGGAAGCCTTCAGCGATGGCGTGATCGCCATCATCATCACCATCATGGTGCTGGAATTGAAAGTCCCGCACGACACCAGCCTGACGGCCTTGACCACCTTGTGGCCGGTCTTCCTCAGCTATGTGCTGAGCTTTGTCTATGTCGGCATCTACTGGAACAATCACCACCATTTCTACCACGTGGTGCGCCAGGTGGACGGGCGCGTGCTGTGGGCCAATCTACACCTGTTGTTCTGGCTGTCGCTGCTGCCGTTTGCCACCGGCTGGATGGGAGAAAACCACATGGCAGCCGTGCCGGTGGCGCTGTATGGCGTGGTATTGCTGATGTCAGCACTGGCCTGGTTCCTGATGCAGCGCGCCCTGCTGTGCGTGCCAGGCAACCGCGAAGTGATGCGCCAGGCCCTGGGCCGCGACCTGAAAGGCAGGCTGTCGCCCTGGTTCTACGTGGCCGGCATCGGGCTGTCGTTTTACCAAAGCTGGCTGGGGGCTGCCATCTACGGCCTGGTGGCATTGTGGTGGCTGGTGCCTGACCAGCGCATGGAACAGGCAAGCCGGACACAACATTGATCTGTCATCACCGGCACAGTGCGGCATAATCGCCCCATCTCCACGTACAGATCCTGGCCATGAAAAACATTCCGCGCCCCGCTCCCTTCATGCTGCTGTCCACCAATCACGGCAGCATGATCGTCAACCGTAACGACTTCGCCCCCTCCGACGGCGAATCCTATGGCGTCGGCTACCAGTTGATGACGCAAAGCGGCTATGAGCAGGAGGAAGTGGATTTCGTGCTGGCCTTGCTGGCCAGCTGCCTGCGCGACCGGGGTGAAGGGGTGCTGGCCATCGACTGTGGTGCCAATATCGGTGTGCACACCATCGAAATGGCCCGTTTCATGTACACCTGGGGCCATGTCCTTGCCTTTGAGGCACAGGAAAAGATCTACTACGCGCTGTGCGGCAATATCGCCCTCAACAACTGCCTGAACGTCAATGCACTCAACTCGGCGGTGGGGGCCAGCTGCGGCCAGATCGACATCCCCGAACCGGACTACCTGCGCCCCGGCTCCTTTGGCAGCGTGGAATTGCAGCAGTCGGCCAGCAATGAGTTCATCGGCCAGGCGCTGGATTACCAGCACCGCACCATCCGCATCGACCTGGTCAGCCTGGATTCACTGGGCCTGCAGCGCATCGACTTCATCAAGATCGATGTGGAAGGCATGGAAGAACAGGTGCTGCAAGGCGCGGAGCAGTCCATCCGCCGTTGCCGGCCGCTGATTTTCATGGAAATCATCAAGTCCGACATGGGGGTGATCCGCCCCTGGCTGGAGGCGCTGGGCTACCGGCTGTACTCGGCCGGCGTCAATGTGCTGGCCGTGCATCAGGACGATGCACTGATCCCGCATCTGAAAAACGAAGGCGGCCGCCTGCAACTGGTGTAGCCCTGTGCGTGGCTAGAGCCCCCAGGCCAGCCGGGTGGCTTCGTAAATGGCCTCTTCGGCGGTGCGCGGTGTCTGGCAATCGCCAATGGCGTGAACCTCCAGCACCAGCCCCTCCAGTTGCTGACGCAGCCTGTCATCGGGCTGTGGCGGCTGGCACAGCACCACGCCGTCAATGTCCTCGCACACCATGGCTTCCTCGCTGGCAGTGTGTTGCAGATATACGGTGCGGTCGTCCACGCCATACAGGCGCGCATAGGGCAGGATGGTCACTTGCAACTGGTGCAGCTGGGCGGCCAGCTGGTCGCGCACGTACATGGGCAAGGCCTGTCCCATCAGCGGCGCATTCACCGCCAGGGTGACCTGGTGCCCGGTTTCGGCCAGCCGGATGGCCAGGCCCGGCCCCACCCAATCGGCACGCCAGTCGCTTACCACCACCCGTGCCCCGACACTGACACCCTGCAATACTTCCCAGCTGTCGTGCACCGGCATGCTGCCGCCCACCTCCAGCCGTGGTGCGGCTGGCGTGGCACCACAGGCCAGAATCAGCACATCCGGCGCTTGTTGCTGTACCACGGCCCGGTCCACCCGCTGCCTTAGCACCACCTCCACCCCGGCCTCACGCAGTGCGTAGTGCAAATTGGTGATCAGGCCGCCAAATTCGGCCCGCCCTGGCAGCTGTTGCGCCAGCAGCACCTGTCCGCCCAGCTGGGCGCCGGCTTCGTACAAGGTCACCTGATGGCCGCGCTGCGCCGCGATCACTGCGGCCTGCATGCCAGCAGGACCACCGCCCACCACCATCACCCGGCGTGGCTTGGTGGTGGGAGTCAGCGCGCCAAATTGCAATTCGCGCCCGGAGAGCGGGTTCTGGATGCAGGAAATCGGCAGGCCGCGATGAAAGCGATCAATGCAGGACTGATTGCAGGCAATGCAGGCGCGAATGGATTCGCTGTGCTGTGCGTACAGCTTGTTGGGCAGTTCCGGGTCGCAAATCAGCGCCCGGGTCATGCCACAGGCGTCCACCACCCCGCGGGCCAGCAGTTGTTCGGCTTCTTGTGGCTGGTTGATACGTCCCGCCAGCAGCAGCGGAATCGACAGCGCCTGACGGAAACGTCCGGCCGGGGTGGCGAGATAAGCCGCCGGGAAAGCCATCGGCGGCGCAATATGCACCGCGCCACCCAGGCTGGCCGAGGTCCCCGCCACCAGGCTGACATAATCCAGCTGGTCCTGCAGTGCGACGCAGGCTTGCAAGGCTTCGTCCTCTTGCAGGCCCTCGCAGTCGCGCTCGTCCAGTGAAATGCGCAAGCCCACCACGCAGTGCTCATCCACGGCCGTGCGAATCGCCACCACCACTTCACGCAAAAAGCGCAGGCGGCCGGCAAAATCGCCGCCATAAGCATCAGTGCGCAAATTGACCCGCGGATTGAGAAACTGTGCCGGCAGGTAGCCATGACTGGCGACGATCTCCACCCCGTCGATGCCGGCGGCACGGATGCGCTGTGCCGCCGTGGCATAGGCGGCAATCAGCGCGGCGATTTCTGTTTCGTTCAGCGCACGCGGCATCACGTGGAAGCGCTCGCTGGGCACGGTAGACGGCGCATACGCCACCGCCTGCATGCCGTCGGCGGTCTCCATGATTTCCCGTCCCGGATGAAACAGCTGGGCAAACAACACGCTGCCTTGTGCATGCACCGCGTCAGCCAGGGCGCGATAGCCGGGAATGCAACTGTCGTCGGTGGCCATCAGCGCGTGCGAGGTGTAACGCGCGGTTTCGTGCACGCCGGATACTTGCAGCACAATCAGCCCGACCCCGCCACGTGCCCGCGCGGCATGATAGGCAATCAGCGCCGGGCTGACCTGGCAGTCCACCGGCAGCACGGTATCGTGGCCGGTGGAAACGATGCGATTGCGCAAGGTCACCTTGCCGATACGCAAAGGCGACAACAAATGGGGAAAGGTAGTCGACATGGCAGCTCCATTCTGGTGAGGGGTAATCACAGCGGGGGACTGCCGATGATAGGACGCCGGGCGCGCTTGCCTGCTGTCACTTCGATATGCTGAGCTCAGCTGGACTGCAACAGCGAAGTCGGTAAGGCGGGGCAAAGAAAAACCGCCACCCGAAGGTGACGGTTTGTTGTCATTTCCCACTTGGATGGGCGATCAGCCGCTGTTGCGCAGGCCGGCCGAGGTGCCATTGATGGTGAGATGGATGGCGTACAGCGCTTCGGCATCGTCCGGATTTTCGCGCAGGCGCTGCAGCAGGTCGGCCTGCAGCAGGTTAAGCGCATCCAGATAGGGCAGACGGGTTTCCAGGCTGCGGTGCAGGGTGGGGTTCTGCTGCAACAGGCTGCTCTGGCCGCTGATGGCGAAGAAGGCGTCGTGGGTTTTCTGCCATTCCGCCTCGATCTGGCCGAACAGCTGCTCGGCCAGCGCCCGGTCGCTCACCAGGCCGGCAAAACGACGGGCGATACCCAGGTCGGCCTTGGCCAGCACCTGTTCCATATTCGACAGAATCACCTGGAAGAACGGCGAAGTACGGTACAGACCCTGCAGGCGGGCCAGCCCGGCATCGCCATGGCGGGCAATGAAGCCGGCCACGGCCGAACCGAAGCCGAACCAGCCCGGCAGCATGACTCGCGACTGCGACCAGGAGAACACCCAGGGGATGGCGCGCAGGTCCTTGATGGAGGACAGGCTCTTGCGCGAGGCCGGGCGGCTGCCGATATTGAGCTTGGCAATGGCGTTGATCGGCGTGGCTTCCAGGAAGTACTGCATGAAGCCTTCGGTTTCCACCAGCTGGCGGTAGGCCTTGAACGCCGCCTCGGACAGTTCGTCGAACACTTCGCCATCCGCCTCGCAACTGGGGTGGGTGGTGAGGCTGGCTTCCAGTGTGGCCGCCACCAGTGCTTCCAGGTTGCGCGTGCCGATGTCCGGATCGGAATACTTGGAGGCAATCACTTCGCCCTGCTCGGTAATGCGGATACGCCCGGCCACGCTGCCGGCCGGCTGCGCCATGATGGCCTCGAAGGACGGGCCACCGCCACGCCCCACCGAGCCGCCACGGCCGTGGAACAGCCGCAGCTTGACACCGGCCTTGTCGAAGCTCTGCACCAGCCGCTGCTCGGCCTTGTACAGCTCCCACTGGCTGGTGAGATAACCACCGTCCTTGTTGCTGTCGGAATAGCCCAGCATCACTTCCTGCATCATGCCGCGGCTCTTCAGCAGCAGCTGATACCACGGCAGGGCAAACAGCGTGTCCATGATGTCGGTGGCGGCCACCAGGTCGGCAATGGTTTCGAACAGCGGCACCACATTGATGGTGGATACCGGCATGCCGTTTTCCAGCCGGATCAGGCCGGTTTCCTTCAGGATCAACGCCAGCGACAAGATATCGCTGACGGTGGCGCAGTTGGAAATGATGCTCTGGCTGATGGCTTCCTTGCCAAACTGCTGCTGGATCAGTGCCGCTTCGCGGAAGATGGCCAGCTCTTTTTCGGTGTCGGCGCTGTAACTCAGATACGGCGAATACAGCAGGCGCGGGGTGGACAATTCACGCAGCAGCACACGGATGCGCGCCGCCTCGTCCAGCGCCGGGTAATGCTCCAGCCCGGCACTGGAGAACAGCTCGCTCACCACGGCTTCGTGCATGCCGGCAAACTGGCGCAGATCCACCGGCATCAGGAAGAAACCGAACACTTCCACCGCACGGCGCAGGCGTGCCAGGCGGCCATCGGCCAGCAAGTCACTGCCATGGGCGATGAGCGAATCGGCCACGGTGGCGAGGTCGGCCTGAAACGCCGCGATATCGGCATAGGGCTCACCCACCGGCCAGCGACCACGTACTGCCAGTCCCAGTTCGGCCGCCTTGCCCAGCAGGCGGGCTTCGATGGTAGCCAGGGCGCGGCGGTAAGGCTCCTGCTCGCGGCTTTCCTTGTTGTCCGGCGTCTGGTCGGACAGCGCCTGCAAGGCCGGGCTGACCGCGACATGGCGCTCGGACAGCGACAGCTCGCGGTACAGGGCGGCTAGCTCAGCCAGATATTGTTCGAAAGCCTGGGTGGCTTGCAGGGTGAAGGCGTGGCGCAAGACCGCGGCGTTGACATTGGGGTTACCGTCGCGGTCGCCACCGATCCAGCTACCGACACGGATAAACGGCGGCAAGGTGGGCGTCTGGCCCCAGGCCGTTTCCACTTCCTTGCCCAGGCGCTGATACAGCCGTGGCAGGGCGGAGAAGAAAGTCATCGGGTGGTAGGCCACGCCGTTCTTGATTTCATCTTCCACCGACAATTTGAAATGGCGGATTTCCGAGGTTTGCCACATGGACAGGATCACCCGCTTGAGCTTGCCATCCAGCTCGCTTTCTTCTTCGGGGGTGATGTCGGGCGAACCCAGCTGGCTGAGGAATTTGCGCACGGCGCGGTGGCCATCCAGCACGCTCTGGCGCTGTACCTCTGTGGGGTGGGCCGTGAGGATGGCGCCGACATAGGCATCCTGCAGCGTTGTCGCCAGCTGGGCAAAGCTGACCCCGTCTTCCTTCAGCCGCGCCAGCGCCCGGTTCAGGCTGCCCTGCTGCGGGCGCGAACCGGCAATCTGGTGCGCACGACGACGACGGGTGTGGTGCAGGTCTTCCGCGATATTGAACAGCTGCGCATACAGGCCACAGGCGCGCACCAGTGCGGTGGTGGCCTTGGGCGACAGGCTGGCCGGCAGCGGCAGCGCGCGCTGTTCCGGCGTGCGCGCGGCAATGGCTTTCACCTCCTGATACACCTCGGGGCCTTCCTGGGCATGCAATACCTCGCCCAATAGGCGGTCCAGCCGCGCCAGGTCGGCACGCAGGGGAAGATCCTTGTCCAGCTCCGTCATGTCCTGTTTCCTTTGTCGAATCGTCTGGCCGAACTATCCGCTTGCGGTGAACCTGCCACCGGAACCGTGATGAAGGCCTTGTGTATGAATGGGATGGCAATCTTCTCAAGACAGGTTGCAACCTGGCGTCAGCAGACTGGCGAACAAACATCATAGGCAGCATTGCCGCTGTAGTGTGTTCATTACCGAATTTTCCTGATTTTTTTCGCACATTTTGTGCACAACAGCAACGGGGGTTGACCCTTGCCTGCGCCCTGCCGCAGCCCGATGAAGCCATGCCAGCACCCAGCACACAAATTAAGCGCAGCAGACTTTTCTGCTGCGGCTGAACCATTTCCCCTTCCGCCAAGTCTAGGCATGTCGCCAAAACGACAGCAGCGGCGGCCGCGCGAATCCGCCACCACCGTAGCGGCCAAGCACCCCGGACTTGCTGTGGCACCAGCCTTCAGAAAACAACTTGCTTGTGAAATGGAATGATCGATAATAACCCTTACGTCATAAACAGCTTGAACCCAAGAACACCTATGTTCACCCGCCTGGCCCTGCTGGCAGCTAGCAGCCTGCTGCTGGGTGAAATGGCTCTTGCCAATGGCGCAAGCGCCCCTGCTGTCGATTGTCCAAAGGCCGAGCAAGCCGCCAGGGGAAAACGCATCCTGCAGAATCAGGCCATTGGCCGGGCTCTGGACAAGAACCCGATTGCCATCGGCCTGACCCGTCGCGCCAAGAACAAGCAGCTGGATGCCGACGGCTGTTGAAACATTCATCGATAAGGTTAACCGTTCGCCATGTCTGAACATCGCTCCCTGCTGCGCAAATCCCTCCTGCTATTACTGGTGCTGCTGTTGATCGCCGGCTGGGGAGGCTTGCGTGCCCGTCACAGCCTGCTGACGATGGATATCGCCAAAATGAATACCTCCAAGCCATGGAAGATGGCATCGCTGGTACTACTGACGCCGGATGAACGGCGCCAGATCAAGGACTTCACCCACGACAAACACGAGGACTGGGATAAATTCTTTACGCTGGCCAGCGGCATTTCCATCCAGAAAATCATCGATACCCAAAGCCAGCTTGAACAGCAGGCCGCAAACAAACCGCAGTAAGCAGGCCGGCCGGGGCAGTTTTGCAGCTTGGCCAGGCCCCCACTTCGCCAGCGGCAGACAAATGGCCGGTGCCCGCCGGCCACCCTGACGGCACGGTTCTGCCGCAAATATCCCTTCCTTGATCCGACTCCAGGCCTTGCCCTGCCTGCATGCTAGAATCGGACGAATTTCATCGTCAGGAATGCAATTCATGGACAAGATCGTCATCGCCAGCCGCGAAAGCCGGCTGGCCATGTGGCAGGCAGAACACATCCAGGCCCGCCTGCAAGCGCGGTATCCGCACCTCACCGTCGAAATCCTCGGCATGACCACCCAGGGCGACCAGATCCTGGACAAGACCCTGTCCAAGATCGGCGGCAAGGGCCTGTTCGTGAAAGAGCTGGAAGTGGCGCTGGCCGAAGGCCGTGCCGACCTGGCCGTGCATTCCATCAAGGACGTGCCCATGGTGCTGCCGGAAGGCTTTGCCCTGGCTGCCATCTGCGAACGCGAAGACCCGCGCGATGCCTTTGTCTCCAACAAGTTTGCCAGCCTGGCCGAGCTGCCGGCAGGCAGCGTGGTGGGCACATCCAGCCTGCGCCGCGAATCGCAACTGCGCGCACGCTACCCGCAACTGGTGATCAAACCTTTGCGCGGCAATGTGCAAACCCGCCTGCGCAAGCTGGATGATGGCGAATACGATGCCATCATTCTGGCCGCCGCCGGCCTCAAGCGCCTGGAACTACACGACCGTATCCGGTCAGAACTCGCCCCGTCGGAAAGCCTGCCGGCGGCAGGGCAAGGCGCGCTGGGCATTGAAATCCGCGCCGACCGCGCCGACATGCTGGCGCTGCTGCAGCCCTTGAATCACCCGGACACCCACGCCTGTGTCAGCGCCGAGCGCGCATTGGCACGCGAACTGGGCGGCAGCTGTCAGGTACCCTTGGGCGCCTTTGCCACCCTCAGCGACGAAGTCATCAGCCTGGGCGGCTTTGTCGCGCATCCGGATGGCTCGGTCATGCTCACCGCCGCCGCCAGTGCGCCGCGCCAGTATGCCGAATCGCTGGGCCGCGCCGTGGCCAAACGCCTGCTGGATGACGGCGCCAAGCCGCTGATCGACGCCGTACTGAAAGACCAGCAATGACAACGGCTGGCCGCCGCATCCTGGTGGCCAGACCGGCCGCGCAAAGCGGCCGTTTGCTGCAACTAATGGCCGCTGCCGGCTGGCAGGGACAAAGCTTCCCGGTGATGGAGATCCAGCCGCAGCCAGAAACACTGGCCCACCTGCCACAGCAGGCCGCGCAGGCCGACTGGCTGTTTTTCGTCAGCCCCAGCGCCATCGACGTGGCCTGGCCGACGCTGCAGGCACAGCCACCGGCGGCGCGGCTGGCCTGTGTCGGCCAGGCCAGTGCCCGCCGCCTGGCCATGCTCAGCGGGCAGGACATTCTGTTTCCCACGGCAGGCAGCGACAGCGAAGCCCTGCTGGCCCTGCCCCAGCTGGCCGATGTCGCCGGCCAGCGCTGGCTGATCGTACGCGGCCAGGGCGGCCGAGCCCTGCTGGCCGATACCCTGCGCGCCCGTGGTGCGCAGGTGAGCCTGGCCGAGGTCTACCAGCGGGTGGATGGCCGGCCGGACTGGCGCCTGCTGGATGACGGCCTGCCGGACGCCATGGTGCTGACTTCCAGTGAAATGGCCGAGCAATTGTTCAGACTGGCTGGTCCGGCAAGAGCCGGGACGTTACAATGCCTTTTGTATTGTGTGCCGCACCCGCGCATTGCCGAACGATTGCAGGCTCTGGGCGCGACACGCATCGTGACAACCCGGGCCGATGACGATGCGCTCGTCGCCGGCCTCAGAGAATGGTTCTCCCGTCACCCATGAGCGAAACCCAGACTGTCGACACCCCCCGTCCGTCCCGCAAGAAACAGCTGAACCTGGCCCTGCTGGTAGCACTGGCTGCCCTTGGCCTATCCGGCTGGCAGCTGTACAGCACCCAGCAGGAACTGACTGCCGCCCGCCAGGAACTGGCAGGCCGGCTGGCTGAAGGCAATGGCGCCTCCAAGGAATTGCGTGGCATGACCGAGCAGGCGCTGACCGCCGCCCGCGCCACCGACGCCAAGCTGGCGGTACTGGAAACCCGCGTCAATGAATCCGCCGGACAATATGCCACCCTGAATGGCATGTACCAGGAGTTGACCAAGACCCGTAGCGACTGGCTGCTGTCCGAGGTGGAGCACACCCTGGCCATTGCCAGCCAGCAGCTGCAGCTGGCCGGCAACGTCCCCGCCGCCATCTCGGCACTGCAGATGGTGGATGCCCGCCTGTCCAAATTCGACCAGCCGCAGCTGATCGCAGTGAAAAAAGCCGTGGCCACCGATCTGGAAAAGCTCAAGGCCCTGCCCTATCTGGACACCGTCGGCCTCACCGTCAAACTGGACCGGCTGATGCTGTCCGGCGACAGCCTGCCGCTGGTGGTGGATGCCCATCGCCTGCAAGACAAACGTACCGCCAAGCCGCTGCCGGCCAGCGCCCCCTTCTGGGAACGCCTGGTGGCCGATATCAGCCAGAGC
The DNA here is from genome assembly GCF_003693445.1 of Aquitalea palustris. Classification (GTDB taxonomy): domain Bacteria; phylum Pseudomonadota; class Gammaproteobacteria; order Burkholderiales; family Chromobacteriaceae; genus Aquitalea; species Aquitalea palustris. Next base: position 26,326 of record NZ_RFAR01000014.1, on the reverse strand, counting down.
CTGGGCGAGCTGGTGCACATCCGCCGCATGGACAAGCCCGAAGCGCTGCTGCTGTCGCCTGAGCAATCCTTCTTCCTGCGCGAAAACCTGAAAATGCGCCTGCTGGATGCCCGCCTGGCCCTGATCCAGCGTGACGGCACCACCTTCGATGCCGATGTCAGCGCCGCCCAGTCCTATGTGCTGCGCTACTTCGACAATGACGCGCCGGCCACCCGCCAGTGGCTGTCCACCTTGCTGGAACTGAAAGGTGCGCCACTGTCCGTAACCCTGCCCGACCTCAATGCCAGCCTGAAAGCGGTACGTGATGCCCAGGGCAACAAGGGAGACTGACCGGTGAAATTTGTCATCTGGATTACCGGCCTGTTCGCCCTGGCCGTGCTGGTGGGGCTGGCCTCCACCCTGAATACCGGCTATGCCATCCTGTTCTTGCCGCCCTACCGCATGGAGGTGTCGTTCAACCTGCTGCTGCTGGGCATCGTGGCACTGATAGCGCTGGCTTATGTGGTGATGCGCATCATCAGCATCACCGCCGGCCTGCCCACCGAGGTACGCCGTTTCCAGCGCCAGAAAAAGCTGAAAGCCGCCCGCCACGCCCTGCGTGAGGCCGGTATCGCCTTTTTTGAAGGCCGTTTCCAGAAAGCGGAACGCGAAGCGCTCAAGGCCATGACCGACGAGTACGCTCCGGAAAACCGCGCCCTTGCCCTGTTGCTGGCAGCGCGCTCCGCGGGTGCCACTGGAGATCTGGACAAGCGCGACAGCTATCTGCAACAGCTGGATGTCCTGCCGGAACGCCTGCAGCTGGCGCGCCACATGCTGGATGCCGAGCTGAAGCTGGAAGCCAAGGACGCACTGGGTGCGCTGGCTGCCATCGAACGCGCCCGTGCCCTGTCGCCCAACCTCACCAATGCCCTGCGCCTGGAGCTGAAGGTGCGCCTGCTGCAACGCCAGCCGGAAGCGGTACTGGCCCTGACCGAAAAACTGCTCAAGGCCGAGGCGCTGGAACCGGCACAGGCCCGCCGCTACCGCCTGGCCGCCTACAGCCAGCAACTCACCGGCTTTGTCGGTGGCCGCGAAGTACGCGACTGGCTGCGCCGCATCCCGGACGCCGAACGGCGCAACCCGGTGCTGGTCAGCGAAATCGTCAGCCGGCTGATTGCGCTGGAAGACTTCGACTATGCCGCCACCCTGCTGGGTGAGGCCCTGGCCGATGAAGAACAGGCCACGCCGGAACTGGCACGCGAGCTGGGCCAGCTGGCCGAACGCCTGTCGCCGGAAAAGCGGCTGGAACTGATGCGCGATGCCGAAGGCTGGCTCAAGAGCCGCCCACGCGACCACATGCTGTTGCTGGCGCTGGGCCGGCTGGCCATGAACCAGCAGCTGTGGGGCAAGGCGCAAAGCTATCTGGAGGCCAGCAACTCCATCAGCGCCACCCTGTGTGCCAATGCCGAACTGGCCCGTCTGTTCGAGGCTACCGGCAAGGAAGAACAAGCCGCGCAGCATTACCACCGCAGCCTGGAACTGGCACTGGCCAAAGGCGACTGAAGCCCGGTCACCCAGTAAAAAGCCCGCGTTTAACAACGCGGGCTTTTTCTTTGTCATCCCTGCGCTTCAGCTGCCGCCAGAACTGGCCTCGCGCTGGAATTCCAGCTGGTCATTGCCAGCCTGCAATTGCAGCCGATTGCCCTGCACCACCAGCCGTGGCTGTGCCGACAGCAACTGGCTCAGGCTGCGCTCACGCTGCTCCAGCGGTGGCGGGCAGGCCATCAGGGTTGACATCATCGCTCCGGTCTTGAGCAGGCCGTTTTCCAGGCTCACCACGCTGCCCAGCCCATTACAGCCAGCGGAAGCATGCAGGCGGCCGGCGGCAAACTCCAGCCGGTAGGGTTGATTCTTGCCGGCATCCACCTGCTGCCAGCGGCCATCCAGGCTGGCCAGATCACGCGGTGCTTGCCAGCCCTGCGGCTTGTCGGCCGGTGTGGCGGGCTGTGGACTGGCACAGCCAGTCAACCAGCCAAGGACCAGTACCGGCATCCAGAAATGTTTCATGCGCTGACTCCTGACTGAGCAGTCGGTGCTCATTGCACACTGCGGCTGATCGTTTCGCTGAATACCACGCGCTCCAGAATGGTCCGTACCGCCGAGGCATCGGCCGGCGGGTTCGGCACGGTCTCATAGCGCAGCTTCAGGTAGTAGGCGGTATCGGGCTGCGGGGTGAAACCCTCGATCGCGCCGTAGAACAACTGCCAGGGCTGGTTTTCGCTACTGCGCACCTGCAGGCATTGCATCTGCCCGGCTCCCGCACTGCAGTTTTTACGCTGGCTGCTGACATACAGATACTGCGGCCGCTGCGCCGGAGCTGCGGCGGCTGCGGGGTGGCCTGCCGTCTTATCCAGCTTGCGTACAAAGCGGTATTCCCCTGCGCTACTGGTTAGCACCAGTTGCTGCAACTTGCCATCGGTCTTGATCTGGAAGGGTTGCGACAGAAATCCGATATACGCCTGTTCGGTCTGCATCATGGCGGGCGGGCACATCATGCGCGTGGTGGCCACCACCAGCTTGCCCTCGGCATTGGTGTGGCCGGTAAAGCGGTTACAACCGGCAAAACCGCTGATGCCCTTGGCCTGAAACGACAGCGTGGGCAGCGGTTCGGCCACCTTGGGCGATACCAGTTGCCATTCGCTGCCCTGCAGATTGGGCTGGGCAAATACAGGACCAGACAACAGGGCGGCAATAATGGCGGTGGTTTTCCAGTGCATATTCATCTCCAAAATTAAACAACGCTAATATTTAAGAGGCCGCAGCAGGCCATGAGTTCCATGCGGTTGCCACTGTCAACCCATCCTAAGGATGGTCAAGCCTGCCGCCAAGCCGGCGCGGCAGGCAAGAAAAAACCCTGCCGGCCAGGCAGGGTTTGCTGGAAAAGCGGTAGTGCGCAGGCTTAGTGCACCACACCCTTCACCAGGTCTTCCACCACTTTTTTGGCATCGCCAAACACCATCATGGTCTTGTCCATGTAGAACAGCTCGTTGTCGAGGCCGGCATAGCCCACGCTCATCGAACGTTTCACCACGATAACGGTACGCGCCTTGTGCGCTTCCAGAATCGGCATGCCGTAGATGGGGCTGGCCTTGTCCTTCTGCGCCGCCGGGTTGACCACGTCGTTGGCACCGATCACCAGCACCACGTCGGTATTGTTGAAGTCGGAGTTGATCTCCTCCATCTCCAGTACCTGCTCGTAGGGCACTTCGGCTTCGGCCAGCAGCACGTTCATGTGGCCCGGCATGCGGCCTGCCACCGGGTGAATGGCGTAGCGCACGGTCACGCCCTTCTCGTGCAGCAACTCGGCAAACTCCTGCAAGGCATGCTGGGCGCGCGATACCGCCAGGCCATAACCCGGCACGATCACCACGCTGTCGGCATTGCTCATCAGGAAGGCCGCATCTTCAGCCGAACCGGACTTGTAGTTCTTCGGACCGGCATCTCCTGCCGGGCCAGCACCGCCCGACTCCGCACCAAAGCCGCCCAGCAGCACCGAGACGATGGAACGGTTCATCGCCTTGCACATGATGTAGGACAGAATGGCACCAGACGAACCCACGCAGGCACCGGCAATGATCAACACCGGGTTGTTCAGCGTAAAGCCGATACCCGCCGCCGCCCAGCCGGAGTAGGAGTTGAGCATGGACACCACCACCGGCATGTCAGCGCCGCCAATGGGGATGATCAGCGTCACGCCCAATACCAGCGCAATGGCCACCATGGCGAGGAAGGCCGCGTGGCTGTCGGTCACGAAGTAGGCAATACCAAAGCCCACCATGGCCAGCGCCAGCAGCAGGTTCAGCAGATGCTGGCCATTGAAGCTGACGGCCTTGGAGCCAAAGCGGCCGGACAGCTTGCCGTAGGCAATCACCGAGGCGGTAAAGGTGATGGCGCCGATAAAGGCACCGATGAACAGCTCCACCTTCTGTACGCCTGTGTGTTCCACACCGCTATGGAAGATGGCGGCCACGGCGATCAGCACCGCCGACAGGCCCACCAGCGAGTGCATGGCAGCCACCAGCTCCGGCATGCCGGTCATCTCCACCGTTCTGGCTTTCCAGCCACCGATCACGGCACCGGCAACAATGGCAGCGGCAATCAGCCCCAGCACCGGCTTGTCCATGATCATGAAGGTGGTGACCACGGCGATGACCATGCCGATGATGCCGAACTTGTTGCCGCGCAGCGCTGTCACCGGGCTGGACAAGCCCTTGAGCGCCAGGATGAACAGCACGGCCGCCACCAGATAAAGTACTGCAGAAATATTAGCCATGGTTCTTCCTTATTTTTTCTTCTTCTTGAACATGTCCAGCATGCGCTGGGTGACCATGAAGCCGCCGAAGATGTTGATGCTGGCCAGGAAGATGCCGATGGTACCCAGCACCGAGGTGAGGGTGATTTCGGAACCGTTGATGTCCACCACCTGCAGCATGGCACCGACGATGATGATGCCGGAAATGGCATTGGTCACCGCCATCAGCGGGGTATGCAGCGCCGGGGTGACGTTCCACACCACGTGGTAGCCGACAAACACGGCCAGCACGAAGACGGTAAGGCTGGCGATAAAGGGATCGACCATCTTGTTCTCCTTAGTTGGCCGCCGGGAAACGTACCTGGCCGTCGTGGGTCACCAGGGTGGCCGCCAGCAGGTCGTCTTCCAGATTGAGGGTGAAACCATCCTTGCTCAGCATCAGCGACAGGAAGGTCAGCAGGTTCTTGGCATACAGGCTGGAGGCGTCTGCCGCCAGCTCGCCCGGCAGGTTGAACTGGCCCACCACGGTGACGTGATTCTCGGTCACCACCACCTCACCCGGCTGGGTGCGTTCACAGTTGCCACCGGCTTCCGCGGCGATGTCGATGATGACCGAGCCCGGCTTCATCGCTGCCACGATGTCGGCACTGATAAGCGTCGGGGCCTTCTTGCCCGGAATCAGCGCGGTAGTGATGATGATGTCGGCAGCGCGGGCGTGCTTGCTCACCAGCTCTGCCTGACGACGCTTGTAGTCGTCCGACATTTCCTTGGCGTACACACCGTCGCTGGCGGCCTTTTCTTCAGCCGTCATCGGTACTTCGATGAACTTGCCGCCCAGCGATTCCACCTGCTCCTTGGTGGACGGGCGCACGTCGGTGGCTTCCACCACCGCACCCAGCCGCTTGGCGGTGGCAATGGCCTGCAAACCGGCCACACCAACGCCCATGATCAGCACCTTGGCCGGCTTTACCGTACCGGCAGCCGTCATCAGCATGGGCATGAAGCGCGGATAGTAATGGGTGGCCAGCAGCACCGCCTTGTAACCGGCGATATTGTTCTGGCTGGACAGCACATCCATGCTCTGCGCCCGCGTGGTACGTGGCAGCAGCTCCATGGCAAAGGCGGAAACCTTGCGCGCAGCCAGCTGCGGGAAAGTCGTGTTCTGGTAGGGGGCCAGCTGGCCGATCAGCACAGCACCGGTTTTCAGCTCGGCAATGCCGGCCTCGTCCAGCGCACGCACGGTGAGCACGATGTCAGCCTGCGCCAGCGCCTCGGCCCGATTGGCCGCAATGCTGGCACCCAGTTCTGCATAAGCCGCGTCGGGAGCGGCGGCAAACTGCCCGGCTCCCTGCTCCACCACCACGGTGTGACCCATGGCGATCAGCTTTTTCACCGTTTCCGGTGTCGCGGCCACGCGTTTTTCACCAGCCAGCCTTTCGGCCGGAATAGCGATCTGCATGGTCAAATTCTCCTGCAATGTGAAATGACAAAAAACAAAACCCAAAAGATAGCGAACGCCCGTGCGAGGCATTTTCGAACGAGCGTTTGAATTATATTAAAACCATGAATGTTGATTTTGCGCAATAATTTTACACAATTGCGACAGTCACCAACCATATACCGTCTGACGATCCGGTCAATACGGCAGGGTTTTCCGGGCCGGGGTCACGCAGCGCGGAAGTCGGGTGCGGGCAGGGAGTCGGCACTGCCTGTTCTGCGCCCAGTCTGTGCTGCACGACCAGTGCAGGGAAATCAACTGGCATACAGGGGGGCAAGAACAATGCCAAGTATGGATAAGCACCGCGTTGCCTGACACTAACGGTTCGCCCGCCAGCTTGTAAAGCAGGGTTAACCATTAACACTAAGGTACTGTAAATCAAAATGAATGGCCGGCTGAGCGGGGTGAAAACCCTGAGCGGAAAGGCTTTTATCGTGCACTGCACCATAATGCAAAGCCAGTTACCGGCACTGGCAAAGAGGACGGCCAGACTGATAGCGCAGCATGGTCAGCCTCAGGCAGGGCTACCCGATCAGATAGGGCCAGCGACAACGACGGTTTTGATGTGGGACGGGCTTGGAACAGGTATCCCGCACCGCTTGCGCGGCAACCACCGCAGAGGCCTGGCGAGCACTCACTGTGGCGCGGGGTTGGTGGCCGCCAGCAATCTGGCAATGCTGCCATCACGCAGCATGCCACGCAGCACGGTCGTCAGCCGCTCACGCCGGGCATACCAGGGCGAGCGACGCGACAAGCCGATCCGGCGCTCTTCCAGCCCGGGCAATTGCAGCGGCTGCTCACGCACCAGGGCTTCCCAGCCCTGGCTGTGCAACAACGCCATGCCATTACGGCGGTTGATGACTACGGCATCGACGCGCCCGGCCAGCAATTTGCGAAAATTGGACAAACTGCTTGGCGCGAAATCACGCTCCAGTTGTTTATCTTCATCAAAAGCCGGCTGATAGCGCATGCCCTCCACCACACCGATGCGTAATGGATAGAGGTCGGCATAGCTGCGCACCTGACGCGAATCCGCGCGCCGCAGGTAAATCGCCAGCGGCGTGGCCGCCGCATAGGGGGGATCGAGAAAGGTGATGTATGCATCACGGTCATCGCTATTGCGCACGCCGATCACCAGATCGGCCTGGCCCTGGCGCATGGCTTGCAGACAACGTTGCAGGGGGCAGGAGAGATAACGCACGGGGGCATCCAGCCGGGCGGCCAGCAATTTGATGATTTCCACATAGGGACCGGATGGCTGGCCCTGTGCATCCAGCGTTTTCCAGGGGCTGAAGGTATTGAATGCCAATACCAGTGGCGGACTGGCCGCCCAAGCCGGGCATAAACACAGTGACAGGAGAATGGGCAACAAGCCGCGCAGGAAAGGCAATATGGCATCCGCAAAATGATTTTTGCTCATGCTATCGCCAAACCCTGGCACGGTGCAGGTTTTTTGTTGCTGCCAGCACAGGGGCGGTGCATGCGTGTGCAGGGCCGCGCTGATGCGGCGTGAACAACACCGGGCGAACGCTCATTGAATCACGGTAAACGCCGCATCCTTAGTTGTTTCAGGCGGTTTTCGCCATGCCTCGCTCACGAGAACTTGGCAGGCTCTTACAGCAGCCATGCTGCCAGCAGCAGCAGTGCATCCAGCAGCAACAGCCCGGCCACCGCCAGACGGCGCTGCAGCAGGCTGCCCAAGCCCATCAGGCCGGCCACCAGCAACAAGGCGAATGCCCACAGCTGCAGATTGTCCAGGCCATCGGCTTGCCACAGATAAGCCGCGCCGGCTGCTGTCAGCAGTACAAACTGCAGCAGCGCCAACACCATGCTGCTGCGGCTCAGTGGCAGATCAAAGCGCTGGCGGGCGCGCTGCAGGTCAAAAGCCGGGCTGTCATCCACCACGCCGGCCGGCAGCCAGCCCGGTGGCTTGAACCACACCTTGAACTTGTCCTGCCAGCGTGGGGCCTGGCAAGCCAGCCGCCACAACGGCACATAGCCGGATGCCACCGCCCACAGCGGATTCCAGCTATTGAGCGGGCTGCGGGTGCCGTATACCGGCGCTTCGTCCTCCTCGGCAAAGGTGCCGAACAGCCTGTCCCAGATGATCAACATGCCGCCGTAGTTCTTGTCCAGGTACTGGTCATTCACCGCATGATGCACCCGGTGATTGGACGGGGAAGAAAACACCCGGTCGAACCAGCCCAGCTTGCCGATATGCTCGGTATGTATCCAGAACTGGTAGAGCAAGACGATCAGCCCGGCCAATGCAAACTGCTCCGGCGCGACGCCAGCCAGCGCCATGGGCAAATAAAACGGCCAGCCGAGAAAAGCCACGGTGCTTTCCTGGCGCAAGGCAGTGGACAGATTGAAATCCTGGCTCTGGTGATGCACGGCATGCGCCGCCCAGAACACCGCGCTCTCATGCCCCACCCGATGCAGCCAGTAATCGCAGAAATCGAACATCACGATGGCCAGCAGCCAGCCCCAGGCGCTATTCCACAGCGCGGCGCGGGGAAACAGCGCCAGATGCCGCCATGTCAGCGCATACAGGCCGATCTGGAACAAGGTGCTGACACTGGCAACCAGCTGGCTGAGCAAACCCTGGCTGAGGCTGGCCAGCGCGTCACTCAGACGATAGGTGTTGCGGCCAATGGCCAGGCCATAGCCCAGCTCCACCAGCATCAGCAGCAGGAAAACCGGGAAGGCGTATACGGTGATTTGTTCCATCAGACTTGATCCGCAAGACATGGCAAAACGGCACAATGTGTGCCTGTACCCAACGGTACAGCAAAGCCGGGCAGATGTTTGTTGGATTTTTGTTGCGGCACGCGCCAGGCGGCAGGTAGCCCGGCCAAGTGCCGGCGCTGGCGGGGCTTACTTGCCGATGCAAAAACGGCTGAAGATCACCCCCAGCAGGTCGTCCGGGGTGAACTGGCCGGTGATTTCCGACAGCGCGTTCTGCGCCAGTCGCAGCTCTTCGGCGAAAATCTCCACCATTTCCCAATCGGTATGCGCCAGCTCCATATGCTCGGCGGCGCGGCGGATGGCGTCCAGGTGGCGTTCGCGTGCCAGGAATACACCTTCGCTGGCACCACTGTAGCCAATCAGTTCCAGCAGGCGGGCTTTCAGCAAGTCGACCCCGGCATGCGTGCGGGCGGACAGGTGCAGCACACTGCGGCCATCCTGCTCGGACAGGCCGATGGCATCACCACTGAGGTCGGCCTTGTTGTAGATGAACAGGCGCGGCAGTTGCGGCGGAATGCGCTCCAGAATAGCCTCCAGCTCGGTGGTAACACCGTCACGGCTATCCACCAGCACCAGCGCCACATCGGCGCGCTCCACCGCCTGCCAGGTGCGTTCGATGCCGATTTTTTCCACCACATCGTCGGTATCGCGCAGGCCGGCGGTATCGATGATGTGCACCGGCACGCCGTCGATGACGATTTCCTCGCGCACGGTGTCGCGGGTGGTGCCGGCGATGTCGGTGACGATGGCAATATCGTCGCCGGCCAGCGCATTCATCAGGCTGGACTTGCCAACATTGGGCTGGCCCACCAGCACCACGTGCATGCCCTCACGCAGGATGGCACCTTGCCGTGCAGTGGCCTGCACCTGTTGCAGACGCTGGCGCAGGGTTTGCAGCTTGCCCAGCGCGTCGGCCTGCTTGAGAAAATCGATTTCCTCTTCCGGGAAATCCAGCGTGGCTTCCACCAGCATGCGCAGGGTGATCAGCTCGTCCACCAGCACATGGATTTCATTGGAAAACGCCCCTTTCAGCGACTTGAGCGCGCTGCGGGCAGCGCTTTCGCTGGAGGCGTCGATCAGGTCGGCCACGCTTTCGGCCTGGGCCAGGTCCATCTTGTCATTGAGAAAAGCGCGCTTGGAGAACTCGCCCGGCTCGGCCAGCCGTGCGCCCAGTTGCAGGCAGCGGCTGAGCAGCATATTGAGCACCACCGGCCCGCCATGGCCTTGCAGCTCCAGCACGTCTTCGCCGGTAAAGCTGTTGGGGCCGGGGAAGTACAGCAGCAGGCCATTGTCGATGGCCTGGCCGTCGGCCGCGTAGAAATCGGTATAGGTGGCATAACGCGGCCTGGGTTGCTTGCCGCCACTCAGTGCCGCAGCAAAGGGCAGCAAGTCGCGCCCGGAAACGCGGATGACGCCCACGCCACCGCGACCGGGAGCGGTAGCAATGGCGCAGATGGTGACAGGAGCGTAGAGGGTAGACATGCGGGCTTTCCTTGCGGCTGACAGGCTGACCGAAGCAGCCGCTACAAGGATGGCGACAGCTGCTTGGGTCAGCTTGCGCTGATTTTTTACTGTATCAGGAAAAAAGCCCGGCCTTCATCTGGCCGGGCTTTGTCAGTCACTACCGTCCGTTTCAGGACTGCAGGGCTACTTTCTTGCTGTTTTCAATGCTCTTGTTGATGTACCACTGCTGGGCAATCGACAGGATGTTGTTGACTGCGTAGTACAGCACCAGACCAGCCGGGAAGAAGAAGAACATGGCCGAGAAGGCAACCGGCATGATTTTCATCATCTTGGCCTGCATCGGGTCAGTCGGCGGCGGGTTCAGGAAGGTTTGCAGGAACATGGTGGCCGCCATGATCACCGGCAGCACATAGAACGGGTCCGGGCGGGCCAGGTCGGTGTACCACAGGATCCACGGTGCCTGACGCAGCTCAACCGAAGCCAGCAGCGCCCAGTACAGGCCGATGAACACCGGAATCTGGATCAGCATGGGCAGACAGCCACCCAGCGGATTCACCTTCTCGCTCTTGTACATCTCCATCACTGCCTGCTGGAACTTCATGCGGTCGTCGCCGTATTGTTCCTTCATGCGTTCCAGACGCGGTGCCAGGGCCTTCATCTTGGCCATGGAACGGTAGGATGCAGCAGTCAGCGGGTAGAAGATGGCCTTGACGGTGAGGGTCAGCAGCACAATGGCCCAGCCCCAGTTCTGTACCAGACCGTGCAGCTTGGTCAGCAGCCAGAACAGCGGCGAAGCAAAGATGTGCACCCAGCCATAGTCCTTGGAATACTCCAGGCCATCGGCAACCTTGGTCAGCACGCTGTAGTCTTCCGGGCCGGCATACAGCGGCACGGTGATGGAGGCGGTCTGGCCGGGGTTGATGACTTTCAGGTCCACGGTGGCAGCAGCCGAATACAGGCCGTTGCTGTCCTTCAGCTCGAAGTGGCAGGATTTTTCATCCTTGCACACGCTGGCAGCGTCCAGCGGCTTCAGTACCCAGGCGGTCATGAAGTAATGCTGCAGCATGCCCACCCAGCCGTCGGTGGCGTTCTTGGCGTAGTCGCCCTTGCCCTTGGCCAGATCGTCGAAGGAAACCTTCTGGAACTTGTTGTCGGAGGTATACACCGCCGGGCCGGTAAAGGTGTGGGCAAAGCGGCCTTCGCCTTCCGGTGCCTGGCCGTCACGCAGCAGACGGTAGTAGGCGGTCGGGGCCAGCGGCGTGCTACCGCCGTTGTGGATATCGAAGCGAACGCCGATATCGTAGCTGCCCTTCTTGAAGGTGTAGGTTTTCACCACCTGCACGCCATTGGCTACCGGGGCGGTCAGTTTCACCTGCAGGCTGTCGCCGCTCAGGGTGTAGCTGGACTGCTCGGCGCTATAGACGGTTTTGTGGGTGGGCAGTGCCGGATTGCTGGCTGCCACCAGGCCGGTCTGGGCTACATACACGCGACCATTCTTGTCGGTGAGCAGCTCGAACGGCTTTTTGGCATCCGTGGCGGAATCGTGTTTCAGCAGGTCGAGCTGACGCAGGTCGCCGCCTACGGTATCGATTTCGGCCTTGATCACATCGGTGCTGACGCGAATGCGCTGACCGGCGCTAAGCTTGGCTGCATCAGCAGGCTGGGCGCTGGCGGTATGGCTGGCCGGTGCGTCCGGCTGCGAAGCCGTTTGGGTCTGTGCCACCTGCTGCGGGGCAGGCTTGGGCGCAAAGTACTCCTGCCACAGCAGGAGGATGCCCATGGACAGGACGATGAAGATTATGAGTCGCTTGGAATCCATCTCTACGATACCGGAAAGTTCAGGGAACCGGGTCATAACCACTGCCACCCCAGGGGTGACAGCGCCCGATGCGTTTCATCGCCAGAAAGCCGCCCTTGCAGGCGCCATGCTTTCTCACCGCCTCGATCGCGTAACTGGAACAGGTCGGCACATAGCGGCACCGTGGTGCCAGCCAGGGGCTGATGGCCAGTTGATAAAAACGGATCAGGAGGATGAGGAGGCGCGACATCGTGCCAGTTTAGCAAAGAGTGTAGACAAGGCGATGACAGCTTCTGCTCTGTCAGCGCGGGAAAAAGCCTGCTTGGCCCGGACGATGTAGTCCTGCGCCGGCAAGCTTGCCTGATTCAGGCGAAACCACTCGCGTACCGTACGCTTGATGTAGTTTCGGCGTACTGCCCGCTTGTGAACCTTTTTGCCGACAACAAGGCCGACACGGGCATGGCCCAGTTCGTTGGGGCGGGCGTACACCTGAAACAAGGCCGTGCTGCGCGATTGCCGCAAACTAAAAACGGATGAAAATTCATCCGTTTTTAATAGCCGGTGCACACGGCGAAAGCGATAAGTCATTGCTAACTTATACGGCCAGGCGCTTGCGACCCTTGGCGCGACGGGCGGCGATAACTGCGCGGCCACCACGGGACTTCATGCGAACGAGGAAGCCGTGAGTGCGCTTGCGGCGGGTATTGGAAGGCTGGTAAGTACGCTTCATGATAAAGAATTCCTGTTTCGAAACGGAAATAAACGCGTGATTTCACAAGAAAAACCGCCGCTTGTCAATGGCAAATTTTTAGCACACCTGTGGATAACTTTGCTGAAAACCGTTAGAATGTCGAAACTTAACGCACCTCACCCCCTGCGTAATTATTAAACGAGACCACCCGCCCAGGGCGGTATGCGCGACAGGAGGATGGTGCAAGCCACTGCCATGCATGAACACATGCCAAGGTTACGCCCCACGCCAGGCGCACTGCGCCGGCCAACCCACCGGGCGGCAAACCATGGCCCATCCCGCCGAACCTGATAATCGTCACGGCGGGTTTTTGCTTTTACTTGTGTGTACTTAATGACCGAACTGGATCAATTCTGGCCTGCCTGCCTCGCTCGCCTCGAGGCCGAACTGTCTTCACAGCAGTTCAACACCTGGATCAAGCCGCTGGCGGCCGAAGCCAACGATGAAGGCATTGCGCTGTTTGCACCCAATCGCTTCATCATGCAGTTCATCAAGGACCGTTTCCTCGGCCGCATTGAAGAACTGGCTGTCGAGCTGGTTGGCGAAGCACCGGTCGAACTGCGCCTGGGTGCGCCCAGCAGCAAGCCGCTGGCCGTGCCGGCAGCCACGGGCAATGGCGCGCGCAAACCCGCGCCCACCCCGGCCGCCAGCAATATTCCCAGCCAGGCCAAGCAGGCCGCGGTAAAAGCCATTGGCGGCAGCCACGAAAGCACCCGGCTCAACCCCTCGTTTACCTTTGACACCCTGGTAACCGGTAAGGGTAACCAGCTGGCGCGTGCAGCGGCCATGCAGATTGCCGAAAATCCGGGCGACCAGGCCTACAACCCGCTGTTTGTCTATGGCGGTGTCGGCCTGGGTAAGACCCACTTGATTCAGGCCATCGGCAACCACGTATTCCAGAAAAACCCGCAAGCCAAGATCCGCTACATCCACGCCGAACGCTATGTGGCCGACATCATGCGCGCCTATCAGCACAAGGCGTTTGACGAGTTCAAGCGCTACTACCATTCGCTGGACCTGCTGCTGATCGACGACATCCAGTTTTTTGCCGGCAAGAACCGCACGCAGGAAGAATTCTTCTACGCCTTCAATGCGCTGATCGAGGGCGGCAAACAGGTCATCATGACCTGCGATACCTACCCCAAGCAGATAGAAGGCATGGAAGAGCGGCTGATCTCGCGCTTCTCCTGGGGCCTGACGGTGGAAATCCAGCCGCCGGAGCTGGAAATGCGTGTGGCTATTTTGATGAAAAAGGCCGAGGCCGACAGTATCAAGCTGGATCACCCGGTGGCGTTTTTCATTGCCCAGAACGTACGCTCCAATGTGCGCGAACTGGAAGGCGCGCTCAAACGCGTGGTGGCCTATGCCCGCTTTACCAACCAGAACATCTCGCTGGATCTGGTAAAAGAAGCGCTGAAAGACATCCTGGCCGCCGGCAACCGCCAGGTCACGGTGGATGCCATCCAGAAAACCGTGGCCGAGTACTACAAGATCAAGCTGTCCGACATGCACAGCAAAAAGCGCAGCCGCGATATCGCCCGGCCGCGCCAGGTGGCGATGGCACTGGCCAAGGAGCTGACCCAGCTTTCCCTGCCCAATATCGGCGACGCCTTTGGCGGGCGCGACCACACCACCGTGCTGCATGCCTGCAAGACCATTGCCGAAATGCGCAGTAATGACGCCGATATGGCACACGATTACGATACGCTGCTATCCATGCTGCGTAACTGAACGATGTTGATTCAACCGATAACTGACTCTGGACACATTCGGGAGCCCGAAACATGCTGATCCTGCAAGCCGAACGCGATGCCCTTCTCAAGCCCCTGCTGGCGGTGACCGGTATTGTCGAACGACGCCATACCCTGCCGATTCTTTCCAATGTACTGATTGAAAAGAAGGGCGGCCAGGTAGGCTTTCTGGCCACCGATCTGGAAATCCAGATCACCACCGCCAGTGCCGACGAACTGCCGGGCGAAGACTTCCGCCTGACCACCTCGGCCAAAAAGCTGCAGGACATCCTGCGCGCCATCCCGGACAAGGCCACGGTCACGCTGGAACAGCTGGACGGCCGCCTGACGCTGAAAGCCGGCAAGAGCCGCTTCAATCTGCAAACCCTGCCGGCGGAAGACTTCCCGCTGCTGTCGGTGGGCTCGGCCTCGGACGCCAGCTTCACCCTGCCGCAGCGCGAACTGAAGCGCCTTATCTCGCAGGTGCAGTTTGCCATGGCCGTGCAGGACATCCGTTACTACCTCAACGGCCTGTTGATGCAGACTGATGGCAACCAGGTGAAGCTGATCGCCACCGACGGCCACCGCCTGGCCTTTGCCAGCGCCGACGTGGAAGCCACCCTGCCCAAGGCCGAAGTCATCCTGCCGCGCAAGACCATCCTGGAGCTGTACAAGCTGCTGCAGGACAGTGACGACGAAATCAATATTGAAGTGCTGGCCAACCAGGTGCGCTTCAGCTTTGGTTCCACCGTGATCATCAGCAAGGTGGTAGACGGCAAGTTCCCCGACTACAACCGGGTGATTCCGCTGGATAACGACAAGATCTTCCTGATCGAACGCCTCACCTTCCTGCACGCGCTGCAACGCGCCGCCATTCTGGCCAACGAGAAATTCCGTGGCGTGCGGCTGGTACTGGCACCGGGCAAGATGTCCATCCTGTGTACCAATAGCGAGCAGGAAGAAGCGGAAGAAGAACTGGAAATCGCCTATCAGGGCGGCGAGCTGGAAATCGGCTTCAACATCAATTACCTGCTGGATGTGCTGACCAACCTGCCGGCCGACACGCTGCAAATGGCGTTTGGCGACTCCAACCGCAGCACGCTGGTCACCATTCCCGACTACAGCAACTTCAAGTACATCGTGATGCCAATGCGCATCTAAGGGAGTAGTCAGTAGGAAGTGGGGAGTCGGGTTTGACCACTCCCCTCGGCAGGTCTTGAATTTGACTTTATTACAGCAGGAAGCGTGATGACGGATTGGCTTACTCCCCACTCCCGACTCCCCACTCCCGCTGTTCAGGAATAAGCATGAGCGAACAGGAATACGGCGCGGATAGCATTAAAGTCCTCAAGGGTCTGGATGCAGTACGCAAACGCCCCGGCATGTACATTGGCGATACCTCGGACGGCACCGGTCTGCACCACATGGTGTTCGAAGTGCTGGACAACGCCATTGACGAAGCCCTGGCCGGCCATGCCGACACCATCAAGGTCATCATCAACCCCGACAACTCCATCACCGTATCGGACAACGGCCGGGGCATCCCCACCGACATCCACCCGGAAGAAGGACGTTCGGCGGCCGAAGTGATCATGACCATCCTGCACGCCGGCGGCAAATTCGACAGCAACAGCTACAAGATCTCCGGCGGCCTGCACGGCGTGGGCGTCTCCGTGGTGAACGCGCTGTCCGACTGGCTGAAGCTGAAGATCTGGCGTGACGGCAAGGTGCACGAAATGGAATTCCGCCGTGGCGATGCCGTGGCCCCGCTCACCGTCACCGGCCACAGCAACCACCGTGGCACCGAAGTCACCTTCCGCGCCAGCGAAGAAACCTTCGGCCTGGTGGAATTTCACTTCGACATCCTGGCCAAGCGCATCCGCGAACTGTCCTTCCTCAACCAGGGCGTGGGCATCAACCTGCTGGACAAGCGCAGCGGCAAGGAAGAAAACTTCGCCTTCTCCGGTGGCGTAGCCGGCTTTGTCGAATACATGAACCGCAACAAGACCGTGCTGCACCCCAAGGTGTTCCACGGCATTGGCGAAAAAGACGGCATGACGGTGGAAGTGGCCATGCAATGGAACGACTCCTACCAGGAAAGCGTCCAGTGCTTCACCAACAACATCCCGCAGCGTGATGGCGGCACCCACATGACCGCGCTGCGTCAGGTGATGACCCGTACGCTCAACCAGTACATCGAAGAACACGAAGTAGCCAAAAAGGCCAAGGTGGACACCACCGGCGACGACATGCGCGAAGGCCTCACCTGCGTACTCTCCGTCAAGCTGCCGGACCCCAAGTTCTCCAGCCAGACCAAGGACAAACTGGTCTCCGGCGAAATCGGCCCGGTGGTCAACGAAGTCATCAGCGAAGCGCTCAAGAGCTATTTGCTGGAAAACCCCAACGATGCCAAAACCATCTGCGGCAAGATCGTCGATGCAGCCCGCGCCCGTGAAGCCGCGCGCAAAGCCCGCGAAATCACCCGCCGCAAAGGCATCATGGACGGCCTGGGCCTGCCCGGCAAACTGGCCGACTGCCAGGAAAAAGACCCCAAGTTGTGCGAACTGTACCTGGTCGAGGGCGACTCCGCCGGCGGCTCCGCCAAACAAGGCCGCGACCGCAAATTCCAGGCCATCCTGCCGCTGAAGGGCAAGATCCTCAACGTGGAACGCGCCCGCTTCGACAAGATGCTGCAAAGCCAGGAAGTCGCCACCCTGATCACCGCCATGGGCTGCGGTATCGGCAAGGACGAATACAACCCGGACAAGCTGCGCTACCACCGCATCATCATCATGACTGACGCCGACGTCGATGGCGCGCACATCCGCACCCTGCTGCTCACCTTCTTCTACCGCCAGATGCACGAACTGGTAGAACGCGGCCACATCTACATCGCCCAGCCGCCGCTGTACAAGGCCAAGCACGGCAAGCAAGAGCGCTACCTGAAGGACGACTACGAGCTGAACCAGTACCTGCTGCAACTGGCACTGGAAAAAGCCGAACTCGTCCCCGGCACCGACGCCGCCCCGCTGGCCGGCGACACCCTGGCCGAAGTAGCCCGCCAGTTCCTGCTGGCCCGCGCCGTGATCGAACGCGAAAGCCGCGTGATCGACCCGCTGGTACTGGAAGCCATGCTCAAGTCCGGCCGCCTGTCACTGGAAACCGAGCAAGCCTCCAACGACACCATCGCCCGCCTGCGCGCACTGGTACCGGCAGAGGCCATCACGCTGGAACTGCTGCACGACGAAAAGAACGACGGCCACCTGATCAAGATCATCCGCAAACTGCACGGCAACGTGCTGGTGACCGTGCTAGACCAGGACTTCCTGGAAACCGGCGACTACGCGGAACTGGCCAAAACCGGCGAACTGCTGAGCGGCCTGCTGCAAGAAGGCGCAGCAGTACGCCGTGGCGAAACCGTGAAGCCGATCAGCGAATTTGGCCAGGCACTGGACTGGCTGCTGGCCGAAGTGAAAAAGGGCATGAACATCCAGCGCTACAAAGGCCTGGGCGAAATGAACCCGGAACAACTGTGGGAAACCACCATGGACCCGAACGTGCGCCGCCTGCTGAAGGTACGTATCGAGGACGTGATGGGTGCCGACGACGTGTTCACCACCCTGATGGGCGACGACGTGGAACCCCGCCGCGCCTTCATCGAAGGCAATGCCCTGATTGCGCGGAATATTGATGTGTAAGCACAGACGGGTGACATCGCAAGTAAAAGTTGTTCGCAAAAGTAAAAACTAGCGACTCAGCTAATAAAAAAAGCTCCAACATGGAGCTTTTTTTATTTAAGGCCAGACTAAGCGAGATCTACGATGGACAGATACATCAGTCTGTATCTACCAAATTGTGCATTTTAATTTTCAATATAATTACCGAAAATTTCTACCATCTTTTCTTTCCATACCGCAGGCAGGTCTGCCCAATCATCTCCCCAAGTTTGTGTATGTTGATATGCTTTAAATGGCTTCTCTGAACTTGGGGCAAGGTATCCCATTTCATCTTCAATGTTCTCATGCATCTGAATAACTTTACCACAGCCCGCAAGTGCCTCAGCAATTGGTTGATTGAATATTTCAGCTCCTGGAACACCCCCGTCACGGTCATGCACAACAATAGGGCTAATGCCCATAGCGACAAGATACTTCACTAACCCAATGATTGAGGCCTTCCCCCTTGCCTTTACTATTTCGAAGTCTGAGATAATTTTAAGGTAACGCTCTTTGGGAAGTCGTTTGAGAGTTTCTTTAAGAACAATCTCTTCAGTATCACCCTCAATGATTACGACATTTTTGGTAAAAAACACTCTTGCCACGTGATCATCAACTCGCAAAAGCATCTTTACATGTGCTTTGGCATCATCCGCCAAGGCTAGGTATGCGTCAGTTACATTAAAAGGAGATACATGAACTCCATCGGCATTAGATTGAAGGCTGTTTAATACTTGTTTCGGTTTTCGTGCAAGATCAATAATGAAAGGTGAATGTGTCGTGGCAACAATTTGCGAATCATGACTGCTCAATTCATAGATTGTGTCACGCATTTGGTTCGCTGCACTTGGGTGTAAATAGATCTCAGGCTCTTCAAAGCAAACGAGTAGCGATCGTGAATGATCATCTTCTCTCTTTGAAAGCCATTTCTGACGAAACCTGAGCATGCCAAATGCTGCCGCTCGAATCATCCCCGACCCTTGATAGCTAACGGGAGTTCGAACGTTGCTAGACATCTCGACATTGAATGTCGGCTTCAACGCTGTCTTAGGATCATTCAGGCTCGCCGTAGCATGAAGTTGTGAATCTGGAAAAATACTTGCAAGTACAGAGTTCAATTCAGAAATCATCTTTCCGAATTCAGAGCTACTATCTTCTGGGTCTAGCTCTTTGGCAAGCTTGTCCAAATAGCCTTGTGCATGTGCATAGTTTTCCGATGCGCCACGTACATCTTCAAATAATTCGTTCAGTGTCTTTCCAAGCACTCCTGAAGCAGCACCCTCGATTTCTCCTGCTGAGGTATCTGCCGGTATAAGCAAAAAACGCGGTAACATTTTTAAAACCACACCGGGAATACCTCCCGGATTCTGAAACCATGTCTCCGTTTCCTTTGTATCCCAAATAGCATCTAGCTGATCAAGCTTCTCCTGCATTGCTTTGTTTACAATTCTGGCAGTGAGATCAGGGAAAATATCTTGAACATCAGCAAAGGGAGCTCCACTATCAATTAAATCCTGAACCGTCTTGCAGGATGAGAACTCTGGCTTGATAGTGCGTTCTTTTGACTTAAATTCGATAATGACATCCTTGCCTAGCGGGTATGTTTTCTTATATGTAACGGACAGCCCCGAATCCAATGCATCATCTGTATGATAGGAAAAAATTCTCCCCTTGAACCCTCGCCACTCCTTTGCTTCAACTGGAAGATTTCTAAACTCAGCTTCCAGTGTAATTGTATCTACTGCTGGCTTGGTCTCTCCAGTTTCATCATCAACGATAGAGAAATATTCAGGACTTGGAATCGTCTTTTTTGCTGACAGCAGACATTCAATTGCTTTCAATACGGTACTTTTACCTGCATTATTGGAACCTATTAGAAATGTTGCCTCACCAAAAATAATTTTTGCTGATTTAATTCTTTTGAATCCTTCAATCTGTAGCGAGTGCAACTTCATGCATTGCTCCTTTGAATAACAGTGCGTTTAAATTCCAGCAATAAATAATTTTTTAAAACTACTAAATGGCATTGTCTTTACCAGATACCTTTGTACCCACCACTAATCAGCAAAAAACCGATGTTACTCTAGGATTCGGATATAAATTTTGAACGAACAGCGACCCACATTGAGTTACCCCCTCATCCCCAGCACCTGCCTACACCTCGGATAGTTGTGACACCCCCAAAAATCCGGGCGGCCTGCTTTGCCGTTTACATGGCGCATGGGTATGCCGCAATGCGGACAAGTGGGGGTGGTGTAGTCGCCACGGATGGCAAATTCCAGTAGCTGTTGTTTTGCAGCAGTGGGCAGGCGCTCGATCATGGTCAGCATCGTGGCACCGTCGATCAGGGATATGTGGTTGCTGCGGGCCACTTGCTTGGCGTCGTCGGAAAACTTGCCGCTGGTCATGAAGAAGGCTTTGGTGATTTTTTCGTGCGTCATCACGCCCAGTAATTCGCGCACGGGTTTCACGCCCACATAGCGTTCGCCCCAGGCCTTGCACTGTACGATTGACGTTGCCTGCCCGGAATCATCCTGAAACAGGCGGATATCGATGCCGCCATCCGGCCCCAGCGGGGTGGTTTCACTTTTAATGCCGTGCAGTTGGTAAAACTGCTGACATACATCTTCAAAGCGTTTCCATTCCAGACTATGAATCAGTGCCAGCGACCAGACTTGGGGTTTGGACGTTGGCGTGGGTTTGGTAATGGTAGGCGGGGGGACATGCGCATCAGCGACGACATCATGTGGAGGGGCTGTGCTTGGCCGTGGTGTGGCGGGGGTGAGTGGCGGAATAACCCGTTTGTTGGCGGGTGGACGTTGGCCAAACTCGCGCAGGGCTGCTAATGCAGCAAGCAGGAAAAAGAAACCAGCAGGCAGCCACGCCATGGTGGCAAAGGCTTGTGACAGCGGTTTCAAGAACATATTGCCCGCCCACATGGCGGGCAGTATCTGCTTGAACAGAATCAAACTGGCAACAGCAAAGCCCACACTGATATACCACGGCGAGGCAATCAGCCCCTGAGCGAAACTCTGCTTTGGCTTGCGACGGGCCACACCCACTCTCCCTTAGCATCAATAAATTGACCCCAACAGGAAAACACGCGATTGGCATAAGCACAAGCCTGAAAAGCAGTTAATACGCAATGGGGTGGGTGTGTGATGGCGGAACGCCCCAAAAATCGCGGGGCTTCCACCCTACAGATCTGACCTTATAAGCCGGGAGCCGGGCCGATCATTGCCTCAATACCTTCTGATGCCACTTCTTCCAGAAACAGATCAAAGGCTTCCTGATCGGTAGCGAACTCGCCATCGTAAACTGTTGAGTTGTCGTACTGATCGACGATTTCCAGTGTCCAGCCGCTATCCGGCAGGCGATAGATGAACACCTCCACCGTTTTGCCATCGGCGGTGTATTTCTGTTGCAGCGGGGAGTAGATCAGGTCTTTTTCGTCGTACATGGCTGGTTTCTCGTGGTGGGGTCTGATGTTTGTCAGTGCCTCTAGCCGACGGCTAGGATGGCATCGAGGTTGTACAGCGTAACAGGGTGGTTTACTTCTCGGCCCCCTTCGGTTTGAACTACCGAGGATTCCTCGGTAGTTGCCTCCCGCAGCAACTTGCCATCCTCAAAGATTTTCTTGAGATGCAGCCCCACATTGTCCGTGCTCACATCAAACAACTGAGCCATTTCACGCTGTGTCAGCCAGACCGGCTGGTGTTTCGCCCGCAATTTGATTTGGCCAAGGCACTGATTCTCAAAGCCTACGAGCGGTAAGCGATCACAAAAAAAGCCCACCACGTCTGAACATGGTGGGCTTTTTTATGCTTTTACAGTCCTTGGTGGGAGCCGCTTTGGTACCGGTTTCCTGTTGTTGGTAACGCCTTTGCCATCTTGGGTGGCTGGCATTGGTTTGTCAGCCGCTTTTACGTCACATTCTTTACTCTGCCTTGCCGGATTGCGCGGGACATCAATCTGCTCATCCATTGGCTTGCTCATCCACGCCGTGTCGTCTGGTCGGGTGTTGGCTTTTGGCTGGCCGCCTGCCTTGCTTCTAGTACTCTTATCGGCTGATAATCCCCCGGTGTCGTTCAATAGCGGCATCAGGTTTGGCGACCTGTGACCTAAGACGGACTGACGCAGCTGCGACTGCGGAGTGTCCGAACACACCATTGCTTCGCAGCATCTATGGCGGGCCTTGGTGGGGATACCTTCGGGTATGCCGGTTCTTAGGTCCGGTTCGCCAACCCTGCCTTGCGCCTGCCACCTCCGTTTGGCGACGTGTGGCGGGTGAACCTACCTAAGGAGGGTTTTGCCATGAGCAGCACGCCTCGCGCTACACCGCCGTCCGGGCGGCCGTCTTTTTCTCCCCCTCAGTCTGCTCCGCAGTTTGCCCAGTTCTTGCAGCATGCTTGCCTGCCGCTGGGGCCGCTGCATGCCAGCCTGTCTGCCATGCAGGCGGCGCTGGGTGATCAGCCCGCACCGGCCGTGGCGCAGGCCTGGCAGGATGTGCTGGCGGTCTGCCATCGGCTGGAGGCGCAGCTGACTGAGGTGGATGCGCGCTTGCTGGAAAGCCGCCGCACGCTGGAAGGTTTGCTGCAGTTGCTGAATACCGAGCATGCGGCCGCGCTGGAGCCGAGCGACCAGTATCTGATCCTGCAGCATCTGCATAATCTGCTCACCCGCACGCTGGCCGCCCTACAGCGGTTTTAGCGCCGCTGACAAAAGCCCTGCTACGCGTGACGCATCCTGGCGCAGCCTTTCTTTTCTGTGCCGGCGCGTAGTGTGGCAGGGCGCTGCGCTGTTTTGTCTGCCGCTATGCGGACCAGCCATTCTGTGCGGTTCAAGCTGGCTGGTTTGTTAATGCCATATAATTATTTTCATTCCTTAACATCTTATTTACCTTTTAATATCTTGATTTGCACTAATTTAACAATTATTGTCTTGTGGCAATTATTGTTAAGAGTATTCAAGAAATGTTTCCCTTCAGACAAAAATACATGGCCAGGCCACTGCTGCTGCAGCCGCCAGCGGAGGGCTTCAGGGGCAAGGCCGTGCGCTGGATGATGGTTTGTCTGGATGCCATCATCGAACAGATGTGTGGTATCAGCATGCTGTGTCTGCTTATCCTGCTCACCCTGGGTTTCATGTTTTTAATTAAATAATTCCCGCCATACTCTGCCTCATGCCCGTCCCTGGCATACCACTGCCCTGCTTTTATCTGCCATAGCCGGCATACATGCTGTGGTGAATACTGGCACGGCCACTTGCTTTATTCGGCTTTAGCCATCTGCACTCCCAGCATTGCCCCGCAATGATCTGGCGCTATTCCTACCTCCAAATAATTCATGCTGATTTGTTTTGGCTATCATATTAATTGAAAATATCAATTCGCCTGCCAGCATTTTGATTTGTGCTATTTGATCTGCGACAAATCAGCCCGCCTTAATCTGCCTCATCTTGTCTCCCAGCCTTGGCCATGCATTATCCTGGCACTGCGGGATTATTTAGGCTGGCATTACGCCCGGATTATGCACGGCTTAATCCGGGCTGCCATACGCATGCTGAACACCATAATTTAACAGCGATATTTATAATAAAAAGCCGTAACGGATCATTGCCAACACACCACAACACGCGACGCGCAGTGCGCAAACAGAATTTTTCAACCGCAAATGGAGATGGCAATGCAATCCCTTAAATATCTCGGCATGATGTTTCCGCTATGGCTGGCAATATCTGCCAATGCTGCACCCAGTATTCAGAGTGAGCCGATTCAACCTATTCCCAAAGCCGTCATTAAAAACCCGGCCATGGTGGAATTAGGCAAAAAGCTGTTTTTTGAACCGCGCCTGTCCAAGTCGGGTTTCATTTCCTGTAATTCCTGTCACAACCTGTCTACCGGCGGCAGTGACAATCTCAGTTCGTCGATTGGTGACCATTGGCAGCAAGGGCCTATCCGTTCGCCTTCGGTGCTTAATTCCAGCATGAATGTGGCGCAGTTCTGGGATGGCCGTGCCAAGTCCTTGCAGGAGCAGGCCAGCGGCCCGATTGCCAATCCCCGGGAAATGGCGTCCAACCATGTGCTGGCGCTGGATGTGCTGCGCTCCATTCCCGCCTATGTGAATGAGTTCAACCAGGTGTTTGGCCGCAAGCAAATCACCATGCAGGAGGTAACCCAGGCGATTGCTGCGTTTGAGGAAACCCTGGTCACGCCGGATTCGCGCTTTGACCAGTGGCTGAAGGGCAACAAGAAAGCGCTGAATGCGCAGGAGTTGCGCGGCTATCAAACCTTCAAGACCGCCGGTTGTGTGGCCTGCCATAACGGCCCGGCGGTGGGGGGCAATTCCTTCCAAAAAATGGGCCTGGTGGCGCCGTACCAAACCAGCAACCCGGCGCAGGGCCGGGCCGGTGTCACCGGTAACGATGCCGACCGCATGGCGTTCAAGGTGCCGTCCTTGCGCAATGTGGCATTGCGTGCGCCCTATTTCCATGATGCCGGTGCCCCGACGCTGGAGGCTGCGGTGTCCACCATGGGTAAGCTGCAGCTGGGCCGGGCCTTCAATCAGCAGGAGATAGGCGATATCGTCGCCTTCCTGCATACGCTGACCGGCAAGCAGCCGCAGATCGTGCTGCCGATTCTGCCGGCTTCCAGCAATAACACGCCGCACCCGACGCCTTTCAACTAGGCGCTGCTGAGAATATCCTGCTACGGCATTGCGCCGCCTTGCCCCTGCGACGCAACGCTATCTTGTTAGCCGCGGTCAAGCGGCAGCACGCCAGCGGGTTTTGACATGGCAACAGGTCTGCTGATTTGGCAGGCCTGTTTGCTTTTCAAGCACTAGCCGGTCTTTTGTGCCGCAAAACCCTGACTTTCCCTAAAAAATCAGCAATTTCTGATATGGCGCAACATCCTGGCCGGCCGGCGGCTGGATCATGGCAAGCGCTCTGCCAGCTGCGATCAGCAGCGGCTCACCCTTGTCCGGCTTGGTTTTGCTCCGTGTTCAGCAAAAAATGTCATTTACATTAATGTAAAATTTGCAAATATTGACTTCAAGATGGCCGAACATTAGCTTATAACCTAAGCTGAAACGGTTTAGCCAAAGTCATTCCAATGGGTTTAATCTGGCGAATCATTGCTACTTTCTGATTTCGGGATACATGATGACCATCACGAAAAAATTATTGCTCACCTTGTCGATTGCATTGGCCGGCATGTTGCTGGTTGGTGGTTATGCCATTCACGCGCTGCATGATGGGCAGCAGCGCTTCGGGTATGTGCGGAACAGTACCTTTCCCGATCTGAAAGTCATGCAGGGCACGCTGCGGGCTGTGGCGGATATCCGTGCCAATACCTTGCGCCATGTACTGGCCAGCTCGGCCGAGCAAAAAGCAGTGGCCGAAAAAAACCTGGCCGATGCCGACCAGCGCTTTGACACACTGATGGAGTCGTACCAGATCAATGCCAGCGCGAGCGATGAAGACCGCCAGCTGCTGGCGGCAGACAAGACGATGATGGCGCAGTACCGCGAGGGCCGCAGCCGGATTCTGGCCTTGTCGCGCAACAACCAGACCGAACAGGCGGTGGCGCTGATCAATAGTGAATTCAGCCAGACCGCCACCCAGCTGATGCAGGCGGTAGAACAGCATGCCAAGTTCAATTACCGGCTGGCCGAGCAGCTGGCGGCGGATAACGATCACACCTACCAGACGGTATTTGCCGTGGCACTGGGGCTGATGGCCGTGGCGCTGCTGGTCACCAGCGTGCTGGCCCTGATGCTGTATCGCAGCATCAGTCACGGGCTGGGCAGCATCCAGCACACCATCGAAACGGTCAGCAGCCAGCGGGATTTCCGCCTGCGCGCCGACAGCAGCAGCCAGGATGAAATCGGCCTGACCGCCCGCGCCTTCAACCAGCTGCTGGATGGCCTGCAGCAGTCGTTTGGCCAGTTGGCCAATGGCGCGCATCAGGTGAAGCGCTCGTCGCAGGAACTGGCACAAACCGCCAATGAGGTATCGATGGCCTCTGGCGCGCAAAGCGAGGCCTCGGCCAATATCGCCGCCACCATCGAGCAGATGACGGTAAGCATCAACCATGTGGCCGACCAGTCGGCCCAGCAAAGTGCTGGTGCCAAATCGGCCCAGACGCTGGTGCTGGACAGCAGCGGCATCATCGAACAGACCATCCACGACATCCACCAGATTTCCCAGGTGGTCACCGTGTCGGCCAGCAGCATTCATGAGATGGAAGCGCATAGCGGCGAGGTGGCAACCGTGATCAATGTGATCCGCGATATTGCCGACCAGACCAATCTGCTGGCACTGAATGCCGC
>NZ_RFAR01000113.1 GCF_003693445.1 Aquitalea palustris | reverse complement strand
CGTAGCCAAATACTCTATCCAACTGAGCTACGGGTGCAGATTCTGGCGGAGAAAGAGGGATTCGAACCCTCGATACAGGTTTAAGCCCGTATGCTTCCTTAGCAGGGAAGTGCCTTCGACCACTCGGCCATTTCTCCGTTCAGAGAGCGCCATATTAAGCAAGCTGGCGCCCCCTGTCAAGCACCTGCCTAAAAAATTATGCCGGCTGATCCAGACCGAATACCTTGTGCAGAACGCGCACGCCCAGCTCCAGGTATTTCTCGTCCACCAGCACCGATACCTTGATTTCCGAAGTGGAAATCATCTGGATGTTGATGCCCTCTTCCGCCAGGGTGCGGAACATGGTGGAAGCCACGCCACAGTGCGAACGCATGCCCACGCCGACGATGGAGATCTTGGCGACCTTGTCGTCGGCATCGATCTTGGCGGCGCCGATATGGGTTTGCACTTCGCGCAGGATGTCCATGGTGCGCGGGAATTCCCCGCGCGGCACGGTGAAGGAGAAATCGGTGGTGCCGTTTTCGCCCACGTTCTGGATGATCATGTCGACTTCGATGTTGGCATCGGCAATCGGGCCCAGAATCTGGTAAGCGATACCCGGCTTGTCCGGTACGCCCTTCACATTGATGCGTGCTTCGTTACGGTCAAATGCGATGCCTGCAACTACGGCCTTTTCCATGTTTTCATCTTCCTCGAACGTAATCAGCGTGCCTTCCCCTTCCTCTTCGAAGCTGGACAGTACACGCAGACGTACCTTGTATTTCCCGGCGAATTCCACCGAACGGATCTGCAATACCTTGGAGCCCAGCGAGGCCATCTCGATCATTTCCTCGAAGGTAATGGTCTTGAGGCGGCGGGCATCCGGCACGACGCGCGGATCGGTGGTGTAGACACCGTCGACATCGGTGTAGATCTGGCATTCGTCGGCCTTCAGCGCGGCGGCCAGCGCCACGGCGGAAGTGTCGGAACCACCACGGCCCAGCGTGGTGATGTTGCCGTTTTCATCAATGCCCTGGAAGCCGGCCACCACCACGACCGAACCGGCCGCGAGGTCTGTCCGCATGGCGGCTTCGTCGATGGATTGAATACGTGCCTTGTTGTGCGAGTCGTCAGTGGTCACGCGCACTTGCCAGCCACAGTAGCTCTTGGCGTCGACACCGATTTCCTTGAGTGCCATGGCCAACAGGCCGATGGTGACTTGTTCGCCGGTGGAAATGATCACGTCCAGCTCGCGCGGGTCCGGATAGGCCTGGATCTCTTTGGCAAGGGCAATCAGTCGGTTGGTTTCGCCACTCATGGCAGATACCACTACTACGACATCATGTCCCTGCGCTTTCCATTTGGCGACACGGCGGGCCACGTTCTTGATGCGCTCCGCAGAGCCCATCGAGGTACCGCCGTACTTTTGTACGATGAGTGCCATGCTTGCTTCTTATATAGAAAGGTTGATATGTCGGACTTCGATTCTGGCCCGATCTGCGCCATAAAAGCAAGGCCATTGTTCGACAATGCCCATCTGCCTTTGCGCAATGCAACAAATCACGGCCACGCGGCTATCAGCCACTGCTGAAGCACGGCGGGAAACTGCCTGGCCTTCCCACTCTGGCGGTCAGGAGCGGGCCCGCCATGACGGCAGCAGGCTTAGCCGGCCAGCAGCCGTTGCGGATGGGTGTAAACATTCACCCTGCCCGGCCGGGCAAAACCCAGCAGGGTCAGGCCGTACTGTTCGGCCATTTGCACTGCCAGCGCGGTGGGCGCGGCCACCGCCACCAGGATTTCAATGCCGGCGGCGGCAGCCTTTTGTACCATTTCGTAGCTGGCGCGGCTGGTCACCAGTGCCACCCCGGCGCCCCAATCGCTGACGGCACGCCGGCCGATCAGCTTGTCCAGCGCCACGTGCCGGCCCACGTCTTCGCTCACTTGCAGCAAGCTGCCCTGCAGATCCAGCCAGGCTGCCGCATGGGCGCAGCCGGTCTGCTGCGACAGGGTTTGCCGCTCGGGCAGGGCCTGCAGCGCCCTTTTCAGCGCGGGCCAGCCCAGCCGCACCGTATCCGGCAAGGCTGGCAGAGGACGGAAGATTTCCGCCAGTTGCTCCACCCCGCACAGGCCGCAGCCGGTACGGCCAGCCAGTTGGCGGCGACGCTCCTTCAAGGCGCTGAAACAGGCGGAGGCCAGTTCCACATGCACCTCGATACCGCTGGTGGCATTGCGCACTTCGATGTCGTAGATATCCGCCAGCTGCCGGACAATGCCCTCGGCCAGGGAAAAACCGCGGGCGAAGTCTTCCAGCTGCTGCGGGCTGGCCATCATCACCACATGCGCCAGGCCGTTATATACCAGCGCCACTGGCACTTCGCAGGCCAGGGCATCGGCCTGAGTCAGCATGGGCTGAGCCTCTTGCCACTGGATTCGGTCAATATGGCTGGTGATATCGAAGCCTTCGGGAGCGGAATCGGTCATGAATTAAGATTTTTTAAGGGTTTCATTGTCACTCGCTATTTGAGCTTACAGAAATTGCTGACGATAATGGAGTCAGGCTACAACTCTCAGGGTTGGCCAGACCCGTCCTTCCGCCCTGCACCAGTGCGCAACAGCCATGATGCTGCATTTGACGGCCAGAGCGGAAAGTCAGTCAATATTCCACCCACGAAGGAGACCCCATGCAGGTCAATCGGCGGCAGTTCTTCAAGCTGTGCGCCGGGGGTATGGCAGGTTCCACGATTGCAACGCTGGGTTTATTGCCGGAAAAGGCAATGGCTGATGTGCGCAGCTACAAGCTGATGCGCGCCAGTGAAACCCGCAACACCTGTCCGTACTGCTCGGTAGGCTGTGGCATTCTCATGTACAGCCTGGGCGATGGCGCCAAAAACGCCAAGTCCGAAATTTTCCATATTGAAGGCGACCCGGATCATCCGGTCAATCGTGGTGCGCTCTGCCCCAAAGGGGCTGGCCTGGTGGACTTCATCCACAGCCCTAATCGCCTGAAATACCCGGAAGTACGCGAAGCCGGCAGCAATGAATGGAAACGTCTCAGCTGGGATGAAGCGTTTACCCGCATCGCCAAGCACGTCAAGCAAGACCGCGATGCCAACTTCATCGAAAAAAATGCCGATGGGGTGACGGTGAACCGCTGGCTGTCCACCGGTTTTCTGGCAGCATCGGCCTCCAGCAACGAAGCTGGCTGGCTGACCCACAAATTCACTCGCAGCCTCGGAATGCTGGCTGTCGACAATCAGGCGCGTGTATGACACGGACCAACGGTGGCAAGTCTTGCCCCAACATTTGGTCGCGGTGCCATGACAAACCATTGGGTCGACATCAAGAACGCCAATCTGATCGTGGTGATGGGTGGCAATGCCGCCGAAGCACACCCGGTTGGCTTCCGCTGGGCCATTGAGGCCAAGACCCGCAACAAGGCCAAGCTGCTGGTCATCGACCCGCGCTTTACCCGTACTGCCTCGGTGGCAGACTTCTACGCGCCTATCCGCACCGGCACGGACATCACCCTGCTGTCCGGCGTAATCCGCTATTTGCTGGAAACCGGCAAGTACAACAAGGAATACACGCTCGCCTATACCAATGCGGCCTTGCTGGTACATCCGGACTTCAGCTTCGAAGACGGCCTGTTCAGCGGCTATGACGCGGACAAGCGCAAGTACGACAAATCCACCTGGGCCTACCAGCTGGATGAGAAGGGCATGGCCAAACGGGATGACACGCTGAGCGACCCGCGCTGCGTGATCAATCTGCTGAAACAGCATGTCTCACGCTACACCGCCGATGTGGTGGCCAATATCTGTGGCACGCCCAAAGAAGCCTTCCAGGCGATTTGCGAGCATCTGGCAGAGACCAGCGCACCGGACAAAACCACCTCCTTCCTGTATGCCCTGGGCTGGACCCAGCACTCCATCGGTGCGCAGAACATCCGTACCATGGCGATGATCCAGCTGCTGCTGGGCAATATGGGCATGGCCGGTGGCGGCATCAATGCGCTGCGTGGCCACTCCAATATCCAGGGGCTGACCGACCTGGGCCTGCTTACCACCAATTTGCCTGGCTACATGACCATGCCGTCGGAGAAAGAGCCGACGCTGGACAGCTATCTGACCAAGTACACCAGCAAGCCGCTGGCGGATGGCCAGATGAACTACTGGCAGAACTATCCCAAGTTCTTTGTTTCCTTCATGAAATCCATGTGGGGCGACAAGGCGACGGCGGACAACAACTGGGGTTATGACCTGCTGCCCAAGTGGGACAAGGGCTACGATGTGCTGCAGTACTTCGAGCTGATGCATCAGGGCAAGGTGAATGGCTATTTCTGCCAGGGCTTCAACCCGGTGGCGTCCTTCCCCAACAAGAACAAGATCGTGGAATCGCTGTCGCGCCTGAAGTTCCTGGTGATCATGGACCCGCTCACCACCGAAACCTCCACCTTCTGGCAGAACCACGGCGAACAGAATGATGTGAAGACGGCGGACATCAAGACCGAAGTATTCCGTCTGCCCACCACCTGCTTTGCCGAGGAAGATGGCTCCATCGTCAACTCCGGCCGCTGGCTGCAATGGCACTGGAAGGGCGCGGAAGGGCCAGGCCAGGCGCTGACCGACCCGCAAATCCTCGCGGGTATCTTCCTCAAGCTCAAGGCCATGTACGCCAAGGATGGCGGCACCTTCCCGGATGCCATCAACAGCCTGTCCTGGGCCTATGGCGACCCGCACGAGCCCAAGCCGGAAGAGCTGGCCAAAGAGCTGAACGGCAAGGCACTGGCGGATCTGCCCGATCCGAAGAACCCCGGTCAGTTCCTGGCCAAGAAGGGTGAGCTCCTGCCTGGTTTCGCGCTGTTGCAGGCGGATGGCAGCACGGCATCCGGTTGCTGGATTTTCGCCGGCAGCTGGACCCAGGCCGGCAACCAGATGGCGCGGCGCGACAACAGCGACCCCTCCGGCCTTGGCAACACGCTGGGCTGGGCCTGGGCGTGGCCGGCCAACCGCCGCATCCTGTACAACCGCGCCTCCTGCAAGCCCGATGGCACGCCATGGGACAAGAAGCGCACGCTGATCAAGTGGAATGGCGAAAAGTGGGTGGGCGTGGATGTGCCGGACTTCAAGGCCGACGAGCCGCCGGGCAGCGCCATGGGCCCCTTCATCATGCAGGCCGAAGGGCTGGGACGTTTGTTTGCGCTGGACAAGATGGCTGAAGGCCCCTTCCCCGAGCACTACGAGCCGTTCGAGACGCCGCTGGGTACCAACCCGCTGCATCCCAAGGTGATATCCAACCCGGCAGCGCGGCTGTTCAAGGGCGACAAGGAGCAGCTGGGCCAGCATCAGCAGTTCCCCTATGCCGCCACCACCTACCGCCTGACCGAGCATTTCCATTACTGGACCAAGCATGCGCGGCTGAACGCCATCATGCAGCCGGAACAGTTTGTGGAAATCGGCGAGGAGCTGGCCAGGGAAAAAGGCATTGCCCACGGTGACCTGGTGAAAGTGTCATCCAAGCGCGGCTATATCAAGGCCAAGGCGGTGGTCACCAAGCGTATCAAGGCACTGAAGGTGAATGGCCAGTTGGTTCACCATGTCGGCGTGCCGATTCACTGGGGCTTTGAAGGCCTGACCAAGAAAGGCTTTATTGCCAATACGCTGACGCCGTTTGTCGGGGATGCCAATACCCAGACGCCGGAGTTCAAGTCCTTCCTCGTCAACGTTGAGAAAGCATAAGGAGCGACCATGTCACTGCAATCGCAAGATATCCTGCGCCGCTCCGCCAGCCCCACCCAGCCGCCGATTGCGCGCGAGCACAAGGCGGAAGTGGCCAAGCTGATCGACGTGTCCACCTGCATCGGCTGCAAGGCCTGTCAGGTGGCCTGTTCGGAATGGAATGACCTGCGCGACGAAGTGGGCAACAACGTCGGGGTGTACGACAACCCGGCCGACCTGTCCGCCGAAAGCTGGACGGTGATGCGTTATAGCGAAACCGAGCAGAACGGCAAGCTGGAATGGCTGATCCGCAAGGACGGCTGCATGCACTGCGCCGACCCGGGCTGCCTGAAAGCCTGCCCCTCGCCCGGCGCCATCATCCAGTACGCCAACGGCATCGTGGACTTCCAGTCCGAGCACTGCATCGGCTGCGGCTACTGCATTTCCGGCTGCCCCTTCAATGTGCCGCGCATCAACCAGAAGGATAACAAGGCCTATAAATGCACCTTGTGTTCCGACCGGGTGAGCGTGGGCCAGGAACCGGCCTGTGTGAAAACCTGCCCCACCGGCGCCATTCGCTTTGGCAGCAAGGAGGACATGAAGGAATACGCACAGGAACGGGTGGACGAGCTGAAAACCCGTGGCTATGCCAATGCCGGTCTGTACGATCCGCAAGGCGTGGGCGGCACCCATGTGATGTATGTGCTGCACCATGCCGACCAGCCCGAGCTGTACCACGGGCTGAAGAAGGATCCGCAGATCAGCCCGGTAGTCAGCCTGTGGAAGGGCATACTCAAGCCCTTGTCCACCATTGGCCTGGCCGCCTCGCTGCTGTTCGGTTTCTTCCACTACATCGGTGTCGGCCCCAACAAGGCCGAGGATGAAGAAGAGGAGGACAAGGTATGAGCAAGGAAAAGCTGATCAGCCGCTACAACGCGGCCGAGCGCATCAACCACTGGATCGTGGCGGTGTGCTTCATGCTGCTGGCCATCTCCGGCCTGGCCTTTTTCTACCCGGCCTTCTTCTGGCTCACCGGCGTGTTTGGTACGCCGCAGCTGGCGCGCATCATTCACCCCTTTGTCGGGGTGCTGATGTTCCTCGGCTTCTTCCGGCAGTTTTTCCGCTACTGGCACCACAATCTGTTCAACAAGGAGGACATCAAGTGGATGCTGTCGGTGAAACAGGTGCTGTCCGGTCACGAGGTGGGTGACACCGGCAAGTATAACGGCGGCCAGAAAGGCATGTTCTGGCTGATGAGCGGCTGCCTGCTGGTGCTGATTTGCACCGGCGTCATCATCTGGCGGCCCTACTTTGCCTATTACTTTCCCATCGACCTGATCCGCGTGGCCCTGCTGCTGCATGCCTGGAGCGCACTGGTGCTGATTGCCGGCATCGTGGTGCATGTGTACGCCGCCATCTGGGTACGCGGCACCATCCGCGCCATGGTGGAAGGCGTGGTGACACATGCCTGGGCCAAGAAGCATCATCCACGCTGGTACCGTGAAGTGACAGGAGACAAGAACAAGCCATGAGCATTCGCATAGTGCCGGTAGAACAGCTGGCAGAGCGGCAAGCAGCCAGCCTGGACATCACCCCGCTGCTGTTGCCGCAGCCAGCCACGCTGTATCGTCAGCGCGCGGCCCGGCTGCAGCAGCTGGCGGCGGGCCATGTCATGGCCGATTACCTGCAACTGGCCAGCCGCATTGCCGAGACACAACAGCAGCTGGTACACAGCCAGCCGGTGTTGCTGCCCGCGCGTGCGGATTACTTCCAGCAGTGCGCCGAGCACGGCCTGCCGCCCTTGGGCGCCATGGCCTGGCAACGCGACGGGCAGTGGCGGCAGATTCTGCAAGCCCTGTGCCAGCAACTGTCTGACGCTGCCAGCCCGGCCGTGCAACAGGTGCTGGCACAGTTGCAGGCCGCCCCAGCTGAGCAGCAGGAAAAAGCCGCCCAGGCGCTGTTGTCCGGTGATCTGGCGGCGGTGGACAGCGGGCAGGCTCCCTTCATCTGGGCGGCCTTGTCGGTGTATTTCAGCCAGCTGGCCAGCCAGCTGAAAATCGCCACCGTCGCCGAACCCGGCGATGCGCGCCACCTGTGCCCGGTATGCGCCAGCGCGCCGGTGGCCAGCATCGTGCATCAGGGTAATGAAGCCGGGCTGCGCTATCTGCACTGCAGCCTGTGCGAAAGCG
The DNA here is from genome assembly GCF_003693445.1 of Aquitalea palustris. Lineage (GTDB taxonomy): Bacteria > Pseudomonadota > Gammaproteobacteria > Burkholderiales > Chromobacteriaceae > Aquitalea > Aquitalea palustris. The sequence continues at coordinate 4,482 of NZ_RFAR01000113.1, read as the reverse complement.
AATGGCATCTGGTGCGGGCCAAGTGCAGCAACTGCGAGGCAACGCGCGACATCGGCTACTGGTCCTTGCAAGACCAGCACGCGGCGGTGCGCGGCGAATCCTGCGGCGATTGCGGCAGCTATCTGAAAATCCTGTCACTGGACAAGGATCAGCAGGCTGAGGCGGTGGCGGATGATCTGGCCAGCCTGGCGCTGGATGCCGCACTGGAGGAACAGGGCTTTGCCCGCAGCGGCCTCAACCCGCTGCTGTTTCCCGGCTGAATACCTTGCAGCCAGGCAACAACCGGCCCAGGTGGCCGGTTTTTTTATTGCAAGCCAAATCAATGTTTAAAAAGTCATGACAAGTAGTAATAAATAAAATGCATCGCTTCGCCATTCCTCTTTGCATTCGACAAAGGCAGCAACTACAAAACTAGAAAGACCAAGCCGCACTAACGAGAAAAAATCACCCGCACGGGTACAGGCAGCCAGCCGGCCTTGGCCATGCACCCGTAGCGCTGGGTGCACGGTCAGCAGGGTACAAGGGGAAAATATGGCCAAGACCATACTAGTCGTGGACGACTCCACCAGCCTGCGGCTGGTGGTGAAGATGACACTGGAAGGTGCCGGCTACCATGTCATCGAGGCCGCCGATGGTCAGCAGGCACTGGCCTTGCTGGACGGGCGCAAGATCCATCTGGTGCTGTCAGACCTCAACATGCCGGTGATGAATGGTCTGAGCCTGCTGGCACAGATCAAGCAGCACCCCGACTATCGCTTCACCCCGGTCATCATGCTGACCACCGAAACCGCCGAACATCTGCGACAGCAAGGCCGGGAATGCGGTTCCTGCGCCTGGGTAGTCAAGCCCTTCGAACCCCCGCAACTGCTGGACGCCATCGCCCGGCTCATCCTGCCCTGAGCCATCGCCATGCCCCATCTCATTACCCTGGCTGCCGAGCAGACCATCTACCAGGCCCAGGCCCTGCACCAGCAACTGGCAGCGGCCCTGCGCGAGCATCCACAGCTGGAGATCGATCTGTCGCAAGTCGAGGAAATCGACAGCGCCGGTGCCCAGGTGCTGCTGTGGCTGCACCGTGCCGCGCAGCAGCAGTCATGCCAGCTGACGCTGAGCCATCCCAGCCCGGCGGTACGGGACTTCATCCGGCTGCTGGGGCTGCAGCCGTTGCACAATGCACTGGAGGCCGTGGATGGATCTTGAACTGGCCATGCAGTCCTTCCTGCAGGAGTCGGCCGAGCTGCTGGAAGAGATGGAAAGCATTCTGCTGGATGCCGAAGCCGACAGCATTACCGCCGAACAGCTGGGCGCACTGTTCCGCAGCATGCACACCATCAAGGGTTCGGCGGGGCTGTTCGGGCTGGACGAGATTGTCCGTTTCACCCATCAGGCGGAAAACCTGCTGGACCAGCTACGCGATGGCCACTTGCAGCTGGATGCCGAGCTAAGCGGCGTCTTGCTGCGCAGCCACGATCACGTCAAGGCCCAGCTGGCAGCGGTAGCTGCCGGCCAGGCCATTCCGGCTGGTGAGCAGGACAATATCCTGGCCGATATCGCGGCCCTGCTGCCGCCGCCGGCGGGGTCGCTCCCCCCTGCCGAGCCCAGCAGCCAGGCCGAGCCGGCCGCCGACAGCGACTGGCTGCTGTCGCTGCGCTTTGGCCCCGAGGTCTTGCGCAATGGCATGGACCCGGCGTCCTTTGTGCGCTACCTGGCCACGCTGGGCCAGATACAGGCGATTGCCAGCTGTAGCAGCGCCCTGCCTGCCGATGAAAGTTTCGATGCGGAACGCAATTACCTGCGGCTGGAAATGCAGTTCCGTGGTGCGGTGGATGAAGCACAACTGGCCAGCGTCTTCGAGTTTGCCAGCGAGGGCAGCCAGTTCATCATCAGCCCGCGCGCCCAGCTGGCCAGCCATCTGCAACAAGCCCTGCAGGCCGGTGATGCCGCCGAGCAGCAAAGCTGCCGCGACATCTGGCAGCAATGGGGGCTATGGCCCAGCACAGCAGACAACGCCGTCGCCGCCCCCACCCTGGTCACGACAGCCCCCGACACCAGGCCGGCACTGCCCGCTGGCGCAGACCACAAGACTGGCCGCAGCAGCGAAAGCAAGTTCATCAAGGTGGAAGCTGGCAAGCTCGACAGCCTGATCAATCTGGTGGGCGAGCTGGTGATTGCCGGCGCGGCAGCCAATCTGCTGGCACGCAGCCATGGCAGCAGTCCCTTGCTGGAATCCACCGTGGTGATGGCCGGGCTGATCGAGCAGATCCGCTCGCATACGCTGTCCATGCGCATGGTGCCCATCGGTGAAACCTTCAGCCGTTTCCCGCGCGTGGTGCGTGATGTCGGCCAAGAGCTGGGCAAATCCATCAAGCTGGAAATCAGCGGCGCGGAAACCGAGCTGGACAAATCCATGGTCGACAAGCTGGCCGACCCGCTCACCCACCTGGTGCGCAATGCCATCGATCATGGCATCGAAGATGTGCAGCAGCGCCGCGCCATCGGCAAGCCGGAGCAAGGCCATGTCTGGCTGAATGCCTATCATGAATCCGGCAGCGTGGTGATCGAGGTGGCCGATGATGGCGGCGGGCTCGACCCGCAGCGCATCCTGGCCAAGGCCTTGCAGCGCGGCATCATCAGCAGCGATGCCTTGCTGAGCGAGCAGGACATCTACCGGCTGATCTTTGCCGCCGGTTTCTCCACCGCCGAGCGCATCAGCAATCTGTCAGGCCGAGGCGTGGGGCTGGATGTGGTGCAAAAGAATATCGAGGCGCTGCGCGGCACGGTGGAGATAGACAGCGAAATCGGACTGGGTACCACCTTCCGCCTGCGTCTGCCGCTGACCCTGGCCATCATCGACGGCTTTCTGGTCGAGGTAGGCAGCTCCACCTTTGTCATTCCGCTGGAAACCGTGGTCGAGTGCATGGAGCTGCCTGTCACACCCGGCGACCATGGCAGGCCGGAGCGGTTGCAGCTACGCGGTGAAATCCTGCCATTGCTGTATCTGCGCCAGTTTCTGGAACTGGAAGGACAGCCAGGCCGCCGGCAAAACGTGGTGGTGATACAAACCGGTAGCAATCGGGTCGGCCTGGTGGTGGATGCCTTGCAAGGCGAATTCCAGACCGTGATCAAACCGCTGGGCAGCCTGTTCCGCCATCTGAAAGCCATCAGCGGTTCCACCATTCTGGGCAATGGCGCGGTAGCGCTGATTCTGGACGTACTGGCCCTCATCCAGCACGCCACCCAGCAGGAAGCCAGCCGCTACGCGCTGGAGCAGGAACCATACCCGGCGGCGGGCAGCCGTCAGCCACATAACAACGATACGTCTTCGGGGAAATGACCATGAACAAATCTGCACCCATGAGCATAGCCATGCGGCTGGGGCTGGGCTTTGGCAGCCTGCTTGTCCTGCTGGTGCTGTGCGTCTCAGTCGCCATATACAGCTTCGGGCGCATCAACGGCATGCTGGGCAGCATGCGCATCAACGACCGCGATGCCACGCGCGCTTCAGCCTTGCTCGAACAGGCACAGGAATTACGCATAGCGTACCGCAACGTCATTATTTACACCGACTTGCACGCCATTAACCTGGCCGTAGAAAAATACAATGACGCCAAACGCCGTTATCTGGACAGCGAACAGCTGCTGATCCGCGACATGCTGGCCGAACCCGAGCTGACCACGCGCGAAAAGGAGCTGATTGCCCAGATCCAGTCCATCCGCCCCAATGCCATCATCGTCATGGACAAATCCGAATCACTGGGTGCCATTAATGAAAACGAGGCCGCCACGGTGGTAATGCGCCAGGAAGTCATGCCGGTCATGGGAAAATTCATGGAGGTATTGCGCCAACTTTATGACGTGGAACTCCGCCTGAACGAACAATCGCGCCTGGAAAGTGAGGCCGGCATCCAGCAGGCACACAACATCATGCTGCTGTTATCGGCAGCGGCTCTGTTACTGGGCAGCCTGCTGGCAGTCATGATCATCCGCTCGCTGCGCCGCACCCTGGGCGGCGAGCCACATGCCGTCGCCGACATCATGCAGCAACTGGCCAATGGCCGGCTGGATACCCAGCTGCCACTGCTTCCTGGCGATAACAGCAGCATGATGTATTCGGTGGCGCAAACCGTCAGCACCCTCGCCGGCCTGATGACCGAAGTGAAAAACGGCGCGGCCAATCTGGCCTCTGCCTCCCAACAACTGAACGCCACCTCGCAGTCACTGTCGCAATCGGCCAGCGAATCGGCAGCCGGCATCGAGGAAACCACCGCCGCCATCGAGGAAATGTCGGCCGCCATCAACCAGACCAATGACAATGCCCGGGTCACCGAAGGGATTGCCGAGCAGGCTGCGCGCGAAGCGGCCGAGGGCGGCGAGGCCGTGCGCCAGACCGTGCAGGCCATGCGCCAGATTGCCGACAAGATCGTCATCATCGACGACATCGCCTACCAGACCAATCTGCTGGCACTGAATGCCGCCATCGAA
>NZ_RFAR01000112.1 GCF_003693445.1 Aquitalea palustris | reverse complement strand
CGGACAAGGACCTGACCATTACCTCGGCCAAGGGCAAGCAGCAATTCAATGGCAAGAAGGAAATCCTGCTGACCAGCGGCGGCGCTTATGTGCGGATCAAGGATGGCAAGATCGAGCTACACGCCCCCGGCACCGTCAGCTTCAAGGGCGGCAGCCATGACTGGAGCGGGCCGGATAGCTTGAATCTGCCGTTTCCTCGTTTTCCCAATACCGTTTGCAAAAGCTGTATGGCCAATGCCTTTCAGCAAGCTAACCCGCTGGTGAATGCCAAATGAAGCCGCTGCTGATTTTGCCTCGGCCAACCACTCATGACTGGCTGACCATGCTATGCCAGCAAGCCCTTGACACCGACCTGGAATGGCTGGATTTCATCGTTGACCAATCGGGCATCAACCATGGCTGGCAACGCCATTTACCCGTCATGCACCCGCCACGCACCTTGTTGCTGGATACCCCACATGCTGAGGCCGCTGGCGAAGGCCCGGTATTGATCCGGCTAGCGCTGCACACACCAGCCCTGCTGGAAAAATGGCAGCGCCGACTAGATAAATGGCAAGGTCAGCCCAGGTTATTAGCTCTGCTGAGCACTTGCGATTTTGAGGCACTGGCAACACATCTGACAGCCTGCCTGCAGGTGAAGTGGGATCAAGGCCGGCAACAGGGCGTGCTGCGCTTTTATGATCCCCGCCTGTTTGCCCCGGTCTGCGCCTGCCTGCTACCCACGCAACAACAGTTCTTGCTGGGCTGTGCTCAGCAATGGCACTGGCTGGATAGAGACGGCCACGCCCGCAGCCTGCAACTGCCACATGCAGGCACCGCACCTGCCCAGCCACCAGATGAAAACCTGAACTTATCGCCCGAACAGATTCACACCTTGTCGCTATGGCATGCCGCTGAAACCTGGCGGCAGAACCATTTGCTGCTACCTGCGATGTATGGCCTGGATTCAGAAGAAGAGCTGATGAAAAGATTGGTAGCCGCCCAATACGCCGCTGACCAGGCCAAACTATGGTCGGAACCAGAACGCATGCCGCTGGTGGAAAGCTATTTACGCCGGGAGGCTCCATGAGACACCCCAGCTTGGCTCCACAAGTTTTGCTCTACCTGCTGACTCTGCTGAGCCTGGGCGCCTGCGAAAGCATGGCCCGGCCAGCCACCATTGGCGCGGGGGCGCGTGTCGTCAACACCATGTCAAACGCCACCATTGTCCACGCCAGCTTTAATGGCCAGGGCATGGGTGGTGGTGGTGG
>NZ_RFAR01000013.1 GCF_003693445.1 Aquitalea palustris | reverse complement strand
GCCGGGGGTCGCGGGTTCGAGTCCCGTCCACTCCGCCAGAATCTACAGAAAAGGTGAACGTATTCAGTCGTTCACCTTTTTTTTTACCAATGGGGTGGCTTGCGCCGATATCGCCATGTTCGATTTTGTTCAGAATAATAAAATTGCCATTCAAGTCATTCTGGGTGCGGTAGCGCTGACTTTTGTCGGCTTTGGTGTGGGTAGCTACTCCTCCGCCGTGGAAGACCCATATCTGGCCAAGGTTGGCTCGGCCAAGATCTACAAACGTGATCTGGACCGGCTACTGGAAGGGCAGCCCAGCGATGCGGCAACCCGCCAGCAAGCCATGGACGACCTGATTCGCCAAAACCTGTTGCTGGCGGCCGCCCATGATGGTGGTGCCGTCGTTACGCCTGAGCAATTGCGCAAGGTCATCGCCGGCATTACCGAATTGCAGGAAAACGGCCAGTTCAGTGCTTCCCGTTACAAGGAATTCCTTGCAGCACGCAATATGTCGGCCGAGGCTTTTGAAGCCAAGATCAGTCGCGACATCATGCTGCAAAACCAGATCAACAATTTTGCCGGTACCGGCTTTGTTTCGCGCAGCATGGTGGAGCGACTGGGCGGCCTGATGGCTGAAGAGCGCCAGGTTCGCTTGCTTTTGCTCAAGCCGGCGGATTTTGCGGCTCAGGTTAAAACCGATGATAAGGCGCTGCAGGCATTTTACGATGCCAACGCCAAGCGTTTCCGCAGTGCCGAAGCGGTCAAGCTCGACTACGTGTTGCTGTCCCCACAGGCAGTAGCTGCCGGCCTGACGGTGAGCGATGCCGAGGTCAAACAATATTACGAACAGCACAAGGCGGATTTGTCTGGCGAAGAGCGTCGCGCCTCGCACATCCTGCTGACCGTTGCCAAGGATGCCAAGCCGGCAGACAAGGCCAAGGTCAAGGCTGAGGCTGAGGCCTTGCTCAAGCAATTGCGTGCTGATCCGGGCAAGTTTGCCGAACTGGCCAAGTCCCGCTCGCAAGATCCTGGCTCGGCTGCCAATGGTGGCGATCTGGGTTTCTTCGCCCATGGCGTGATGGTCAAGCCGTTTGATGACGTGGTATTCCGCATGCAGCCGGGCAAGATCAGCGAAGTGGTGGAAACCGAGTTTGGCTATCACATCATCAAGCTGGACGAGATCAAGCAGCCTGATTTTGCTGCAGTGAGAAGTGCGGTTGAAGCCAAGCTCAAGCAGCAGAAGGCCGCTGGCCAGTTGCGCAGCATGTCGGACAAACTGGCTGAGGTGGCATATCAGCAGGCGGATTCGCTCAAGGGCGTGCAAGATGCCCTGAAGCTGGAAATCAAGCATTCCGATTGGCTGTCTCGCGATAAGAAGTCGGCCGACCCGGACCTGGCCAATGCCAAGGTGCTGGATGCTGCTTTCAGCGATGATGTGCTGAAGAAGAAGCACAATAGTGAACCGGTAGATATTGGTGGCGGCAACCTGGTAGTGGTGCGTGTGGCCGACCATCAGCCGGCACGTCAGCAAGCGCTGGCTGAGGTACGTGAACAGATCAAGGCTGAACTGATTGCGACCGAAGGTGCCAAGCTCGCGGAAAAGCAGGGTCAGACTTTGCTGGCTCAGCTGAAGGCAGGCAAGGCCGTGGAAGCGCCTAAGTGGGGTGAGTTGCAGCCTGTGTCTCGCCGTAATCCGGGAACGATGCCGACGGCTGATGTCCGTGCAGTATTCTCGGTGGCGGCAAGCCCGCTGCCTGCCTTTGCCGGTAGCAAGCATGACAACGGTGACTACGCCATCTACCAGATTGCTAGCGTCGCGGCCGGTGCTGCGGTGAGTGATGCAGAGCGTGCGCAACTGGCTGCGGCGATGGAGCAGATGACCGCCCGTAACCAGCTGGGCAGTTATCTGGAAACCTTGCGCCAGAAATATCCGATCAAGCTGGGTAAACAACAGTTGAATGATCAGAGCGAGCAGTAAGTGGCTTAAGAAAAAGCCGACCTGATGGTCGGCTTTTTTGTTTGTCCCGACCGTGCCGGGGCAATATAAAAGGGCCGTGTGGCCCTTGTTTGGAACTCAAGCCTGCTTAGGCTGCAAAGTTCTTGGCGGCAAAATCCCAGTTCACCAGCTTCCAGAAGCTGTCCAGGTAGTTCGGACGGCTATTGCGGTAGTCGATGTAGTAGGCGTGCTCCCATACATCACAGGTCAGCAGCGGAGTCTTGTCAGTGGTCAGCGGTGTGGCGGCATTGCTGGTGGAAACCAGATCGAGCGAGCCATCGCTGTTCTTGACCAGCCAGGCCCAGCCGGAACCGAAGGTGCCAACGGCAGTCTGGGTGAAGGCCTTCTTGAATTCTTCGAAGGAACCCCATTTGGCGTTGATGGCATCGGCCAGTGCGCCGGTCGGTTCGCCGCCGGCATTGGGAGCCAGGCCAAACCAGTAGAAGGTGTGGTTCCACACCTGAGCGGCGTTATTGAAAATGCCACCTGAGGATTTCTTGACGATTTCTTCCAGCGAAGCGTTTTCGAACTCGCTACCCTTGATCAGGTTGTTCAGGTTGGTGATGTAGGTCTGATGATGCTTGCCGTAGTGGAATTCCAGGGTTTCCTTGGAGACGTGGGGGGCCAGCGCATCCAGTGCGTATGGCAGTTCCGGCAGTTTGTGTTCCATCATGCTCTCCTTGTTGAGAATTGGGCTTGCAGAATTGCGTAAGCCGAATCTAGCGGAATGCTGTATGCCCAAGTGTACTGGAATCGCCTGTTAATCGCCAATAGTTGACTAAATAAGTAAAGTAAGAAAATGAATAAGTCATTTGACGTCATTGTGCTGGGTGCCGGGGCTGCCGGCATGATGTGCGCAGCTGTTGCCGGCCAGAATGGTCGGCAGGTTCTGCTGCTGGACCATGCCGAAAAGCTGGCTGAAAAGATCCGCATCTCTGGTGGTGGTCGCTGCAATTTCACCAATAACACAGCCCGGCCCGAGTGCTATCTGTCAGAAAATGCCCATTTCTGCCGTTCGGCACTGGCACAGTTTGGCCCGCGTGATTTTCTGGCGATGGTGGAAAAACACGGTATTGCCTACCACGAGAAAAAGCTGGGCCAGCTGTTTTGTGATGACTCCAGCCAGCAAATCATCGACATGCTGGATGCCGAGTGTCGTCAGGGCGGGGTAGAGCGCCAGATGGGTGTTACGGTGCAGACAGTGAGCGCAGGCATGGCTGGTGGTTTTGTGTTGGATACTTCGCTGGGGCGTTTTGAGGCGCAATCGCTGGTCGTGGCCACTGGTGGTTTGTCCATCCCGCAAATTGGTGCTTCGCCGCTGGGCTATCGCATTGCCGAGCAGTTCGGCTTGCCAGTTACCAGCCTGAGTCCGGCCCTGGTGCCGCTGACCTTTCATGTAGAAGATGCCGAAGCTTTTGCCCCCCTGGCTGGAGTGTCACTGGATGTGGAAGTGCGTGCGGGCAAGGGCCGCTTCCGTGAGCAGGTGCTGTTTACCCACAAGGGACTCTCAGGTCCGGTCATCTTGCAGATTTCCTCGTATTGGGAACCCGGCATGGATGTGGTGATCAACCTCTTGCCCGATCATGATGCGCAGGCTTTCCTGGAGGAGCGGCAGGGTAGCGAGCAACTGCTGAGCAATGCGCTGGCAGAGTTGGGCTGGCCCAAACGCTTTGCCGAGGCCTGGCTGGCACGGCAGGGCTGCCATGTACGGCTGAAAGAGCTGACACCGAAGAAACGGCTGCAACTGGCCGAGCAGCTACATCACTGGCGTATCAAGCCCAATGGCACCCAGGGCTACAAAAAGGCGGAAGTCACGCGCGGTGGCGTTTCCACCAAGGCCCTGTCCTCCAAGACCATGGAGGCGCGGGATGTTCCGGGCTTGTACTTTATTGGCGAAGTGGTGGATGTCACCGGCTGGCTGGGGGGATATAACTTTCAGTGGGCGTGGTCATCCGGCTATGTGGCGGGTAAAAACTGCTAGAATTGCCACCTGATTCCCTGCTGTTGCCTGTAGCACATTTCATTGAGTCTCCATGACCGAACAGTACGAAAATTTTGACGGCGCCATGGCGTCCTTGCGCACACCGCCGCACTCCACCGAAGCAGAACAGTCGGTGCTGGGTGGTTTGATGCTGGACAACAGCGCCTTCGACAAGATTGCCGATGTGGTATCCGAGGCTGATTTTTATCGCCATGACCACAAACTGATTTTCAAGCACATTGCCCGCCTGATCGAGCTGGGACGCCCGGCCGACGTGGTGACGGTGTCCGAGGTGCTGGACAAGAATGCCGAGCTGGCTGATATCGGTGGCCTGTCCTATCTGGCCACGCTGGCGCAGAATACCCCGTCCGCTGCCAATATCCGCCGCTATGCCGAAATCGTGCGCGAGCGTTCCATCATGCGTCAGCTGGCGGTGGTTGGGGCGGAGATTGCCGAGTCGGCCTATGCGCCGCAAGGGCGTGATGCTGCCCAGTTGCTGGACGAGGCCGAAGGCAAGGTGTTCCAGATTGCTGAATCCACCGCCAAGTCCAAGCAGGGCTTTCTGGAAATGCCCGGTCTGCTGAAAGAAGTGGTCGAGCGCATCGACATGCTGTACAGCCGTGACAATCCGGACGAAGTAACCGGCATACCTACAGGCTTTATCGATCTGGATGCCAAGACCTCCGGCCTGCAGCCGGGGGACCTGGTGATCGTGGCTGGTCGTCCGTCCATGGGTAAAACTGCCTTCTCCATGAATATCGCCGAGCATGTGGCGGTAGAGTACAAGGCCCCCGTCGCCGTGTTCTCCATGGAAATGGGCGGCGCGCAGCTGGTGATGCGTATGCTGGGCTCGGTGGGCAGGCTGGATCAGCATGTCTTGCGTACCGGTAAACTGGGCGACGAAGACTGGCAAAAGCTCACCTATGCTATCGGCAAGCTATCCGAGGCGCCGATGTATATCGACGAAACGCCAGCACTGACGGCGCTGGAGCTACGTGCGCGGGCTCGGCGTCTGGCGCGTCAGCATGGTGGCAAGCTGGGCCTGATCGTGATCGACTATTTGCAGCTGATGTCGGGCTCGGGACGTGGCGACAACCGTACTGCGGAGCTGGGTGAGATTTCGCGCGGTCTGAAAGGTTTGGCCAAAGAGTTGCAGGTGCCGGTGATTGCGCTGTCGCAGCTGTCGCGAGCGGTAGAGCAGCGCCCCAACAAGCGCCCGATGATGTCTGACTTGCGCGAATCCGGTGCCATCGAGCAGGATGCCGACATCATCATCTTCATGTACCGCGAAGAGTACTACAGTCCGGAAAATGCCGAGGTCAAAGGCATGGCCGAGGCGATTATCGGCAAGCATCGTAATGGTCCCACGGGTGCTGTGCGGCTGGCCTTTGTCGGCAAGCATGCCAAGTTTGAAAACGCCGCCACACTGGGCATCAGTGGCTGGGCGGATAGTGATGGTTAAGCTGTGGGGTGGCAGCACGCTGCACGCACAGCGGTCTGCTGTACCTGGGAAAGGAAACGCATGAGTTTTTTCGACAAGCATGTTTTTGTCTGCTGCAATCAGCGGGCTGCCGGCGAGGATTGTTGCAATAACCATGGCTCCAGCGAGCTGCTGGCCTATATGAAAGACCGGATCAAGGCGCTGGGCCTGGCTGGCGACGGCAAGATCCGTGTCAATAAGGCGGGCTGCCTGGGACGCTGCGATCAGGGCCCGGTCATGGTGGTCTATCCGCAAGAGACTTGGTACACCTTTGTCGACCGCGAGGACATCGACGAAATCATCGATGAGCATATGGTGGCTGGCCGCATTGTGGAAAGGCTGAAAGTCTGATGCTGAAGGCGCAAAACAAGCTGCTCATCGCCGGACCTGCCGGTGCGCTGGAAACCATCGTGGTGTCGCCGTCTGGCCAGGTCAGTGGCATTGCGGTGATCTGCCATCCCAACCCGCTGCAAGGTGGCACCAATACCAACAAGGTGGTGCAAACCGCAGCCAAGGCGCTATCCCAGCTGGGCTACGTCTGCTATTGCCCCAACCTGCGTGGGGTAGGGGCCAGCGAAGGCCTGCATGATCATGGTCTGGGTGAGGTGGACGATGTGCTGGCCGTGGTGGCGCATGCGCGTGCGGAGCAGGGTGATCTGCCATTGGCGTTGGCAGGCTTTTCGTTTGGTGGCTTTGTGGCAGCCCGTACCAGGGCGGTGATCGAAGCTGACAAATTGCTGCTGATGGGCGTGGCCGTGGGCAAGTATGAAATCCCTACGCCAGCGGTACCAAATGATACCTTGGTGATTCATGGCGAAGAAGACGAGGTCATTCCCCTGTCTGCCGTGTTGGACTGGGCTCGGCCGCAGGATTTGCCGGTATTGGTTTTCCCGGGTGCCGGCCATTTCTTTCACGGCAAGCTGATCAAGCTGGCGCAGATGATTCAGCGTTGCTGGTGAGTGTTGTGGGTGAAAGCAGGGCCAGTCATCAGACTGGCCATTTTTTTGCCCGCGATCAGCGATGCAGTTCACCAGCGGCTTCAGGCTGGTAGATTACTTCCAGTACCGTCAACCTGGTCTGTCCCGCCAGTGTGGGCCAGTCTATGCTTTGGCCTTCGGCCAGTCCCAACAGGGCCGCTCCGATGGGGGCAAGGATGGATACATGGCCGGCGGTGCCATCGGCCTGATTGGGATAAACCAGCGTCAGCAGCTTTTCTTCACCACTTTGTTCAATACGAACCCGTGCCGTGCTGTTCATGGTGATGATGCCGGCCGGGATGTTTTCCGGATCAACCACCTCTGCGCGTTCCAGTTCTGCTTCCAGTGCCGCCAGGGTTGTCTTGTCCTGTGCGGGAAGACGCTCCATCCAGGCAGCCAGCCTTTCATAGTCCAGGCTGGAAACGATAATGGCCGGTTGAGTCGGCATGGTTCTACTCCTTGCTCATCAATAAAAAGCACAGGATAACGGTTGTTATCCTGTGCGGGTCGGTCAGCCTTGCTGCCGGTTGTTTACTGAAGCTTGGAGTGTCGCAGCGGGATAAAGTTGCCTGACTTAGCCGAGCAGGCTGAGTGCGCTGCGCTGGGAGATATTGGCCTGTCCCTGAACTGCAATCGCGGCTTGGCCGAGTATCTGTTGCTGCACCAGTTGCGCCGTTGCTGATGCATAGTCGGTATCGCTGATGCGACTATTGGCGGCCTGGGCATTCAGCGAGGCATTCTGCAAATTATCGATGGCAGCAGAGAACTGGTTGCTGCTTGCCCCAAGCTGGGTGCGCGAGCTGCTGATGGTATTCAGATCCGACTGGATATTACTCTGCGCAGCCAAGGCGCTGGCCGGGCTGGACAGGTCGATGGTGCCGGTGGCATTCAGATTGGCATTGTAGCCGTACAGGCCGCCACTAGCGGGGCTGGCGCTCAGGTCCGTGGTGTTTACGCTGATCTGGTTGCTGCTGTCGCCATTGGGGCCGACCTGGAATTGCAGTGCATTATTGCTGCTCAGCAAGGGGGTGCCGTTGTACTGGGTATTCTGGATGATGGCTGAATTGTTTTGGGTCAGCTGGTCGGCCTGCTGCTGCAAGGACTGACGGTTGCTGCTGTTCAGTGCGGCATCCCCGGCCTGAATGGCCAGATCCTGCAATTGCTGGCTATTGTCCTGTAGCTGGCTGAGCGCGCCATCCGCAGTTTGCACCAAGGAAATTCCATCCAGCGCGTTGCTGCTGGCTTGGTTGTCTCCTCGTACTTGTGCTTCCAGTGATTGTGACAGCGCAGTATTGGCTGCATTGACGGCGGCACTGCTCAGCTGCGTGCCAGAAGACAGTTCAGCCAGAGTCTGTTCTGTTTTTTTGCGCGACTTGTCCAGTTGAGTCTGTGCGCTGAGTGCGGAGGTGTTGCTACCGATGGTTAGCATGTCGAGCTCGCTTGAATTGCTGTCGGATCATGCAGTTACTATAGGAGCTCTTGCCGGGCTTAACCAGTATTTACATAAAAACACCCGCTATCAGCGGGTGTTTACTGTGGTATTGCTAACAAAACTCAGCGGCTGGCTGGTTTGGCCGGGGTGCCGGCGGACTGAGTCAGCACTTCATAGCCGGTTTCCGTTACCAGGATGGTGTGTTCCCATTGTGCGGAGAGGCTGCGGTCCTTGGTGGTAACGGTCCAGCCGTCGCCCATCATGCGCAGGTGGCGTTTGCCCTGATTGATCATCGGTTCGATGGTGAAGATCATGCCAGCCTGCAATTCCAGACCGGTCCCAGGACGGCCATAGTGCAGTACTTGTGGCTCTTCGTGGAAGCGCTTGCCAATGCCATGGCCGCAGAATTCCTGTACCACGCTATAGCCGTTGGTTTCGGCATATTGCTGCACGGCATAGCCGATATCGCCCAGTGTGGCGCCCGGCTTCACTTTTTCAATGCCGCGCCACATGCATTCATAGGTGATCTTGCACAGGCGACGGGCATGCTCGCTGACTTCGCCGACAAAGAACATGCGGCTGGTGTCGCCGTGGTAGCCATCCTTGATCACGGTGATATCGATATTCATGATGTCGCCGTTTTTCAGCGGCTTGTCATTGGGGATGCCATGACACACCACGCTATTGATCGAGGTGCAGATGGACTTGGGGTAGGGGTTATGGCCATCGGGGGCATAGTTCAGCGGGGCCGGGATGCAGCCCTGTACATTGACCATGTAGTCATGGCACAGCTTGTCGATGGCTTCGGTGGTCACACCCGGTTTGACAAAGGGAGTGATGTAGTCGAGTACTTCGGAGGCCAGTTTGCCGGCGATACGCATTTTCTCGATATCGGCGGCGGTTTTCAGTTCAACGCTCATTGTGGTGGTCTTGGTGTGTGCGGCAATGTTCCATTCTAGCAAATGATGAAAAAACGGGCATCCTTGCGGATGCCCGTTTTGCAGTTTGTTGCTAAGCGGTGTGCAGCTTAGAACGCAACTTTCAGACCAACACCGAAGGCTTGCGGGTCAACACCAGCTGCCAGTGCTGCGGAAGAGCCACCAACGCCAGAAGTGTAGATCGAAGTGTTGGCAAAGTTGGCGTTTTGAGCCGACTTGTTGGTGATCTTGGTGTAGTAACCGAACAGCTTGGTGGACTTGGACAGGTTGTAGTCAGCACCCAGAGCCCATTGGTGAGCCTTATAGTTGTCTTCGGTTCCGGCAGTTGCACCTTTCAGACGACCCAGCGAGCTGTACTCCAGCTTCAGGGTGGCAGCACCAATGTCCTGGCCAACCGACAGAGTCCAGTCATCCTGCTTCAGATCGGCACCGCTGGTACTGGAGCCAAAGCGACCAAATTCGTAGCCAGCACCAACAAAGGTTCCAGTGGCGAATTTGTAGCTGGTAGCCAGCTTGTAGAAGTCTACATTCTTGCCAGCCCAGTTTGCTGCGGCACCAGATGCGTTGCTTACGCCGCGGTCATACTGACGATCCCAGCCTGCGGCGACTTGCAGACCGCCATTAGTGTAGTTACCTGCCAGAGAAATACGGCTGGTGTTAGTCTGGCCGTTGGTGTTGGTTACAGTGCCGTCAGCTTTTACGTTGTTCAGGCGAGCTTCGTCAACGCCATAGGAAACACCAACCTGGAAGCCGGACCAGTTCGGCGAGAAGTAGTGAACAGAGTTCTTCAGACGAGTTTCCGCGCGGCTGTAAACCTGGCTGGAGCCGTTGTTTTCAGCAGTGCTGTCGCCGAACAGGTTCAGACCGATGTTAGTCATGGACTTGTAGGCGGTGTCGTTGTAACCAACGATAACTTTACCGAAGCTGGCATTGTCCAGGCCAACGAAGGAGTTGCGGGTGGCGAAGGTCGCGGTTTCGCCCTTATCGTTGGTACCGCCATTTTCAAAATACTTCAGGCTTTGTTCAACTTGCCAGATAGCCTTGTTGCCATTGCCCAGATCTTCAAAACCCTTGAAGCCGATGCGGGAGTTGTCATCCACGACACGGGTGCGGGACTTGTAGTCGGAAGCGGAGCCGGCGGTAGCGCCGGTAGCCTTGGTGGATTCAATGCTGCTGCTGATGAAACCGTAGATGGTTACATCGGCGTGGGCGGCGAACGGAACGGCGAACAGGGTTGCAACCAGTGCGGCTAGGCTTTTCTTTTGCATCATCAGTGCTCCATCAGGGGTTTTATGTTCGTTATACGTACTGGCTGTGGCGAAACTCTATGTTTGAGCCGTCCAGCACCTCAGTACTGTCGAAGTTTAACCACAAAATGTGACGCTGATGTTGCAGAAAAGATGCAAAGCTCTGCCGGAAAAAAGCTATCTGTTGTTTTTATGCTAAAAACTTATTGGGATAGACTTCATCAATTAGTGTCCGGCAATCAACAATGCGTAAATCATTGTCTTTGGCAAAGTCCATCAGGAACTGGAATACCTGCGGATCGATCTTTTGCAGCTTTTTGTCGACGGCTACACAGCGCACGCCTTCTAGCAGCATGGGGCGGACATAGGCGTGGTAGGACAACTTCTGGTCGCCGCCAAAGGAGGCCAGAATGCCCGCCAGGCGTTCTGCCCAGTCGCTGGGACGGAAAGTGCGGCCTTCGGAGGTAAGCCCCTGGATGACTACTTCATATGGATTGCAGATCATGGTGATGAACCGGAGTGTGCTTTTAAGGTGTGGTCTCTGTATTTATCTATAGCAAAGACAGTGTTGTTGTTTTGGACTGTCTTTGATGCAGCGCAATAGCGGGTTTACCCGCAATTTTACCCGAAAATCAAATGCGCTTGAATGGCGGTAGCGAGGCAAGTAGTTTTTTTCCGTAACTTTGTTTCAGCAAGCGGTTGTCCAGAATGGTGACGCGACCATAGTCGCGCTCGGTGCGGATCAGTCGGCCCACTGCCTGGATCAGCTTGATGGAGGCCTCTGGCACGGTCAGTTCCACGAAGGGATTGCCGCCGCGTTTTTCAATCCAGCGCGACAGGGTTTTACCAACCGGATCGTCCGGCATGGCGAAGGGCAGCTTGGCAATGATGACGTGCACGCAGCTTTCTCCCGGCAGATCCAGACCTTCCGAGAAGGAGTCCAGGCCGAAAATCACGCTGGCCTGACCTTGTTTCAGCCTGCTGTGATGGGTTTCCAGCAGCACGCTTTTGGGAATCTCGCCCTGAATCAGCAATTGTGCGCGCAGGGCTTCGGGTAGTTGACTGGCCACTTCCTGCATTTGCTTGCGTGAGGAAAACAGCACCAGGGTGCCGACCGGCTCGCCGGTATCTACGAGTTTGGGCAGCCACTCGACGATTTCGCGGGTATGGCCTTGCGGGTCTTTCGGGCTGGCCAGCATGGGCGGCAGATACAACTCACCTTGTTCGGTGAAATTGAATGGTGAGTCCAACGCCACGCAGCTGACTTGGGGCAGCCATTTGAGGCCGGTTTGCGATAGCAGCAGGTCAAAAGCACCCAGCGAGCGCAGGGTTGCCGAGGTCAGCACGGCACCGGCGGCACGGCGCCACAGGGTGGCTGCCAGGCTGGCGGCGGCGCTGACGGGGGAAGCGGAGAACAGATAGTCGCCCTTGCCCTCGATGCGCCGGGTAATCCATTTGGCAATCGGTGGTGCCGCTTCTTCGGTCTGCTTTTCAAACAGGTCCCACACTGCCATCAATTGCTCGGCGCGGCCGTTGAGAAAACCAATGTCGGCTGCCGCCTTGTCGATCTGGGTGGTATCGCTGCCTTTTTCCTTGCGCGCTTCGGTCAGGGCATCATTCAGCGCCGACAGATGTTTGAAAATGGCGCGCGCGGCAACTGCCATGTTGCGGGCGGGTTCTTGCAGGCGTTCCGGTAGCTGGCCATCGTCCATCAGCCAGGTGGGTTCCATATTGTCACTGCTGGCGCTGAGGGCTTCTTCACCGCTGAGCAGCCACAGCCATTCATTCAGTGTTTCCATGCAGGCGCTGGCGGCATCCATGGCCTGGGTGGCAATCTCCGATTTTCCGGTCAGGGTTTCCACCCGTGCGGCAATGGGCGCCACCTTGTCGAGCCAGCCAATAGCCTGTGCCAGCGAATGCTCGGCGGAGAACTGGTTGATGGCTTTTTTGGCCAGATGATGTGCCTCGTCGATGCAGTAGTAGCTGTCTTCCGGCGCCGGCAGGATGACGCCGCCACCCATGGAGACATCGGCCAGCATCAGGTCGTGGTTGGCCACGATGACGTCGACGGTTTCCAGGGTGTCGCGGGCCAGATAAAACGGACATTCCGGACGATTGGGGCAGGCGGCTTTCAGACAACCGTGTCGGTCGTTGGTGACGCGGCTCCACAGGCTGTCTTCAATGATGTCTTTCCAGCTGTCGCGGTCGCCATTCCAGCGGCGGTAATAGAACTCATCCGCCATGGCGCGCAGGGCTTCAATCTCACCAGCCTGCGGTTTGCGGTCCCACAGCGTCAGCATGGGGTCGGGTGCCAGTAACTGACCCTGGGCGTTTTCGGCGGTCAGGGCATAAATGCGCTGCGGACACAGATAACGGCCACGGCCCTTGGCCAGGGCAAAGGTCAGCGGCAGACCACTGTTTTCCACCACGAAGGGCAGGTCGCGGTTGACCAGTTGCTCCTGCAGGGCGACGGTGGCGCTGGTGACTACCAGCTTTTTGCCGCGCGAGCGCGCCATCACGCCACCGGCCAGCAGGTAGGCCAGACTCTTGCCGACACCGGTGGGGCCTTCGATCACCGCGATGCTTTCGCCTTCACGATTAGGGTAGGCATCGCCCTGTTTATCCAGACTGCGCGACAAGGCATTGGCGATTTCCGCCAGCATGCGGCGTTGGGCCGCGCGCGGACGGAAGCCGGGCAGGTTGTCGGCAATGGTGCGGTAGTGATCGCGGATGGCGTCTTTTTCAGCATCGTTCAGCATGGCGCGATTGTACCGCAAGCGGGGCGGCCGATTCGTGCTAAAGCGTCACGGATTTTCGTCTGTGCGCAAATGTTGCTATGCAAAATGACGGCTTGGTCAGCTTGTGGATACGATAGCCAAAAAACAATTCAGCCAGAGTCTTCGGCAAAGTCACCTTAAATCCGGGAAAACGGATGGTGATTGACTGGAAAATGCCGGCTCTGCATCGCGTACACATGGACAGACAGACAATAAAGTACGCAGCGTTCTACACACAGGAGAAATCAGTTCATGACACCCGTAAGCCGCGTTCTGGTGGTAAGCGATGATGCAAAGTGGCAGGCCGATGTGCTGGCCGGGCTGGGAGCCGTGGCCGTGCGTCTGGAGAATCCCTATGGTTTGACCTTTATCGGTGCGGCGCGCCTGAAAGAGGCCATGGATGTGATACGGCGCGATGGCGACATTCAGGCCGTGCTGGTCGACAAGCAGTTGCAGGAAAAGGGCATCAGCCAGGCTGCGGTACAGCTGGCCAACCAGATCAGCGACTTCCGTCCTGAGCTGTCGCTTTATGTATTGCTGGTGGATGACGATGAAAGAGTGCTGGTGGAGAGCCTGGCCAGTCATGCGGTGGATGGCTATTTTTACCGTGACGAGACCGATTACAACGGCTGGTTCCGTATCCTGACTGCCGAACTGGCGGAAAAATCGGCCACGCCTTTCTATGACAAGCTCAAGCAGTATGTGCGCATGGCCAAGGACTCCTGGCATACCCCGGGCCATGCTGGCGGTGATTCGCTCAAGGGCAGCCCGTGGGTGGGGGACTTTTACGATTTTGTCGGCGAGAACATGCTGCGCGCCGATCTTTCCGTTTCGGTACCCATGCTGGATTCGCTGCTGCATCCCACCGGGGTGATTGCCGAATCGCAAAAGCTGGCGGCCAAGGCTTTTGGTGCACGCAAGACCTATTTCGCCACCAATGGCACCTCTACCTCCAATAAGGTGATTTTCCAGACTCTACTGGCTCCGGGCGACAAATTGCTGCTGGATCGCAATTGTCACAAATCGGTACACCACGGGGTGATTCTGTCCGGTGCCTTGCCGGTGTATCTGGATTCCTCCATCAATCGTCAATACGGCATTTTCGGACCGGTGCCCAAGGCCACCATTTTTGCCGCCATCGAGGCCAATCCGGATGCGCGGGTACTGATTCTGACTTCCTGCACCTATGATGGTCTGCGCTATGACCTGGTGCCCATTATCGACGCCGCACACGAGAAAGGTATCAAGGTGATCGTGGACGAGGCCTGGTATGGCTTTGCCCGTTTTCATCCGGCGTTCCGCCCCACGGCGCTGGAGTCCGGTGCCGACTATGTCACGCAAAGTACCCACAAGATCCTGTCCGCCTTCTCCCAGGCCAGCATGATTCATGTGAATGATCCCGGCTTTGACGAACATCTGTTCCGGGAAAACTTCAATATGCATACCTCCACCAGCCCGCAGTACAACCTGATTGCCAGTCTGGATGTGGCGCGCAAGCAGGCAGTGACCGAAGGCTATCGCTTGCTCGACCGGACCCTGAAGCTGGCGGAGGAGCTGCGCGACAAGATCAACTCCACCGGCGCTTTCCGTGTGCTGGAGCTGGAAGACCTGTTGCCGGAGGATATCCGCGAAGATGGCATCCGGCTGGACCCGACCAAGCTGACGGTGGACATTACCCAGTCTGGCTTTACCACGGACGAGCTGCAGCATGCGCTGTTCGAGCGCTACAACATCCAGGTGGAGAAATCGACCTTCAGCACCATTACCTTGCTGTTGACCATGGGGACGACGCGCAGCAAGGTGTCGCGGCTGTACGATGCGCTGTTGCGCCTGGCCAAGGAGAAGCGGCCACCGCGTGCAGTGGGGCGGATGCCGGAAATTCCGCGATTCTCACGGCTGGCCTGCCTGCCGCGCGATGCCTTTTATGAGGCGGGCGAGCGCTTGCCCTTGCTGGATGACGATGGCCGCCCCAATGCCGAACTGAATGGCCGGGTGTGTTGCGACCAGATCGTACCTTACCCGCCTGGCATCCCGGTTTTGGTGCCAGGGCAGGTGATTGACGACAGTATCCTGTCATACCTGGCGCGTCTGCAAAAGACACAAAAGTCCATAGAAACGCATGGTTTGGCTGAAGATGGTGGGGAAATGTATGTCAGAGTGCTGAAAGATAGGGAGTTATCGCATTTGCCTGACAGATTGTTGTTCAGCTGAGAGCTTGTCAGAACGGCCAAATTCCGATAAATATAACAATTGTCGCAAATATGTAAATTTTGCATCCGTTTACTACGGGATTGCGACACCAGTTAACTGACTTGAGACCAGCGTGTAGTAATGTGCCATTGCGCATGAAGACACACACCGTGTTCTATGCGCGATGGCCTTTTTTTTTGGAAATCTTACCCATGAAGCCAGTAGGACATTACCTGCAATTCAGCGACCTGAACCACGAGGAATATCGCCACATCTTCGAGCGTGCCAAGGTACTGAAGCGACGACACAGCGAAAAACAGCTGTATCAGCCGCTGCTTGGCCGCGTAATGTCCATGATCTTCGAGAAGAATTCCACCCGTACCCGGGTCTCCTTTGAAGCCGGCATGGCCCAGCTGGGTGGCCATGCCATGTTCCTGGACACCAAGACCTCACAGCTGGGGCGCGGCGAGCCGATCGAAGACACGGCACGCGTGCTGTCGCGCATGAGCGACATCATCATGATCCGTACCTTCGAGCAATCGCTGGTCGAGCGGCTGGCCACCCATTCCAAGGTGCCGGTCATCAATGGCCTCACCAACGAATACCACCCCTGTCAGATTCTGGCCGACATCTTCACCTTCATCGAGCATCGTGGTTCGATCAAGGGCAAGACCGTGGCCTGGATTGGTGACGGCAATAATGTCTGCCGCACCTGGTTGCAGGCGGCCAAGATTCTTGGTTTCAAGCTGAAGGTGGCTACCCCGGTAGGCTATGAGCTGACCGTGCTGGATGGCGAGCATTACGGCCCCGAGCATTTCGAGCCCACCCACAGTGCGGTGAAGGCAGTGGAAGGTGCTGATCTGGTGACTACCGACGTATTCACCAGCATGGGCTACGAAGCCGAGAGTGCTGCGCGGCTGGAGGCTTTTGCCAGCTACCAGGTGAATGCCGAACTGATGAAGCATGCCAAGCCGGACGCATTGTTCATGCACTGCCTGCCTGCCCATCGCGGCGAGGAAGTAAGCGCCGAGGTGATTGACGGCCCGCAGAGCGTGGTATGGGACGAGGCGGAAAACCGCATGCATGCCCAGAAAGCCCTGATCGAATATCTGCTGCTTGGTCATCAGTACAACTGAGCCGGCAGGACAACCCACTAGATTCGCTGGAAAGAAAACGCATCATGTCTGATATCAAAAAAGTAGTATTGGCCTACTCCGGTGGCCTGGATACCTCCGTTATTCTCAAATGGCTGCAAGATGTTTACCACTGTGAAGTGGTGACCTTCACCGCCGACATCGGCCAGGGTGAAGAAGTGGAACCGGCACGCAAGAAAGCCGTTTCGCTGGGCATCAAGCCGGAAAACATCTTCATCGAAGACCTGCGCGAAGAATTCGTGCGCGATTACGTCTATCCGATGTTCCGCGCCAACGCCATTTACGAAGGCGAGTACCTGCTGGGTACGTCCATTGCTCGCCCGCTGATTGCCAAGCGCCAGATCGAAATCGCCAATGCCGTAGGCGGCGACGCCGTATCGCACGGTGCTACCGGCAAGGGTAACGACCAGGTGCGTTTCGAGCTGGGTTACTACGCGCTGAAGCCGGACGTCAAGGTCATCGCCCCGTGGCGCGAATGGGACCTGCTGTCCCGTGAAAAACTGCTGGCCTATGCCGAAACCCACGGCATCGACATCAGCAAGAAGAAAAACGGCGGCAGCCCGTACTCCATGGATGCCAACCTGCTGCACATCTCCTACGAAGGCACCGTGCTGGAAAACCCGGCCGCCGAGCCGGAAGAAGATATGTGGCTGTGGACGGTCAGCCCGGAAAATGCCCCTGACCAGGCCGAATACATCGAACTGAGCTACGAGAAGGGTGACATCACCGCCATCAATGGCGTTGCCATGACCCCGGCTCAGGTGCTGACCGAGCTGAACCGCCTGGGCGGCAAGCATGGCATCGGTCGTCTGGACATCGTGGAAAACCGTTACGTGGGCATGAAGTCGCGTGGCTGCTACGAAACCCCGGGCGGCACCATCATGCTGAAGGCGCACCGCGCCATCGAATCCATCACGCTGGACCGCGAAGTGGCCCACCTGAAGGATGAACTGATGCCGAAGTATGCCCAGCTGGTTTATACCGGTTACTGGTGGAGCCCGGAGCGTCAGATGCTGCAAGGCCTGATCGATGCTTCGCAAGCCACCGTCAATGGCTGGGTACGCCTGAAGCTGTACAAGGGCAATGTCATCGTGGTGGGCCGTGAATCCAAGACCGATTCGCTGTTCGACCCGAACATCGCCACCTTCGACGAAGATGGCGGCGCTTACAACCATGCTGATGCGGCCGGCTTCATCCGTCTGAATGCCTTGCGCATGCGGATTGCTGCCAACGCCAAACTCAAGCGCGGCTGATTGTCTGCCTGCTGAAACAGCCGCCTTCGGGCGGCTTTTTCGTTGGTGGCTGCTTGTGGCCGCTTGCGTAAAAGTTGAGCTGCCAAGGGATGCGGCGTATCGTAGTGACTTCGTCCGGGATGGCCCGGTGACAGCTGCGGTGCTTCAAGCGCCGCCTGAACTGAGCAGCCGCAACAATGAAGGAATGTCTGGGTGTCTGAAGATCAATTTACCGATATTTCCATGGCCGTGTGCCTGTCAGGGCTGATCATTTTCATGGGTTTCATCATCTGGGACCTTGGCAAGAAATCGCAGGCCGGCAAGATGGGGACGGCGATTCTGTTCCTGGTGCTGGGTTTTGGCGTATTCGGCTTTATTTTCAAAAACGTGCTGGTGGAATTTCTGGTGCTGAAATAAGCAGCTTGGGAAATACATAAACGGGTTGGCCAAGGCCAACCCGTTTTGCATGGTGCCGGTATTCCTGCACGACTAGCGCGTCGGTGCCAGTATCAGCCGCAGGCCCAGTGCGATGAAGACGCCGCCAGCGATACGGTCCAGCCATTGGCTGGCCTTGGGAGTACGGTTAAACCAGCTGCCGATGGCACCGGCGAAATAACCCAGGCTGCCAAACAGCAGCGCGGCCTGCGCGGTAAAGATCAGCCCCAGAATGGCGATCTGCCAGCCGCCGTGGCCCTGTGCCGGATTGACGAACTGTGGCAGGAAGGCAAGGAAGAACAGCACGACCTTGGGGTTGATGGCGTTGGCCAGCAGGCCTTTGCGAAAGTGTGCCGCCAGCGGTGTGCCATCTGCCGCAGCATCGGATGCCTGCAGCCGGCTGCCACGGCTGCGAATGGCATGCCAGCCCAGATACACCAGATACGCGCCGCCAGCAATTTTCAGCAGGCCGAAGGCGAGGGGCGAGGCGGCAATCAGCGCGCTGACGCCGATGGCGGCCAACACGGTATGGGTCAGGCAACCCAGTGCGCAGCCCAGGCCGAAGGCCATGCCCTGGCGACGCCCTTTGGCAATGCCCAGGCTCAGCACCATCAGATTATCCGGGCCGGGTGACAGGGTGATCAGCATGGCGGCGGCGGTAAAGGCCGCCAGTTGTTCCGGGGTCACAATCATGTCGATGTTCTCAAGGTAAACCAGACAGCATCATTAAGTATTTTCTGGCGGCGGGCAAGCCGCTTGCTTCGGCGCGGACGGGTGATTTCGCGGCAGCACATCCTAAAGAAAACGGCCATGCAAGGCATGGCCGTGGTTCTTGCTGAGTTCGGGCTCAGGCGGTCTTGTCCAGCGCATTCTCGATCTCGCGGATATGCGCCTGGTGTTTCTGGATGCGCTCACCGACCGGTGGCCCCTTGAATTGCTTGCGTACCCCCAGCACAAACCAGAAGAACAGCAAGACTACCAGCAGGGCGATGGTGAGGTAGAGCACCTTTTCATTGGGTGGCTGTACGCCGACAAATGCCAGGATGGCACCACCAATGGTGGCCAGCAGCGCAATGGGCTTGGAGGCGGCGCCCAGGCTGAAGGGGCCTTTGTGGGTCCAGCTTTTGCCTTCGGCAAACAGGCCGGCCGTGGTGGGCAGGATGTAGGAAATGTACAGGAACACCGCAGAGCCGGCCGACAGCACGGTAAAGGCATCGCCATACAGGGTGGCGACAATGGCCAGGATGGCACTGACCCAGATGGCCAGGCCCGGTGTGCGGTGTACGGGATGGACCTGTTTCAGCTGGTGGGAGAAGGGCAGGCCGCCGTCACGTGCAAAGGCATACATCATGCGCGAGGTGGAGGTCAGGCAGGCCAGGCCGCACAGATAATTGACCAGGAAAATGCCGATACCCAGTAGCGCTTTCAGTGCCGGTGGCAGGCTGCTGAGCAGCAGGTCGAAAAAGCCCATGCCGGCTTTGACGCCAGCCTGCATATTCGGCAGCACCAGCACGAAGGTGCAGATCAGGATGTAGCCGAACAGGGCCGACCACAGCACCGAGCGGATGATGCCCTTGGGCACATTGTGCGCGGCCTGGTGGGTTTCTTC
This sequence comes from Aquitalea palustris, assembly GCF_003693445.1. Lineage (GTDB taxonomy): Bacteria > Pseudomonadota > Gammaproteobacteria > Burkholderiales > Chromobacteriaceae > Aquitalea > Aquitalea palustris. The sequence goes on along the minus strand of NZ_RFAR01000013.1, from coordinate 38,690 downwards.
CGAGGTATGCGCCGAGGCGTCGTAGCCGGTAAGGGTGTAGACGGTCAGCAGCAGGCCAGACAGGAAGAGCATCAGGCTGCTGTCGGTCTTGGGCCAGGTGCCACCATCGACACCGCTGAAGTTGGTAAAGGTGAACAGGCGCGAGAAATCCAGCGGACCCGGTGCATAAGCCAGCAGCGATACTGTCAGTAGCAGGGCGATGGCAAAGATCAGATAGCCCGACATATCAGTCAGCCGGGTGGTGAGCTTGATGCCCAGATGGTTCAGCCAGGCCTGACTCAAGGTGATGCCGGCCAGAAACAGCGTCTGCTCTGTCCAGGTGAGGTGGTCCGGGTTGATGCCCAGCAGGGGGGCGATCAGGGTTTTGAAGAAGGGATCGTAAACCCCGAAGTTGACCGAAGCCACCACGAAGATCAGCCCCAGCAGATTGATCCAGGCGGTTACCCAGCCCAGCCCCTTGCCACCCAGAATGGACGACCAGTGATAGAGGCCGCCAGCGGTGGGGTAGGCCGAGGCGATCTGCGCCATGGCCGCAGCCACGATGCTGGCAAACAGTGCGCCTACTGGCCAGCCGATGCCGATCGATGCACCGCCGCCAGCGCTGATGCCAGCCGGAAAGGCGGTGATGCCACCGGCCAGAATGCAGATGATGGAAAAGGAAATGGCGAAGTTGGAAAAACCGCTCATGCGTCTGGATAGTTCCTGAGCGTAACCCATGCTGTGTAACAGTTTCTCGTCCTCACCCTGTGGTGCGGAGCCGTGCTGATCTCGGTTCATGATGATCCTCTTACATGTGTTGACCTACACTGTATGGAAATGCACTGTGCTGAGACTTCACCCTTTGCTGAGCCAGCAGCGGACGGCGGACAAAGGCGCGGCCTGCGTCCGGCCTTGCCTGTTGGCAAGAGCCATACCCATCTGCGTTTTATCCGTGTCTGCTGCGTGGCGCTCTGCGTCCCGTTCGTGCCGGGCATACTCTGGAATACTTGCCGCTCGTGCTGTCGGCTTTGGAGCAGCTAACAAAACCCCTGCTGCTGCGTTGCGCTGCCTTGCCTACTGCTTGTACTGTCTGCAGCTGCGCACCTTGCCCCAGGGCCGCTACGCTATTTTGTTAGCCGCTCTTAATTACTGCGTTTGCTGCTCATGCGCACCAACTCATCAAACAGCCCCTGCTGGCTGCTGTCTTCCCGTGCAGATAATTCCGGATGCCATTGCACGGCAATCAATTGCGGAAACCCTTCCACCTCGATGGCCTCGATCACGCCATCGGCTGCCCAGGCCACGGCGTGGACGCCCTGACCCGGCTGGTCGATGGCCTGGTGGTGCCAGGACTTGGTGGCCACTTCGGTGCTGCCCAGCAGGCTGGCCAGGCAGGAGTCTGCCGCCACCCGTACCCGGTGCAGGGTAGGGTCGCGTGGTGCCACCCGGTGTTCCACGGCCTCGCCCACCACATCCGGCAAGTGCAGGTGCAGTGTCCCGCCCAGTACGGTATTGAGAATCTGCAGGCCACGGCAGATGGCCAGCGTCGGCAGCTTACGCTGAAGCAGGGAGCGTGCCAGCGCGGTTTCGGTGTGGTCGCGCTCCGGGCTCAGGTTGTAAATGGTGGGGTGGGCGCCGCCGTCGAACAGCTCCGGGTCGATATCGCCGCCGCCAATCAGCACTACGCCGTCCAGTGCATCCAGCCAGCTGTCGATGGCGGCATCACCCACCGGCGGCAGCAGCACCGGCGCACCGCCGGCACGCAACACGGCATGCACGTAGTCCACCGGAGTGTGATAGCCATACCCCTGGCCGGCGGGGTAGGTGGTCAGGCCGATGAGGGGGGGCTTCATGGCAGTTGGCCTTGCACGGCAGCCAGATAGATGGCGCTGTAATCGCTGGCGCTCAACGGCAACGGATTGCCGCCGTCGCTGGGGTCGGCCTTGGCCATGCGACCGATCTCGCTGGCTTGCTCTGCCGGGATGTTGATCTGGCCCAGGCTGTGCGGAATGCCCAGATCGCTGCGCAGTTGCAGTATCCAGGCGAGGAAACCATCAAAACTGCTGTCGGCCAAGCCGATATAGCGGGCAGCAGCGGCCAGTTTGTCGGCGATGGCCGGGCGGTTGCGCACCAGCACATAGGGCAGCAGGATGGCATTGGCCAGGCCATGGTGGGTGTCGAATACCGCCCCAATCGGGTGCGCCAGTGCATGCACGCCGCCCAGCCCTTTCTGGAAGGCGGTGGCCCCCATGATGGAGGCCGCCAGCATGTGCGAGCGGGCTTCGATATGGCTGCCATCGGCATAGGCGGTGGGCAGCCAGTCGTGCACCAGTTTCATGCCTTCTAGCGCCACACCCTGTGCCAGCGGGTGGTAGGTGGGTGAGCAATAGGCTTCCAGATTGTGCACCAGTGCGTCGATGCCGGTGGCCGCGGTCAGCTGCGGGGGCAGGCCGGCGGTGAGTTCCGGGTCGGCCAGCACCAGTCTGGGCAGCATGGAGGGGTGGAAGATGATGACCTTGCGGTGGTCTTCTTCATCAATGATGAGCGAGGCGCGGCCTACTTCCGAGCCGGTACCGGAGGTGGTCGGCACGGCAATGGTGGGTGCCACGCCGGCCACATTCACCCGCAGCCAGTTGTCGCCCACGTCTTCAAAATCCCACAGTGGACGGTCCTGACCCACCATCAGCGCAATCGCCTTGCCCACATCCAGTGCGCTGCCGCCACCGACTGCAATCACGCCATCGTGCTTGCCCTCCTTGTAGGCATTGACGCCGGCGTAGACATCGCGGCCTACCGGGTTGGGGCGCATATCGCTGAACACCTGTGCGGGCATGCCGGCGGATGCCAGGTAGTCGAGCAGGCGGGCCACCAGTGGCAGCCGGGCGAGACCAGGGTCGGTGACCAGCAGCGGGCGGCGCATGCCCAGTTGCTGGCACAGCGCGGGCAGCTCGCTGGCGCGGCCTGCGCCAAAGCGGATGCTGGTCGGATAGTTCCAGTTACCTTGCAGTTGCATGCTTTACCCCTTGAGGTGGAAGGATTTGATACGGGTGAGCTGCTGATAACCCAGCACAGATAGCGAAATGCCGCGGCCAGTGTCCTTGATCCCGGTCCAGGCCAGGGCAGGGTCCAGGTAGTCACAACGGTTCATGAATACCGTGCCGGTGGCAATCTCATTGCCCAGGCGGATGGCGGCTTCCTGATCCCGTGTCCACAGCGAGGCGGTCAGGCCATAGGCGCTGTCGTTCATCAGGGCCACGGCTTCGGCATCCGAATCCACCGGCATGATGCCGATGACAGGGCCAAAGCTCTCATCTCTCATCACGCTCATACCGTGGTGCACGTCTACCAGTACTTGTGGAGCCAGATAGGCCGTGCCCGGCGCATCGGCGGCAAAGTGCCCGGCAGGAATCAGTGCCCGCGCCCCGGCGGCGACGGCATCGGCAATCTGGCCCCGCACAAAGCTGGCGGCACTGGCGCGCACCATGGGGCCGAGATTGGTGCTGGCATCCAGCGGGTTGCCAAAGCGGTAAGCCTTGGTGAGTTCGACAAAGCCATCAACAAAGGCGGTGTAGTGGCTGCGGTGCACGTAGATGCGTTCGATGCCGCAGCAGGATTGCCCGGAGTTGAAAAAGGCACCGTCCACCAGGTTTTCGATGGCGCTGGCCAGGTCGGCGTCTGCGCGGACATAGGCCGGGTCCTTGCCACCCAGCTCCAGCCCTACGCCGATAAAGCGCTCACTGGCCGCTTGCTGTACGGCACGGCCACCGGCTACCGAGCCGGTGAAGGCGACAAAATCGATCTGCGGCGCGGCTACCAGCCGCAGGGTGGCCGCATGGTCCAGCTGCAGGCTCTGGAATACCCCGGCAGGCAAGCCGGCGGCATCAAAGGCCTGCTGGAACAACTCGGTCACCAGCGGGGTTTGCGAGGAATGCTTGAGGATGACGGTATTGCCAGCAGCCAGTGCCGGCACGATGGTGTTGATGGCGGTGAGGAAAGGGTAGTTCCACGGCGCCAGCACCAGTACCGTGCCCAGTGGCTCGCGGCGCAGAAAGCGCTGGAAACCTTCCTTGGCCGTGGGGTGGATGTCGGCCAGCCCTTCCTCGGCAATAGCCAGCATGTGACGGGCGCGCTCTTCCAGACCGCGCACTTCGCCGGGTGACTGGCTGATGGGGCGGCCAATCTGGCGGGTAATGGCTTCGGCACAGGCGTCCTTGTGCGCCGCCAGCCAGTCTACCGCTTTGCCGATCAGCGCCTTGCGTTCGGCCAGCGGGGTGTGTCGCCAGCCGCGCTGTGCGGCAGCGGCCGCATCGAGCACCGCCTGGGTCTGGCTGGGCGTGGAGTAGGGGCGCTCCAGCAGGATGGCACCATCGACGGGGGAAATGACGGAATAGGATGTGCTCATTTAGATGATCTCGAAGTAGCGTTTCAATTCCCAGTCGGTGACATGGCGCTGGAACTCGCGTTCTTCCCACTCGCGCGTGGCGGCGAAGTGATCGACAAAATCATCACCAAACCAGTCACGGGCAGCGGCCGAGGCGCGCAGGGCCTGGGCAGCATCCCACAGGGTGCGGTGCAGTTGCAGGTGGGGCGGGGCTTGCAGCAGATAGCCATTGGCGGTCACCGGTTCTTCCGGCTCGATCTTGTTCTCGATGCCGTACAGCCCGGCGGCCAGTCCGCTGGCCAGTGCCAGATAAGGATTGGTATCCGCGCCGGGCAGGCGGTATTCCACCCGCTGCGATTTGCTGCTGCCCGGAATGGCGCGAATGGCCACGGTACGGTTATCTACCCCCCACAGCGCGCTGGTAGGCGCCCAGTAGCCCGGCACCAGGCGGCGGAAACTGTTGATGGTGGGGGCGGCCAGGCTCATGAATTGCGGCATCAGCTTTTGAATGCCGCCGATGAAGTGGCGCATGGTGTCGCTGATATTGTGATCGCGGCCGGCCTGATGGAAGGCGCTGTGGCCGTCGCGGTTCTTCAGCGAGATATGGATGTGCCCGCCCTGGCCGGAGTGCTCTTCGTTCCACTTGGCCATATAGCAAATCATGCGGCCCTGTTTTTCCGCCAGCACCTTGGAGAAGGTCTTGAAGCACACTGCGTTGTCGGCGGCAGTCATGGCCTTGTCCACCGTCAGCGCGGCTTCCAGGGCGCCGGGGCCGGTTTCTTCGTGAAAGCCTTCTACCGGCATATTCATCTGCTCGCACAGATCAAGCAGGCCACGGTAGAAATCGGTATTCACCGAATTGCGCAAAACCGAGTAGCCGAAAGCACCACTGCCCAGTGGCTTGGGGTTCTGGTACAGCTTGTCTTGCAGCGCGGCATTGCTTTCGTCAGTGACCAGGAATTCGTATTCGAAGCCGGCCATCGGCTCAAAGCCCATGGCGCGGGCCCGCTCCACCACCCGCCGCAGCACGCCGCGCGGACACAGCCCTTCCAGTCGGCCGATCACCTCGCCCTGCACGAAGATCATATTGTCTTCCAGCGGCAGCTCACGACAGGATTCGGGGATCAGCCGGATCTGCGCATCGCCATAGCCACGGCCCCAGCCGGTGAGCAGGGTGTTGTCGTAGAGCTTGTCGCCCACGTCCCAGCCGAACACCACATCACAGAAACCGAAGCCGCCCTCCAGCGAGGACAGGAATTTGTCACGCGACATGTATTTGCCGCACATCACGCCATCAATATCAACCAGGCCAACCTTGATCTGCCGTAGCTGGCGCTCTTCGATCAGGGTCTTCAAATCTGCCATTGTCTTTACATGCCGAGCATCCATGATTGCTCCTTGCGCTGGTGTTGGGTGGGTGGCAGGGGTGTTTCCTTTCCTGTTGCGGCTAGTATTGTTCGTTAGAAATTCTGCAATCAAGATAAAAATGTAATAAAAATTAGATTGTGCTGTGCAATGTGGAAGCAATGCCACAGTGCCGTTTTGTCGCTGTGGACTGCTATCATTGCCGAGTGAATGCTGGTTGCGCCTTGTTGCCGGCCATTGATAACAGGTACTTGTCAGCCGGTGCCTGATTGTGGAGAAGCCTGTGAGTAATAGCCGGTCCATCGCGGAAGAACTGCGCGTGCTGTTTGAAACCCTGACCCCGACCGAGCGCAAGGTAGGGCGGGTGCTGCTGGCGAATTACCCGGTGGCCGGGCTGGAAACCATCGCCCAGCTGGCGCTCAGGGCCGATGTCAGTGGCCCGACGGTACTGCGCCTGATCAGCAAGCTGGGCTTCGACAGCTACACGGCCTTTCAGACCTCCTTGCGTGACGAACTGGAAATCCGCCTGCAGTCGCCACTGGTGCGCCACGACCCCGCACAGTTGCAGGGCGATAGCGATTTTCTGGTCAGCTATGCGGCGCGCATTACCCAGCTGATGCAGGAAACGGTGGCGCATCTGCCGCGGGTGGAATTCGACGGCGTGGTGGACCTGCTGGGCGAGCGCAAGAACCGCATCTGGCTCCTGGGCGGCCGGCTGACCGACCCGTTGGCGGCCTATCTGTGTCACCACCTGAAAGTGGTGCGGGCCGATGTGGTGCATCTGCGAGGCGTGCCATCCAGCTGGGCGGACTCGCTGGTGGACATGGGCAAGCATGATGTGCTGGTGATCTTCGACATCCGCCGTTATTGGGATGGCGCCTTGCACATTGCCGAGATGGCCGCGCAGCGCAAGGTCAGTGTTCTGCTGTTTACCGACCAGTGGCTGTCGCCGGTATCGCGGGTGGCGCGCTTTACCCTGGCGGCCCACACCGCTGGCCCTTCCGGCTGGGATACCAATACGCCCTTGATGTTGCTGGTGGATGCCGTCATCGCCGCCCTCAACACCCGGCAATGGGGGGCCATCAGCGACCGTCTGCAGGAAGTGGAAGCCATGCGCGCCCGGCTGGGCGAGGGCAGCAGCCGGGCTGACGAGTGACAAGGGCGCGCGCAGCCACTAAAATTGCGCCATTCAGATATACCAGCCTTACAGGATCAAGCCATGCCGTCTTTTGATATTGTTTCCGAAGTCAATAAAGTAGAAGTGCGCAATGCCATCGAGCAGGCCAACAAGGAAGTGTCCACCCGCTACGATTTCAAGGGTAGCGACTCCCGTATCGAGCAGACCGACAAGGAAGTCACCCTGTACGCCGACGCCGAATTCCAGCTGGACCAGGTTAACGACATTCTGGTGAACAAGCTGTCCAAGCGCGGTGTGGATGTGCGCTGCATGGAATACGGCAAGCTGGAAAAAGTCAGCGGCAACAAGGTGAAAAAAGTGCTGACGGTAAAAGAAGGCCTGGAAACCGAAATGGCCAAGAAAATTGTCCGCATCATCAAGGATTCCAAGCTCAAGGTGCAGGCCAGCATCCAGGGCGAATCGGTGCGCGTGTCCGGTGCCAAGCGCGATCTCCTGCAGGAATGCATCGCGCTGATGCGCAAGGAAATTGCCGATGACAAGGAAAACGGCATGCCGCTGCAGTTCAACAACTTCCGCGACTAAGCCTGTCCGGCATGGCGACGACGACCGGCCCACTGGGCCGGTTTTGCTTTTGCCGGGCGTCCCTCCTACAATACGGCCCTTGTTGAATAGACAGCAACCTGTGCATTGGAATCAGCATGTTACGCATTACCGAACTCAAACTGCCGCTGGACCACAGCGAGCAAGATCTGGCCGCTGCCATCGTGGCCTTTCTGGGCATCAAGCCGGCTGACCTCAAAAGCTACACCGTTTTCAAACGCAGCTATGATGCCCGCCGTGGCGTAATGAGCCTGGCCTACATCATCGACATGGAAGTGGAAGGCGAAGCCAGATTGCTGGCCCGCTTCAAGGACGATATCCATGTGTTGGCCACGCCGGATACCAGCTACCACTTTGTCACCCAGGCCCCGGTCACGCTGGCCAAGCGCCCGGTCGTGGTGGGCTTTGGCCCCTGTGGCCTGCTGGCAGCGCTGGTGTTGGCGCAGATGGGCTTCAAGCCCATCGTGCTGGAGCGCGGCAAGAAAGTGCGCGAGCGCACCAAGGATACCTGGGGCCTGTGGCGCAAGAATGTGCTGAACCCGGAATCCAATGTGCAGTTTGGTGAAGGTGGTGCCGGTACTTTCTCGGATGGCAAACTGTACAGCCAGATCAAGGACCCGCGTCATCTGGGCCGCAAGGTACTGACCGAGTTCGTCAAGGCTGGTGCCCCGGAAGAAATCCTGTTCATTGCCAAGCCGCATATCGGCACCTTCCGCCTGGTCAGCATGGTGGAAAAAATGCGGGCGGAAATCGAGTCGCTGGGCGGGGAAATCCGCTTCCAGCAACGCGTGACTGATCTGCACATCGACAATGGTCATATCCGTGGCCTGACGCTGGCCGATGGCAGCCAGATCGAGGCCGATCAGGTGATTCTGGCCCTGGGCCATAGTGCGCGTGACACCTTCGAAATGCTGCACCAGCGTGGCGTGTTCATGGAAGCCAAGCCGTTCTCGGTGGGCTTCCGTATCGAACACCCGCAAACCATGATCGACAAGGTGCGCTGGGGCAAATACGCGGGTCACCCGATTCTGGGGGCGGCGGATTACAAGCTGGTGCACCACGCCAGCAATGGCCGTGCGGTGTACAGCTTCTGCATGTGCCCGGGCGGGCAGGTGGTGGCGGCCACCTCGGAAGAGGGCCGTGTGGTCACCAATGGCATGAGCCAATACTCGCGTGCCGAGCGCAATGCCAACTCCGGCCTGGTGGTGAGCATCAATCCGGAAGACTACCCGGGTGGCGCACTGGCCGGTATTGCCTTCCAGCGTGCGCTGGAAAGCCACGCCTATGTGTTGGGTGGCAGCACCTACGAGGCGCCGGCGCAACTGGTGGGCGACTTCCTGGCGGGGCGTGCCTCCACGGCGGTGGGTTCGGTGGAGCCGTCCTATCAGCCCGGTGTGCACTGGACTGATCTGGCCACGGCGTTGCCGGACTTTGCCATCAGCGCCATGCGCGAGGCGCTGCCGGAGTTCGGCAAGAAGATCCGTGGCTACGACATGCACGACGCCGTGCTGACCGGGGTGGAAACCCGTACCAGCTCGCCGCTGCGCATTACCCGTGGCGAAGACTTGCAAAGCCTGAACGTGAAGGGCCTGTATCCGGCCGGCGAAGGTGCCGGTTACGCTGGCGGCATCCTGTCGGCTGGCGTGGATGGCATTCGCGTGGCCGAGGCGCTGGCGCTGGAGATCACCCGCCAGGGCTGATGTCTCCATCATCGGTATTGAAAGAAAAAGGCGCTCCGTGGAGCGCCTTTTGCATGCAGCTGAGCTGTCTTACAGCTTGATCAGCGTGCTCTTCAGCTCGCTGTATTTTTCCAGCGCGTGCAGCGATTTGTCGCGGCCATTGCCAGACTGCTTGAAGCCGCCGAAGGGGAAGTTCATGTCGCCGCCTTCGTCGTAGCAGTTGACCCACACGGTGCCGGCGCGCAGACGGCGCGATACCTGATGGGCAGTGCTGACGTTGGAGGTCCATACCGCAGCGGCCAGGCCGTATTCGGTATCGTTGGCGATGCTGACGGCTTCGTCCAGGGTGTCGAAGGTGATGACCGACAGCACCGGCCCGAAGATTTCCTCGCGGCAGGTAGTCATGTCCGGGCGCTGGCAATCAAAGGCGGTCGGTTCGATGAACAGGCCCTTGTCGGTGTGGGCAGCCTTGCCGCCGCAAATCAGGCCGGCGCCTTCGCTCAGGCCCTTGTCGACATAGGACAGCACCTTGTCGTACTGGATCTTGTCGACAATGGCACCCATGCTGGTGGCCGGGTCCAGCGGATCGCCCGGGAACCAGCCCTGGGCAGCCTTCTTGAACTCGGCCAGGAAGGCTTCTTTCACGCTGCGCTGTACCAGCACGCGCGAGCCGGCGGTGCACATTTCTCCCATATTGAAGAAAATGGCGCCTGCTGCGGTGCGGGCGGCCTTGGCAATGTCCGGGCAGTCTTCCAGCACGATATTGGGCGACTTGCCACCCAGCTCCAGCCAGACGCGCTTGAGGTTGGATTGGGCGGCATAGCCGGCAATCAGCTTGCCCACGCCGGTGGAGCCGGTAAACGCCAGGCAGTCCACGTCCATGTGCAAGGCCAGTGCCTTGCCGACGTCACCCGCGCCGGGCAGTACCTGGAAGATACCGTCAGGGATGCCGGCATCCTTGGCCAGCTGCGCCAGGCGAATGGCGGTGAGCGGGGATTTTTCCGAGGGCTTGACGATGACGGCATTGCCGGCAGCCAGGGCGGGGCCGAATTTCCAGCTTGCCATCAGGATGGGGAAGTTCCACGGCACCACGGCTGCCACCACGCCAATGGCTTCGCGGGTCACCAGGCCCACCAGCTTGGGGTCGACCGGCGCCACTTCGCCACCGATCTTGTCGATGGCTTCGGCAAACCATTCCACACAGTAAGCAGCACCCGGCACGTCCACGGTGGTGGAGTCGCCAATCGGCTTGCCCATGTCCAGTGTTTCCAGCAGTGCCAGCTCGTCGCCGTGTTCGCGAATCAGCGCGGCAAAGCGCTTCAGGACCTTGCCGCGAGCCAGCGGGGCCAGCTCCGACCACTTGCCGGAATCAAAGGCGGCGCGAGCAGCGGTCACGGCAGCGTTCACTTCGGCCTCGCCGCAGCTGGCGATGTCGGCCAGTTTCTGACCGTTGGCCGGATTGACGCAATCGAAGGTCTTGCCATCGGCGGCGCTGGTGTAGGCACCGTTGATGAAGGCACGGCCTTCGATATTCAGTTGTGCAGCAAGCTGTTTCCACTCTGCATGGGTACGCGCCATGGGTCTTCTCCTGATATTTATGTAAGGTGATTCCGGTTGCTCGTTGCTGGCGACCGTCAATCAGAATGTGGGCGGCGAGCTGGCGCTGACCATTTCGCAGATTTCATTGCCGATGTTGCGAAAGCGATGCGGCAGTTTGCTGTCGAAATAGTAAGAGTCGCCCGGACCCAGAATACGGGTTTCGTTGTTGACCGTGATTTCAATCGAACCGGCAATGATGACGCCACCTTCCTGGCCCTCATGCATCAGCATATCGGGGCCGGTGTCGGCACCCGGTTCGTAATGCTCTTTCAGAATGGCGATATCACGCCGTTCGTGGGCGGTGCCGACCAGCAGCAGCCTGATTTGATCATTGCCCAGATTGGGAAGTTCTTTTGCCTGGTAGAACACGCGCGGCTGTTGCGGCTCTACATCAAAAGTGAAAAATTCCGCCAAGGTCATCGGCAGGCCTTCCAGTACCTTCTTCAAGGAGCTGATCGACGGGCTGACGCGATTCTGCTCGATCAGGGAGATCGTGCCGTTGGTGACGCCTGCCCGCTTGGCAAGTTCGCGTTGTGACAGACCAAACCGGTCTCTGACCACTCTCAATCGTGCGCCTACATCCATCTGGCTGCTTCCATCTATGTTAATAATTTTAGACGTTCCATCATATGGTTTTTGATCGTATCCTGCATCTGTTGTTGCGCTGCAAAATCAAATTTCTTTGCATGTTTTGGAGTTTATAGCCAGAATCAGCCTCAGGAATCAAGGGTGTTGTGGATTTTTTTAAACATCTGCAACAGTATATTTGATCAAACCTTGGTTTGTGCGATGATAGCGTTCATGCTGTCCGTCATGGTTTGCTGGACGGCATGACGGGTACTTTCTTCTGTTCAGTTTCTTGTGGCCGGCACGGCCGGACTTGAGTCACACTGGACAGGTGCGGTACCAGGCTGCAGCCAGGCAGTGGTGTGCAGTCGCTGGCAACCTGTCGGAAACCGCGTGTGCGGTTTCTCCAATCGAGTCAACGAGGTCCTTATGCAGCAACCGATTATCGGCATTCCGTGTGATGTGAAAATGGTGGGCGGTCTGCCATTTCATGCGGTTGGCGAGAAATACATTGCAGCTGCCGCAGGTGGCGTGGGTGGTATTCCGGTGCTGATTCCTTCATTGGGCAGCGCGGCACCGCTGCGTGAATATCTCAAGTTTGTGGATGGTGTGCTGCTGCCCGGCTCACTATCCAATATCGAGCCTCATCGTTATGGCGGCCAAGCCAGCCGCCAGGGAACACTTCATGATCCGGCGCGTGATGCAACCACGCTGCCGCTCATCGACCTTCTTCTGCAAGAAGGCATCCCGCTTCTGGGTATTTGCCGCGGTTTCCAGGAAATCAATGTTGCACTGGGCGGTGAACTCTTCCAGCACGTACAGGAAGAACAAGGCTTTGGCGATCATCGCGAGCCGGATACTCAGAATCTGGATGAGATGTATGGTCTGGCACATGCCCTGCACCTGCAACCGGACAGCCTGCTCAAGAGCTGGCTGGGGCAGGATGAAGTCAGGGTGAACTCGCTGCACCAGCAAGGGATCAAACGTCTGGCCGACCGCCTGGTGGCGGAAGGCGTGGCGGATGACGGGCTGGTGGAAGCATACCGGGTCAGGGATGCCAAGGGCTTTGCCTACGGCGCGCAGTGGCATCCTGAATGGAAATACTGGGAAAACCCGGTGTCCATGGCCATTTTCAATGCGTTCGGTGACGCTTGCCGCGCGCGTCGTGCCAGCCGTCAGGGCTGAATCGCACGTCATCCAGAGCCGGTACACCGGCCACAATGGAAGTAGAGGAAAACATGAACCAAATCAATGATTGGCTGCGAGAACATCGCATCACGGAAGTCGAGTGCATCGTACCGGACATGACCGGCGTGGCACGCGGCAAGATCGTCCCCAAGGACAAATTCGTCTCCGACCCGGAAATGCGTCTTCCGGAAGCGGTACTGATCCAGACTGTCACCGGCGATTACCCGGATGACAGCATGCTGGACCTGACTGACCCGGACATGGTGCTGACGCCCGATCCGAACTCGCTGCGTTTTGTGCCCTGGGCAGCCGACCCCACCGCCCAGCTGATCTACGACTGCTACCGCGCCGATGGCTCGCTGGTGGACGTGGCACCGCGCAGCGTGCTCAAGCGCGTATTGGGCCTGTTTGACGAACTGGGCTTCGAACCGGTACTGGCTCCGGAAATGGAGTTCTACCTGATGTCGCCGAACCCGGATCCGGACATTCCGCTGACCGCACCGATCGGCCGTACCGGTCGTGCCGAGTTTGGTCGTCGTTCCTACTCCATCGATGCGGTGAACGAATTCGACCCGCTGTTCGAGGACATCTACGACTACTGCCATGCGCAGAATCTGGAAGTGGACACGCTGATTCATGAAATCGGCACCGCCCAGATGGAAATCAACTTTCTGCATGGCAACCCGCTGGATCTGGCCGACCAGGTATTCCTGTTCAAGCGTACCGTGCGCGAGGCAGCCTTCCGTCACAATATGTACGCCACCTTCATGGCCAAGCCGATGGAAAACGAGCCGGGCTCGGCCATGCACATGCACCAGAGCCTGATCGACAAGAACACCGGCAAGAATGTGTTCACCAATGAAGATGGCAGCCCGTCCGACATCTTCTTCCACTTCATCGGTGGCATGCAGCACTACATCCCGGAAGTGATGCCGTTCTTTGCCCCGTATGTGAACTCCTTCCGTCGCCTCAGCCCGTATACTGCTGCGCCGACCAATGTGGAGTGGGGCTACGACAACCGTACCGTCGGCCTGCGCGTGCCGCATTCTTCCCCGGCCGCCCGTCGCGTGGAAAACCGCGTACCTGGCGTGGACGTGAACCCCTATATCGCCATGGCCGCTACCCTGGCCTGCGGCTACCTGGGCATCGTCAACAAGATCAAGCCGCGCGAACCGATGTCGACCGATGCCTACGAGCTGCCCTTCCAGTTCCCGCATGGTGCGGAAGAGTCGCTCAAGCGTCTGGCCGCCTGCCCGGATATTCCGGAAGTCATGGGCCCGCATTTCGTGAAGATGTATCTGGGTATGAAGGAGAAGGAATTCTCCGAATACTTCCGCGTCATCAGCCCGTGGGAACGCAAGTTCCTGCTGCTGCACGTATAAAAAAACGTTTCAGGTGAGTGCTGCCGATCCGCAGGGGTCGGTGGCGGATGCCCGGCATGCCGGGCGTCCGGATAGTGGCAGTCGCAGCAGGCATCTTGATCGCAAGGCCCGTCAGGGCCTTGTTTTAAACATCCATGTTGCAGCCTGAGGCTGGCCGATTCCGGCCAGCCCAACAATAAGCCCCGCAGGGGCTGGAGAGATAGTAGAGAGGAAGCTTTTATGCAGAACCAACGTACTACGACCGAATGGCGCGAACTGGATGCAGCACACCATCTGCACCCGTTTACGGACACCAACTCGCTGAACGAGCAGGGTGCGCGCGTCATCACCAAGGCCGATGGCATTTATCTGTACGACTCCGAAGGGAACAAGATTCTCGACGGGATGGCCGGCCTGTGGTGTGTGAATATCGGTTATGGCCGCAAGGATCTGCCGGAAGTGGCAAAGCGCCAGATGGAACAGCTGGCCTACTACAACACCTTCTTCAAGACCACGCATCCGGCCGTGGTGGAATTGTCCCACCTGCTGGCTGAAGTGGCCCCCGAAGGCTTCAAGCACGTTTTCTACACCAACTCCGGCTCCGAGTCCGTTGACACCATGATTCGCATGGTGCGCCGCTATTGGGATGTAAAAGGCAAGAAAGACAAGAAAACCCTGATCGGCCGCTGGAACGGCTATCACGGTTCCACTATCGGTGGTGCCAGCCTGGGCGGCATGACTTACATGCACGAGCAGGGCGACCTGCCGATTCCGGGCATCGTCCATGTCGAGCAGCCGTGGTGGTACAAGCACGGCAAGGACATGACACCGGAAGAGTTTGGCCTGGCTGCCGCCAAGTGGGTGGAAGACAAGATTCTGGAAGTGGGTGCCGACAAGGTAGCCGCTTTTGTCGGTGAGCCGATCCAGGGCGCGGGTGGCGTGATCGTACCGCCGTCCACCTACTGGCCGGAAATCCAGCGCATTTGCCAGAAATACGACATCCTGCTGGTGGCCGACGAAGTCATCTGTGGCTTTGGTCGCACTGGTGAATGGTTTGGTCAGCAGGTATTCGGCTTCAAGCCGGACATCTTCACCACCGCCAAGGGCCTGTCGTCCGGTTACCAGCCGATTGGCGCGGTATTCGTCAATGACAAGGTCGCCACTACCCTGGCCGAGGGCGGTGACTTCAATCACGGCTTTACCTACTCCGGCCACCCGGTAGCCGCTGCCGTGGCACACGCCAACGTCAAGGCACTGCGTGACGAAGGCATTGTTGACCGCGTGAAGAACGACACTGGCCCGTACATGCAAAAACGCTGGCGCGAGGTGTTTGGCCAGTTCGAGCATGTGGACGATGTCCGTGGCGTGGGTCTGATCCAGGCTTTCACCCTGGTGAAGAACAAGGCCACGCGCGAACTGTTCCCCAACTTTGGCGAAATCGGCACCCTGTGTCGCGATATTTTCTTCAAGAACAACCTGATCATGCGTGCCTGCGGCGATCACATCGTCTCCGCACCGCCGCTGGTGATCAGCAAGGAAGAAATCGACCAGATGCTGGATACCGCCGCCAAGTGCATGGTGGAGTTTGAAAAGCAGCTGAAAGAACGCGGTCTGGCCTGAGCCGTAGGCGTGGCTAGCGCTTGATGCAAACGGGTCGCCCATGGGGCGGCCCGTTTTTCTTGCTGATTGTCACCGCTTTGCTTGCCAGATTGGGCGTGCGCTGGCTACAAAAGAAGGGCGCAGGTCAACTGCAAGCTGTAAATGCCATGCTATTATTCGGGCTGTCGTTGCCTTGTCAGGGTGTTGGCCTGCCATCCGGCCGGCCCGGTCTGGCCGGGTAATGCAGGTGCTTGACGCCAATGCCGGCCAGTGCGGGGATGCCAGGAACGGAATGGCAGTGACAGTGAATCTAGTCGCGATAATCACAATTACAGGACCAAGCTAATGTTTGTCGGAATCGGCTACCTTCTTCTTCTCGGCTGCGTGCTGGGGGGCTTTGTTGCAGCAGGCGGCCATCTGGAGGCGCTGATGCAGCCGCTGGAAGTGCTGATGATTGCCGGTGCGGCCATCGGTGCTTTTGTCGTGGCCAATGGCGGTGCACCGATGAAAGCCACCATCAAGGCCTTGCCGACGGTGTTCAAGGGGACGCCGTATAACAAGGCCTTCTACATGGAACTGTTTACCTTGCTGTTTGAAATCCTGTCCAAGGTGCGCAAGGAAGGTCTGATGTCGGTGGAAGCCGATGTGGAAAATCCGGAAGCCAGCCCGGTTTTCTCCAAATATCCGGCGGTGCTGCATGATCACCATGTGGTCGAGTTCATTTGTGACTATCTGCGTCTGATGGTGGGCGGCAACCTGAACGCCTTCGAAATCGAAAACCTGATGGATGTGGAAATCGAAACCCATCATCACGAAGGTGAAGTGCCGATCAGTGCCGTGAAGGGCCTGGCCGATGGCTTGCCGGCTTTCGGTATCGTGGCCGCCGTGATGGGGGTGGTGCACACCATGGAATCGGTAGGCGCACCGCCATCCGAGCTTGGCATGCTGATTGCCCACGCGCTGGTGGGTACTTTCCTCGGTATTTTGCTGGCTTACGGCTTTGTGGCTCCGCTGGCCACCATTCTGGAACACAAGCTGGGTGATGGCACACGTGTATTCCAGACCATCAAGGTAACTTTGCTGGCCAGCCTGAATGGCTACGCGCCTCAGGTTGCCGTGGAATTTGGCCGTAAGGTGCTGACTTCGACCGATCGTCCTTCCTTCAAGGAACTGGAAGACCACGTCAAGCAGGCCAAAAAATAAGCGTAACAGGGTTGGATCATGGCTGACGAATCGCAACGCCCCATTATTGTCAAACGCATCAAAAAAGGCGGGCACGGCCATCATGGCGGTGCCTGGAAGATTGCCTATGCCGACTTCGTGACGGCAATGATGGCTTTCTTCCTGCTGATGTGGCTGCTGGGTTCGGCATCGCAGGGCACGCTGAACGGCATTGCCGAATACTTCAAGACCCCGCTCAAGGTGGCGATGTCCGGTGGCGATGGTGCCGGCGATGCCACTTCGGTGGTGAAGGGTGGCGGTAACGACCTGACCAAGAAGGCTGGCCAGGTCAACAAGAGCACCAAAGAGCAAGAGCGCAAGGTGATGGAAAAGCAGGCGCTGGACAAGCTGCAGCAAAAAATCCAGTCCAGCGTGGAGCAAAGTCAGGTTCTGAAGGATTACAAGAATCAGATGAAGCTGGAAATGACGCCAGAAGGCCTGAAAATCCAGATCGTTGACGAGCAGAACCGTCCCATGTTCGATTCCGGTAGCTCGCGCATGCTGCCGCATACCCGTGAGTTGCTGCAGCAACTGGCGCAACAGCTCAACCAGTTGCCCAACCGCATCAGCATCTCCGGGCATACCGATGCCACCCCTTTTGGCAATGGCCAGGCTGGTTACAGCAACTGGGAGCTGTCGGCTGATCGTGCCAATACTGCCCGCCGCGAACTGGTGGCCGGTGGCTTGCAGGAAGACAAGGTGATGCGCGTGGTGGGGGTGGCCGCAGCCAACCCGCTGATCAAGAGCAATGTATTCAGCCCGGAAAACCGTCGCATTACCATTGTGGTGCTGAATCAGGAGGCCGAGCAGGCCATTCTGAACGACGGTGTCAAGCCGCCGCTGAGTCAGGAGCCGATTGGCCCGATCGGCCCAGCGGAAAACGCCGCCGCCCCGGCCAAGGCAGAATAAACCGGCATGCGCTGGTTCTGGCTGCGCCATCTGACGGTGCAAGTGCTGGCAGCGCTGGCGGCCTGGTTTTTCATCGCGCCGGCCATGCAGCCGCAGGCCTGGTCGGTGTTGCAAGCTTTGTGTGCGGTTGTACTGGCCTATGTCTGGCGTATGGCCGGCTGGCAAAAGCTGGCACACGGCCTTTTTCTGCCCGCGGTGGTGCTATTGCAGCAACAGGGTTTGCCCGGCTGGGTGTATCTGCTGGGCCTGCTGCTGACACTGGCGCTGGGTCGCAATGCGCTGACCGAGCGCGTGCCCTTGTACCGCTCTGCACCGGAAGTGGCGGCCCGGCTGGCGCAATACCTGCCGCAGGGCGCCCGTTTGCTGGAGGCTGGCTGTGGCGATGGCCGGCTGGCGATGCAGCTGGCCACATTACGGCCCGATCTGCAGATTCTGGCACTGGAAAACGCCTGGGGCAGCTGGTTGCTGGCGCGCTTGCGCTGGTGGCATGCCGGGTGTCCGGCCGGTCTGGCTTTTGCCTGCCATAGCTTCTGGAAAGAACACTGGGGGGACTATGACGCGGTATATGCCTTTTTGTCGCCAGCACCCATGCCCCGGGTCTGGCGCAAGTTTCTGGCAGAAGGCGCACCAGCCAGCGTGCTGGTGAGCAATACCTTCATGGTTCCCGATGTCCAACCTGATAGCCGGATTCCGCTTGGCGGACCGCTGCAGAAAGAATTGCTGATCTGGTGCCACCCCCATGGATCTCGCTAACTGGTTTCAGTCCATCGCCGAACGGCGCTGGCCGATTCTCCCCGCTACCTTGCTCGAGGTCAGGGATGCCTGCTCGCGTCATAATGATCTGATCAGCTTTACCGAGCTGGCCAATCTCTGCCTGTCCGATCCGCTGCTGCTGTTCGACCTGCTGCGGGTGGTGGGTGGCTCGCGTGCCTTGCAGCGTAATGAATCCATTCCTTCGGTCGAGCAGACGCTGATGCTGATGGGGCTGGAAGCGGTGGTGCATCGCTTTGGCAAGCTCAGTGCCATGCAGGCAGTGCCGGACAAGCTGGATGCCGAAGTGGTCGATGCGGTGGAAGACTGGCTGGGGCGCAGCCGCGTGGCAGCACTCATCATCAAGGAATGGTTGTCGATTTCCGGCGAGCACAAGGTGGAAGACTGCTTTGTTGCCGCGTTGATTTATAATCTGCCCGCCTGCCTCTACCTGATCTACCGCAACCAGCTGCCAGACAAGCCTTTGCTGCAGGAAGTGGCTGACCACTTTGGCAGCGATTATTCCAAGGTGCTGGAACAATTTGTCCAGGCCATGCCATTGCCGGCGGGATTGTTGAATCTGCTGGGTAGCGGTGCTCCGTCAAAGCGCAAACAGTTGCTGAAGCTGGCCATGGCTACCGCCAACTCGCTGGAGCAGGGCTGGTGGCGGTCATCATGGAATGTGGGGCTGGATCTGGTCGCCAAGCTGATCGGGGCCACGCCGCAGCAGGTTTATCTGGGTGTGGTGCAAGCCTGTCTGACGGTGGCGCGACAGCCGCGTGCGGCAGCCTATACCTACCCGGCACGTTGCATTCTGTTGATCGAGGGCGAATACAAGCGGCCGGAGCTGAAAAAGGCGGCCGTGCTGACCAGCCCCGACCAGCTGGAGCAGGGTATACGCGAATCCATCCGCCATCTGTCCAACGACCTCAAATTCGAGCGGGTACTGTTTTACCGCTACGACCACGACAGCCACAGCCTGCGCCTGAAATATCAGGTAGGACTGGCCGAAGGCCACGCGCTGCGCAAGCTGCCGCTGGAGCTGGAGCCTGGCAGCTTTCTGGCCTTGCTCACCAGCAAGGCGCAAAGCTTCCATGCGCCGGAAAGTGTGCGCAACCAGCTGGTGCGCAAGTACGAGGATGATTTTTTCGAACATATCGGAGATAGCGAATTCGCCATCATGAGCCTGTATCTGGGCCATCGGCTGGCCGGGGTGTTCTATGTCGACAATGGCCGCAGCGGCCGCGACATCGACGACACCAGCTATCACCGCTTCAAGGAACTGGTGGCCAGGCTGACGCCGCACCATTGATGCATGCAGTACACCGGTAAAACCATAAGCTCTCCCCATAACGACGAAGTCAAACAGCTGGCGCGGCTGGTACAAAACAGCCGCGAGCGGCGCAAGCAGGGCCTGATGGTGCTGGAAGGCATTCATCTGACCCAATCCTGTCTCGAGGCCGGCCTGCTGCCGCAGCGTGTCTATGTCAATGCCCAGGCACTGGCTCATGCCGAGGTGGCGGCCTTGCTGGCGTCCTTGCCGGCGAGCTGTGCCGTGGCCATCCTGCCCGAGCCCATCATGGCCAAGGCCAGTGCCCTGGCCACGCCGCCCGAGTTGCTGGCGCTGTGTGCCCGGCCACAACCGGCGGCCCCGGCGGCCAATGCGGCGCGGGTGCTGCTGGAAGATATCCAGGACCCAGGCAATCTGGGTACCATCCTGCGCTGCGCTGCCGCCTCTGGCGTGCGCGAGGTGCTGCTGTCCAAAGGCTGTGTCGATGTCTATTCCCCCAAGGTGCTGCGTGCCGGCATGGGGGCGCATTTTGTGCTCAGCATTCATGAACAGGTTGAGCTGGAGCCGGCCATGCGTGGCTTCGCCGGGCGCAAGCTGGTGACTTATCTGGATGGCAGCAGCTCGCTGTACAGCCAGGATCTGACCGGTGCGGTGGCGCTGGTGTTTGGTAATGAAGGTGCCGGTGTTTCGCCGGCCTTGCTGGCGCTGGCCGATGCCCGCATCCGTATCCCCATGCCGGGGCATGCCGAGTCGCTGAATGTGGCGATGGCAGCCACCGTCTGCCTGTTCGAACGAGTGCGCCAGCTGGAGCTGGCCGCCACCCGCTAAGGTGCAGGCCTTATTTTTCCAAGGTGGATTCCTGATGAGACAATGCTGGAGCCTGATCCTGCTGCTCGGCCTGGCCGTGCCGGCGCTGGCGCAGAACGTGCAAAGCGTGGCAGTGGACGTGGGCCATTCGCTGGCGGCACCGGGTGCGCGTAGCGCCAGCGGCCAGACCGAGTTCAGCTTCAACCGGCGCATGGCCCTGCTGTTGGCCGAGCAGTTGCGTGAACGGGGTGTCGATGTACTGCTGATTGGTGCGGCAGGGGACATCAGGCAGCTGAGTGAACGCACGCAACTGGCGCAAGGGCGGCAATTGCTGCTGTCGGTGCATCACGACTCGGTGCAGCCACAATACCTGTCCGAGGCCGGACGGTTTCAGGGTTACTCGCTGTTTGTTTCGCGCAAGAACCCCTTTGCCGAGCTGAGCCTGGCCTGCGCCCGGCAGATTGCATTGTCGCTGCAGGAGGCCGGCGAGCGACCAACCCTGCATCATACTGAAGCCATTGCCGGGGAAAACCGGCCCTTGGCGGATGCGGCGCTGGGGATTTACTGGTTTGATGATCTGGTGGTGCTGAAAACGGCGACCCAGCCGGCGGTGTTGGTCGAGCATGGGGTGATCGTCAATCCGGCTGAGGAGGCAAGGCTGGCGCAGCCGGCGGTGACGCTGAAGCTGGCGCGGGCAGTCGCTGCGGGTGCAGCGCGGTGCCAGGCGGTGCCGGCAGCGACTTCGCCATGAGGCAGACCCTGCCGCCGGGAGGCGGGCAGGGTGAGGCAGCGTTTATTGCAGCTTGCTGTTCATGCAGCCGGCACTCTTGCACTCACGCTTGCGGTCATTGATGAATTGCAGGCGGTCGATGGTGGTGCGGGTGGCACAATCCAGGTTGACGAAAAAGCCGCGCTGATCGCTATAGCTGCAATCGGCATTGCGCTGGCGAATCCAGCTCAGCTGGCCGCTTTTCAATTGTTTTTTGCCTTCGGCATCCAGCATCTTGGCCAGTTCGCCATAGCTCTCGTTCAGGTCTTTGTCGGCCTGGCTATACACCTTGTTCAGGCAGTACAGACCGTCAAAATCATTCTTGGGCTTGTCACAGGCGGAATTGGCCAGGGCGCTGGCGCTCAAGGCCAGCAAAATCAGGCTCAGGCAGGTTTTCATCGGGTTCTCCAGTAAGTTGGTGCGGCTAGTTGATCATGGCTGCATTACGCTTTGTCGGGCAGGCCAAGTGTCATCCGGGCCTTGGCGATGGCCTGGCTGCGGGCACTATCGACAGCGGCGGCGATTTGTCCGGGCTCGCTGCAGGTCTTGGCGATGCTGCCGGCATCCACCGCCAGCGCTGCGCTCAGCAACTGGTCCAGCCAGCCGGCTTGCGGATAGGGGTCGGTCTCGAAATGCAGCCTGCCCCGGGCGTCGGCCACCCCGGCGGCCAGCATCTGGCGGAAACGCTCCGGCCGGCGCAGGGCATCGCAATCCTTGAACAGGCGCAGGATGGTGCTTGGCTTCATCTGTGCGGTGCCATGCACCTTGGTGTGGTGCAGCACGGTGATGCGCGCCAGGTCACGACACTCGGCGGGTACGCGCAGCCGTTCACATAATGCCAGCAAGGGTTTTTCACCGCGGGCCTCGTGCCCGATATGCCGCGGCAGGATGTCGGCCGGAGTCAGCGCCTTGCCCAGGTCGTGGGTCAGTGCGGCAAAACGCACGGCCAATGGCTGCTGCATGCTGGCTGCCATGTCGATCACGCGCATCACGTGGTCGCCGGTGTCGATTTCCGGGTGGTAATCGGCCCGTTGCGGCACGCCGAACAGGGCGTCGACTTCTGGCAGAATGCGCTGCAGCGCACCGCACTCACGCAAGATCAGGAAGAAACGCGAGGGCTTGTCTTCCTGCAAGGCCTTGGCCATTTCCTGCCACACCCGCTCGGCCACCAGTGCGTCTACCTCGCCGGCGGCCACCATGTCCTGCATCAACTGCATGGTTTCCGGGGCAACGCTAAAACCGAAACGGGCGGCGAAGCGCGCCAGCCGCAAAATGCGTACCGGATCTTCGGCAAAGGCCGGGCTGACATGGCGCAGCACGCCAGCGCGCAGATCCTGTTGCCCGTTGTAGGGGTCGATCAACTGCCCCTGATCGTCCTGGGCAATGGCATTGATGGTGAGGTCGCGCCGGGCCAGATCCTGTTCCAGCGTCACGCTTTCATCAGCATGAAAGGCAAAGCCGTGGTAGCCCTTGCCGGTTTTGCGCTCGGTGCGCGCCAGCGCGTATTCCTCGTGGCTATGCGGGTGCAGGAAAACCGGAAAATCCTTGCCTACCGGTTTATAGCCCTGCTGCAACATGCTTTCGACACTGGCTCCCACCACCACCCAGTCCCTGTCCTTGACCGGCAGGCCGAGCAGGCGGTCGCGCACGGCGCCGCCGACAATATAGACCTGCATCAGCGGGCGGCTTCCCTGCGGTAATCAGACAGGATCAGATTGAATTCATCCTGGCCCAGGTATTGAGGCGCCACGACTTCCAGCGGCGTCGGGGCAAAGCCGAGCAGGGCGCTGGGGAAGGGCTGCGGGCTGACATTGTCCACCGCTAGTGAGCGCACATTGTCGCGGCTCATCAGGGTGGGGCCGGGCAGCAGCTCCATCAGCCCGGCTTGCAGCATGGCAATTCCTTGCGGCAGGCCGATGACCGGGCGCGGTGTGCCACGCAGCTGGCCGACATAGCGCACCAGCTCGGCCAGGGTATAGCTGCGCGGGCCGGTCAGATCGAGGCTTTGGCCCACGCTGTGCGGGTTTTGCAGGCAGGCGACCACGGCGCGTGCCAGATCATCGGCCCAGACCGGGGCAAAGCGGGTATTGGCTCCGGCCAAGGGCAGCAGCGGCAGCTTGTCGAGCAGGCCGGCAAACAGGGTGAGAAAGCTGTCGCCACGACCGAATACCACCGACGGCCGCAGAATGGTCCAGTCCAGTCCACTTTCCCGCAGTCGCTGTTCGGCGATGCCCTTGGTTTGCTGGTAGTCGCTGGGTGCATTGGCATCCGCGCCCAGTGCGCTGATATGCAGCAGCCGGCGTATTCCCTGCTTGTGGCAGCTGGCGATGATCTTGTCCAGCAGCTCGACATGGGCGCGTTCAAAGGCCTTGCGCGTGCCATGCAGGATGCCCACCATGCTGATCACCGTGTCGTGGCCGGCCAGCAGCTGCTGCAGGGCCAGCGGGTGGTGCACATTGGTGGAAACCACTTCGGTCTTGGGCAGGACAATCAGTGCCGCCTTGTTACGGTCGCGATTGCGGGTGGCAATGGTCAGCGCGGCTTCCTGTTCGGCCAGCCGTTCTGCAATATAGCTACCGATGAAGCCACTGCCGCCGATCAGGCAGATACGTCGATCTTGCATTGCTTTCTCCTTGTGCTGCTGTGGTTCAGCGTGCCGGAATGGTGCCCATGCGGGTCTTCAGCGAAATATTGGCATGGCCGAATGTGCTGGCATAGTAAGCGGCATTGGCCATGACCTTCTGCACATAATCACGGGTTTCGCTAAAGGGAATGGTTTCAGCATAGATGGTCCCGTCCAGCGGGCGGCTATCCTGCCAGGCACGGGCACGTCCCGGCCCTGCATTATAGGCAGCGGTGGCCATGACTTCGTTGCCGGACAGGCTGTCACGGACATAGCGCAGATACCAGGTGCCCAGCTGCACATTGGTGTCGATATCGGTGACCGAATAGCTGGTCAGCCCCATCTTCTTGGCCACCCATTTGGCGGTGGCCGGCATCAGCTGCATCAGGCCGGAAGCCCCCACGCCGGAGCGGGCGGCAATGATGAAGCGGCTTTCCTGGCGGATCAGGCCATAGACCCAGGCATCGTCCACATCCAGCTGGCGGGCGTAACGCTGGGTGATGTCGCGATAGGGTGTGAGGTAGCGCAGCGAATAATCGTGTTCTTCCTTGGTGCGCTCGGCACTGTAGATGGCCATGTCGTAAAACGCTTCACGGCGGCCGATTTCCGCTGCGGCCAGCAACTCCATATCATTACGGCCGCGCATGGCCCAGCGCCACTCGCGTTGGGCATCGCTGCGCAACTCCGGCTTGCCAAAGCTATTGCTGATGTCCAGCAAGGCCAGGGCGCGCTGGATGGCCGGATTGGCGCGCATGGCGCTGATGTCGGCCGTGCTGGGGCCGGTTTTGCTGGCCGGGGTGGACAGCGCATTGCCCAGTTCTTCCAGCGACAGCAAGGCGTAGTAGTGATGGCCGATGCTGGCCTTGGCAAACAGCGCCGGTGCTTCGCTGCTGCGGCCCAGTTGCTTCAGGCTGCGGGCGCGCCAGTATTGCCATGCCGGCTTGCTGGCCACGGCTGCCGGCATGGCGCGGGTGATCTGTTCCAGCTGCGCCCACTGCTCGCCACGCAAGGCCGCGCGTGCCCACCATTCCCATTGTTCGGCGGTCAGCTGCTGCGGATCAGCCTTGGCATACCATTGCAGTGCCTGTGCCATCAGCTGTTTGCGTGCCGACAGCAAGGCCAGCTGTCCCCAGGCAAAGCCGCTGCGCTCCTTGCTCAGCGAACCTTCCACTGCCAGCAGGCGGCTGACTGCTGCATTGCTGTCACTGCGTGCCTTGCTGACGATGCCATACAGGATGGCTTCCTGGCCGCCGGCGCTGGCCGGGCTGGCAGCCGCCGGATTATTCAGTGCGGCATTGTCCAGCGGCAAATTGGTGGCATCAGCCAGTTGGCGTGCCTGTGTGACAAAATTGCCGGCCAGCAACAGGCGCACCCGGCGCCACAGCCAGTCCTGGGAGAGCTGGCCTTGTGCGGCGGCGGCAGTCAGCAACTGGTTACAGCCATCCGGAGCCGGGCGCATCTCGAGAAAACGGTTGAGGTCATCCGGCTTCTTGCCCTGGCGCACATCCTGCAATTGACCATAGCAGATGGATTCTTCATCCCGGGCATCCTCCGGCAGCTTTTTCCACTCGGCGTTGAAGTTGCCCCAGTCTTCGCGCTTGCCCAGCTTTTTCAGCCACTCATTGCGGATTTTTTCCGGCATCCAGCCATCGCGTACGCTATTGAGAAACCCTATTACCTGGCCATCGTTGTCGCGGTCCAGTGCTTTGAGGGTGAGCCAGTAGGACGGGTAGTCGTGCAGTGCGTAGCTGGCCGGCATGGCGCTGGCGATGCTGGCCAGCTTGCCGAGGTCGTTGCTGCGGTAGGCCTCGCGGGCGGCAAGCAGGTCTTCGTTATTGCCGGCCTGTGCGGGCAGGGCGGCGACAAGTGTCAGGGCAAGGCTGAGGGTGCGGAGTGTACTGAGCGAACGGGTCATGTAAACAGATTCTCTTGAGGTCGGCCATTCCCGGCGGCTGCCCTTGTCAGGCAGTCAGGGTGGGGGGTAGAGGCCAGGAGCGGCAGGCTGATTATACCCGCTTGGCGGCCCGCGCAAACAGCAAGCATTCGTCATGGCTGCTGGCGGGAAGTGCTGTGCCCGGTCAATCTAAGTAATTTCTTATTATATGGGGCGGAACAGCTTGTTAGATTGGTTGGCCTTGTTTTGCTGGCAGGGGATGTCGACATAAGCCGATGGCTTGTATTGCTCAAGCAAATGCCAGCCACTACAGCAGTCTTCCGGCCAGATTATCCGGGCTGACTGGCTTGGCCGGGCAGGTGCCGCATGCGTGCCGCCAATATTACATTGAGGTGTCTGATGTATAGCTTTGCCGATATTTTTTCCACCATGCGCTACCATCTGCATCTCTTGTTGCAGCACTTTCCCTTTGTCTTGATGCATGTTGCCGCGCTGTTATTGGCCTGGCGCTGTTTGCGGCGCGGATATATGCAATGCTGCCGGCAAATGCCTTGCATGCGCTGCGCAGAAAGAACTGAGCAATATCAGCAATACTTGTTGATTGTGATGGTATTGATTTCATTGCTGTTGTCGTTGGCGCTGTTTTATTCCCTGCGTATCACGCTGTATCTTGCCAATGACTATGTGTATATGGCGGGTGTGCTGCTTGGTTGGCGGCGCGGATGGCCTGTCATGCTGGTTGCCATACTATGCACTGCATGCAGGGCATATCTGCTGGGGAGTGATTTGATCTGGCAGGTATATATTTTGCTGGATGTGCTGATCTATTATCTGATTGGCAGCGTATTGCACAAAATGCTTTATCTCGGTTTGGAAGATTTTTCCTGGAACGAAATTTTATTTGTCTGTGTGAATAAAGTCATGGTGAGTCTTGTGTCGGCAGCGTGCTGGGTATTGCTGATGCAGGATTCATGGTTTGCCGGTTTTAATATCCTGTTGTTCCGGCTGATTGCATGGCCGTTGGTGTCATTGCCGGTAATCTTCTTGCTGCTGATCATTCTGAGCAGCGATTATCGTCAGTGCCGTACGCATTGCTATGGTTGAAGCTGCCAGACAGTGCTCGGTTGGCTGGGGTGGCCGCTTTTTTCCTGCCGCTGCCCACCTTGTTGCTGCTGTTGCGTGGTGATTATCACCAGGGGCGCAGGCGCTTACGCTTGATGGCAAGTGTGCGGCCTCGCCGTCAGGGCCAGATAAAAAACAAGCCCCGCAGTATGGCTGCGGGGCTTGTTTTGTCTGCTGCCGGAGGCGCTACTCAGGCATCCAGCCCGGCTTGGGCCAATTCGGCGGCGCGAATCACCGCGCGGGCCTTGTTCTGGGTTTCCTGCCATTCCGCTTCGGGGACCGAGTCGGCCACGATGCCGGCGCCGGATTGCACGTACAGCATCTTGTTCTTGACCACGGCAGTGCGGATGGCGATGGCCAGGTCCATGTCACCATTAAAGCCCAGGTAGCCCACGGCGCCGCCATAGACGCCGCGTTTGGTGGGTTCGAACTCGTCGATGATTTCCATGGCCCGCACTTTCGGTGCACCAGACAGGGTGCCGGCCGGGAAGGTGGCCTTGAGAATGTCGATATTCGAGACATCCGGCTTGACGCTGCCTTCCACGCTGGAAACGATGTGCATCACATGCGAGTAGCGTTCGATCACCATATTGTCGGTGATGTTGACGCTGCCGGTATTGGCGACGCGGCCGATGTCGTTGCGGCCAAGGTCCATCAGCATGACGTGTTCGGCGATTTCCTTGGGGTCAGCCAGCAGCTCTTCCGCCAGTGCCTCGTCTTCCTCGCGGTTCTTGCCGCGCACGCGGGTGCCGGCGATCGGGCGTACGGTGACCGTTTCCTGTTCGCGCCGAACCAGGATTTCCGGCGAGGAACCGACAACATGGAAATCGTCGAAGTGGTAGAAGAACATATAGGGTGAGGGGTTCAGGCTGCGCAGGGCACGATACAACGACAGCGGTGAATCGCTGTAGGGCATCTGCATGCGCTGCGACAGGACGACCTGCATGATGTCGCCGTCCACGATGTATTGCTTGCATTGTGCGACAGCCTGCTTGAATTCTTCCTGGCCATACTCAGACACCGCCTTGCTGGGTTGGGAGGGCAGCGACAGCGGAATATCCATCGGTTCGCGCAGGCGGGCGCGCAGCTGGCCGAGCCGGCTTTCCGCCTTGGCCAGCGCATTGGGTACGGCGGGGTCGGCGTAGACAATCAGATAGAGCTTGCCCGACAGATTGTCCACCACCGCCAGTTCTTCCGACACCATCAGCAGGATGTCCGGGGTGCCAATGGCATCAGGCTTGCGGGTGGCCGCCAGACGCTTTTCCACATAGCGGATGGTGTCGTAGCCGAAATAGCCGACCAGGCCGCCGGTAAAGCGCGGCAGGCCTTCTACCGGTGGGGCGCTGAAACGCTGCTGGAAGGCTTCGATAAAAGCTAGCGGATCGCCTTCGAACTGTTCGATCACCTTGTCGCCGTACTCTACCTGTACCTTGTTGGCATTGACGCGCAGGCGCGTGGTGGCAGGCAGGCCGATGAAGGAGTAGCGGCCA
Organism: Aquitalea palustris; assembly: GCF_003693445.1. Lineage (GTDB taxonomy): Bacteria > Pseudomonadota > Gammaproteobacteria > Burkholderiales > Chromobacteriaceae > Aquitalea > Aquitalea palustris. The sequence continues at coordinate 10,358 of NZ_RFAR01000013.1, read as the reverse complement.
AAACGCTCGCCGCCTACGACGGACTCCAGCAGGTAGGAGTAGGGCTGGTTGGCCAGTTTGAGGTAAACCGACAAGGGGGTGTCCAGGTCGGCAAACAGTTCCAGCGTCACCGGAATACGGTTGTAACCAGCTGCGGCCAGCTGGTCGAATGTGTCATGCGTCATGAGTGAGCTACCTTGAAACCGGATGGAAAGCGAAAGAAGTAAACAGGGTGTGGCTTAGCGTTGCCATCGCCAACTGGCCGGTGCGGGCAGGATAGTCATGATGCAGATGCAATCCGTATTGAATGTTGTAGTGGTCAGTTATTTTTCATCAAATCGTACAGTTCGGCAAGATTGCCGATGAGCAGATCGGCCTGCAGCGTGCTGGCATCAGCATAGCCATAGCTGACGGCGATGGCGGCTGCGCCGGCAGCGCGGGCCGACAGGATGTCGTTTTCGGAGTCGCCCACCATGGCCAGTTCGCTGGTGTTGATGCCCAGCACCTCGCAGACATGCTGCAGCGGCAGGGCCGAGGGTTTTTTCTCTGCCAGGGTGTCGCCACCGATCACCAGGCTGAAGGCATCGCGCAGCTCCAGTTGCTGCAGCAGCGGCACGGCCAGGCATTCCGATTTGTTGGTAACCACCACCAGTGGCAGTTGCAAGGCGCGCAGCAGTCCCAGGCCATCGCGCACACCGGGGTAGACGCTGGTGTTGTCGCTCAGGTGCTCGTGGTAGTAGCGCACGAAAAAGCTGAAGCCTTGTTCCCACAGTGTGGCTTCGGCCACGCCGTGGCGCTCATCGGTAATGGCTCGGTGTACCAGGCTGGCAATGCCGTCGCCGACGTGCTCTTGAATGCGCAGCTCGGCCAGGGCCGGCAGGCCCAGATGCTGGCGCATGGCATTGGCCGCGGCGGCCAGATCGGGAATGGAGTCAACCAGGGTGCCGTCCAGATCGAAGGCAACGGCTTTGATGTGTTTCAGATTCATACGATGTCAGGGCTAGGGTGTCAGTTCTGGGCTTGATCCGGCAAATGGCGGATGTCGAGTACGGGGTGATGGCCAAAGTCTGCGCTGAGCAGATGCTCGGCCAGCTGGCGGGCGGCCTGCTGTGGTGTGCTGAGGCCGCCTTCGCGTTTGAGGGCATCGAACCGTTCCTTGTTGGGGAACTGGGCCGGGTCGCTGTCGCGGATATGCGCCTGCATGTCGGTATCCACCACGCCGGGATAAACCGCAGCAATCAGCGCCGGGTTGGCGCAGGCTTGCTGCTCTTCCGCCACATGGCGGCAGAAGTGATCAAGCCCGGCCTTGCTGCTGCCGTAGACGCCCCAGCCGGGGTAGGCTTTTACCGCCGCACCCGATGAGATGCACATAATGCGTAGCTGACAGTCCAGTTCGTCGCTCAGCCGCAGCAAGGCGTCGGTCAGCAGCATGGGAGCCGTCAGATTGATGGCGATGGCCTGCGTCAACTCGGCTGTCGGGTAGAAGCCAGCACTGGCGATGGGCATGACTACGCCGGCATTATTGATCAGCAGCAATTGCCGTACGGCTTGCATGGGCAGCAGTTGCAAGGCCTCGGCCAGCAGGCCGTGCAGGGCGGGGCTGTCGGCCATGTCGGCGCGCAGGTAATGCAGCTGTTGCGGATATTGCCGAGCCAGCAAGCGAAACGCCTCGCTATGCTGTCTGGCCAGCCCCACCACCACAAAGCCGCGCTGCAGGAGCTCGGCACACAGTGCCAGGCCGAGCCCGCGCGAGGCACCGGTGACGAAGGCCGCTTGCATCAGGCTACCTTGGCCAGTTCGGCACGCATGGCGGCAATGACCGCCTGATAGTCAGGCTGGCCGTAAATGGCCGAGCCGGCGACAAAGGTGTCGGCCCCGGCAGCCGCGACGGCGGCGATATTGTCGACCTTGATGCCGCCGTCTACTTCCAGCCAGATCTCGCCGCCATGCTTGGCGGTATACTCATCGATGCGCTGGCGTGCGGCGCGCACTTTTTCCAGCGCATGCGGAATGAAGGATTGGCCGCCAAAGCCCGGATTCACCGACATGATCAGCACCATGTCGATCTTGTCCATGACATGATCAAGGTAGGACAGCGAAGTGCCCGGATTGAATACCAGGCCAGCCTTGCAACCGGATTCCTTGATCAGGCCCAGGGTGCGGTCGATATGTTCGGACGCTTCCGGGTGGAAGGTGATGATGTCGGCGCCGGCCTTGGCAAACATCGGCACCAGGCTGTCCACCGGCTTCACCATCAGGTGCACGTCGATGGGGGCTTGTGTATGCGGGCGGATGGCTTCACATACCAGAGGGCCAACCGTCAGGTTCGGCACATAGTGATTGTCCATGACATCGAAGTGAATGATGTCGGCTCCGGCGGCGATGACATCGCGCACCTCCTGGCCCAGACAGGCGAAATCGGCGGAAAGGAGGCTGGGGGCAATACGGAAGTCGCGCATGGTCTACCTTGCAAACACGGATGGGGTCATGAAATGGCGTTTATTCTACCGCGCCCAAGGCCAAAGGCGGGATAAAATGCAGTACAACAGCACAAGGAAAACACCATGCCAGATAAAAGCTACCAGATAGAGGTGGAGGCCGAACCGCATTACATCGCCGAACAGTCCAATGTGGCGACCGATGTTTACGTGTTTGCTTATCGCATCCGCCTGACCAATACCGGCAGCGAACCCGCCCAGTTGGTCAGCCGCCACTGGATTATTGTCGATGCCAATAATCAGGAGCAGGAAGTGCGTGGCATGGGCGTGGTGGGCGAGCAGCCACGGCTGGAGCCGGGCCAGTCCTTCGAATACAGCAGTGCCACCCACCTGAAGACACCGTATGGCTCCATGCGGGGCAGCTACCAGATGCTGGCCGACGACGGCAAGCGGTTCGATGTCACCATTCCCGAAATGACGCTGGTGGCGCCGCGCGTGCTGCACTGATGCCTTCCGTGATTGGCTCGGATACATTTCGCAGCCGCCGGTCGGCGGCTTTGCTCATTTTTCGTGCCGGCTCTGGCCGGCATTCCGACAGGTAGTTTCCATGCGCTTCACCCATAGTGGTCCGGCTCCCGGCAACCGCAACGATTGGCAAACCCTCAAGACGCTGCTGCCTTATCTGTGGGCTTTCAAGGGCCGGGTAGTGCTGGCGCTGGCCTGCATGATCCTGGCCAAGGTGGCGGCAGTCACGGTGCCGCTCTATCTCAAGGACATTGTCGATCAACTCTCCGTACCGGCCACCCTGCTAGCGGTACCGGTGATGGCACTGGTGGGCTATGGCCTGGCCAGGCTCACTTCCAGTGTGCTGGGAGAGCTGCGTGATGCGGTATTTGCCCGGGTCATCCAGGGCGCGGTGCGCAGTGTGGCACGCAGTGTATTCCAGCACCTGTTTCGCCTGTCGCTGCGTTTTCATCTGGAGCGGCAGACCGGTGGCATGAGCCGTGACATCGAGCGCGGGACCAAGGGTATTGGTTTCCTGCTCAATTTCACCGTGTTCAACATTCTGCCCACACTGTTAGAAATCGGCATGGTGTCGGCCATTCTGTTCCGCCGCTATGCCTGGGAGTTTGCTGCGGTAACACTGGCCACCATTGCCATCTATATTGTGTTTACCCTGCTGGTGACCGAGTGGCGCACGGTGTTCCGCCGCAGCATGAATGATCTGGATTCCAAGGCCAATGCCAAGGCCATCGATGCGCTGATCAATTACGAAACCGTCAAGTACTTCAATAACGAAGGCTATGAAGAGGCGCGCTATGACCGCAATCTGGCAGCCTGGGAGGCCTCTGCCATCAAGAACCAGGTATCGCTGTCCATGCTCAATGCCGGCCAGGGCATCATCATTGCCAGCGGTGTTACCCTGATCATGGTGCTGGCGGCGCGTGGCGTGGTAAATCACAGCATGACGGTTGGCGATGTGGTGCTGGTGGCCACCTTCATCACCCAGCTGTATGCGCCGCTGAATTTCCTGGGCTTTGTCTATCGCGAGATCAAGCATTCATTGGCAGATATCGAACGCATGTTCGGTCTGCTGTCCACCAATCAGGAAGTGGATGACGCACCCGCTGCGCAGCAGCTGGACACGCGACAGGCCAGCATCCGTTTTGCTGGCGTGGAGTTTGGCTATGACAGCAAGCGCACCATTCTGCATGGCCTGAATTTCGAGATTCCGGCAGGCAGCTCGCTGGCGGTGGTGGGTGCCAGCGGTGCCGGCAAATCCACTCTTTCCCGCTTGTTATTCCGTTTTTATGATGTGGGTCGTGGCAGCATCAGCATCAATGGCACGGATATCCGTCAGCTGCGACAGGATAGCCTGCGCAGCCATATCGGCATTGTGCCGCAGGATACCGTGCTGTTTAATGACAGCATCTATTACAACATTGCTTATGGCCGGCCCGATGCCAGCCGCGAAGAAGTGATGGAAGCGGCGCGTTCGGCACATATTCACGACTTCGTGCTGAGCCTGCCTGATGGTTACGACACCCAGGTGGGCGAGCGCGGGCTCAAGCTGTCCGGCGGCGAAAAACAGCGGGTGGCCATTGCCCGCACCATCCTGAAAAACCCGCCCATCCTGATCTTTGACGAGGCGACCAGCGCACTGGATTCGCGTACCGAGAAAGCTATCCAGCAAGAACTGGCGGCCATCTCGGCCAATCGCACCACCCTGATCATCGCCCACCGCTTGTCCACCATCGTCGATGCCGACCAGATCATCGTGATGGAAGATGGCCGGGTGCTGGAACGCGGTACCCACCGTGAGCTGATCGAACATGGCGGGCGTTATGCAGAAATGTGGCACCTGCAACAGGAACAGCAGGCTGGTGAGCTGGCTTCTTAGAAACTGTGCATGACCTGTTGTGACGTGGAAAGCTGCTTCGGCAGCTTTTTTCATTGTGCATGGGAAAAGTGTATTTGTTACAAATACTTGTGCCAAATCGGGCTATACCTATTAGATGGCTATGCCATTTGCAAACTGCCTGATATTGACAGTTTGTTTAATTGACATTTAAATATTAGTAATAAATATCAGGAATAATCGATAAGCACCATGACGTATGCCGGGCGGTTTGTCTGCACGGTGTCGCGAGCATCTGTTTGTTTGCCATGGGTATTGATGGCGATGGGTGGTGGTTGGCCGCATCAGCTGACAGCGACGGCATGCCTTGGCATGCTATCTGTGGTAAAAATGACCCGGTGTGGATGATAATTCCATAAATGAGCAATGCAGTAAGCGGGGGGCAATGTCTGCAATGAGTGCGTACGGCAGCCGCAGGCTGATACGGGTAGTCTGGCCCTTTGTCGCTATTGTGGGCGCCTTGTTGCTGATCAGTGCCTTCAGCTTCAATGCCTTGTCCACCATCCGTGCCTATGTAGGCGGGGAAGGTCTGTGGTCGAAGGCGCAAAAAGATGCCATCTACTATCTGACGCGTTATGCCGGCAGCCGTTCGGAGCAGGATTTTCAGGCCTACAAGGCGGCCATTGCCATCCAGTTGGGGGATCGCCAGGCACGGCTGGCGCTGGATCGTCCGCAGCCCGATCTGCAACAGGCCAGAGCGGGGCTGCTGCAAGGCGGCAACCATCCTGACGATATCGCCAATGTCATCAATGCTTTCCTGTGGTTTCGCCATGTCAGCTATCTGAGTCAGGCCATTCATTATTGGGAAATCGGTGACAGCTACATTGTCGAAATTTCCGGTATCGCCGAGAGGCTGCATGACGGATTTACCCGCAGCTATATCGGTGAAGATGAGCTGATGGTGCTCAGTCGCCGTATTGCGGACATCAATGAAGAGCTGAAGGCACCAGCACGATCCTTCTCTGAAGTGCTGGGTGAGAGTTCCCGCTTTGCCACTAGCCTGCTGTGGTCGATCAACCTGCTGGCAGGGGCCGGTTTGTTGCTGCTGACGGTACGGCAGGTGCAGGTTTTGCTACGCCAGTCCGCCCGCTTTGAGGCCGAGTTGCATGCGGAAAAGGAAAGGGCGGAAACCACGCTTAATTCGATTGGCGATGCCGTGGTCACCATTGATCTCTCCGGCAAGCTGCGCTACCTCAACGCCGTGGCACTTCATCTGGTCGGCGGCGCGGGCAAAGGGGCTATCGGTCGTTATTTCGAAGACGTGTTCTCGATGATCGACCTCTCCGGCAGCAGCATGGACCTGATTACCACCAGTCAGCTGCGGGCAAAGTGTGAAAACAAGCAAACTTACCCTAGCCTGCGCCTGCAAGGGCTGGATGGTAGCAGTCACATGATTTCACTGGTGGTTGCACCTATCCACAACTCGCTGGGGCAGGTGGACGGGCTGGTGTTGGCCTTGCACGACAAATCGATCGAGCAGCAATACATCAATCATTTGTCCTGGCAGGCTGCGCATGACGCGCTCACCGGCCTGTATAACCGGCGCGAATTCGAACAGCGGGTCACGCGCGCGCTAAGCCGCCTGATGGTGACGGAAACATCGCATGCCCTGCTGTTTGTCGATCTGGATCAGTTCAAACTGGTCAATGATACCAATGGCCATGCGGCAGGCGACGAGTTGTTGCGCCAGGTGTGCCGGGTGCTGCAGGAGCAGCTGGGTCTGTCCGATGTTCTGGCCCGCTTGGGTGGCGACGAGTTCGGCGTCTTGCTGGAAGATTGCCGGGTGGACGAGGCGCTGGACAAGGCTGACCGCTTGCGGCGCGCCGTGCAGCAGTCCAGCTTCCAGTGGGAAGGCATTCCTTTCTCCATCAGTGCCAGTATCGGCATGGTCTTCCTTGGGGAAGCTGGTGCCACGCTGGCCGAGGCGCTGCAAGCTGCGGATATCGCTTGTTACATGGCCAAGGAAAAGGGGCGCAATCGTATCCAGCTTTACAGTTCGAAAGACACCGAGCTGGCGGTGCGTTCGGTAGAAATGGCTTGGGTACAGCGTCTGCGTACCGCCATGGAGCAAGAGCGTTTCTGTCTGTACTGTCAGGAAATCGTGCCGTTGCGGCCGGTGGTCAAGGGTGCCGGTCGGCATGTCGAGGTGCTACTGCGGCTGCGCGATGAACATGGCAACATCATCTTGCCAGCTTCCTTCATTCCTGCGGCCGAGCGCTTCGGCCTGATGCCGGATATCGACCGCATCGTGGTGCGCCAGACCTTCGAAACCCTGTGGAACATGCGTTCGCTGGGGGATAGGTCGATTGATGTCTGTGCCGTGAATCTGTCAGGTGCCACGCTGTGTGATGACAATTTCCTTGATTTCATCCGGCGGCAGTTTGTCAGCTATGACATCCCGCCGGCAATGATCTGTTTTGAAATCACCGAAACCAGTGCCATTTCCAATCTGCAGCAGGCCACGCGCTTCATCAGCGAACTGAAAGGTTTGGGCTGCCACTTCTCATTGGATGATTTTGGTGCGGGCATGTCGTCATTTGCCTATCTGAAGCATTTGCAGGTCGACTACCTCAAGATTGATGGCAGCTTTGTCAAAGACATGGTGGACGACTCGGTGGATCGCGCCATGGTGGAGATGATCAACCATATTGGTCATGTCACCGGCAAGAAAACCATTGCCGAATTCGTCAGTGCGCCAGAAATCCTGGCGGAGCTGCAAAGAATTGGAGTGGATTACGCCCAGGGGTATTTCATTGGCGAACCCGCTCCTTTCATCCCTCCCTTGCATGGCAGGCCGCAGTCGGTTTTGCACCACCTGCCAGGCGGGGAGTGATACAGGCCCACAATTGAGAAAGAGGTCCAGAATGAAAGACCAGCATCAATTTGTCAGAACCGGTCCCTTGATGGAAGTTGCCAGCTACCCGGAGTGGACGCAGGAGATGGTGCATTACTGCGATCGCTTTAAAAGCGAGGTAGTCGAGCACGATTTGTTCACCCAGATGAAGGAAGCACGGCTGGAGCATTCCATACACAAGGCCTTCCTGTCCGGCGGCTGGCCGGTCATTGATCAGTTTCCCCAGTACATGGCGATGAATTTGCTGAAAATCCGCTATGGACAAGGCGAAGGGCATGATATGGCGCGGCGCTACCTGATCCGCAATATTCGGGTCGAGCAGAATCATGCTGATCACTGGGTCAACTGGGCGACCGAATCAGGTGTGGATATCCAGGCCATGCTGCACAACCAGCATGCGCTGGAGACGCTGTCGCTGAGCCAATGGTGCTGGCAGGTGTGTGACCGTGAATCACTGGCAGTGGCCATGGCGGCTACCAATTACGCCATCGAAGGCGCGACGGGTGAGTGGTCGGCCCGGGTCTGCTCGGAAGATCGCTATGCCAATCTGTTTGACGAAGAAGGGCGCGCCAAGGCAATGAAGTGGCTGAAGCTGCATGCCAAGTATGACGATGCCCACCCGTGGGAAGCGCTGGAAATCATCGTTACCCTGGTCGGACTGCAACCCAGCCAGGAAACCATCATCAAGCTGCGTAATGCCATTTGCAAGAGCCATCAGTTCATGCGCTTGCTGCTGGATCATTACATGCGTCCGCTCCCACAGTTGGGCGCCCGCCCGCAGCTGGCCCTGGTCTGACCCTTCCTCCGGGCATGGGCTGCATCCCGTTTACCGGAATGCAGTCCATGCTTGACTCCTTCCGGCTGCTGTGTCGAGCAGCCATGGTCCTTCTGCTGCTGATCGCTCCTGTACCCAGCTTGCCATTCTCCTGAGCACATTAATTTGTCGCGCTCTGGCTGCATTGCAGCATGACCCCGCGTCGCTAGCATGATAAAGTCGATTGTGTACAAAACAGGGCTGTATGCAACAGTCTCTGCCACGTTTCATCGATGATGGCGACGTAATATGCCCATCAGCACGTCAAGACAAAGGATACATTGTGGTCAATATCGCCGAACTCCAGCCACAGGCGGTCTGGGAGCATTTTCAGACGCTGTGCGAGATTCCCCGTCCCTCCAAGCATGAACAGCAACTGCGTGACTATCTCAAGGGTTGGGCTGAGCTGCGTGGCCTGCAGACCGTTGTGGATGGGGCAGGCAATCTGATTGTGCGCAAGCCGGCTACCCCGGGTTACGAGAACCGGGTGGGCGTGGTGCTGCAGGGGCATCTGGACATGGTGTGCCAGGCCAATGCCGGTACCGAACACGATTTTTTCAAGGATCCGGTGCGTCCCGTGCTGCGGGATGGCTGGCTGGTGGCGGAAAATACCACGCTAGGCGCGGATAATGGCATCGGCGTCGCCATGGGGCTGGCCGTGTTGGCTAGTGAGGATATTCCGCATGGCCCGGTTGAAGTGTTGATGACACTGGATGAAGAGGCCGGCATGGGCGGGGCGCTTGGCCTGGAAGCTGGCCTGCTGCAAGGCAGCATGATGATCAATATTGATACCGAGGAGTGGGGTGAGTTCTATATGGGCTGCGCCGGCGGTGTCGATGTCAATGTTACCCGCGATTATCAGACTACCGAGCTGCCTGCCGCTTACGCAGTGAGCGCGCTGTCGGTGCGTGGCCTGAAGGGTGGTCATTCTGGTGCTGACATTCATCTGGGACGTGGTAATGCCAACAAGATTCTGGTGCGTCTGTTGCGCGAACTGCAGGCCGATAGCGATTTGCGCCTGATCAGTTTCAGTGGCGGTACCGCCCGTAATGCACTGGCCCGTGAGGCGCAGGCTGTCGTGGCTTATCCGCAGCAGGATGCCGCCAACGTCGCTGCCCGACTGGATGCCTTCCAGTCCTTGTTGCGTTTCGAACTGGCCGGTGTGGACGAGGGCGTCACCTTGGAGTTGGCTGCAGCCTCGGCTAGCCAGGTGCTCGCCATCGAGGATCAGCAAGCCATTCTGGCTGCGCTGCATGCTGCCCCGCACGGGGTGAAGCGCATGAGCCAGCGGGTGAGTGGCGTGGTGGAAACCTCGAATAATCTGGGCGTGGTGCGGGTGGAGGGGGGCAAGGTATTTGCCAACCTGATGGTGCGTTCGCTACTGGATTCCGGTACCTGGATGCTGGCGCGCGAAGTGGAAAGCCTGTTTGGGCTGGCCGGCTTTGCTGTTGAGATGGAAGGCGGCTATCCGGGCTGGGCGCCCAATCCGCAGTCGCCGTTGCTGGCGTTGTTTCAGCAGGTATATGAGCGAGAGTTTGCTGCCAAGTCCGGCGTGCAGGTGATTCATGCCGGGTTGGAGTGTGGCATTATCGGCTCCAAGTATCCTGACATGGACATGGTTTCCTTCGGTCCGACCATCCGTGGTGCGCATGCGCCGGGCGAGCGGGTCGAGGTGGAGTCGGTGGGCAAGGCCTGGCAATTGCTCAAGGCGGTGCTGGCGGCGATGCCCGAACGTCGCTGAGCCGTAGTGCTGCAAAGAAAAAGCTCCGGGTGACGGAGCTTTTTCTTTATCCATATCGCAAGGGTGTTCAGTCTTTCTTTTTGGCGCGCGGGTGGGCTGCATCATAGACCTTG
>NZ_RFAR01000111.1 GCF_003693445.1 Aquitalea palustris | reverse complement strand
GCCACCACGGCAAAGCCACGGCCCATTTCGCCGGCACGCGCCGCCTCGATGGCGGCATTGAGTGCCAGCAGGTTGGTCTGGTCGGCAATCTCCTTGATGGTTTGCACGATGGAGCCAATCTGCTGCGAGCGCTCACCCAGCTGTTGCACTTGCTGGCTGCCGCGTTCGATATCGGTGGCCATGGTCATGATGCCTTCGATGCTTTGCTCGATGTCGAATACCCCGGCATTGGCCAGTGTCTGGGTCTCTTGCGAGGAGCTATAGGCCAGCAGCGCGGAATCCCGCTCCATGACCTGTTGTTCGACCTGCTGGCTGATGTCGGTGGCAAACTTGATGACGCTGAGTACCTGGCCGTTTTCATCCAGCACCGGATTGTAGTTGGCCTCCAGCCATACGGTGCGGCCATCACGGGTCAGCCGCTGGATGCGGCCACTGTAATGCTGACCGCTGCGCAGGCGTTGCCACAGTGCTTCGTACTCCTGACTGGCGGCGAATTCCGCCGGGCATAGCAGGCGGTGCGGCTTGCCGATCAGGCTGTCGCGGCTGTGGCCGGTGGCCCGCAGGAAATTGTCGTTGGCACTGATGATCTGTCCGTCCGGGGTGAATTCGATCACCGCCATGGCGCGGTTGATGGCTTGCAGGATGGCGTTGTTGCGGGCGGCCTCGTTGACCTTGGCGGTGATGTCGGTGGCAAACTTGATGATGCTGACCACGCGACCTTGCTCATCCAGCAAGGGGTTATACGTGGCTTCCAGCCAGATGCTGCGGCCATCGGCACTGCGGCGCCGGACCCGGCCCTGATAAAACTCGCCCCGGCGCAGCATGTCCCAGAAGCGCTGATAGTCGCTGCCGGCGGCATAGCTGCTGTCGCAGAACAGGCTGTGCTTTTTGCCCAGCAGCTCGGCCTGGCTTTGATAACCCATGGTATTAAGAAAGTTCTGATTGACCTCGATGATGCTGCCATCCGGATTGAAGCGGATCACCGCCATGGAGCGGTCTAGTGCCTTGCCCAGTTGCTGTTCGGCATGGAGTTGCTGCTTGAGCTCGGCTACTTCCTGTTTCAGTTTGCGATCAAACATGTTTTCCCCGTTATCTTCCTGCTTTTAATGGTTATAGCGGATCGGCGTCCACTCTGACAGCGGCATTGCCGCTGCGGTCATGCAGACTGGGCTGCAACAGCTCGCTCAGCCATTGCATGAATACCCGGCAGCGTTGTGGCAGCTGGCGGCGATTGGCATAGAGCAGGGAGACCGGCAGCGGCGCTGCCTGCCAGTCTGGCAGGATTTCCACCAGCTGCCCTGCGGCCAGCTGAGCTGCAACCCCTGCTTGCGGCGCCTGGATGATCCCCATGCCCGCCAGGCAGGCCGCATGGTAGGCATCGGAATTATTCACCGTCAGTGCGCCCGGCATGCTGTACTGGCGCGGGCTACCGCTGCTGTCCTGATATTCGAAACCGCTGCGCCGTCCACCCAGCACGCTTTGGTAATGGATCAGCCGATGGCCGGCCAGATCATCCAGGCCATGCGGCGTGCCATGAGCTGCCAGATAGCCCGGGCTGGCGCAATTGATCTGGCGCTGCCAGCCCAGATGGCGGGCAATCAGGTTGGAGTCGCGCAACTGGCCCACGCGCAGAACGCAGTCGAAACCTTCGCTGAGCAGATCGACCAGCCGGTCGGTGCTACTCAGCTCGATTTCCAGCTGCGGATGCTGTTGCAGAAAGTCCGGCAAGTGGGGCAGTACGGTGTGGCGGGCAATGGCAATGGGTAAATCCACGCGCAAGCGGCCGGACAAGCGGGCCGGCGTGCTGGTAAACAGTGCCTGCAGTTCCTCGACTTCATCCAGCAAGTCCTTGCAGCGCTGGTAATACGTTTGCCCATCCGGTGTCATGCGGACCTGTCGCGTGGTCCGCTGCAGCAAGCGTGCCCCCAGACTGTTTTCCAGTTGCTGGATGGCCGTGGATACGCTGGCCTTGGGCAAGGACAGCTGCGTTGCGGCCCGGGTAAAACTGCCCATCTCGGCGACGCGCAGGTAAATGCGCATGGCTTGTAGCTGATCCATGGCAGGCGGCTCCATTGTCTTGATATCACGAACAGTATGATCGCATACGGCATGTTTATCGCCGTAAAACAAAACAATACACTGCAATCCTGCAGATGCAGCCTGCTTCTGCCCTTTTCTCAGGAGCTTCACATGCAACAGAAAATTGCCCTGGTCACTGGTGGCAGCCGCGGTCTGGGCCGCAATGCCGCCCTCAAGCTGGCCGCCCGTGGTGTGGCTGTGGTACTGACCTATCAAGCAAATCAGGCTGCTGCCGAGGCCGTGGTGGCAGAAATTGACGCCGCTGGTGGCCAGGCTGCCGCCATACAGCTGGATGTGGCACTCAGCAGCAGTTTCCCGGCCTTTTCCGAACAATTGCGCCAGCTGTTGCAGCAGCGCTGGCAGCGCCAGCAGTTTGATTACCTGCTCAATAATGCCGGCATCGGCATCCATGCCGGTTTTGCCGAGACCACAGAAGCCCAGTTCGATCAGTTGCTCAATATCCAGTTCAAGGGGGTGTTCTTCCTCACCCAGGCCCTGCTGCCGTTATTGGCCGATGGTGGCCGTATCCTGAATGTTTCCTCAGGCCTGACGCGGTTTGCCCTGCCGGGCTATGCGGCCTATGCCGCCATGAAGGGAGCGGTCGAGGTACTCAGCCACTATCTGGCCAAGGAATTGGGCCCACGCGGCATCGCTGTGAATGTGCTGGCCCCCGGTGCCATAGAAACCGACTTTGGTGGCGGCGCGGTCCGTGATAATGCGCAGCTCAATCAGTTCATCGCCAGCCAGACAGCGCTGGGGCGGGTCGGTCTGCCGGATGATATTGGGGCGGTAGTGGCCTTGCTGTTGTCGGATGAGGCCGGCTGGATCAATGCGCAGCGTATTGAGGCTTCTGGTGGAATGTTTCTGTAAAGGGGATGCCTGTGTTAAATAGCACAAGTACGAAGACATGAAATTTAACATGAAATATTCAATATGAATAAAGAGCTGCATTTTGCAGCTCTTTTCATTTGCCGCGCACACTTGGCAAGGAAGTTTGAAGTGATATGCTTGGACTGTGAGTATTGAGCAAGCTAATGTGCTTGTCGATATGTCGCTGCTGTCTGCAGGGTAGGTCACGCGCTTCTGCTGCTCGGCAGAATTGTTTTATTTGAAGGAAAGTACTTTGGTCGTATGGCCTCCATTGTCTCAATCGATTAATTTTTTGACATTTTGAATGAGTTTGAAGTTACCAGCCGGCTCCATGCCGGCCGGCGCGTGCAGCTTGTTATTCGGCAATAGTCAGTCAAGGTCAGTGTCGCATCATGATAAATATCAAACAAAATTTGACTAATTGCTGTGCGGATCTTTGTTCCGGCAAAGCGGACGAAGAAAAAATCATCCAGATGATTGCTCTGCTCAAAGCATTTCACGTACTGTATGTCAATGTTCACGCCCCTGAAGCCAGATTGATTCAGCACGTGATCGATAACCTGAAGTCGGTTTATTCGGTTTATCAGTCACGGGATGAAATCGTGCTGATGCCTTACGAAATACGGGAACTGACCGCCGCCAAGCAAGCCTGTATGGCAAAGTCTGGCCGCCGTGGGGCTAATGTCCTGCATTACCTGTATAATGTGTATCTTGAATACTACCGTCAGATGCTGAAAGGCAATCTGGTTTGAATCGTCCTTGGACAAATGCACTAGCGTCATGTCTACGGATAATTGCTGGCGGTTTGATTGCCTTCATTGGAAAAGCCCGCAGTTTGCGGGCTTTTTAAAATGACTAAACTCGCTTATAGCCGGTAGCGTTGTACCGCTTGAGTCATGGAGGCAACCGCCTGATCCAGTTTTTCTGCAGTTGATGCAGTTTCTTTCGCGGCATCGCTAGATTGTTCTGCCATTTGTGCAATTTGCTCCACCTGAACGGCAATGGTGGTGCTGGCGGTGGCTTGCTCACGAATGGCTTCGGTAATTTCAGTGACCAATTCTTTGGCATTTGATGAGGCATGGCCAATTTGCTCAATTGACTGCAGTGCATCATCTGCGCCATGAACGCCAGCATCCACCAGTTTCTGTGTGTCCGCCATGGCAACAGCACTATGTCTTGAGCTTTCAGTAATACTGCGGATGATGGTGTCTATTTCACTGGTCAGTGTGGTAGTACGTTCCGCCAGTTTCCTGACTTCATCTGCCACTACCGCAAAACCTCGCCCTTGTTCACCCGCACGCGCAGCCTCGATGGCAGCATTCAATGCCAGCAAGTTGGTTTGTTCTGCAATATCCTTGATGCTGCCAACTGCGGCAGCCACTTTGCCATTTTCCTGTTCTAGTTGATTGATGCGCTGTGTCGCCTGATTCACGGTGGTATGAATCGAGCGAATATCTTGTACCGTCTTGTCAATCACCACTTTGCCGGAGCCCGCCAGTGCATTGGCTTCAATCGTCTTTTCGCTGGTTGTGCCTGCCCGTGTGCCAACGTGATTGATACTGACAGTCAGCTCTTCCATTGTTGCTGCAATGCTTGCCGAGGCTTCGTTCTGATGGCTGGCTGCTTGGGAAACATGGTTGGCAGCCAGGGTTAGCTTGCTGGTGTAGTCGGTCACTTCTTTGCATGTCGTTGCAATGTGACGCAGGCTGCTATTGATACCTTCAATCAGTTTGTTGAATGCTGTTGCTGTTGTGCCAACTTCATCATGCGCATGATGTACCGTGACTTGTTTGGTGAAGTCCAGGTTGGCCTGAATTTCAGACATTGCATTCTTGAGCTCGTTGAGTGGTTTGGTAACAGAATTGAATGTTCTATACCCGCTAAGAAGGAGTATGGCTGCAGTCAGTACCAGTATTGTGATGGTGACTGTTTTTGCAGTAGCTGCTTGTTCGTCAGATTTGATGACTTCTTGTTCTACGTATTTTTTGTTGTATTCAATATGCTTTTCAATACTGGCCAGTAGGTCATCCGCTTTGGGAATGACTTGTTCTACTCGTATTTTTTTGGCTAATGCTAGATTGCCTTGGTCAAAAGCTGCAAATAATGGCTTGGCAGATTCGTAATAGCTGGAAAGCTTTGCCTTGTCTTCATTGAAGTCGCTACGGTCTTCGTTGTCATTGATCAGTTTTTCATAGCTGGCAATGGATTCTTGCGCTATTTTATACCTTTTTTCCATTAATGCTCTTGTTGCATCTTTTTCATTTTGGTTTTCTGATATCAGATATTGAGTAACGGAAAGTCTTAAGCTCAATGCCGATTTTTGAAACTTGGCTAGTGTGATAATGCTTGGGTAGTCGCTGTCCGAAAAATTTCTTGCGGTGTCCGCGAGTGTGCTTTGCGTGTAAATGCTAAATCCACTAATCACCAGGATAGCAACAAGGGCCAAGCTGATCTGTAGAAGTATTCTCTGGGCTACTGTCATTTTGAATGCTCCGTCTTTGTTATTTTAATACTTCTTATTGGTAATGATTCTCGCTTCCCCGGTAGTGCCTTGAAGCAAATAAAGTGTAGAAGTATTTAACAGCATATTCAATATTATCCATCGGTCATTTCCATGGCATATCAGTCTCGATTACGGTATTGCTTTGAATGACATAAGCCTATGGCCGAGAAGGCTAGCGCATGTCCCAAACGGTAAGACGCAGCCTGTGCGCAAGTGCGCGCTTAACTTCGGCCTTGAATTCATGACCAGGCCCTGATCTGCCACAGCACAAGCGGGTGCGGGTATCGATGAATGGAGTTGCAGCAAAAGCTGAATTGCCAGGGGGCAACAACGCGAAGCGATAGCAGCACGGGCAGGCTCTGGCGCGTACTCTTGGCGCGTGGAGACAGTGCTATCGCACTGTGGAGGCGGGTCCTTGCTGTGTGAATGATCTTTCGCTGCAGATGCGAAAAATGTGCGAATGCCGACGCAAGACCTCGCTGTTTATCAGCGACTGCTGGTCTTGGTGGTTGGGCTTGAACACCGCTGCTACTTGCTTGTCGCTGGTTTGATGTGGTGTTGTGCGGCTGGCGAATGGCGGAAGAGAATGGGAGTCGAACCCACCCGGGACCGCTGGCGGCCCCCTCTGGTTTTGAAGACCAGCCACCCCACCGGGGATGCCTCTCTTCCGTGTCGGCCGATTATACCGGTTTCAGCTGCCGGGTGAAGTTTCGTCCGTGGCCTGGGGACTGCTTGTGCTGAGCTTGGTGAACAGCAGGTTTTCGCGCAGCAGGTGACGGTCGGCCAGGCGGCGGGTGAAGCCGCTGCGATCAAAGAATTCCAGGATCTGTATCGCCAGCTTGCGGCCACAGCCCAGCTGGTTGCGAAAGCTGGCGGCATCGGCATGGCCATGTTGCTGGCACAGCTGGCGGACGATGTCGGCCATTTGCTGTACGGCATCGGCGGCAAAGTAGCGGTCTTGCACCACGGCCAGCACGTGACCCAGGCGGGCGGCCTTGCGTAACAGCTGTCTGAGCTGTTCTTCGTCGAGTTCGCTAATCGCAGCCAGATCGCGGACCCAGTGTGCTTCTCTGCTGTTGGCAAAGCAGGGGGCCAGTTGTTGCCAGTGCGCTTCTTCCTGAGCAGTGAATCCCAGCACATGCTGCGGCAGGTGCAGCCAGCCACGGGTCTGGCGCAGGCTGCCTTGTTGCAGCAGCTGCTCCAGCAGCAGGTTAACGGTGGCTTCCGGTTCGCCAGGCAAGGCCAGCCGGCGCAGGCGGCCACGGCTGGCACCGAGTTGGTCTGGGTGTTGCTGATGCAGTCTGGCCAGCCCATCCAGCAGTTTCTGCTGCAAGCCGGCCCAGCGTTCGGCCGCGTAGAGGCGGCCTGCTACCTGCTGGCCGGCGCTGTGGTGCAGCAAGCTTTGTACGCTGGCGGCGGACTGCTGGTTGGCCCAGGCAAAGTCGTCCAGCATGACGGCCTGCTGGCTGCTGAGTAGCGCTAGCTTGGCTGGCAGGCTCAGCTTGGGGTCTTGCAAGTGGCGCAGCTGTTCCAGCCGTTCGGGCAGGCGTTTGCCGCGCGTTGGTGGCTGCAGTTCCAGTACTTGTGCGCCGGCGATGGTGTCGCGGGCGCTGGCATCGCGCAGGATGAGCCGGTCATCATCGGCCAGCCACAGTGGCTGATCCAGCGTGAGCTCGGCCAGGGTCTGGGCGCCTGCTTCCAGCTGACTGCGGCTGAGCAGGGCCAGGCGGCCGGTGGTGTGGCGGGCGGCATGGTGGATATGCACGGCCTGCCAGTGCTTGAGCGGTGCAATGGCGTGCAGGGCGATGGTGATGCGCTGGCTGGGCGGCGGCGGCGCGCTGGCCAGCAGCCAGTCGCCACGCTGCACCTGCTGCTTTTCCACATCGCCAACCAGATTGAGCGCAATGCGCTGGCCGGCCTGGCCTTGGTTGGCGCTGGCATTTTGCACATGCAGGCTGCGTACCCGCACCGCCACGTTGCGGCCAGTCAGCCAAAGTTTGTCGCCGACTGCCACGCGGCCGCCCAGTGCAGTACCGGTGACCACCAGGCCGGCACCGCTGAGGGTGAAGGCACGGTCGATGGCCAGGCGGAAACGCAAGTCGGCGGCAGCCTCCGGCAGGCTGCCTTGCTGCAGCAGATGCTGGCGCAGGTCGGCGATGCCCTCACCGCTGTGGCTGGAGACGACAAACAGCGGGGCGTCGGCCCAGCGGCTGTCTTGCAGTAATTGGCGGATGTCGGCGACAACTTGTTGCTGATGCGCCTGGTCGACCAGATCGCATTTGCTGATGACAATGCTCAGCTGCGGGATGCTGCACAGTTGCAGAATGGCCAGATGCTCGCGGGTCTGCGGCATGATGCCGTCGTCGGCTGCCACCACCAGCAGGGCGTGCGGAATGCCGGACAGGCCACACAGCATATTGGCCAGAAATTTCTCGTGGCCGGGCACATCGACAAAGCCCAGCACCCGGCCATCTGCCAGCGGCAGGTAGACGTAGCCCAGGTCTATGGTCATGCCGCGCTTTTTTTCCTCGGGCAGGCGGTCGGCATTGTGGCCGGTCAGCGCCTGCAGCAGCGCGGTTTTGCCATGGTCGATGTGGCCGGCAGTGGCAAAAATCATGCGATGGAGCGGTCGGCCGGATGCTCCAGCCCCACCGGGTCGATATGGGTCATGACATTGAGTACCGGGTGTTGCTGCATCACCATGTCGCGGGCGCGTTCGGCGATGTCGTGGGCATCGAACACATTCATGTGGCCATCCACTTCCAGGTGTACATCCACCACGATCAGGTCACCCATTTTACGGGTGCGCAAATCATGCAGTGCCAGCACGCCTGGGGTGACCAGCAGGGTCTGGCGGATGGCAGCGGTTTCTTCGGCATCGGCGGCACGGTCCATCAGGTCGTGCAGCGAATTCCAGGCGAAGCTCCAGCCCATCTTGCCGACGATGAAGCCGACAATCAGCGCGGCGATGGGGTCGAGAATGGGATAGCCCATCAGGTTGCCGACAATGCCAATGGCCACCACCAGCGAGGAGGCCGCGTCGGAGCGGGCATGCCAGGCATTGGCCACCAGCATGCTGGAGCGGACACGCTGGGCCACGGCCAGCATGAAACGGAACAGCAGCTCCTTGCTGACCAGTGCCGTGATGGCTACCCACAGCGCAATGCTGTGCACGGTGGGAATGGCCGAAGGGTCGTGAAACTTCACGGCGGCCGACCACAACATACCGATGCCCACCGCCAGCAGCAACATGCCCAGCACCAGCGAAGCAGCGTTTTCATAGCGCTGGTGGCCGTACTGGTGGTCGGCATCCGGTGCCTTGCGGCTGTGATGGCCGGCCAAAAGCACCACAAAGTCGGATAGCAGGTCGGACAGCGAATGAATACCATCGGCCACCAGCGCCTGGGATTTGGCGAATACGCCAATCAGTACCTGGGCGGTCGCCAGTACGATATTGACCCAGACGCTGACCATGGTGCTGCGGTGGGCCGCCCGGTCGCGTGCGGCCATATCACCTGGTTCATGCGGTGTGTGGCTGGTGTGAATGGTCATGACAATACAGTTCAAAGCGGGTGGGGAATGCAGTATGCCATAGCTGGCTTAAGTTTTTATTAATTGGTTTTTATTTTTCGGTAAATAAAAACAATAATAAGAATGATCTGCATTTCGCCGGGGTTAGTGGCTGATCATGTCAGAATAGCCACTGTTATCCATACTGTTACGGAATGATCTTGGCTCTATTGCTCAAGTCTCTGCTCGGTGCGCTGGCGGTGGTGCTGATCAGCCTGCTGTCGCGCTCGCGCAATTATTATATTGCCGGCCTGGTGCCACTGTTTCCCACTTTTGCGCTGATTGCCCACTACATTGTCGGTAGCGAGCGCGGTGCGCTTGCGCTGAAAACCACCGTGCTGTTCGGCATGTGGTCCTTGCTACCGTATTTTGTCTATCTGTTCAGCCTGTATTGCCTGGTCGACCGCCTGCGTCTGCCCTGGGCACTGGCCGCCGCCACGCTGAGCTGGGCGGTGGCAGCCTTTGTGCTGATCCAGGGCTGGAGCCGCTGGCACGGCTAGCTGGCTGAGTCTGCCGGCTGCAGGTTGGCGAGAAACGCCGCTTCATCTTCCAGGCAGCGCAGGTCCAGCCACAGCTTGCCATCGAATAGCCGGCCTATCACCGGCGCGGGCAGGCTGCGCAGGCGGCTGGCCAGTGCTTCCAGCGTGCTGCCGCGGCCATCAAGGGCACTGAAGGTGATGGCCCAGCTGGGCAGGCGGTCTACCGGTAGCGAGCCGCTACCAATCTGCGACAGGCAGGCGGCACTGGCGGTGTCGAACTCGGCTCCGGCAAAGCTGCTCAGGCTGTCCAGCAGGCGCGTGGCCTGTTCTTGCATGTCGGCTTGCGGGCGGGTCAGCCGGCGCAGGGTGGGCAACTGTTGTGTCAGCTTGTCTGGCTGCAGGTAGAGCCGCAGCGTGGCTTCCAGTGCAGCCAAGGTCATCTTGTCGCAGCGCAGGGCGCGCTTGAGCGGGTGTTTCTGGATTTTGTCTATCCAGCTTTTCTTGCCGATGATCAGCCCGGCTTGCGGTCCGCCCAGCAGCTTGTCGCCGGAAAAGCTCACCAGATCCACCCCCTGCGCAATCATCTGCTGCGGCATGGGTTCGGCCGGCAGCCCGTAGGCGGACAGGTCGATCAGCGCGCCCGAGCCCAGATCGGTGGCCGCCGGCAAGCCGTGGTGGCGGGCCAGTTCGGCCAGTTCGGCTTCGCTGACACTGTGGGTGAAACCTTCGATATGGTAGTTGCTGGTGTGTACCTTCATCAGCAGCCCGGTTTCCGCATTGATGGCCTGGCTGTAATCGCGCAGATGGGTGCGATTGGTGGCGCCCACCTCCACCAGCCGGCAGCCGGCCTGGCGCATCACATCCGGCATGCGGAAGGCGCCGCCGATTTCCACCAGCTCGCCACGCGATACCACGACTTCACGTCCGGCTGCCACGGTGGAGAGCAGGATCAGCACGGCAGCGGCATTGTTGTTGACCACGCAGGCGGCTTCGGCGCCGGTCAGCTCCTGCAGCAATCCGCTGATGGCGGTATCCCGATGACCACGGCCAGCCCCGTCCAGATCGTATTCCAGTGTCACCGACTCGCGCATGGCGTGGCTGACCGCCTCCACGGCGGCCTCGGCCATTGGCGCGCGGCCCAGATTGGTATGCAGCACGGTGCCACTGAGATTGAACACCGGCCGCATCTGCATCTGCTGGCGGCTGGCCACGCGCTGGCTGGCGGCCTGTGCCAGTTGTTGTTCGTCTGCGGCCCAGTCGGGCAGGCTGTTATTGGCACGGATGTGCTGGCGTGCTTCATCCAGGGTCTGGCGCACGGCCTCGGCCAGTGCGGCGCTGCCATGGCGGTCGATGACCTTTTCCAGCAGGCGGTGATTGAGCAGCCGGTCTACCGAGGGCAGGCGGGCGTACAGGTTTTTCAGCTCCATGGGGCCTTCTCAGAATCGGGAAAATCGGTATAGCAGATACAGCAGGGCCACCAGTAGCAGATTGCCGGCCAGCCAGCCTAGGATGTGCCGCCACTGGCTTTGCTGATCCCTTGCCGGTTCGCAGCGTTGGCGGTGCAGGGTATGGGCGATGCATTGCCAGCCGCTCCAGGTGGCTTCGGCGATATCAGCGGGGAGCGATAACAGTCTGTGGTCCTGCTGTGGATCACGGGTATGCATGGTGTGGCTCCTGCAAGTGGGGGAGGACTCCCTCCTTGCATACTAGCCGAGCCGACGCAGCAATGGGTAGCGGCTGTGCAACTGCACGTATAATGGCGCGATGACACATGATGCCACCCCCCCCTTTGCCGGCCTGACGCCGGATGCGCTGCTGGATGCGGTGGAAAGCCTGGGCCTGCGGGCCTCTGGCAGCCTGCTGGCACTCAACAGCTATGAAAACCGCGTCTATCAGGTGGGCATGGAAGAAGGCCCGCCGCTGGTGGCCAAGTTTTACCGCCCGCAGCGCTGGAGCGATGCGCAGATCCTGGAGGAGCATGCGTTCAGCCAGCAGCTGGCCGAGCGCGAGATTCCGGTGGTGCCGCCACTGCTGTTTGACGGTGCCAGCCTGCATCAGCATGGTGGTTTCCGTTTTGCCCTGTTCGCCCGCCGTGGCGGACGGGTGCCGGAGCTGGGTGACAGCCACACGCTGGAGTGGATTGGCCGTTTCCTGGGGCGGATTCACGCACTGGGGCAGATAGAGGATTATGCCCAGCGGCCGCAGCTGGATATCGACAGTTTCGGGGTGGAGCCGGTGAACTATCTGCTGGCCAACAATTTGTTGCCGCCTGATCTGCGCGAAGTGTATCGCGGTGTGGCGGCCCAGGCGCTGGATGGCGTGCGGCGCTGCTTTGACCGTGCCGGCACGGTGCGCCAGTTGCGCCTGCATGGCGATTGCCATAACGGTAACATGCTGTGGACCGACGATGGTCCGCATTTTGTCGACTTCGACGACAGCCGCATGGGGCCGGCCTTGCAGGATTTGTGGATGTTGCTGTCCGGCTCGCGCGAGGAGCAGTCAGCGCAGCTGGCGGATGTATTGGCGGGATACGAGGATTTCTGCGATTTCAATGTGCGCGAGCTGTATTTGCTGGAGGGCTTGCGTACCTTGCGCCTGCTGCATTATTCGGCCTGGCTGGCGCGGCGCTGGCATGATCCGGCTTTCCCGGCTGCCTTTCCCTGGTTTGCCCAGCCGCGCTTCTGGGAAGAGCAGATCCTGTCGCTGCGCGAGCAGATCGCCCTGATGGACGAACCACCCTTGTGGCGTTTGCCCTGATCCGGCTTGCCGCCGCCTAACTGATGGCCGGCGGCATCTCGCCGGCCATGTGCTGGCGCTGCTTGGCCCAACTCTGCATGAGTGCGGCTTCCATGGGCCGGGCAATGTAATAACCCTGCCCCAGATTGCAGCCGCGTGCCTGCATCAGCTCCATGTCTTGCCGGGTTTCTATGCCCTCGGCGACCGTGGTCAGCTGCATGCGCTGCCCCAGCTCGATGATGCTGTTGGCGATGGCTTGCAAATGCGGCTTGCTGCCAATGGCGGTCACCAGCGAGCGGTCGATTTTCAGCTCGGTGAAGGGAAAGTGCGTGAGCTGTTGCAAGGTGGCAAAGCCAGTGCCGAAATCGTCGATGGACAGGCCGAAGCCGGCCAGTCGCAAGCGCGCGGCCATGCCGATGGCTTCCGGCAGATTGTCGGCGATGGCGGTTTCGGTGATTTCAAAGGTAATGTAGCGGGCGGGAACCCTGGCACGTTGCACGCGGCTTGCCATTTCGTCGACCAGGGTGCCGCCCTGCAGCGAACGGGCGGACAGATTGATGGACAATGGCAGGCGCAGGCCCTGGCGGGTCCATTCCTGCCATTGCTGCAGGCCTTGCTCCAGCATGGTGAGCGTCAGCTCGGTGGCCCAGCCATATTGCTCGATGACCGGGATGAAGCTGCCCGGCATGATCAGCCCGCGACTGGGGTGCAGCCAGCGCGCCAGCATTTCCGTGCCCTTGAGCTGGCCACTGCCCAGGTCGATCTTGGGCTGGTAATAGGGAATGATCTGCTGCTGTTCCAGTGCCTGGCGGACTTCGGCCGCATCGCACAGCGCGCAGCTTTCCTTGCTCTTGGCCGACTGCAGGCTAAGCCGTGCCAGCAGGTCCTGTAGCTCTCCGGCTTGCAGCGGTTTTTTCAAGCCCCCCAGCACCGGCAGCCCCAGTCCGCTGCCCATCAGCTCCAGCGTGGAAATCAGGATGTAATCCTTGCCCGAGGTCAGGATGATGTAGGGCGTCAGTTTCTCCAGCGCCAGCTGTTGCATGACCTGCACGCCGTCCATGCGTGGCATCTCCAGGTCGAGCAGCATCAGGTCCGGCACTTGCTGGCGCACCAGCGCCATGCCTTCCTCGCCGTTGACCGCGTGGCGAATGCGGGTAAATCCCAGCTGGCTGCATAGTTCGCTGGCCAGCTGTCGGTGCAGGTGGCTGTCGTCGACGATCAGCACATCCTGCAGGGTGGTCAACTGCATGAACGGCTCTCCCTTAGCGGCAAATGGCCTTGGCCATGGCATCCAGCGCGATGACCTCATCGGCGGCCCCCAGCTTGATGGCCTCCTTGGGCATGCCGAACACCACGCAGCTGTCTTCGTCCTGGGCGATGGTGCGGGCGCCAACATCATGCATTTCCTTCAGCCCTTTGGCACCGTCGTCGCCCATGCCGGTCATGATGATGCCCAGTGCGTTCTTGCCGGCGAATTTGGCGGCCGAGCGAAACAGCACATCGACCGAGGGCTTGTGGCGGCTGACCAGTGGCCCGTCCACCACTTCCACTTGGTAGTAAGCACCACTGCGCTTGATCATCATGTGCTTGCCGCCGGGGGCAATCAGTGCCCGGCCTGGCAGGATGCGGTCGCCCGTGGCTGCTTCCTTGACTTCGATTTCCGACAGCCGGTCCAGCCGTTCGGCAAAGGAAGCGGTGAATTTTTCCGGCATGTGCTGCACGATGGCCAGCCCCGGACAGGTGCGTGGCAGCTTGGTGAGAATGGCCTCCAGCGCCTGGGTGCCGCCGGTGGAAGTGCCGATGGCGACAATGCGTTCGGTGGTCTGGAACATCTGTTGCCCGGTGGGTGCAGCCAGGATGGCATCGGCCGACAATTTGGGGCGGCTTTCCAGTGGTGTGGGCGGCAGGGTGCGCATGCGGCTCATGCGGGCCGCTGCCGCGCCCTTGACCGCCTGGATCAGCAGATTGTTGCTGTCCTGCAAAAACTGCTTCACCCCGGCATGCGGTTTGGCAATCACCTCCACCGCACCGGCAGCCATGGCCTGCATGCTGATGTCGGCCCCCTTCTGGGTGAGCGAGGAGCAGATCACCACCGGGGTGGGGCGGCTGGCCATGATCTGCTTGAGAAAGGTGATGCCATCCATGCGTGGCATTTCCACATCCAGCACGATGACATCCGGCCAGTGCTGCTTCATTTTTTCCATGGCGACGATGGGGTCGGTGGCCACATCCATCACCTCGATGCCGCTGCTGGCGTTGAAGACTTCGCTCAATACCTGCCGTACCACGGCGGAGTCGTCGACAATCATGACCTTGATGCTCATGCTTTTTTCCTTTTTTTGCCGGCCAGCGTGGCGCCCGTATCGTGATCCTGCGACAGGCGCACCCAGACATCACCGGATTGCACATCAAACACCACCATTCTGGGACAAGCCCCGCCCAGATCCTCTGCCTGCACCGCCAGCCCCAGTTGCCGTGCCAGCAAACGGGCCATGTCGGCATTGCGTGCGGCAACATCGTTGCTGCCGTGTTCTCCTTCCAGCGTGGCCAAGATGGCTGCGCCGCCAATCAGCTTGACCCGGAATTCCTGCAGAGGCCGTCCGGTGGCCAGTACTTCGCGCAGTAACAGCAACATGGCCTCGTCGCCATAACGGCCGGACAACTCGCGGCTGCCCCGCTCGCTGCGGTGTGCCAGCAGGTAGTGGCACATGCCGCCCACTTGCAGTTGCGGGTGCCACAGCACAATGGACACGCAGGAGCCCAGCAGCGTGCTGATGACATGCTCCCGGTCGGAGAAGATCCATTCGCCGGGGTGCAGAAACACTTCCTTGCGCGGGCTGCTGGTCATGATGCTTTCACTTGGCGGCTGCAGCGCAGCGACTCCATGCAGAAACCGGTGGCAGGGGCGATAAGCTTGCCTCTGCGGCGTGGTCGAGCCTGCGCTACTGCATGCATGCAGGAACAGGCCCTCATCCAATCTAGCCCATCAGGCAGAGGCTTTCCGCCTTTATCTGCACCCCCGCCGGGGCGGATAGGCTGGCCATCTCCTCGATGGACAGCACTTTGTCCATTTGCAGCAGCATGATGAAACCATGTTGCCGGTGAGTGACACCGGCAATGAAATCCGGCCGCAGATGGTTGCCAAAGGCTGGTGCGGACAGGATGTCGTCGGCAGTCAGGCTGATCACTTCGTGTACTGCATCCACCAGTATGCCGACATACTGCCGCTGCCCTTCCTGGCCGGCTTCCAGAATGACGATGCAGCTGCGGCGCAAGATGGTGCTGGCGGGCCGGCCGCAGCGCTGGGCCAGGTCGATGACCGGCACTACCGTACCGCGCAGATTCATTACCCCGTGCACAAAAGCTGGCATTTGCGGCACGCTGGTCAGTCGGTGATATTCCAGGATTTCCTTCACCTGCAGGATATTGCAGGCGAAGACATCGGTACCCAGCTGGAAGCTGAGGTACTGCTCCGGTTCGCTCTGCCTAGTCATGGGCATCCTCCTGCAGCAGTAAGTCCGGCTGCGCTGATGGCACCGCTGCGGGAGCGAGCCGTGCCAGCTCGTCCAGCGACAGCAGGCGCTTGGCATCCAGCAGCACGGTAAAGCCCTGCGCTTCGCGCAGCAGGCCGGCAATGAAGTGCTCGGGTAGCAGGCCTCCCAGTTGCGGTGCATCCTCGATCTCGCTGCGTGCCAGTTCCAGCACGGCATACACTTCGTCGACCAGTATGCCGATTTCCCGTGACGGCTGGCTGTCGGCCAGTTGCAGGATGATGATGCAGCTGCGGCGCTGTGGTGCAGCGGCGGGCAGCCCCAGACATTGCGCCAGTTCAATGACCGGTACGCCGCTGCCACGCAGGTTGAGCATGCCGCACAACGGTGGCGGCATGTTCGGCAGCGTGGTCAGCGGCTGGTACTCCAGCAGTTCGCGCACGACTTCGATGGGTAGGCCCAGCTGGTGTGGCCCGGCCCGCAGCCGCAGGTATTGCAGCAGCGATGGCGGCGGCGGTGGGGCCACGGCAGCCTGTTTCGCTTTGCGCCAGTGTTGTTGTGCGCCCATGACTCGCGGCCTAGTAACGGATGTAGTCGGACTCGTCGGTCGCAGTGGCAGCGACACGGCGCAGCTGCTGTGGCATGCCGTACTTTCCGGCACCGCCTCTGCTGCTGGAGGGGAGTGGGGCTGTGCCGTCGTGCAAGCGGAAGAAGCTCACCAGCTCCAGCAGATTTTCCGCCTGGCTGCTCATCTGTTCGGCGGTGGAGGCCAGTTCCTCGCTGGCCGAGGCGGTTTGCTGGGTGGTGGCATTCTGTTGCTGGACGGCACTGCTGATCTGGTTGACCGCGCTGGCCTGCTCATTGGAGGCGGCGGCGATTTCCTGCACCAGATCGGCAGTACGGCCACTGGAGCGAACCATTTCCCCCAGCAACTTGCCGGCCTGCTCGGCCAGGCCGACGCTGCCGGCGGCAACCTGGCTGATTTCCTGGGCGGCGATCTGGCTGCGTTCGGCCAGCTTGCGCACTTCTGCCGCCACCACGGCAAAGCCCTTGCCGTGTTCGCCGGCACGCGCGGCTTCGATGGCGGCATTCAGTGCCAGCAGATTGGTCTG
>NZ_RFAR01000110.1 GCF_003693445.1 Aquitalea palustris | reverse complement strand
ATGAAGCCCATGTCCAGCATGCGGTCGGCTTCGTCCAGCACCAGCACTTCCACCTTGTTCAGCTGGATGGTTTTCTGCTGGATATGGTCGAGCAGGCGGCCCGGGGTGGCGATGACGATTTCCATGCCACGGCGCAATTCGGCTGTCTGCGGGTCCATATTCATGCCGCCGAATACGGTGGTGGCACGCAGCGGCAAATACTTGGTATAGGTCTTGACGTTGACGCCGATCTGGTCGGCCAGTTCACGCGTGGGCGACAACACCAGCGCCCGCACCGGATGCATGGCCGGCGATACGCTGGTATTGGCGAATTTCTTCATCCGCTCCAGGATGGGCAGCATGAAAGCGGCAGTCTTGCCGGTACCGGTTTGGGCAGCGGCCAGCAGATCGCGACCAGACAATACCAGCGGAATGGCCTTGGCCTGGATGGGGGTAGGCTCGGTATAGCCTTGTTCTTCAATGGCACGAAGAATCTCGGGCGACAGCCCGAGTTCGGAAAACAGCATGTGTGTGCTCCTGCAATTCGGTTGGGTGATGGCGGCGCAGCGGGCGACGCATCCCCTTGTTCATGAACATGGCCGTGCTGAAATGGCAACGCCGCCCATCACGGGCGGCGGTTGGCAGGCATCAGGCCATGTGATTGGCTACGCTGAGCAACAGGACGACAAACAACCATAACAGGGCCGAGCGCCACACCAGTCCGACGGCACTTTTCAGAAAGCCTGGATCAGCCTCGTCGCCCAGGCCCAGTTCAGGCCGGAACTTGATGGTGTAATCCTGTCGGAGCGGATCGCCCAGTTTGACGCCCAGCGCGCCAGCCGCCGAGGCCAGCAGAATGCCGTTAGCGTAATTACCCCAGGTTTTCGCCTGCGAGCGCCAGCAGTAAACCGCGTCTTCAAAATCGCCCATTACGGCGAAGCTGGCTGCAGTCAGACGCACCGGCAACCAGTCAAGCCAGGCAGCAGCACTGCCGGCAAAGCGACCAAAACGGTCTTCCTCAGCCTGACGACCACCCCATTTCTGGCCCAGCATGCTGCACAGACGGTACAGCAAGGCACCGGACGGTCCCGGTAGCAGTACGAACCAGAACATGGTGCCGAACACGTGACGATAGCTGTCTACCACACCCTGCTCGATGGCCAGCCGTGAAATCTCGCCCACCGACAATTCTGCTGCCGGCAAACCGGTCCAGCGCGTCAGTGCGATACGTGCATCCAGATCACGCCCCTCGGCCAAAGCCAGGGAAATCTCGGAAAAAGCGCTGGAAAAGTGACGGAAGCCCATGGTGAGATAAAGCACCAGCACGTTCCACAGGATGGCAAGCAGCGGGTTGGCCGCATACAGGGCGTAATACACCAGCAGGCTCAGCAACACCGGCGGCAGGATGGCCAGCATCCACGCAAATACGCCATGCCGGTTGGCACCGGCATTCAGGTTGCGTTCCAGATGATTGGCATAACGGGTAAACACATGCCAGACGCGGTTGCGGTTGCCCAGTGGGCGCAGCTGTTCAAGTGCCAGCGCAAATATCAGGGAAATCAGGGTCATCAGATTTTTGGATGGTGGTTTGCTCAGGCCTAGCGGCGAAGATACCACATAAGGGGCAGATGCGCCCACCACATCGCAGCAGCAGGCGGGAGAAACAGCGAGAAAACAGACTCAGGCTGAACCGAGAAAGCGGCGACCGCCTACCGGTTGCGGCTGCTGGCCGCCACGATCATAGCTGAGTGTCGCGGCAGCTGCCTGACGCAGAACTGCCAGCGATTCTTCGACCTGCCCCAGTTGCTGCTCGATAAAGCTGCCATTGAGCTGGTTGATGCCCTGGGCGCGGTGAATCTGGTCTTCCAGGGCCAGCCAGGCCTGGCGCTCGGCCGGTTTGTCCGCCAGCCAGATATATACGGTATCGCTATCAGACAGGCCCAGCGTCTTCATCAACTGGCCGCGCTGCTGCGACTGTCTGGCCAACTCGTCCAGTACCTTGCTCTTGCTGTCAGCCAGCGCTTCCAGCAGATGCACCTGACCGGCAATCATCACCTGCTGCTCCTGCTGCAGCAGTTCCACCAGGCGCAGCACATGGGCCGTTTCAGCCTGGCACAGCTCGGCAAAGCCTTGTTGTTGATTCATGGCAGCGTCAACCATTTTGCCGGGCTTACTGGTTCAGCAACTCTTTGGTGGAAGCGATCAGGCTGTCGGCGATCTTGCCCGGATCGACCGAAAAGCTGCCGGATGCAATGGCGCTCTTGATGGCATCCACTTTGGCGGCATCGAACGATGGTTCGCTATCGCTTGCCTGGCTAGCCAGTGCGCTGATACGGCTGGCCAGCGGATTGATTTCCACGCTATCGGTCGGGGCCGAGCTGGCAGCAGTGGCTTGCGTGCCGGCATCGCGCTTGGCCAGCTTGCTTTGGTTGGCATAGGCGCCAACCGCACTGCCCGAGTTGTCGATTTTCATGGTGGGACCTTCCAAACTAACGAGGGGTTTGATCTATTATCGGCTGAAAAAGCAATCTCTTGAAATTTTATTCAGTAGGACAGACTGACGGTGCCATCCGGCTGTACCATTCCGCGCACCACCCGGCCACCACTGAGCCGGACCGACACCGCCTCACCGACGGCGGCATTGCCATTGGCCGTGCCTTCGGACAGAACGCTGAAACCGTCGCCACCCGCCGACACCTTCACTGGCTGCCCGGCGCGCACCGCATAAGGGGCATGCACCATGAAACTGCGTAGCCAGCTGCCGGCCGGGGCCCCGCTGCGCATGCTCTGGCCCACCGCAAGGTCAACGTTGTTGATGACATTGCGCGCCATCGCGGGATTGGCCATTTCCACCAGTTTCACATCCCCGGCCTGCAGCACCTCGCCGGCCGCCACCGAGCGGGTCAGTACCACCCCCAACTGCTTTTCACTGACAGCCACCGGCAGCCGGATACTCCAGCCGCTGTCGGGGCAGACAATCACCAGGCTGGTATTGCCACTAGTCTGGGCGGTATTGGACCAATCCACCTTGGGGCTGCTGCAGGCGGGCAGCACCAGCCGCCGATCCAGCCGCCCCAGCTTGTAGCTGGCCTGGCGTTGGCTGACCTCCTGCTGCATGAAGCGGTCGGCCAGTTTTTCCAGCGCCGCCATGTCCTGGTTGGCCGCAGCGCACACCATGCTGGACAGCAGCATGCTCAGAAACAGATAAGGGAATTTCATCCTGCCATTGTATCCAGTCCGGTTGCCAATGCGTATCGGCACAAGCCGACTGCCATCAGAGTGGCAAAGCTGGCAACAGTTGCAAGCTGCAATGAAAAACAGGCTCCTGACGGAGCCTGTCTGGCTGAGATGGGCAAACTTCAGCCGGCCAGTGTCTGTTCGACGAAGGCCTTGACCCGTGCGGCGTCGGCGTCGAATACCACCACTTTTTGCGGCAGGTCTTCCAGACCATCAAAACCAGCCGGACGCGGCGGATCGCGGTCCAGCGCTTCGCGGATGGTATCGGCAAACTTGGCCGGTAGCGCCGTTTCCAGGCAGACCACGGTTTCACCCGCCAGACGCAACGCGCGTGCCACCTTGATGCCGTCGGCAGTATGGGTATCCACCACCACGCCATCGCTGGCGTCCAGTGCACGGATGGTGGCCAGGCGGTCGGCATGATTGCTTTTGCCGGACACAAAACCGAACTTGCTGGCTGCATCGGCCAGCTTGGCAGACAGATCGAAGCCCTTGCCAGCATCGACATCGGCCCACAGCGCCTTGACCGCTGTGCCATCACGGCCCAGCAGGTCGAACACGAAGCGCTCGAAGTTGGAGGCCTTGGAAATATCCATGGACGGGCTGGAAGTCACATAGGTATTGGCCGTGCCGCGCGGGCGATAGACACCGGTACGGAAGAATTCGTCCAGTACGTCGTTTTCATTGGTGGCCACAATCAGGCGCTGCACCGGCAAGCCCATCTGGCGGGCGATATGGCCGGCGCAGACATTACCGAAGTTGCCGGACGGCACACAGAAGCTGACCTGTTCGTCATTGCTGCTGGTGGCGTTGAAATAGCCCTTGAAGTAATACACCACCTGCGCCACTACGCGGGCCCAGTTGATGGAGTTGACGGTGCCGATCTGGTATCTGGCCTTGAAGGCGTGGTCGTTCTGCACCGCCTTCACGATGTCCTGACAGTCATCGAACATGCCCTTGATGGCGATGTTGTGGATGTTGGCATCCTGCAGGCTGAACATTTGTGCACGCTGGAAGGCGCTCATCAGGCCATCCGGGCTCAACATGAAGACATTGATACCCTTTTTACCGCGCATGGCGTATTCGGCGGCACTGCCGGTATCGCCCGAGGTGGCACCCAGAATATTCAGCGACTGGCCTTTCTTGGCCAGCACATATTCAAACAGGTTGCCCAGCAGCTGCATGGCCATGTCCTTGAAGGCCAGCGTCGGGCCATTGGACAGTTCCAGAATCACCAGGCCATCGGACAGGCGCTTGACCGGGGTAATGTCGGCACTGCCAAACACCGCAGCAGTATAGGTACGGTCGACGATGTCCTTGAGGTCGGCCTCGGGAATGTCGGTGGCGAACAGGCGGATGATTTCGAAGGCCAGTTCGGCATAAGACAGACCACGCCAGGCATCCAGCTGGCTGCGGCTGATCTGCGGGTAGCTTTCCGGCAACGCCAGGCCACCATCCGGTGCCAGGCCCATGAGCAGGATGTCGCTGAAACTTTGCGGCTGCATGCCGCCACGTGTGCTGAGGTACTTCATGATCAGTTGGTCAACCTGTCCAGACATTGAAAACTGGCCTTGACGATCTTTTTCTTGATCTCGGGTGAAAAGGCCTTGAAGGTATTGCTGCCGCTGCCGGACATGCTATTGGCCACGGCTTCGCTCAGGTCATCCATGGTCAGTGCCTGCATGGCCTTGTCGGCGGCACAGCTACAGTAGCTGCTGCGGTTTTGCTGGGTAATGGCATGTCCAAGCTGTTGCTCCAGCTGCTTGAGCTTGGTACTGTCATTGGCAAAGCTGGTCATGCAGCCCTTGCTGATCAGCTGGCTGAAGTTCTGCACATAGGGTGCCATGCTGGGATCGTCCGCCAGACTGCCACTGGCCGTATCGGCCCAGGCAGACAGTGGCAACAGCAGCAGTGACAGCAGCAAGCGTTGGGAGAGAGTGGACATGATGTCTTCCATTTTGGTAGCTGGGTCTCAGTCGGCGCTACTGGCATCCAGATGACGGCTACAGGCAGCGGAGGCTTCTGCCAGCCGCTTCTTGCCGCGCGGATCGTCCTTGCGGATCTGCCCGGTCAACACCCCCATCACTTCTTCCGAGGTAAAGGTGTTGGCCAGGTGCTCGCTGGCGCACTGGCAGTATTTCTGGACCTGGGCGTCGGAGTGCTCGGCCACCCCGTCCGATGCCGGGGTGCGCTTGAGACAGCCGCGCATCAGGAAGCCCTGCAGCAGATTATGCTGGCCGGGCGTCAGCGGCGTGGCATACAGCGCCGAAGCGGTCAGGGCACAGGCCATGCCTACGCCATTCATCCAGAGTCTTGCCATTGCAACCATCCAGTCGCCGCCCCGTCGGCAATGACGGGGCGAATGCCTTAGTCGTTGAGTTCTTCCATGCGCAGGCGCACTACCTTGCCAGCCACACTGTCCAGTGCCTCGATGGCGGCGATGGCCGCGTTGATGGCCCCTTCCTGCACCCGGTGGGTGAGGATGACCACTTCGGCATTGCCTTCGCTGGCCGAGCCCTTCTGGATCAGCGCTTCGATGGAGATGTCGTTTTCCGCCAGCAGGCCGGTGATATTGGCCAGCACACCGGCGCGGTCGGCAGCGCCGATACGCAGGTAGTAAGAGCTGTATACCTCGTCAATCGGCAGGATACGCAGGTCTTTCAGTTGGTCCGGCTGGAAGGCCAGATGCGGCACGCGGTGTTCCGGGTCGGCGGTCAGCAGGCGGGTCACGTCGACAATGTCAGCCACCACGGCCGAGGCGGTCGGCAGCGCGCCGGCACCCGCACCATAATGCAGGGTCTGGCCGACGGCATCGCCCTTGGCCAGCACGGCGTTCATCACGCCGTTGACGTTGGCAATCAGCTGGCTTTCCGGAATCAGCGTCGGATGCACGCGCAGCTCCACGCCAGCATCGGTGCGGCGGGTGAAGCCCAGCAGCTTGACGCGATAGCCCAGTTCTTCAGCGTACTTGATGTCCACGCCATCCAGCTTGCTGATGCCTTCCAGATAGCAGCTATCGAACTGCATGGGGATGCCAAAGGCCAGTGCCGCCATGATGGTGAGCTTGTGGCCGGCGTCGTGACCTTCGATGTCGAAGGTGGGATCGGCTTCGGCATAACCCAGGCGCTGGGCTTCGGCCAGTACGTCGGAAAAGCTGGCACCCTTCTCGCGCATTTCGGTAAGGATGAAGTTGGAAGTGCCATTGATGATGCCGGCGATCCATTCGATACGGTTGGCCGACAGGCCCTCGCGCAGCGCCTTGATGATGGGGATGCCACCGGCCACGGCCGCCTCGAAGGCCACCATCACGCCCTGCTCCTGGGCGCGGGCGAAGATTTCATTGCCGTGTACCGCCAGCAGCTTCTTGTTGGCCGTCACCACGTGCTTGCCATTGGCAATGGCCTTGAGCACCAGTTCCTTGGCCACGGTGTCGCCACCGATCAGCTCGACCACGATATCGACTTCCGGATCATTGACCACGGCAAAGGCATCGGCAACCAGTTTGACCTCATCGCCCACCAGCTGACGTGCCAGCTCCAGATTGCGGCGCGAGGCAATGGTCAGCCGGATTTCGCGGCCGGCACGGCGGGCGATTTCCTCGGCATTGCGCTTGAGTACGGTGGCGACACCGCCACCGACAGTCCCCACGCCCATCAGGCCAATATTGATCGGTTTCATTACCATCTCCATGTCTGTCTCTAGTGTTTTGTCCCGGGCCGACGGCCTCTTGGCAAGGCGGCCATACCGGCTTGCCAGGAGGTCTTCACGCGGATGACACAGCCGGCGGGCTGTTGCGCCGCCGGCTGCATCGGGCATCAGGCCGTGCCGTGACGCTGGCGGTAACGTGCCAGGAAACGGGCGATGCGACCTATCGCTTCGATCAGGTCATCCGAGTTAGGAAGGAATACCACGCGGAAGTGATCCGGCGCAATCCAGTTAAACCCGCTGCCCTGCACCAGCAACACTTTTTCTTCCTGCAGCAGTTCCAGAATGAACTGCTGGTCGTCGCTGATGGGGTAGACCTTGGGGTCCAAGCGCGGGAACAGGTACAAGGCACCCTGCGGCTTGACGCAAGTCACGCCCGGAATGTCGGTGAGCAGCTTGTGCGCCAGATCGCGCTGGCGGGCCAGCCGGCCGCTGGGCGCCACCAGGTCGTCAATGCTCTGGTAACCGCCCAAGGCAGTCTGGATGGCAAACTGCGCCGGTACATTGGCACACAGCCGCATCGAGGCCAGCATGTTCAGGCCTTCGATATAGTCGCGCGCATGTTTTTTCTCGCCGCACAGAATCATCCAGCCGGCGCGATAGCCACAGGCGCGGTAGTTCTTGGACAGGCCATTGAAGGTGACTACCAGCAGATCCGGCGCCAGCGCGGCGATGGAGGTGTGTTTGACTGCGTCGTACAACACCTTGTCGTAGATTTCGTCGGCGTAGATGATCAGCTGATGCTGGCGCGCCAGATCGACAATCTGCTGCAACAGTGCCGGCGGATACACGGCACCGGTGGGGTTGTTGGGGTTGATCACCACGATGGCGCGGGTATTGGGGGTGATCTTGGCGCGGATGTCGTCGATATCGGGGAACCAGCCCTGCTCTTCGTCACAGACATAATGCAGCGCCTTGCCACCGGCCAGGCTGACGGCGGCGGTCCACAGCGGATAGTCCGGTGCCGGCACCAGCACTTCGTCGCCATTGTCCAGCAGCGCCTGCATGGCCATCACGATCAGCTCGGACACGCCATTGCCGATGATGATGTCGTCCATGCTGACATTGGGCAGCTGTTTTTCCTGGGCGTAATGCATGATGGATTTACGCGCGGCGAACAGGCCCTTGGAATCGGAATAACCGGAGGCGGACGGCAGGTTGACGATGACGTCTTCGATGATTTCATCCGGCGCAAAAAAACCGAATGGCGCAGGATTGCCGATATTCAGCTTGATGATGCGATGGCCTTCGTCTTCCATCTTCTTGGCATGCTCAAGCACCGGGCCACGGATGTCGTAGCAAACATTGGCGAGCTTCTGCGATTTGTGTACTGGCTGCATGGTGGCCTGTTTTTCCGTCACGGGCCGCGCCCCGGACACTGCGGCGGTCTTGCGGCGGCGCGGTTTGTTGTCTTTCATTAGAGTCCCTTGTCTGTCCCGGCCATTGGCGACACCGTCCGGCAACGGCAGGTCAGGGTATAATCCTATCCCAAACCGTGCTGCACTGCATTACGGAGTGCGCGCTTGCGCACCGTGTCGCAACACCAGACACCAGCACCACCATTACCCTTGCAGGAAAGCGAGCCCATGAAAATGCATCAGGCCCTGGGACAGGGCAAAAACCTGTTTACCGGTTATGGCGAAGGCCATGTGCTGATCAATGCCGAACGCCACGACGGCAACCTGATCGTGACGCCGGACAGCGTACAGCCCTGGGGTGTGGCTGATTTCTCCAGCCTGGCAGAGTCACATTTCAACATGCTGCTGGATTTGCAACCTGAGCTGGTGCTGTTCGGCTCCGGCGCCAGCCTGCGCTTTTTCCACCCGCGCCTGATGGCCGCGCTGGTCAATGCCGGCATCGGCGTGGATGTGATGGATACCCAGGCCGCCTGTCGCACCTTCAACATCCTGATGGCGGAAGACCGCCGCGTGGTAGCCGCCATCCTGGCGATTTGAGCCGGCCACAGACATGACAAAGCCCCGCAATGCGGGGCTTTGCTATTGGGGCATGCGTTTGCTGTGCCAGATCAGGCAGCCGCCGGTTTCTCACCACCAAACTCTTCAAAAGCCTGCAAGGCCTCGGCTGCGGTCATCAGCGATGGCCCGCCCCCCATGTAGACCGCCACCTGCAGCATTTCCATGAATTCGGCGCGAGTACAGCCCAGCTCCACCAGCGCCTTGCTGTGGAAGGCCAGACAGCCCTGGCAACGGCTGGCGATGCCGATAGCCAGCGCGATCAGCTCCTTGGTTTTGTTGGAGAGCGCGCCGTCGGCATGGGCGGCGCGGCTCATCTGGCCAAAGCCCTTCATGGTTTCGGGTATTTCGCGGCGGAATTCTGCCAGCTTGCTACCCAGATCGCGGGCCAATGCGGTGTAGTCATGACTCATGGAAAGCTCCTCGGCGTTTTTGCATGATTTATATTATATATATTTATATAATATTGCAAGCCGACCACGCAGCTTGGCGATGCGCCCGAGCTGCGTGGTAATCTGCCGCATCCACCTTGGCCAAGGACAGACCGTGCCCCACTCCGCTACCGAACTGGCAGATTATGATCACGTCCGGCAATGGGCGATGCAGTCGCTGTTCCAGCATATGGACGATATCTACCAGGGAACGGTCATTGTGGATGCACAGGCGCGCATCATCTGGATCAATGCCCGCTATGCCGAACGTTTCGGCTTTGCCGATCCGCAAAGCGCGCTGGGCCAGCCGGTGGAAAACGTCATTCCCAATAGCCAGATGCGCGAAGTCCTGCGCACCGGCGAGCCCATGCTGCTGGACATCATGGCTACCGGCGACGACCAGCTGGTGGTGACCCGCCTGCCCTTGAAAGATGCAACAGGACGTACCGTTGGTGCGGTCGGCTTTGCCCTGTTTGACAAGATCCAGTCACTGGCTCCGCTGGTGGCCAAATTCACCCGTCTGGCCGAGGAACTGGCCGCGACCCGCGAATCACTGGCGCAGGCGCGCCGTGCCAAATACAGCTTTGAACATTTTGTCGGTGACAGCCCGCTGATCAGCGAGGTCAAGCGCCAGGCGCGGCTGGCGGCACCGCTGGAAGGGGCAGTGTTGTTGCTGGGCGAAACCGGCACCGGCAAGGAAGTGCTGGCCCACGCCATTCACGCTGCCTCGCCACGGGCAGGCAAGCCGCTGGTCAGCCTGAACATGGCGGCCATTCCCGATACCCTGCTGGAGGCCGAGCTATTCGGTGCCAGCGCCGGCGCCTATACCGGGGCGGACAAGAAAGGTCGCAGCGGCAAACTGCAACTGGCCGATGGCGGCACGCTGTTTCTGGATGAAATCGGCGACATGCC
>NZ_RFAR01000109.1 GCF_003693445.1 Aquitalea palustris | reverse complement strand
TCGGCGCGCCTTGACTCGGGTGCTCTACGAGGTTTTGTTAGCGGCTTTTAGTACTTG
The DNA here is from genome assembly GCF_003693445.1 of Aquitalea palustris. GTDB lineage: Bacteria > Pseudomonadota > Gammaproteobacteria > Burkholderiales > Chromobacteriaceae > Aquitalea > Aquitalea palustris. Next base: position 4,688 of record NZ_RFAR01000109.1, on the reverse strand, counting down.
CCGCGCAGGGTCAGCATGACATTGCGCGGTTCGCCATAGAAGTTGTAGATATTGGGCGTGCCCACCGAGGCGTAGTAGCGGGTATCAAACAGATTGTTGATATTCAGCGCCAGGCTGTAGTTCTTGTTGAACTGGTAGCCGATACGGGCATTGGCCACCACATAGCCGCTGTTCACCACCTCGTCCGACCAGCCGCGCGAGCTTTGCGCACGGCTTTGGGCAATCAGGCCGCCACCCAGCGAGTAGCCCTTGAGCCAGCCGGTATCGGCAAAGGTGTAGTTGCTCCACAGCTTGAACTGGTTGCGCGGGGTCTGGATCGAGTAGGTCTTTCCCTGATTGCTGGGGTCGGACAGATAGGTGGTGGTCATGTAGGTATAGCCGGCTGTCACGTCAAAGCGGCTGTTCACCTTGCCTTGCACTTCCAGCTCCACCCCTTGCGATTCGATTTCACCGGCATTCAGGTAGTAGTTGGAACTGGGATAGGCCGGGTCGGCATAGGCGCGGTTCTTGTCACGGATGTTGAACAAGGCCAGGGTCGCACCCAGCCTGGAATCCAGAAACTCCCCCTTGGCCCCTACTTCATACTGACGACCGACCCGCGGGTCTAGCGTGGAGCCATCCGCCTTTTGCTGGGTTTGCGGCACAAAGATATTGGCATAGCTGGCGTACAGGGTCACTTGCTGGCTGAAGTCGTACAGCAGGCCGCCATAAGGCGTGACGCGATTGCTGGCCTTGGCACCGTCTTTCCAGTCGGTCACGGTGGACGGGGCAATATTGTGCGACTTGGCCAGGAAGGTGGTGGTGCGCGCCCCCAGCAGCAGGGTGGTGGCGTCAGTCAGGTGCAGGCGGCCCTGGGTATAAAAGCCACTTTGCCGGGTATTGCTTTCGCTGCCGGAGGTGTAGTTGATCACCGGTTCGGCCAAGCTGCTACCGCTGGCGTAGTCCACCCCGGAATAAGTCGGCCCGCGACCGGAACGGCCCTTGCTATTGTATTCATCGACATTGAAGCCCAGCAGCATGTCATGCTTGCGGCCCCACATTTCCAGCGGCCCGGACAGGCTTATATCCATGCCGTCGCGGGTATAGGTGTAGTCACCGCGCATGGTGCTGTAGTCGATGGTATTGGTCAGCGGGTTCAGGCCGGACGAGGTATAGGCATATTTGTAGTACAGCTCCTGCACCCGGTGGTTCACGTTCAGCTTGGCGGCCCATTCATTGCCGAACTTGTGTTCCAGCGCGGCGGACAGCTCCTGCGTGTTGTAACTGGTACGTCCCCAGTCCGGGGCATTGAAGGTAGAGGGCGATACCTTCAGCAACTGGTAATGACCATTACTGTCGGTGGTGGTGTAAGTGGGCAAGCCGGACCACGGGTCTTTCACCGTCTGGTTCTGCCCGGTATAGCTGATGTCAAAGGTGGTTTGCGGGCTCAGTTCGAAACGCAGCATGCCGGACAGCAGCCACTTGTTGCTGTGGGTGTGGTCGTAAAAATAGTCGCGGTCTTCGCTGCTGGCAATCAGCCGGCCTTGGACAGTGCCGCTTTCATTCATGGCACCGGTGACATCGCCCACCAGACGGTTATTGCTCCAGGAGCCGGCACTGGCTTCCCAACTGGCGGCAAAGTCTTTTTGCGGCTTTTTCTTTACCAGATTGACAATCCCCCCCGGCTCGCCCACCCCGCGCAGCAGCCCGGCCGGGCCGCGCAGCACCTCAATGCTTTCATACAAAGGCAGGTCAAACTGGTGCGAGGGCGACAGGCCGTTATACGACGTCACCCCGTCATACATCACCCCGACCGAGTTATAACCGCGAATCAGGTACTGATTACTCAGGGTGTCGTTGGCAATGACAGTGACACCGGTGGCCTGCTGCATGGCATCGGCCACCGTGGTCATGTGCTGGTCTTCCATTTGCTGCTTGCCCACTACCGATACCGAGTTGGCAATCTCGCGCAGGCTGACCGGCTTTTTGCCAAAAATGGCAGCCTTGTCGGCCTTGTAGCTGTCCAGTGCGCTGGCCGTCACCAGCACTTCCGGCATCAGCTGTGCATTAGCGGGATTGGCTGCTTTGACAATGATATAGCTGCCGCTGGCGGTTTTTTGTGCTTGCAAGCCACTGCCTTGCAGCAGCCGGGCAAGCGCCTGCTCGGCCGACATGGTGCCATTGAGCCCGGCGCTGCGCTGACCATCCAGTTCATTGCTGGCAAACAGCAGTTGCAGGCCGGTTTGCCCGGCCAGGCCGGTCAGGGCTGAGGCCAGGCTTTGCGGTGGAATGTTGACTGTCACATCTTGCGCCAGAGCGGCACTGGAAAACAGGGCGGAAACCAGCAGGGCCAGTCCCATGGATGGATAGCGTTGTTTCATCTTCGTTTCTTTGCTTTTGAGTGTTCATCACGGACAAGAAGGAAGACGAAACAAGGGTCCACAACCTGACATGGCTCAGCACTTATTTTTTTCTGCGCAGCAAAACAGTGCCATCCGGCTGTCGCTGCGCCTGCAAGGGCAGCATGCTGGTGAACATGTTCAGCAAGGTGTCACGGTCGTCTCGCTGTACGCTGCCGCTGAGCAAGAGGCTGGCCTGTGACGGGTCCTCCAGCCGCCATGACTGCGCCGACTGGCCATTGACTGCCTGCAGCAAGTCCCCCAGCGGCAGGTGGTTGAAAGTCCAGGTGTCACTCTGCCAGTCAAAGCTGCCCGCGGATAACGGCCCTGTCAGATGCTGGCCCTGATAACGGGCCTGCTGTCCGGCAGCCAGTTGCAGCACCTGGCCGGCAAGACGCAGCTCCACCAGCCCTTGCTGTACATGCACCGCTACCTGATCCCCGCTGCGCAGCACAGCAAACTCGGTGCCGATATCGCGTAACTCGCCTGCCCCGGCCAGCACTTTCAGCGGGCGCGGATTGGGTGCCACCCGGATGCTGGCCATACCCTGCTCCACCACCAACTGCCGCTCGCCCCAGCGATAATCCACCCGTACCCGGCTATGTCCACCCAGCGTCAGCTTGCTGCCATCGGCCAGGTATTGGCTGCTGCCTTGTCCGTAGGCGGTGAGCAGCACCGATTGCACCGGCAAGTGCAACAAGGTCCAGCCGCCGAGCGCCGCCAGCAACAGGCAGCCCAGGCTGGCAGCCCGGCCGCGTCGGCGCGCGGGTGCTTTGGCCAGCTGGTCCATGGCACCCCACAGGCGGCACTGGGCGGCGTATTCCTGGCGGTGTTCTGCGGCGGCATCATGCCAGCGCTGGAATTCTGCCTGCTGCTGGGGGGTCAGCCCCTCTTGCTGGCGCAACAACCAGCGGGCTGCTTCTTCCCGCAGTTGGCGGACTGCGGCATCGGCCTCATGGCTCATGCCCACTCCAGCTGCTGGCGCAAGGCCAGCATGGCGCGGATCAACAGTTTCTCCACGGCATTGAGGGTGATACCCAACTCGGCCGCCAGTGTTTTTTGCGAAATGCCATCAAAACGGAAACGGACAAAGGCCTGACGACAGCGTGGCGGCAGGCTGTCTATCGCGTGGCGCAGCTGGGCCAGTTGCTGGCGGGCCAGCACGATGCGTTCGGGAGAGGGGGCGGCGGATGGCTGTTGCTGACACGACTCCAGCGGCACCATTACCCCGGCATGGGCCGCCTTGCCCCGGTAGTGGTCGATCAGCAGGTTGCGGGCAATGCAGAACAGCAAGGCGCGCGGCTGACGCACACCGTCCAGCGCTTTGTCCGTTGCCAGGACACGGGCAAAGGTTTCATGGGCCAGATCGTCGGCCAGGGCGGTACTGTCTACCTTGCCACTCAGGTAGCGGCGCAGTTCGACAATATGGTTCAAATACAAGGAAGCAATGTCGGCAGCAATAGGCATGGCAGCAGCCAGACTGGCAAATCCCGACATCATAGATGGCGGCCAGCGGCGCCACCATGTGGCAAATTGTCACAGGCCGACTGTTTGGCTACTCAACGCCATCCTCTGCCTCGCCAGGCCGTGGCGGAGCACCTCGACCAGACAAAGCCTGCGCCACCGGGGGCGGATGCTTGGCCAGCATGCGCTGCAAGGTGCGACGGTGCATGCCCAGTGCGCGGGCAGTGGAAGAAACATTGCCATTGTGCTCCAGCAGGATGCGCTGCACATGCTCCCAGCCCAGCCGCCTGACCGATACCGGCCGATCGGCAATCGGCAAGTCGGGATCCGGCTCCCTCTGGCTGAAGGCCGCCAGAATGTCGTCCACCGAGGCCGGCTTGGACAGATACTGCATGGCCCCCAGCTTGACCGACTCCACTGCGGTGGCAATGCTGGCATAACCCGTCAGCACCAGGATCTGGCTGCGAGAATAATGTGCCTTGAGATCCGGCAGCAGCTTCAGCCCGTTTTCACCCCCCAGATTCAAATCCAGGATGATGCGTTCACAGCTGTCGGCAGCATGGCACAAGGCATCGCGGCCATTGTGTGCCAGCAGCACATCCAGCTGGTGCCGTCGCAGGGAGCGCGCCAGTACCTGGCAAAAATCGACATCGTCATCAACCAACAAAACCGTCATGACAATTCCTCCCCATCATTCATTCCTTCACGCCCATCGGATGGCAAGCCACCTGGCATACCACCTGCCATGCATACCGCACAAAAGCGACGCAGCACATGCTGCGTCGCCCTGTACAACACTTACTGTGAATCAATCATCGTGATGCAGGCTCTCCTCGATCACCGCAT